>CALRKZ020000010.1:0-128914 GCA_943368365.1 Mesorhizobium carmichaelinearum
ATCGTCCTCCGCTACGTCACCTACGCCGTCTTCACCGGTGACGCCTCCGTCCTCGAAGATCGCTGCCTCAACGGCCTCCGCGAGACCTACCTCGCCCTCGGCGTCCCCGGCGCTTCCGTGGCCGAAGGTGTCCGCAAGATGAAGGACGCTGCCATCGCCATCGTCAACGACCGCAACGGCATCACCCCCGGCGACTGCTCCGCTCTCGTCTCCGAGATCGGCACCTACTTCGATCGCGCCGCCGCCGCCGTCGGCTGATCGGCTGCGGGTGGCGACAGGTCAGCGGTGGGTTTCGAGGAGCGCCAGCACCTCCCCATCGCTGACCTGGCCGAACGTGTCGAACCAGCTGCCCACCGCCTGCAGGTCCTGCACGCGGCGAAGCACCACCAGATCGTCGACCAGCTTCGCGAGACCCTCCACCAGGCTGGCTTCACAGACGGGCACCGCCAGCACGAGCCGGGACGGCCCCAGCTGCCGCAGCGACGTCAACGCGGCCCGGGCGGTGTAGCCGGTGGCGATGCCGTCATCGATCACCAGCAGCTGACGGCCCGCCAGCTCGGCCGGGGCGGGATCCCCGTAGAGCCGCTGTCGGCGCTCCAGCTCCCGCTGCTGATCCCGCACCAGCCGCCCGAGCATGGCCTCGCTGACCCCCAGGCGTGCCAGGGCGGGCTGATCGAGCAACACCACGCCTCCCGGCGCCACCGCTCCGATGGCGTACTCCGGAGCGCGCGGATGGGCCAGCTTGCGCACGGCCCAGCTGCGCAGGGGCAGATCGAGGGCGCCGGCCACTTCGGCGGCCACGCTCACCCCGCCCCGCGGCAGACCGATCACGGTGCTGTCCTGGCGCCGATGCTGCCAGGCCTGCAGGGCCAGCGCCAACTCCCGGCCCGCGGCGACACGGCTGGCGAAACGGACGCGCTCCATGGCGGCGACCCCGCGGTGAGAAGCTTCCTCCTCAGTGTGCCGTCGGCCGGCGACGGCGGCAGGCCTTGCGCAGTTCCTCCGCCAGCAGCAGCACCGGGGCGGCCGCCACCACCCAGATCCACAGCGGTGCCGGGAAAGGGGCCAGCCGGAACACCGACGCCAGCGGCGGCACGGTGAGCAGGGCCGCCAGCACCAGCAGTTCCGCGCTGATGCCCACCCCCAGCAAGCGGTTGGACAGCCACGGCAGGGCGAAGGCCGAGAGCCGCTCGGAGCGGCAGGCCATCAGGTTGCCGATCTGGGCGAACACGATCGTGGCGAAGGCGGCTGCCGAGGCCTGGGTCTGGATCGCCATCAGGGGCGGCGGGGCCGGCACTTGCAGCAACTGGGGTGCGATCACCTGGAGATCGACGATGCCGTAACCGTGGTGGCGCCACACCAGCAGATAGGCCCCCATCGAAAGCAGGGCCTGGATCAGACCCAGGAAGAGGTAGGCACGCTGCATCAGGGGGCGGTTGAGCAGGGCCTCGCCCCGCCGCCGGGGGGGCACGGCCATCACGTCCGGATCGGGGGGCTCCGCACCGAGCGCCAGGGCCGGCAGCAGATCGGTGCCCAGGTCCACCGCCAGGATCTGGAGCACCGTGAGGGCCGCCGGGATGCGGAAGGCCACCATCGCCAGAAACGGCGCCACTTCCGGCACGTTCGAGGACAGGATGTAGGTAATGAACTTGCGGATGTTGCGGAACACCGCCCGCCCGTAGCGGATCGCCACCACGATCGTGGTGAAGTCGTCATCCAGCAGCACGATGTCGGCGGCCTCGCGGGCCACGTCGGTGCCGTTGCCACCCATCGCCACCCCCACGTCGGCGGCCCGCAGGGCGGGAGCGTCGTTGACGCCATCGCCGGTGACGGCCACCACCTCCCCGATGGAGCGGTAGCTCTCCACCAGGCGCAGCTTCTGCTCGGGAGCCATGCGGGCGAACACGAGCCGGGAGCGGTGGCGCAGCAGCTGACGCAGCTGGGCGTCACGGAGCTGATTGAGCGAATCACCGCTGATCACCCGCACCGGATCCAGGCCGGGCGGATCGGCTGGATCGGCGTCGAGCAGGCCGATCTGACAGGCGATGGCCTCGGCCGTCAGGCCGTAGTCGCCAGTCACCATGGTGACCTTGATGCCGGCGGCGTGGCACTGGGCGATGGCCTCGCGCACCCCCGGCCGGGGCGGGTCATAGAGCCCGATCAACCCGAGGAAGGTGAGATCCCGTTCGAGCTGCTGGGCACTGGACTGCTCGAGCTCCGGGCCGCCGGGCCGCCAGGCCACCGCCAGCACCCTGAAACCGCGCGCGGCCAGCCGATCGTTGGCCGCCACCAGGTCGCCCCAGTGCTGCTTGCTGAGCGGTTCGATGCCGCCAGGCAACATCAGGCGGCGGCAGTGCCGCAGCACCTCCAGCGGTGCCCCCTTGGTGATGAGCTGGCAGGGAGCGGGCTCCGGCCAGGGGGGCAGCGATGGGTGCTCCCCTGCCGCCGCCGGGGCCGTGTCCACCACCACCGTCATCATGCGTCGGCGGGAATCGAAGGGAATCTCACGGCGACGCGGCAGGAGAGCGGGCAGCTGGGCCAGATCCAGGCCGGCGCGGGAAGCCGCCAGCAGCAGGGCCGTTTCGGTGGGATCGCCCACCACCCGCCAGGTGGCGCTGGTGTCGGCGGCCAGCGGCACGGCGGCGGCGGCCAGGCGCGCATTGGAGCAGAGGGCGGCACCGAGCAGCAGCCGCTGCACCGCCTGGGAATCCTCATGGCCGTCGGGAGGAAGCCACAGCGTCTCCACCTCCATGCGGTTGCAGGTCAGCGTGCCGGTCTTGTCGGTGCAGATCACCCCCACGGCGCCCAGGGTCTCCACCGCCGAGAGTCGCCGCACCAGGGCATTGCGCCGGGCCATGCGCTGCACCGCCAGCGCCAGCGCCAGGGTGACGGTGGGCAGCAGGCCCTCGGGCACGTTGGCCACGATGATGCCGATCGCGAACACCAGGCTCTCGCTCGGGTCGAGGCCCACGAACAGCACGCTGGCCCCGAAAGCCAGAGCGCCCATCGACACCGCGATGGTGGTGATGGTGCGCACGATCCGGTTCACCTGCAGCTCCAGCGTGCTGGGAGAGCGGCGGGTGGCCGCCGCCAGGTGGGCCACCTGAGCGAACTCGGTCTCACCGCCGGTGGCGTACACCACGGCCTCGCCATGGCCGGCCGCCACGGTGGTGCCGGCGAGGAGCAGGTTGGTCCGCTCCCCGGGCGCGACCGCTTCCTCCAGCGGTTCCTCGCCGGGGCGGCGCAGCAGCCGTCCGGAGCGCACCGGCAGGGCCGCCCGGTGTTCCTGAGGTTCCACCTGGCGCGCCACCGGCAGCGATTCGCCGGTGAGCACCGCCACATCGAGATAGAGCCCGCTGGCCCGCACCAGCCGGCAATCGGCCGGCACCTGGTCGCCCTCCTCCAGCGCCAGCCGATCCCCCGGCACCAGCTGCTCGATGGGCAGGATGCGCCAGGCGCCGTCGCGGCAGACCCGCACCTGACGGGGCAGCACCCGGGTGAGGGCATCGAGCGTGCGCTCGGCCTGGAACTCCTGCCAGAACGAGAACACGGCGTTGATCAGGATCACGCTCCAGATCGCCCAGCCCAGCTGCGGCGTGCGGGCCGCGAAGGCCATCGCTCCGGCGGCCCAGAGCAGCAGCGCCATGAAGTGCACCAGCTGGTCGGCGAAGCGGCGCCAGAGGGGCCGCCGCGGCACCGGCGGCAGCCGGTTGGGCCCGAAGCGCTGCAGACGCTGCTCCGCCTCGGTCTCCGAGAGGCCGTCCGGGCCCGTGCGGAGCGCCCTCTCCGCCTCCTCCACCGACAGCGACCAGATCGGGCGGGAGGGGGACAGCAGCACGGTTGGGGCTCCAGCCATGAGGACCCTACCCACGGCGAAGCAGGGGGAACACGTTGCGAAGGGCCCGGGACGGGCGAGACTGGCAGGGCACCGGCAGGCGACGGACGATCCACCGCCGCAGCACGGGAACGGTGCAGCAGAAGCCCCGCGCCAGCGGGGTCTTTCTGCTGCACCGTGCGCCGCTGCCACTGCCGCCGCCCCGCAGCCGTGGGACTCAGATCAGCCGTGAGCCGCTGGCGCGGTGGCGCTGGTCGGGATCGAACACGGCCGCCACGGTGCGGATCAGCCAGCGGCCCGCCGGCGTCACCTGCACCAGAGCGGAGCTGCCCTCCTCACGCAGCCGCACCAGACCGTCGGCGGCCAGCTCCTGCAGAGCGGCCCATTCGGCCCCGAAGCGGGAGCGGTCGATCGCCACCTCGAAGTGGCACATCACCTGCCGGATCAGGTCGCGGCGCTCGAGCAGATCGGGATCGCGCACCTCCAGGCCCCGCTCCACCGGCAGCAGGCCCTCCTGGAGCGCGCGGTAGTACCTCCTCAGATCGCGGTGGTTCTGGGCGAACAGATGGGGGAACTGGCTGATGGCGCTGACGCCGATCCCGAGCAGATCCAGTTCGCCGCCGGTGGTGTAGCCCTGGAAGTTGCGATGGAGGCGCCCCTGGCGGGCCGCGATGGCCAGACCGTCGTCGCGCAGGGCGTAGTGATCCATGCCGATGGCGTCATAGCCATGGCCGGTGAGCGCATCACAGGCGTGCTGCAGCATCAGCAGCCGCTCCCGCTGGCCGGGCAGGTCGGCGGCGGCGATCCTGCGCTGCAGCGGCAGCTGGGCAGGCAGGTAGGCGAAGCTGAACAGCGACACCCGATCGGGCCGGAGCTCGCCCACAAGCGCGATGGTGGCGGCGAAACGCTCCGGCGTCTGCAGCGGCAGGCCACAGATCAGATCCACGTTCACGCTGTCGAAGTCGGCCTCGCGCATCCAGGCCATGGCGCGACGCAACTGCTCCACCGGCACGATCCGGTTCACCGCCGCCTGCACCTGCGGATCGGCATCCTGGATGCCGAAGCTGATGCGGCGGAACCCGAGCCGCCGCAGCTGCAGCACCTCATCGCGGCTGAGGAACTCCGGGTTCACCTCGATCGAGGCCTCCAGATCGGGCGCCAGATCGAAGTGGCGGGCGATCAGGGCCCACAGCTCGCCCTGCTCCGCCGGGCTGAGGTAGTTGGGCGTCCCGCCGCCCCAGTGCAGCTGGCCCAGGCGGCGGCGCCGTCCCGAGGCCCGGGCGACCAGCTCCAGCTCCCGGGCCAGGGCCTGCAGGTAGGGACCCACCACCACCGAGCCGGCCTGGGTGGTGATGCGGTTGCAGCCGCAGTACCAGCAGGCATGCCGGCAGAACGGCACATGCACGTAGAGCGAGAGATCGCCATCGCCGGGGCGGGCCAGCTCGGCCGTCAGCTCGTCGCCCCCCACGCCGGCGTGGAAGGCGGCGGCGGTGGGATAGCTGGTGTAGCGGGGCACGGGCCGGTCGTACTTGAGCAGCAGGGCCAGGGGATCGGGCCGGACGGGGGCGAGGGTCATTGGGGGCGAGGGACGGAAGGGTCGACGGGAGGGGGAGGTTCAGGCCGCCGTGGGGCTCGGTGCGGCCAGTTCACCCAGTTCCGCCAGCAGCCGCTGGGTGGCGAGGAAGGCATCCACGGCCTCCTGCAGCAGCTCCTCCTCCTGCTCCGCGCTCAGCTGCAGCTGCTCGAAGGCTTCGTGCAGGGCCTGCTTGAGCTCGGGGATGGGGCGATCGAACTGCCAGAACTCGAGCGCCGGCAGGCCATGGGCCGCCAGGATGGCGTTGGCCTGGGTGGCCAGCTGCTGGCCGCCGGAGAGATCGCCCCCGTAGCGCACGTAGACGTGGGCCAGGAAGCGGTGGGGTGCGGTGTCGGCCAGCCGGCGCAGCTGCTCCAGCCAGGCGCGGGCCGCGAGCGAGTCGGGAGTGGGCTGGATGGCATTGAGTTTGGCCACGTCGTGGCGCAGGGCGACACTGCGGGCGAGGTCGCCCCAGGGCAGGACCGCGGCACCGAGGCTGCGGGCCAGCGCCGGGCCGCGCTCCTCGATCAGCTCGTAGGCGGGAGCGAGGGCGCGGATGAGGGCGGCCAGCTGCAGGGGGGAGGCTTCACCTTCGAGCAGAGCACGGGAGAAGGCCATGCCCTCGGCCCGGTGATGGGCGGCACCGATGCGGCCATGGAGCTTGCGCACCCGGGGGCCGAAGGCCTTCCGGGCGGCGGCATCGGTCGGCTGGGCGTGATCCGAGATGGGGGAGGGAACGGTGCGGGTCATGGCCTGGCGGGACAGGGTGGGAGAGGGAGCGGACCGTGCAATGGAGCGGATCGGGAGACGGCGCAGGGGACAGCGGCGATCCGGCTGCGCCAACGATATGCCGCTACTGTTGTTATGCAGTTCCATCGTTGCTGATTCGTAGCAACAGCCCTCTCCCATGACCGCCGCCCCCTTCCGAGCCGCCGCCCCTGCGGCCGTCCGTCCCCTGCCACTGCTGCTGGCACCGCGCGATCAGCTCAGCGGCGATGGCCAGCTGCGCGAGCTGATCGCCGAGCGCCGTGACCGGCGGGGGGACGATGCCGAGCTGTGGTACGTGCCGTCGACGCTGCTGGAAGAACTCGATCTGGCCGCAGCCGGCCAGGAGGCGGTGGTGGCGACGGATCCGGGCGTGATCACCTGGCTGCAGCTCCGCTTCGGCGGTCGCAGCGCCCTGGCCGAGCTCTCGCCCACCCTGCTGCAGGAGCGGGCCGGCGCGCTGCCGCCCGTGGCGCCTGCCGTGCCACTGGATCGCTGAGCGGATCCGTCAGCCGCGGCCACCCTCCGCCAGCCGGTCACATCCGCTCACGCACCGATGCCCGTGGGTCATGGACAAAGCACAGACCTCCGGCAGGCTCGGATGCTCCTCGGGCCAAGGGCCGGAAACGGATGTCCAGCCTTCCTCCCTTCGGACCTCCGGACGCGCAGCGGCGCGGCGGCCCCCCCTGGTGGCTGATCGCCGGCACGGCGCTGACGCTGTTCCTGGCCGGCGCCGGCTGGCTGAGTTGCCGCTCGCCGCAGCCGGAGGCGCGCAGCGGACCGTCCGCGCTGGTGCGGCTCTGAGCAGCGGAAGGGGTCGGTCACAGCCGCTCACAGCTGAGGCGGTGCCGATGCATGGTGCAGCCACGGGATGGCGTCAGGGTGAGAGAGGGCTTCAAGCTCCTCCACACCGACCCCTCGATGCTCCTGCCCAAGGCCCACCGCCACCCCACGCCCCGCTGGCGGGTCGCCGCCGGGGTGGCGGTGGTGGCCCTGGGGGCCTTCGGCTGGCTCGCCTGGTCGCAGAACGGCCGCCGCGAACGGGAGGCGACGCTGGTTGCGCGCACCGTCGCCGTGGTGCGGCGCGATGTGACCCTGCGGGTGACGGCCGCCGGCACCATCCGCCCCACCACGCCGGTGAACATCAGCCCCAAGGAGCCAGGTCGGGTGGCCCAGCTGGTGGTGGAGCAGGGCGATCGGGTACAGGCCGGGCAGGTGCTGGCCCGGATGGATGACAGCAACCTGCGGGGCAGCCTGCTGGCGGCCCAGGGAACCCTCCTGGCGGCCCAGGCCAACCTGGCGAGGGTTCTGGAGGGCAACCGCCGCCAGGAGATCGAGGAAGCCCAGCGCAATCTGGAGGCGGCCCAGGCCGATCTGCTCGCTGTGCGCTCCGCCTATGAGAGCAACCGCAGCCTCTACGGCTCCGGCGCGATCGCCCGCGTGGCCTTCGATGCCAGCCGCTCGCAATTCCTTGCCGGCCAGGCACGGGTGAACGCCCTGCGGTCCCGACTCGATCTGGTGCGCTCCGGCAGCCGTCCGGAGGACGTGGCCGCCGCCCGCGCCCAGGTGCAGCAGGCGCAGGGGGCACTGCAGAGCATCGCGGCCCAGCTCAACGACACGGTGATCCGGGCCCCGTTCGCCGGGGTGATCACCCAGAAGTACGCCGATGCGGGAGCGTTCGTGACCCCGACCACCTCCGCCAGCGCCACCAGTTCAGCCACCTCGTCGTCGATCCTGGCCCTCGCCGGCACGCTCGAGGCGGTGGCGAACGTGGCGGAACTGGATGTGGGGAGGATCCGCCCTGGCCAGCCGGTGGAGTTGCAGGTGGACGCCTACCCGCGACGTCCGTTCCGCGGAACGGTGCGCCTGGTGGCCCCCGAGGCGGTGATCGAGCAGAACGTCACCAGCTTCCAGGTGCGGATCGCCCTGGCACCGGAGGCCAGGGCCCAGCTCCGTTCCGGCATGAACCTCACGGCCAGCGTGGTGCTGGGTCGCAGGCCCGGTGCCCTGCTGGTGCCCACCGCGGCGATCGTCAGCGAGCGAGGCGGAACGGGTGTCTATGTGTCCGGAGGCGATGGGGAGGGTCCCCGCTTCCGGCCGCTGCAGGTGGGTGCCACGGTGGGCACTGAGACGGAAGTGCTGGGCGGGCTGCGTGAGGGCGAGCGGGTGTTCCTGAGCCTGCCGGGCCGGCGGCAGCCCAACCCACGACCCGTGAACGCCGCCTCCCCCTTCCAGCAGCCACGGGGTCAGGGCCGGTTGCCCCGCTGATGGCCGCCACCCCCCCACCGCCGCCCCCGCGCCGCCGACGCGAACGCGGCGGGGGAGATCTGGCGGAAACGGTGGCTCTGGCCTGGTCGTCGCTGCTGGCGAACCGGCTGCGCTCGGCCCTGACCATGCTCGGCGTGATCATCGGCATCGGCGCCGTGATCAGCATGGTGACGATCGGACGCGGCGCCCAGCTCCAGACCCAGAACCAGCTCAAGGCGCTGGGCTCGAACCTGATCTTCGTGCAGAGCGGGGTGGCGGCGGGCGGCGGGCCGGCATCCCGCGGCGCGGGCTCCGCCACCACCCTGGTGTGGGACGACGCCCGGGCGATCGCCGCCTCCTGCCCGGCGGTGGCGGATGTGGCACCCAGCCTCAGCCAGCGCCATCAGGTGGTGCTGGGGGATCGCAACACCAACACCACGATCCTGGGCACCACGCCCGCCTACGAACAGGTGCGGGATTTCCTGCCGCTCAGCGGCCGACTCTTCAACGAGACCGAACTCAACCAGGCCGCCCGGGTGGCGGTGCTGGGGCAGACCGTGGTGGACACCCTGGGGCTCACCGCGCAGGGAGCGCCGGGGCGCACCGTGCGCATCCGCGGCGAGGCCTTCACGGTGATCGGCACCCTGGAGTTCAAGGGCTCCACTGGCTTCCGCGACCAGGACGATCAGGTGCTGATCCCGCTGACGACGATGGCCTCGCGGATCGTGGGGGTGAACTCCACGGCAGGGATCGCGGTGGAGAGCATCGCGGTGTCGGCACGCTCGGCCGAGGCCATGGAAGCAGCCGAGTTTCAGATCACCAATCTGTTGCGCCTGCGCCACAGGATCGTGCCACCACGGGAGGATGATTTCCTGCTGCGCAATCAGGCGGATCTGCTCACCGCCTCGAACGCCGTGGCCACCATCTTCACGGCCCTGCTGGGGGGATCGGCGGCGATCTCGCTGCTGGTGGGAGGCATCGGCATCATGAACATCATGCTGGTGTCGGTGAGCGAGCGTACGCGCGAGATCGGCATCCGGCGCGCCATCGGGGCCCGCTGCAGCGACATCCAGCGCCAGTTCCTGATCGAATCGACGGTGCTCTCGCTGATCGGAGGACTGCTGGGCGTGCTGCTCGGCGTGGTGGCGTCGCTGGCGATCAATGCCAGCTTCGGCTGGAGAGCCGGCGTGGCCCTCGATGCCATGGGCTGGTCGCTGGCCTTCTGCGTGGTGATCGGGGTGTTCTTCGGGGCCTACCCCGCCAGCAAGGCGGCCCATCTCGATCCGATGACAGCCCTGCGCAGCGACTGAACCATGCTGCAATTGCGCCGTATCGAGAAGAGCTATCCGCTGGGCGAGGTGTCGGTGCCGATCCTCCGCGGCATCGATCTCACCATCCTGCGGGGGGAGTACACGGCGATCGTGGGCAGTTCCGGATCGGGGAAATCCACCCTGATGAACATCCTGGGCTGTCTCGAGCAACCGAGCAGCGGCCACTACTATTTCGACGCCCGCGAGATCACCAGCCTGAGCGACGACGAGCGCACCGATCTACGCAACTTCCGGATCGGTTTCGTCTTCCAGCAGTTCAACCTGCTGCCGCGGCTCACGGCCCTGCAGAACGTGATGCTGCCGATGGTCTATGCGGGCTACGCCCCAGCCGAGCGACGCGAGCGGGCCGCGGCGATGCTGGATCAGATGGGCCTGGCCGACCGGATGGGCAATCGCCCCAGCCAGCTCTCGGGCGGGCAGCAACAGCGGGTGGCGATCGCCCGTGCCCTGGTGAACCAGCCCGACGTGCTGCTGGCCGACGAACCGACCGGCGCCCTCGATTCCCGCACCGGCGAGGACGTGATCGAGCTGCTCGGGGCGCTGCAGGCCCGTGGACTCACGATCGTGCTGGTGACCCACGATCCGGTGGTGGCCCGGGGCTGCGGGCGGATCGTGCGGATTCAGGACGGCCAACTCACCGAGGACAGCGGGCCGCAAGGGGAGGGTGGCGAACGGCGGTAGCGTGAAGCGCAGTTGCCGCAACGGGTTTGCAGGACGCCGCCTCGATGGAGATGCTGAGCCTGTTCCCGCGCCATGTGCTCAAGGGCCGACTGCCGGAGGAGCTGCTCCGCGATCTGCGGCAGCTCGCCGCCGCGGTACTCGCCGACCCCGCCTCCTCGCCGGACGCCTCGGTGAAGCTGGCGGGCCAGCTGAGCGAGCAGCGGGAGCTGGGGCCGCATCAGCCGGCGGTGGAATCCCTGGCCCGGACCGTGATCCTGCCGGGCTGCGAACGCTGGATCCGGGCCGTGATCGATGCCCAGCCTCCCCAGGGCCGTGGGCCGTGGACACCGGGCCGCTACGGCCTGCAGCTGGTGGACGTGTGGCTCAACGCCCAGCAGGCCGGTGACTACAACCCCGTGCATACCCACGGCGGCAGTTTCTCGGGGGTGGTGTTCCTGGAGGTGCCACCCCAGATCCGCCCCGACAGCTTCGATGGCCAGCTCTGCTTCCACGGCCCCGAGGAGTGGCACATCCAGAGCTTCCGCACCGGGATGGTGCACTACGTGCATCCGGTGCCGGGGGATTTCTACGTGTTCCCGGCCTGGCAGCCCCATTCGGTGGCACCGTTCCGGGGCGAGGGCCAGCGCTGGTCGCTGGCGTTCAACGTGGTGGCGGTGCCTGGGCCACCCGTTCCACAGGCCCCCGCACCGCAGCAGGCTGTGGCCTCACCGGCGCGGAACATCTCCCTGTCGATCAGCCGCCCCAGGCCGGGGGGGTTCTCGTGAACCGCCCCGGATTCAGGCCGGGCAGGCTTCGGCGGCGATCGCCCTGATGCCGCCGAACAGGCGATCCAGGGCTTCCCCGAGATCCTCCGCCCCGAGCATCCCGTAACTGAGCCGCAGCACGCAGCCATGGGTGGCGGGATCCAGGCCAAAGCTCGCCCCGCTCACGGCGGCCACGCGGTGCTGCAGCACCAGCCGCCGCATCAGGGTGTCGGGATCGAGCCCGCCAACCTCCACCTGCAGCAGGGCGTAGAAGGCCCCGTCCGGCTCCACCAGAAGACGCACCGGCAAGCCCGCCTGCCGCTGGTCGGCGATCGCCGCCAGCAGCTGGTGGCGGCGCCCGGCCAGCTCGGCGAGGCGGGGTGCCAGCCATGCCGTTCCTGCCGCCAGCGCCGCTGCCGCCGCCCGCTGGTTGAGCAGCGGCGGACAGATCAGCACCGTGTCCTGCACCTTGGCCAGGGCGGGCATCAGCGGCCGGGGCACGGCCATGTAGCCCAGGCGCCAACCGGCCATGCCATAGGCCTTGGACAGGGAATGGAGCGACACCGTGTGGGCACCGCTGCCTCTCAGGGAGCCGGGGCTCCAGTGGGGTTCCGCGCCGTGGACGAAGTGCTCGTAGGCCTCATCGGAGATGTGGAACAGGCCCCTCTCCCGGCAAAGCCGGTTGATTGCCGCCAGGACGGCCGCCGGGATCACCACGCCGCTGGGATTGTTCGGCGAGACGGTGACCATGGCGCGGGTACGGGGCGTGATCGCCGCCGCCAGGCGTTCGGGATCAGGGATCAGGCCGGCGTCCACCGGCACGGGCACGCCACCCGCCAGCTGGATGGCCATCACGTGGTTGAAGTAGTAGGGGAGGGGCAGGACCACCTCCGCCGGCCCGGCCGGGCCCGGTTCGGCGATCACCTGCGCCACGGCGCTGAAGGCCATGTTGCTGCCGGCCGTCACCATCAGCGCGGCACCGTCGAGATCGAGGCCGTTGCAGTGCCGCAGCTTGCCGGCGATGGTCTCCAGCAGCTCAGGTTCACCCTCCACAGCCCCGTAGCGATCGAGGGCGGATCCGTCCTGATCCAGCGAGCGGCGCACCGCCTCCGCCACCCCCTGCGGCGGGGGCCAGGCCACCATCCCCTGGGCCAGGGAGAGGGTGCCCGGGGTGCGGCGCACCAGTGCGGCCAGCTCGGGAATCACCGGGCTGAGCACCCGGTCGAGAGGCGGCGACACAGGGCCTGCGATCAACCGGCCGACACGGATTGGAATCTGGCCCCGGCATCGCCGGCCTCCAGCTGCAGAGCCTGAAGGGCCGCGATCCGCCGCTCCAGGGGCGGATGGGTGGCGAACAGGGTGAGCAGGCTGGGGGGAGAGGAGATCTTGAAGCTGGCCAGGGTCCCGCCGTCGCGGGGATCGCGAAGGTCCTGGGTGCGGCCGAGCAGCTCAAGAGCTCCCACCATGGCCGCAGGCTCGGTGAGGCGGGCGGCGCCGGCATCGGCGCGGAATTCCCGGTGGCGCGAGAACCAGGCTGTGATCAGCGAGCCGGCCAGACCCAGCAGGATCTCCAGCGGCCACACCAGAGCGGTGAAGGGTGGCGGCTGGCGGCCCTCCGCGTCGCTGCGGCGAGGCAGAAGCAGGGCGAGGGCGCGGGCCAGGAACATCACGAAGGCGCTCACCACCCCCTGCAGCAGGGCCATCGTCACCATGTCGCCGTTGCCGACGTGGCTCATCTCATGGGCCAGCACCGCCTCCAGCTGCGCCGGCGGCATCCCCTCGAGAATCCCGCTCGACACCGCCACCAGGGCGCGATCGGGCGAAGGGCCGGTGGCGAAGGCATTCCATTCCGGCGAGCCGTACACCCCCACCTCCGGCATGGGGAGCCCTGCCCGCTCGGCCAGGGAGGCCACGGTGCCCACCAGCCAGGTGGCGCCGCCCCCCTCGCGGCCATCCACGATCTGCACCCCCATCGCCTGGATCGCCGACTGGCGCGATCCCTGCAGCGACAGCCAGGAGCCGATGGCGCCCCAGCCGAAGCTGCCGAGCAGCAGCGGGCCGAGCGGCAGATCCGGGGGCAGCCATCCGGCGGCCACCCCCAGGCTCAGCAGTACGGCGATGGTGGCCACCACCGCCAGGTTGGTGAGCAGGAACAGTGCGGTGCGCATCGCCAGGGCCGCGGAGGCTGGGACTTCCCGAAAGCTAGGGGTGTGGATCGGCGCTGTCAGCGCAGGCGGCTGGGCATGGGGTGCGGGGCCAGGCCCTCGGAGATCACCACCTTCAGCGGCACCATCAGCAGATCCGGCTCCGGTGGGGCTTCCGCGGCCGAGTAACGAACGGCATCCCTGATGGTTTCCAGGTGCTTGGCCACGATCGCCTCCACGTTCGTCCCCAGCGCTTCGGCAACGCGTTCAACCACTTCGGCCGTTCCAGGCCTCAGCGTCAATCGCAACACCATCTCCTGCATGTTCCGTCCTCCAACCTGACAACCGACCTGGACCCCGTGAGGCCACAGGCACCTGCAGGAACTCTGACGGCTGGAGAGTGGATCGACTCCACCCGGATGCGTTCACGCAATGCTGGACGGCGAGGGCAGCTGCCGGGCAGCACAACCTGCCTCGTGGGCGAGGTTCCTCGCTGCCCTTCGCTCCGTAGGGTTCGTTGATGGGCAGGCCCGAGCGCGACGATTCCTGCAGCCGACGGCGCTGGCTCCAGCTGACAGCCGGCGGCATGGGCCTGGGGTTGGCGGCCCTGGCCCTGCCGCTGCCCGGAGCCCGGGCCCAGCACCGACACGATGCCGACAACGGCCCCAGGGCCCTGCCCTTCGATCCGAGCACGAACCTCCGCCGATTCGAGCGCGGCCAGGTGAAGCAGGAGAACGGCCGCCGCATCCGCGAATTCAGCCTGGAGGCCCGCAGCACCACCGTGCCGCTGGGAGAGACGATCCTGTTCAAGGCCTGGACGATCGACGGCGCCATCCCTGCGCCCACCCTGCGGGCGCGGCAGGGGGAGCGGATCCGGGTGATCTTCCGCAACCAGGACAGCACCTCCCACAGCCTGCACTTCCATGGCGTGCATCCGGCCGCCATGGATGGGGTGGAGCCGGTGCTGTTCGGCCGCAGTGCCGTCTACGAGTTCGATGTGGGGGCAGCCGGGCTCTACCCGTATCACTGCCATGTCTCCCCGGTGACCCGCCATGTGGGCAAGGGGATGTACGGGCTGCTGATCGTGGATCCGCCCCAGCCCCGCCCGCCGGCCGATGAGCTGGTGCTGGTGATGGGTGGCTACGACCTGCACAACAGCGGCCGCAACGACCTGTATGCCTTCAACGGCATTCCGGACCACTACATGAAGCACCCGATCCGGATCCGCCAGCACCAGCTGGTGCGGCTCCATCTGCTGAACATGGTGGAGCTGGAGGGGCCGCTCACCTTCCACATCCATGCCAACAGCTTCCAGGTGGTGCGTCCGGAGTTTTCGGAGACCACGGACGTGGTGACGCTGGGCATGGCGGAACGGCAGATTCTGGAGTTCCGTTACCCGTTTCCCGGACGATTCATGTTCCACCCCCACCAGGACCAGATCGCCGAGAGAGGTTGCATGGGGCTGTTCGAGGTGCTGCCGGCCACCAGCGCCTGATCCCGGGGTCCGTGCCATTGGACACAGGGTCCGGTCACATCGGCCCTGGGGAGGGCGGCGCCGACGGGGAGGATCGGACCTGCCGCGACTCCAGCCGCGATGAGCCACGCGCGCCATGCCGTCGAACTGTTCCTGGCCCTGGGCCTGGCGGCCACGCCCCTGACCCCTCTCCAGGCCCAGAGCGGCCACGCCGGCCATCACCAGGAGCCCGTCGTGGCAGCCGAGGGGGGCGAGGGGGGTGAAGGCGGCGAGGGGGGATCGGCCCCGAGTGCCGACACCGATGTGGATCTGCTGGTGGTGCTGGGCCAGATGCGCGGCCACCTGCTGGTGGCCGGCGAACTGCTGGCGCTGGGGAACGTGCGACAGGCCGAACCCCACGTGGCCCACCCGATCGACGAGCTCTACGGGGCCATCGAGCCGGCCCTGGAGCGCCGCCGCCTGACACCGTTCAAGCCCCGGCTGCAGGCCCTGCTGGAGCTGATCCGCACCGATCCAAACTCCAGCCGGATCCCGGCGGCCCAGGCCGACGCACTGCAGGCCATCGAGGACGCCGCTGCCACCGTGCCGGAGAGCGTGCGACGCGAGCCCGACACCACCGCCGCCGTGGTGCGTGGACTGCTGAAGGTGGCCGCCAGCGAGTACGCCGGGGCGATCGCCGAGGGGGCGGTGGTGGAAACGGTCGAATACCAGGATTCCCGGGGCTTTGCCCTGGTCGCCGCTCAACGGCTGGATCAGGCCCTGGCTGGCGCCACGCCCCGGGCCCGGCAGCTGCTGGAGCCGATGCAGCAGCGCCTCAGCCTGCTGAAAGCGGCCTGGCCCGCCGTCACGCCACCGGAGCGGGCGGTGCTCACTCCGGAGCAGATGAACGCCAGGGTGGGAGAGATCTAGCGACCGCACCCCCATGCCGTTCCGCCTGGAGCCGCTGCTGAACCCGACGCAGCTGCAGGAGCTGCAGCTGGCGCTGCGGGATCGGAGTGCAGCCTGGAGATCCGGCGAGGAGACCGCCGGCTGGCATGCCCGTGGAGTGAAGACCAATCAGCAGCTGGATCCCTCCGGCGCCCTGCAAGGGCGGCTGAGCTCCGTGGTGAGCCAGGCGCTGCTCGGCAACGCCCTGTTTCAGGCGGCGGCCCTCCCCGAGCGGCTCCACGGCCTGCTGTTCAGCCGCAGCCGCACCGGCCAGGGCTATGGCCGCCATGTCGACAACGCCTACATGGCCGGTGGCCGCTCGGATCTGTCGTTCACGCTGTTCCTGAGCGAGCCTGCCGCCTACGACGGCGGGGAGCTGGTGCTGGAGCACCCCGCGGGTGAGGACGCGCTCCGGCTGCCGGCCGGCCACGCCATCGTCTACCCCAGCACCCTGCTGCATCGGGTGGAACCGGTGAGCCGGGGCGAGCGGCTGGTGGCCGTGGGCTGGGTGCAGAGCCGGATCCGCTCGGCCGAGCGGCGGGAGCTGCTGTTCGAACTCGACACGGTGCGCCGCAGCCTCTTCCAGAGCGAGGGGAAGGGAGAGCGGTTCGACCTGCTCTGCCGCTGCTACAGCAACCTGCTGCGCCAGTGGGGAGCGTGAGCTTCAAGCCGTTGGAGTGGGGACTCTCGGCAACAGCTGCTAGCGGTGGCGTTCCCAGGGGCCAGTCCTCGAGAGTCAGAAGGCTCCCATCACATCCTCAAGCGCACCGCCTCCGGATTCACCACCGCCGGCATCACTGGAGCCCCCACAGCAATCCAGTGAGGTCTTGCATTCGTCCGCTGGACAGGGTTGCTTTCCATCCTTGAAGCTCAAGGCCGAGAGGCAGGAACAATTAGTCGGGCTGGCCACGATACACTTCATGCGGCGACACGTTTCGATCACGGGGGCCTGGGGCTGACCAGGATCCTGGGCCGCCGATGGCTGCTCGGTGAGCACCAAGACAGCCATCCCCTGGACGGCAGCTCTCAGAGCATCCGAGATAGCCACCACCATCACATCACCCATTCTCTTCGGGTGTCGAAGAGATCCCTGCTCCACTCGGATGAACCGAACGCCCGGCTTGCCGGCCACAGGACGGAGCAACTCGGTGGCAGCCGCACGCATCTCCGAAGGCATACGACTGTTCTTCAGCCACTTCAGCGCCTGGGTCTCGTCCAGGCGAGCAAACCGCACTGCAGGAGCTGGGTCCATCCACTCGGAAAGAAAGTGGTTGAGCGCCTTGACGGCAAGATCCTTAGACAAGGCCATGGACGAATTACCGGAATCGACCTGAGCTTAGTGTGGCCAGATCCGACCAAGGCTCTGCTTCAAGTATGGCAACACAGGACTACGGCGACGTGAAGTCATGCAATGAAACGCGTTGTCTTCTCCCACTTAGAATCATGGATCATTCTCCAGTCAGGGATTGCTCAGGCGTGCACAGCACTGTGTCCGTCCAGCCATCCTCAACAACTGGATGCAGTTAAACCCCATCCCAGGGATCTCCCGCTTATTCGCTAGTCCATTGACATGGTCACGAACGGCACACCAGTCCTGCCTGCCATGCCTGCCACCGCCCCACCAGCGCCACGGGAGCCTCAATCCAGGCCAGCACCGCTAGGCGGGCGTCGGTTCAGGAACGGCCATGGCCGGAGGCACCAGCGGCCGGTTCATCGCCGCCCGTGCCTGCAGCCAGCGTTCCGCCTCCGGCATGTCGAGGCAGTCGTCGAACCAGGGGCCACCCAGGGTGTAGTGGAGCACCTTCGGCTCGGCCGGCACCGGCTGCACCCCCACCAGCACATTCCATTCCGGCGGAAGCTCGCCGATCGCGCCGTCGGCCAGCCAGCGGAACTGGTGCAGCTCCAGACCGCTGGCGCTGTTCACGAAATCCGGCGTGAGCGCCGTGCAGCGGGCGCAGTTGAACAGCATCACCGACGACCAGTTCTTGCGGCCGTAGGGCGTCTGGGGCATGCCCTGGAACTTCAGCCCCGGCTCACATTCGTGCCGGTGCTTCACCACCTGCACCGCACAGCGCTCGTCGCGCAGGGCCCAGAGTTCGGCGATGTCGCCCAGGCAGAGCATGTCGGCATCGATGAACAGGGCCCAGCCCCGGTATCCCGCCAGCCAGGGCACCAGGAAGCGGCTGAACGAGAAGTCGGTGCTCTGCTTCGGATCACGTTCGCGGGTGTAGATCCCCTTCAGCTGATCGAGACGCACCTGGCCGATCAGCACCGGGATGCTGGCGTGGGCCTGGAAGGAATCGGTGAGCACGTTCACGGCCACCTCCTCGCGCGGGTCGTAGCCGATGAACACGCGGGCCGGTTCGGCCCCGTGGAGTTCGGATGACATGGGATGGGAATGGGTTGTCGGGAAAGTGGTGCGTCCGCGCGCTCAGAACCTCGCCAGCCGCACCCGGTCGGCCAGCCCGAGCCGTCGGAGAAGCTGGACATGCCACCAGGTGACGTCGATCTCCCACCAGCGCCAGCCCATGCGGGCGCTGCTCGGAAAGGCGTGGTGGTTGTTGTGCCAGCCCTCACCGAAGGTGAGCAGGGCCACCCACCAGGTGTTGCAGGAGCGGTCGGGGCTCGGGTAGCTCCGGTAGCCCCACCGATGGGTGGCGGAGTTCACCAGCCAGGTGGCGTGATAAACGATCACCAGCCGCAGCGGGATGCCCCAGAGCACCAGGGCCCAGCCGCCGGCCCCGCTCCAGGCGCCCAGGGCGTACAGCAGCAGGCCCAGCGGCAGCTGCAGCAGCAGGAAGCGGCGGTTCAGCCACTGGTAGTAGGCGTTGCCCTGCAGGTCGGGCGTGAGAAGGGGAATGCTGCGGGCGGCGGGCACCTCACGCAGCATCCAGCCGGCATGGCTCCACCAGAAGCCCAGATGGCTGTTGTGGTGATCGGCCGGATCGTCGGAGTGAAGGTGGTGATGACGGTGCAGGCCCACCCAGTCGATCGGGCCCTGCTGGCAGCTGAGGGCACCGCAGGTGGTGATCACCCCCTCCAGCCAGCCCGGCACCCGGAAGGCCCGGTGGCTCAGCAGGCGGTGATAGCCCAGGGTCACCCCCACGCAACCGGTGAGCCAGTAGAGGAGCAGCAGCGTGGCCACCGCGGTGGGGCTCCAGAAGCGCGGCAGCAGCGCCACCAGCGCCAGGGCGTGGATCGCCAGCATGAACAGCACAATCGGCCACTGCAGCCGCAGGGAGGCCGGCACCACCGGAATCCCCTGGCGCAGGGGGGAACCATCGAAGGAGGTCGCAGGGGAAGGATCCACCGTCATCCGCGCCACCGTTGCTGCCCGCCTCATCCTGCCCCCGCCGGCTGCATCGGCTGCAGGAACTGCTCCAGCAGCAACCGGCCGAAACGAAGGCGCCGACCCAGCTGGCGCAGCGGGCCTGCTCCCGCCGCCCTGCCGGCCTGCAGCTCCCGGTAACAGGCCACCAGGCGATCGCGCAGCTCCAGGTAGTGGCTGCCCTCCAGGTCGAACACCCAGGGAAACACCCGCCGTGCCGTGCGGTTGGTCTGGCGCATCACTTCCGCGTCGAAGAGCTGGGGGTCCATCCCCAGCAACCGGTAGAAGTCGCCCCGCTCACACACCGTGAGGCTGTGGGTGAGGAACACCGACCAGAGGAAGAAACGGCTGAGGATCCGGCCCCGCAGACCCTCCCGCAGGCCTGGCCAGCAGCGGATCAGCAGGTTGAAGATGTCGCCGTGGCGGTTCTCGTCCTGGCACCAGGGTTCGAAGAAATCGAACAGCGGCGCGAAGGCGTTCTCCGGATGGGCCTTGAGGTGCCGATCGATCAGGATGTAGCGCCAGTAGCCGATCTTCTCCGACAGGAAGACGCTGTAGAGCACCCAGCTGAGCGGGAACCAGGTGATCGGCCGCCGGCTGCTCAGCTTCGGCAGATCGATCTCGATGCCCTCGGCCACCAGGGCCCGGTTGAGGAAGCCGGCGTGGCGGGCCTCGTCGCGCGCCATCAGCTGGAACAGGCGCCCCAGCTCCGGCCGCTGCGCCTGGAACAGCCGCCGCGAGAGTTCCTTGAACAGCAGGAAGCCGGAGAACTCCGACACGCAGGAGCGCACCAGGTAGCTCTCGTAGGCCGCCTTCTGCTCGGGATCCAGATCCCGGAGCCGATCGAGCGGCGCCTTGCGATCGAAGTGATCGCGGTTGTAGTCGGCCTCCATCTCGGCGAGCATCGCCTCGAAGGCCTCACGCTGGGCCGCGACGTCGGTGCGGGCCGCCTTGGCGATCTCGGTGGTGTAGAAGCGTGGCGTCAGCAGGTCTTCCCGCAGGTGGGGGGCAGCAGGAGCGGTGGCGGTCATCGTGGAGCGGTGGCGAGGGTGGAGGATCCGTTGCGCTGCAGGGCGCGGGAGTAGGCGATGGCATCGGGGCCGTCGCGGTGCTGCTCAAACCAGCGCCGCAGCGCGATCAGCCAGGCGAGGCGGGTGCTCGGCTGCGTGATGGCGCGCTCCAGACCCTGACGCGCCAGGGCGGCCGCCTGGGCATGGGCGACGCGGTGGCCGGGACAGAGGACTCCCGCCTGCTGCAGCCAGCGCTCCTCCAGGCGGAGGTGCAGCGTCAGGCAGCGCACCAGCCGCACGGAGAGGGGGTCGGGCGCGTCGGGGGGCCCCGCGAGGGAATCGCGATGGATCAGCCGATCGAGAAGTCCCTCGATGCGTTCGTGCTGGCGCTCCAGCAGCGCACGCCGCTGGCTCCAGCGACGGGGCCAGCGATCGGGAGGCTCTGGCCGCGTGAGGGCCTGGGGGGGCTGAGCGGAAGGTGGGGGCGGGGCCAGGGTCAGCGTGGCGGTCATCGGCCTGCGGATCAACGGCATCACGACACCGTGATACTACAGAGCGCCGACCATGACGTGCAATGGCTTCGCGTTGACGGCGCAGCACGATCCCTCACTGCCGCCGTAGCCGGTAGGCTGATGCCGCGCTCCGGCGATCCCTCGCCCACCCCCTTCCAGCCCCCGTTCCCAGCCGTGGAAGCCCTCGCCGAGTACTTCAAGGTCTTCTCCGAACCCAACCGCCTCGCCGTGCTCGAGGCCCTGCGTGGCGGGCCTCTCAACGTCACCGCGGTGGTCGAGAAGACGGGCCTCAGCCAGGCCCTGGTCTCCAAGCACCTCAAGCTGCTCACCATCGCCGGGGTGGTGCGCCGCCGGCCCGAGGGCAGCCTCGTGTTCTACGACGTGATCGACAAAGGGGTGTTCAGGCTTGTGGCCCAGGCCGAGAAGCTGCTGATGGCGGCCCGGCGCCAGCAGCTGGATGCCCTGGCCGCGATCATCTGATGGCCCCTCCCCCTGTCGTCTCCCCAACCGGGGACTCCTCGCTGCCCGGCTCGATCGAGGAGCTGCGGGCCGCCCTGGCCGCGGGACGGCTCACCTTCCCCGGCCTGGTGCTGGCCGATGCCGACGCCCTCGAGATCGACCTCTCCGGCTGCGACCTCAGCGGAGCTGATTTCCGCGAGGCACGGCTGGGCCATGCCCGTCTGCGGAACTCCACCGCCACCGGCGCCAGCTTCCAGCAGGCCCTGGTCTGGGGCGCGGATCTCTCGGCGATGGAAGCCCGGGGTTCCTCCTGGCACGAGGCGGACCTGTCCGGTTCGCGCCTGCAGGGGGCCGACTTCAGCCGGGCGCTGCTGCACCGCTGCTGCCTGCGCGGGGTGGTGGCCGCCGGCAGCCTCTGGCGCGAGGCACGGCTGATCGAGGCCGACTTCCGCTCCGGCCTCGATCAGCTCACCGATCTGGGCGAGGCCGATTTCCGCGACGCCGATCTCAGCTTCGCCCAGCTCGGCGGGGCGCGGCTGCACAGCGCCGACCTGCGGGGTGCCTGCCTCTATGGCGCCGACCTGCGCCAGGCCAACCTTGAGGGAGCGAACCTGGCGGGCTGCGACCTGCGCAACAGCCAGCTGGGCGGAGCCGACCTCACGGCAGCCTCGCTGGAGGGAGCCCTGCTGCCCCGGGGCTAGGGCGATCGGTCATCCTGGCGGAAGCCCCAGGCTCCCCTGCCTTCCGCCATGAGCAGCGCCCCTTCCGCCGGCCCCGACGGCTTCGATCTGGTGGTGATCGGCGCCGGCTCCGGCGGGCTGGCGGCCGCCAAGCGCGCCGCCAGCCACGGCGCCCGCGTGGCGGTGATCGAGGGCGACCGGGTGGGAGGCACCTGCGTGATCCGCGGTTGTGTGCCCAAGAAGCTGCTGGTCTACGGCTCCGCCTACCGCCATCTGCTGCACGACGCCGCCAGCTACGGCTGGCACCTGGGTGAGACCCGCTGCGACCCCGGCAACCTGTTCGCCCGGGTGCGGGCGGAGGTGGATCGCCTCGACGGATTGCACACCGGTTTTCTGGAGCGGGCCGGCGTCGAACTGGTGCGCGGCTGGGGCCGTTTCCTCGACCCCCACCGGGTGGAGGTGAGCGCCGCCGACGGCAGCCGCCGCCTGCTGCGGGGCGAGCGGATCCTGGTCGCCGTGGGTGGCCGGCCGCAACGGCCGGCGATCCCGGGAGCCGAGCTGGGCTGGGTGAGCGACGATCTGTTCCTGCTCGAGCGTCTCCCCGAGCGGGTGGTGATCGTGGGGGCGGGCTTCATCGCCTGTGAGTTCGCCGGCATTCTCAACGGACTCGGGGTGCAGGTGATTCAGCTCGTGCGCGGCGATCACCTGCTGCGGGGATTCGACCGTGAATGCTCCGAGGTCGTGCGCGAAGGCATGGAGGCCGATGGCATCGACCTGCGCCTGAGCCGGAGTCCCGCCACCATCAGCGGCACAGCTGGAGCACTGCAGCTCACCACCCAGGACGGGGAGTGTCTGACCTGCGGCGGTGTGCTGTTCGCCACCGGACGGGCGCCGTTCCTGGAGCCCCTGAACCTGGAGGCCGCGGGCGTGGCCGTGGACGGCCGGCGCCTCCGGGTGGATGGCCAGCAGCGCACCAACGTGCCCCACATCCATGCCGTGGGCGACGTGACCGACCGGATCAACCTCACGCCGGTCGCCATCGACGAGGGCCGGGCCTTCGCCGACAGCGTGTACGGCGGCCGGCCCCGGCAGGTGAACCATGCCCTCGTGGCCAGTGCCGTGTTCAGCCAGCCCGAGCTCGCCACGGTGGGCCTGAGCGAAGAGGACGCCGTGGCACGCCATGGTGCCGAAGGGATCCGGATCCATCGGGCCCGCTTCCGCTCGATGGCCCAGGCGTTACCCCAGCGCGGCCCACGGGTTCTGCTCAAGCTGGTGGTGGAGGCCGGCAGCGATCGGGTGCTCGGCTGCCACATGGTGGGAGAGCATGCCGCCGAGATCATCCAGATGGCGGCGATCGCCCTCGGCATGGGAGCCACCAAGGCCGACTTCGACCGCACCATGGCGCTCCATCCCACCGTGGCCGAGGAGTTCGTGACGATGGCGACCTGAACGGTCGGCGTTTCCACAAGGCATGCCGCCTTCCGCATCTGTTTCGGGCGGATCTGACTAGCGTGCGGATTGAGACCGGGTTGGCGAATGCGGCCCCGAGCCTGATTGAAGCCACTGCTGCTGTTGATCGATCGGGACGGCGACACCCGTGAACGGCTGTCCGGACAGCTCGAGGAGAGTGGATGGAGGGTGATGGTGGCCTCTGACGGCATCCGCGGACAGGCCCTGGCCCTCCAGGCCGGGCCGCACGTGATCGTCACCGAACTGCTGCTGCCCAGGCTCGATGGGCTGACGCTGATCCAGCGACTGCGGCGTGACAGTCGCACCGCCCGCACCCCGATTCTGATCCTCACAGCCCTCCACACCACCGCCGACAAGGTGCGCGGTTTTGAATCCGGCGCCGACGACTACGTCACCCGTCCCTACGTGTGGGAGGAGCTGTTGGTGCGCCTGCGGGCCCTGCTTCGCCACCGCGGCAGCGGCCCGCAGGCGGTGAATCAGCCCGAAGTGCTCAGCTACGGGCCACTCACGCTGGTACCCGAACGTTATGAGGCCATCTGGTTCGACGCGTCGGTGCGTCTGACCCACATCGAGTTCGAACTCCTGCACTGCCTGCTGCAGCGCCATGGCCAGGCCGTGCCCTGGGGCGTGATCCTCAAGGAGGTGTGGGGTTATGGCCCCGATGAGGACATCGAGTGCATCCGCACCCACATCCGCCACCTGCGGGGAAAGCTCGAGCGCGACCGGCATCGCCCCAGCTTCCTCAAGACGATCTACGGCATGGGCTACTGCCTCGACCTGCCCGTGGAGGACTGTGGCCGGGCCCACCTGCAGACCCTGGAGGTGGTGAACCCCACCTCCGCGCCGGCACTGGAAGAGCCTCGCCGTCAGGAGTCGGCCTGATCAGAGCGGCGACGATGCCGCCCCATCACGTATCAAAAGGCACCTTGGCCGGTCATCCCTGTACCCGCGGCCACCGCCGATGGCGCTTGGATGCGTTCAGCAAGCCGTTGACGGCACCGTCCAGCGTGGACTCAGCTCAGACCCCCGAACAGCCCCTCCTGCGTCGCAGCTGCACCCTGCTCGCCACGGAGAAGAAGAAAGGCTGCAAACAGAAGAAGTGCTCGAACTGGAAGGGTGGCCGCTGCCGCTGCGGCCGCGACTGAGGGCGGGAAGCCCGCGCCCCCATCCACCGGCATCAGGCCAGCTGGGGAGGCTGGGCTCCGGCCTGCAGGGCCTGATCCACGCCGAGCAGGGCTGCCATGTCGGTGCCGCAGAGGCGCACCTTGCCGAGCAGGTTGCCCACCTCGTTCTCGGCATCCACCTGACCCTTGATCAGCGGATCCAGGAACACCGAGGTGCGGAAATCGGCGCAGCGCTCGGCCAGGCCATAGAGCTGCTGCAGCGAGGTGGTCACCTCGGCTTCCATCGCGAACACCGACACGAGCACGTCCTCGACGTTCAACCACTCCTGGCGCGGCTGCTCCAGCGGCATGAGCTGGATCGCCTGGCCCCGGCCCACGAGATAGTCGGCGAAGAGGGCGGCGTGGGCGCGCTCGCCATCGGATTCAGCCTTGGCGTAGGCCGCGAAACCGTTGAGATCCCGCTGGGAGAACCAGATCGCCAGCGACCAGTAGGTGTAGCTGGCCTGCAGCTCCATCTGCAGATGCTGCAGCAGGCCCTCCAGCACCTCCCCTTCCATGGCCTGGGCCACGGGCCGCCGTGAGGGCAGGGGGGTGTCGTTCACCAGCACGTTGGCGGCGGGAGTGGTGATCAGCATCGGCAGGGCCCAGCGACCCAACACCTTACGAAGGGTCTCCAGCCGCTCGTAAGCAGGTCGGTAACACCGGCGACACCAAGGTGAGACCGATGGAACAAGCGGGAGCGCCGGGTTCTCCCAGCCTGGCCCGGCCGTCTCTCCAGGCCCTTCACCACGGTGCTTCCGTTGACCCACCGATCCGCCTTCGCTGCAGCCCCCGAGCACGACCCGGTGGCCCTCACCCACCGGGCCTGGTATCTGGGCATCCGCGCGCGCAGCCTCCACTCGACCATGGCCATGAGCCACAACCGGCCGCTGCTGGAACGGCTGCACCGCGAGCGGCAGGAGCTGAGCCGTCAGCGCGAGGCGCTGCGTGGTGCCGCCGAGGCCCTCGCCACCAGGCTGGGGCCCGGGCACTGGGAGGTGGCCCTGCTGCAGGAGGTGATCCGGCTCAGCGCCTCGGCAGATCGTGCAGAGCCCGCACCAGATCGGCACTGGGCGTGAAGGGCGTCGAGTGTCCGCCCTCCAACGGCACCTGAATCCTGAGGGGCAGCACCGGGCTCGGTCGGGGCCAGAGGTCGGTGGCGTCGAACTGAGCAGCACCGGCCGGCAGGAGCGTCGCGCCGAGGGGCACCAGTTCAAGGCTGGTGTTGGCCAGGGTCCAGACACCCCCGAGTCCGTCCTCGATCCGCACCGGGCGGTCATGATCGAGCGCCAGGGCGGGGGTGCGGGCGGTGAGCCGCAGGCGCCAGCCCGGGGGAAAGGCCGGATCGCTCTGGTCGAACAGCGTCAGCGCCAGGCGATGGCCGGAGCCATCGCTCAGCGACCAGGAGGGCGGCGGGGCCGACCAGGCCGGTTGCGCACCAGCCAGAGCCAGGGTGGCCAGCAGCACCACGACCCCCACCAGCCTCCGCAGCCGCCGGAGGGAGGCAAGGCCCTGCCCAGAGGAACGGGCAGTGATACTCATAGCCTTGTATGCGCACGACAGCGCTACAACGCTAGCGTTTTAGGAAGATCACCCGATGCGGGCCGATCCCCATCCCTGCCTTCCATGCCATGGCCAGCACCTCCCTGCGCCCACGCCGGCGCCATCCCTGGACCACCTTCAAGGACTGGGTGACCAGCACCGAGAACCGCCTCTACGTGGGCTGGTTCGGCGTGCTGATGATCCCCACCCTGCTGGCGGCCACCTGCTGCTTCGTGATCGCCTTCATCGGCGCGCCGCCTGTCGACATCGACGGCATCCGCGAACCTGTCTCCGGCGGCCTTCTCTACGGCAACAACATCATCACCGCCGCGGTGGTGCCCAGCTCCAACGCCATCGGCCTGCACTTCTACCCGATCTGGGCCGCCTCCAGCCTCGAGGAATGGCTCTACAACGGTGGCCCCTACCAGCTGATCATCTTCCACTTCCTCATCGGCATCTTCTGCTGGATGGGCCGTGAGTGGGAGCTGAGCTACCGGCTGGGCATGCGCCCCTGGATCGCCGTGGCCTATTCCGCCCCGGTGGCGGCCGCCACCGCCGTGCTGCTCATCTATGCCATCGGCCAGGGCTCCTTCTCGGATGCCATGCCTTTGGGGATTTCCGGCACCTTCAACTTCATGCTGGTGCTGCAGGCCGAGCACAACGTGCTGATGCACCCCTTCCACATGCTCGGTGTGGCGGGCATCTTCGGCGGGGCCCTGTTCTCGGCCATGCACGGTTCGCTCGTCACCAGCTCGTTGGTGCGGGAGACCACCGAGACCGAATCCCAGAACCGGGGCTACAGGTTCGGCCAGGAGGAGGAGACCTACAACATCGTGGCCGCCCACGGCTACTTCGGCCGGTTGATCTTCCAGTACGCCTCCTTCAACAACAGCCGCAGCCTCCACTTCTTCCTGGCCGCCTGGCCGGTGGTGGGGATCTGGTTCGCGGCCCTGGCGGTGGCGAGCTTTTCGTTCAACCTCAACGGGCTGAACTTCAACCAGTCGATTCTCGACCACCAGGGCCGTGCGGTGAACACCTGGGCCGACATCCTCAACCGCAGCGGGCTCGGCATCGAGGCCATGCACGAGCGCAACGTGCACAACTTCCCGCTGGATCTGGCAGCTGTGTCGACCACCCCTGTGGCTCTCAGCGCTCCGGCGATCGGTTAGTGAGACTTTGAATCTCACCGATTCGATCCAGCTTCGCTGAACGGACTGAGCAGACAACCTGGGGCCTGGAATGATCCGGGCCCATTTCCATCTCCTGGATCCCTATCCCTTGCCAAGACTCCATGCTGAACGTCAACCAGCTGCTGGCTGACGCGTGACTGGCTGAACCCGGTGGCCTCGAGCGCCGACGAGCGATCTTCTGGTCGAGCCGAGGGGGGCTCCAGCTTGAACGAACGGTCCTGGAATTCCCGGATCTGGTGGAGAGGCGCCGCTGGATCGAAGCGTGACCCCGCCAGCGGGGCGAAAGCGCGGTGGCACCGCGACGGACCGCAAGCCGGGGCCCTGGGGAACCCGATCAGCAGTGGATTGCCTAGATGCTTGTATAATCATACTAGTTTAGCGATCGATCACCCATGGCCGTCGCTGCGGCTCCCAAGCTCGTCCTCGCCGCCGCCGCCGCCGGTGGTGGCACCCTGCTCTTCCGTCAGCTGTTCGACGGCGACACCGGCACCTTCACCTACCTGCTGGCCGACGTGCCCAGCCGCAGGGGGATGATCATCGACACGGTCTTCGAGCAGCACGAGCGTGATCTCTCCCTGATCCGTGAACTGGGCATCCTTCTGGTGGCGTCCATCGACACTCACGCCCACGCCGACCACGTGACGGGCAGCTGGCTGATGCACCGGGCCACCGGTTGCGTCATCGGCCTGGCCGCCGCCGCCCAGGCCGAGAACGTGAACCTGCCCCTGGCCCATGGCGATCGGGTCGGCTTCGGCGGCCGCTTCGTCGAGGTACGCGCTACACCCGGTCACACTGAGGGGTGCCTTTCCTTCGTGCTTGATGACCAGTCGATCGCCTTCACCGGCGATGCCCTGCTCGTTCGCGGTTGTGGCCGCTGCGATTTCCAGCAGGGCAATGCCCACACCCTCTGGAACTCGATCACCGAGCAGATCCTCTCTCTTCCAGGGCATTGCCTGCTCTACCCCGGTCACGACTACACCGGCCGCACCGTTACGTCCGTGGCCGAAGAGAAGGCCTTCAACGCCCGCCTCGGTGGCCATGCCACCGAACAGGACTTCGTGGGCCACATGGTGAACTTGAGGCTGCCCCATCCTCACAAGATCGCCGAGGCCCTTCCCGGCAACATGCGCTCCGGCCAACCCCGCGAGGCGGCCGCCACGCCCCCCTGGGCCCCCCTGGCCCGAAGCTATGGCGGACTGCCGGAACTCACCCCGGCCTGGGTGGTCGCCCACCAGAGCGATGTCACCATCCTCGACGTGCGCTCAGCCGAGGAATTCCAGGGGCCCGACGGGCGGGTGGCCGGCAGTCTGCTGATCCCCTTGGGGGAGCTCAAGAGCCGCTCCAGTGAGATCCCCGTCGATCGCCCGCTGGTGGTGGTCTGTCATTCGGGTCGCCGCTCGGCCCTGGCCACCCTGCACCTGCTGAAGGCCGGCCGCCAGCACGTGGCCAACCTCCATGGAGGCCTGAGCCGCTGGGCTGCCGAGGGTTACCCGCTCGACGGTGCCGTCGGCGCATGACTTCACCCGCCTCCTGTTCACCCCACCCATTTGCACCTTCACCCTGATCGCTCTGCGCGAACCGATGGAATTCGCCTCCGGCCAGATCGGCCGCCGTCTCAGCATTCCGCGGTGATGAGGTGCGGCGGTGCCCTGGCCTCACCTTCCAGCACCGGACGACAGGCCGGCTCGCCTCGGGCCCTGGGTTTCTCGGCTCTGCTGATCGGCTCGGTCCTGCCCTCCGACTCGAAGGGCCGGCGACGCCACGACCTCCCGCCCGCCGTTCCACGTCACAAGGCCCTCCAGCGCCACCGTCGCGCCAGGAGGGTGAGTTCCGCATCCGCCTGGATGGTGCGGCCTGCACGCAGGAGCGGAGCCTCGCCGATGCGGACGCCATCGCCGACAGGCAGGGAGGTTCACCGGCTGATCGCAGATCGTGCAGGCACCCCAGGTGGCCGGCAGTGATCGCCAGCTCGACCTCGAGGATGACGGGGATCGTGGCGCCGTGTGCAGGGAGAAGACGGCGGGCTGGGTGCACACGGCTTGGGCGCCACCAGAGTCGTTCGCTCCGTGGGTTCAGCACGATTCAATCTCTTCCGAGGAAGGCGGTGGGTCTGGCTGGCGCCACAGGCCCAGCCACTCGTCGTGGCGCTTCTCCACCGAGCCGGTGGCCGCCTCCCAGAGCTCCGGCACCAGGCCGGCCTGGCGCAGCTGGGCTTCCACCCGATTCGGGTCGCTGCCCCAGGGGGGGCCGCCGGGCTGGCGGTGGCACCAGAACAGCCCCAGCAGCCAGCCGCCGGGTGCCAGCAGTCGGCACGCCGTGGCGATGTAGGCCTCCCGCAGGGCGGGATCGATGGCGCAGAAGCAGGTGTGCTCCACGATCCCGCTGAGACTGCCGGGCGTCAGTCCCGACGCCTCGAGAGCCTGCCGGTCGAACAGGTCGGCCTGCAGCCACCGCAGCGTGGCCCTGTCCTCGCCATGGACCCTGCGGGCCTCGCGCAAGGCCTCGCCGCTGAAATCGAGGCCGATCACGGCAAACCCCAGGTCTTCGAGCAGGGCGGCCTCATGGCCGCGTCCGCAGCCCGGCACCAGCACCCTGCCCGGTGGGCGTGGCGCCAGCGGATGGCTGCGCAGGAACCGGGCCAGCGGTGGGGCGGGCCGGCCCAGCTCCCAGCCGTCAGTTCCCTCTTGGTAGCGCTGGTCCCAGCGGCTCGATACGTTGACGGGGGGCTGCCCGGAGGAGTTCATGCCTCCAGCTTGGCCAGCGGCCCGGTACGCCGGTTGAGCACAATCGGGAGGATGGACCTGCATGCCGACCTCAGCCAGCGCGCGGTGCTGGACACCACCGCCCTGGCCTGGAGTGCGTCCCCGATGGCGGGGGTGGAACGGCGGATGCTCGATCGCCGCGGCGGCGAGGTGGCCAGGGCCACCACGATCGTGCGCTATGCCCCGGGCAGCCGCTTCGAGCGCCACGTCCATGGCGGCGGCGAGGAAGTCCTGGTGCTGGAGGGCACCTTTTCCGATGAGCACGGCGATTACACCGCCGGCACCTACCTGCGCAATCCCGTGGGCTCCAGCCATGCCCCATTCAGCGAACAGGGCTGCACGATCCTGGTGAAGCTGCAGCAGATGCACCCGGCCGATCAGCAGCGGCTGGTGATCGACACCACCAACGCCACCTGGGTGCCGGGCCTGGTGCCAGGACTGGAGGTGCTGCCGCTGCATGCCTGGGGGTCAGAGCACGTAGCCCTGGTGCGCTGGGCTCCTGGCACGGTGTTTCAGCCCCATGGCCACCCCGGCGGCGAGGAGATCCTGGTGCTCGCTGGCGTGTTCCAGGACGAGCAGGGCAGCTATCCGGCCGGCAGCTGGCTGCGCAATCCGCCCGGCAGCGTGCACCGGCCCTGGAGTGAGGCGGGCTGCACCATCTGGGTCAAGACCGGCCACCTGCCGACCACTCAGGGGCCCGATGGCTCAGACGCGTGAGGCCTGAGCCTCCCGCAGGATCCGCCGGCTGCCACTGAGCACCAGCAGGCTGATGGCGCTGCCGATCAGCAGATCCGGGATGCGGCTGCCACTCCAGGCCACCAGCAGGCCGGCCACGATCACGCCCAGGTTGGCCAGGGTGTCGTTGGTGGAGAAGATCACCGAGGCCCGCATGTGCACGCCGCCCTTGCGGTGCCGGCGCACCAGCACCAGACAGAGCAGGTTGGCGAGCAGGGCCAGGGCGCCGATGCCCACCATCAGGGCGCTGATCGGTTCACTGCCCAGCACCGTGCGCCGCAGCACATCCAGCAGCACCCAGACGGCCAGGGCGATCTGCAGCCGGCCGCTGAGCACGGCGGCCCGCCGCTGCTGCGTCATGCTGCGGCCCACGGCTCCCAGGCTGAGGCCATAGACGCCCGCGTCGGCCAGCATGTCGAGGGAATCGGCGATCAGGCCAGTGGATCTCGCCCGCATCCCGTAGACGAGTTCCACCACGAACATGGCGGCGTTGATCACCAGCACCACCCAGAGAGTGCGGCGCTGCAGCTCAGCCGCCTGCTCGGCTCCACAGCCGCATCCCACCGCCTTGCTGCTGCCCTGGGCCATGGCGTACTGCCTGGAGTCACTCCTCGGCTCTTGCACCGTAGATCTGGCCTTCCTCCAATCAGCCAGGGGTGCGGATCGGCAGCGCGCTCCTCTCGGCTGTTCGGGACCCGCCAGGCTGGAGTCCAACCCTGCTGCCGGAGACGGCCCCAGCCCATGTGCTTCTCCAGCAGCGCCAGTTTCGTTGTGGCCGCCCTGCTGTTCCCCCTGGGCGTGGACGCCGTCCGCTACGGCCTGGATCAGCGGCGCGGCGATCTGCTCCCGCTGGCGCTCACGCCGCTGTTCTTCTCGATCCAGCAGGCCCTGGAGGGCCTGGTATGGCTGGGCCTCGATCGGGGGGAGTCCGACTGGCTCGTGCACCCCGCCGCCCTGAGTTACCTCTTCTTCGCCTATGCCTTCTGGCTGGCCTGGCTGCCCTGGTGCGCGCTCCGGCTGAACCTCCACGCCCCGCCGCCCCTGCGTCGCCGGATCCTCCAGGGGCTGCTGGTGCTGGGCCTGCTCGGCGGTGTCGGGCTCTGGCTGCCGCTGCTGCTGGATGGTTCCCTGATCCAGCCCGCCGTGGTGAACGGATCCCTCGACTACAACATCAGGTTGCTGGCGGATGGCTGGATCAACCTGGGCCTCGGCAGCACGGCCTACATGCTGATCATCTCCGCACCGTTCCTGCTCAGTTCCTCCGGGCGGCTGCGCTGGTTCGGGGCGGGCATCCTGACCGCCTTCCTGGTCACGCACCTGGCCTACGGCTACGCCTTCACCTCGGTGTGGTGCTTCTTCAGCGCGCTGCTCTCGGCTTCGCTCTACTGGATCCTGAGGGATCCTCAGCCGCTGGCGCTGCCGGCCGGTTCCTGATGGACAGGGTCGATCCCGCCCAGCTGCGCCGCGACTACCGCCAGGCGGCCCTGCGTCGAGCCGACCTGGCGGCCGATCCAGTGGCGCAGTTCCGCCGCTGGTTCGATCAGGCGGTGGCCGCCGAACTGAGCGAGCCCAACGCCATGGTGCTCGGCACCAGCGATGGCCGCCGCCCCAGCGCCCGCACCGTGCTGCTCAAGGCCTTCGACGCCCGGGGGTTCGTGTTCTTCACCCACTACGAGAGCCGCAAGGCCACCGAGATCGCCGCCCATCCGGAGGTGAGCCTGCTGTTCCCCTGGTATGGGCTGGAGCGCCAGGTGGCGATCCTGGGCCGGGCCGAGCGGATCGGCAGCGCCGAGTCGCTGGCCTACTTCCTCTCACGGCCGATCGGCAGCCGCCTGGGGGCCTGGGTGTCGCAGCAGAGCGCCGTGATCGGCTCCCGCTCGATCCTGGAGGCGCAGTGGGAGGCGATGAAGCGCCGCTTCGCCGATGGCCAGGTGCCGCTGCCGCCGGCCTGGGGAGGGATGCGGGTGGTGCCCTTCGAGTTCGAGTTCTGGCAGGGTCGCGCCAACCGCCTGCACGATCGTTTCCGCTACCGGCCCGCCGAGGGCGGGGGCTGGTGCATCGAACGGCTGGCGCCCTAGAGCAGGCCGCGATGGCGCACGAACAGCTGCACCATCGCCCAGGAGCCAAGGGTCACCTTCACGGCCACCAGCACGTTGAGCAGGGGGATCCAGCCCCCCGAGGCCAGGGTGCCGAAAGTTCCGGCGGGCAGGGGGATCCCTCCGAGTGCGAAGGCGGAGAGCACCACGAAGGCGATCACGGCGGCCTTCTCCCAGAGGTCGGCCCGCCAGCGGCGATAGAGACGGTCCGACAGCCGGGCCGAGCCGCTGATCAGCGCCAGGCCGATGGCCGTGCCGCCGGCCACCCCGGCCGCGAAGCCGCCCCCGGGCGAGAGGTGACCGCGCAGGGCCAGCTCCACCCCGATCAGGGCGGCCATGGTGGCGCCCAGCTGGCAGAGCACCACCGAGGGGGCATCCTCGATGGCCCGGATGCTCGTCTTGGCGGGCTCCCCGGCCAGCAGGAACCGCACCCCGATCGAGGCCAGGGTGAACACCACCACCTCGGCGATGGTGTCGTACAGGCGGGTGTGGAGGATCACCCCCGACACCAGATTGGGAACGTCGGTCGTCGCGGCCAGCGAGGCGATCATCGGCCCGATGGGCGGTGGTGCCGGCAGGCTCGCGGCCAACGGAGCCAGACAGAGGGCGGTGGCAGCCAGCAGGTAGAGCCAGGTCATGGCCACTCCCGCAGCAGCAGTTCGCCGCCGCTCCTCTGCCAGCGGCGAAAGCCCTCCAGGGTCTGCAGCCGCTCCGCCAGCCGGGGGTTGGCCAGCTCCAGCCGCAGGCCCGGGCCGAGCTGGCCGTGGCTCGCGTCGACCTCGCCGGCCTCCTGGGGCTCCGGGGGCATCAGCCGCAGCCGCAGCGACAGCGGCTCCAGCCAGTCGCGCAGCAGCGCCTGGCAGGCCTCGCTGGGGGGATCGCCGGCCGGGAACCTGAGCCGCAGCGTCATCGAGGAGCGCAGCGCCACCGCATAGAGGGTGGTGGACAGCAGGGTGCCCACCAGCGCTTCGGTGATCGCCACGTCCGGGGCGCCCAGCAAGGCATACAGCAAGGTGGAGACCGACCCGAGGATCCCCCGCAGCACCAGGGTCTGATAGGGATTCGACTGGCTCACCAGGAGCACGGCGGTGAGCGGCACCAGGGCGGTGATCGGCAGGAGCAGATCCAGCTCCCCCACCAGGGACACGGTGCCGCTCATGGCTCCGGCTCCCGGCGGGAGGCCAGCGAGCAGTTGGCCAGCACGTAGCCGAAGATCGTGTTCCACAGGATCAGCGCCACCAGGGCCAGCACCAGCAGGGGCCACTGGCCGGGGATGCGCAGCAGCAGGCCCAGAAGCATCAACGCCGAGCCGAGGGTGTCGGCCACCGAGAGGGCATGCAGCTTGCTGAGGTAACTGCGGCTCTCCAGCAGCGGCCAGGTGCCCCAGAACCAGAACACCAGTCCGGCCCCGAGCAGCAGCAGGCTGGCGTGATCGGCCAGAACGGCGAGGGTCATCGCTCCGTCCCCCGCAGCAGGTTGGCCAGCAGCAGCAGGCCGGCGTTGCCGGCGCACAGGACGATCACGCCGGCCAGGCCCAGCATCCGGTCGCCCCGCACCGCCGACACCACCAGGATGATCAGGGCCACCTTGCTGGCGACGCTGGAGAACGCCGCCAGGCGATGCCAGACATCGGAGGGCCGGCAGGCCACAGCGATCGGGATCAGCAGGGCCAGCACCATCCCCCAGAGCAGCACCGTCATGGGGTCGGCCCTCCGGCTTCGGGCCCGGCCGCCGGAGCACGGCGGGACGTGAGGGCGTGGATCCGGTAGCGGCGTCCACCGTCCTCCAGGCCCAGCACGATCGTGAAGGGGGTGAGGGTGATGCGGAACACGTCCAGAAACACGAGCAGGGGGATGGTGCTGTCGGTGGTGGCCTCGCTGATCTCCTCCTCCACCGGCTCGCGGCCGACGATGAGCCGCAGGGCCTCCAGGTAGGCCTGGGGCACGGCCAGCAGGCTGCGGCCCAGGGCCCGCAGCAGGGCACGCAGGGGCAGGGGCCTGGAGTGGGCGCGGGGCAACAACAGGGCCACCACCAGGCCGATCAGCAGGTTGAGGCGGCTCAGGTCTGCGGTCAGCAGGCACCACACCGCCAGTCGGAAGCCGGTGGTGAGCAGCAGGGGCAGCAGGCGTCTCATCGGATCCACACCAGCAGGCCGGCCCCCACCACAGCCATGCCGCCCACCAGATCGGGGAAGCCCTCCAGATCGGGCAGGCGGAACCAGGGGAGGCGCCGCAGGGGCTGCAGCAGCCGGTGCAGCCCCACCCCGGCCGCCAGCACCAGCGCCGCCTTGGCGACCGCGGGCACCAGCTCCGAACTCCAGGTGCGGGTGGCCTCGGCAGCACCGAGCAGCACCAGCGCCAGCAGCAGCAGCAGCACCCCCGGCGACCAGGCCGGCTCCGGCGGGGTCGCTGCGGATGCATCCTGCAGGGGGGCGCCCCAGAGACGCGCATAGACCGCCGCGGTGCCCACGGTGAGCAGGCTGAGCAGCAGACCCATGGACCCCGGCAGGGAACGATCAAGCCCAGATTTGGCGAAGAAGCCCAGCAGCGGCGGCATCCCCACGATCGAGAGGGAGCCGATCCACAGCGGGGCCCACACGCCGGCGGCCAGGGGCCGGCCGGCCCAGCCGGCCAGGTCGCGGCCGGGGAAGCGGCGGGCCACCAGGAACAGGGCGGCTTTGGCCAGCCCGTGGCCGAGGGCATAGAGCCCGCCGGCGGCGGGTGCCAGCACCACCAGCCCCATCTGGGACAGGGTGCTCCAGGCCAGCAGCCGCTTGGCATCCGCCTCCACCAGGGCGAACAGCAGGCCCAGGGCGGCGCTGGCCACGCCGATCACGGGCAGCACCGCCGCCAGGGTGGGCACGACGCTGCTCAGCCGCAGCAGGGGAACGACCCCGGCGGCGACCACCACGCCGGAGAGCAGGGCGGAGACCTCCGCCGGCGCCTCGGCGTGGGTGCGGGGCAGCCACAGACCCGAGAGGAACAGCCCGGCCTTGGTGAGCAGACCCACCAGCAACAGGGCCAGGGCGGCGGCACCGGCTCCGGCGACGGCCTCGAGCCGGAAACTGCCCTGCGTCAGATAGACGACGGCGGCACCGACCAGGTAGAGGGTCATCACCGTGTTGCCGATCAGCAGGTAACGCAGCGCCAGCCAGAGGGATCGTTCCGATCGCGTGATCAGAATCAGCAGGAAGGCACTGATTCCCACCACTTCGAGGGTCACGTAGAGGCTGACCAGATCCACGGCCACGAAGGCGGAGGCCAGACCGCCGTGCAGCACCATCAGCAGCAGCAGGAAGGGACCGGGCAGCGTCCGGCGCCAGCCGTCCAGCACCACCGCGCCGCACACCAGGGCATCGAGGAGCAGGAACGGCACCGCCAGGCCATCGGGCTGCAGCGCCACGCCATAGGGGCCGAGCAGGCTGAGGCTCGCCGGCAGGGCACCGGCCTGGATCGCGACCGCCACCGCGCCGGTGGCCAGGCAGCAGACCAGGGCCAGCCAGCGGGCGAGGGGGGGCAGCAGGGCGGCCAGAAACGCCGCCGTGTAGGGCAGCAGCAGCCAGCCGATCAGGAGGGTCTGGCCGGAGAGGGGCGCCATCAGCGCCGCCCTCCCCCGTCGCGGCGACCGGCGTCGAAGCTGGCCAGATCCAGGCTGGGGTCGACGCGGGCCAGGCGGGTGATCACCACCAGCAGCAGGGCCTGGATCGAGAGACCGATGACGATCGCCGTGAGGATCACGGCCTGGGGAATCGGGTCGGCCATGGGCACGGGGGCCGCGACCGCCCCGCGGGCCAGGGGCGCCGTCAGGATCGGGCTCTGCAGGCCGGAGCGTGCGGCGACGAGCACGAACAGGGCCACCACGGCGGACCCCATCACGTCCATGGCCAGCACCTTGAGGAACAGGTTGCGGCGCAGCAGCAGACCGACGAACCCCACCAGCACCGCCACCAGGATCAGGAGTTCGAGCAGCCGGAAGGCATCCATCAGGCGTAGAGACCCGGAGGACGACCGAGCCACGGGGCGAAATGGTAACCGTTGCTTCCAGAGCCCGACAGCGCCGCTGCGTGTGCCATTGCATCGATCTCCCCATCCTTGGTAGACCCACCGGTCAGGTTGGGCTGGCCCGGATCCTGCTGCTCAGACCCGGATGGTTGTTCGGAAGCCGGAACCTGACGAAGGCGCTGCGCCGACCTAGACAGTCGAAGTCCGTCCGATCGTCATGAGCGACTCCCGCACCGGCCCCTGTCGGCATGATGTCCTGATCGTGGGCGGCGGGGCCGCCGGGATCACGGTGGCCAGTCAGCTGCTCCTGGCACAGCCCGGGCTCGACGTGGCGATCCTGGAGCCCTCCGAGCAGCACTTCTACCAACCGGGCTGGACCCTGGTGGGCGGCGGTGTGATGCCGATGGCGGAAACCCGGCGCAGCGAAGCCGGGCTGATCCCGGCCGGCTGCACCTGGATCCGGGGGGCGGCGGCCCGCTTCGAGCCCGAGGCCAACCGGGTGATCACGGCCGACGGCACAGCGATCGACTATGGCTCGCTCGTGGTGGCCACCGGCATCGCCCTGCGCTGGGAGCGGATCGAGGGCCTGAGCGAAGCCCTGGGCAGCCACGGCATCACCAGCAACTACTCCCGCGAGCACGTTCCCTACACCTGGGAGACGATCCGCGGCTTCCAGGGAGGAACGGCGATCTTCACCTTCCCGGACACCCCGATCAAATGCGCCGGGGCGCCGCAGAAGATCATGTACATGGCCGACGACGTCTTCAAGGCGGCCAGCGGCGTGGGCGTGAACACCCGGGTGGTGTTCTGCACGGCCGGCGCGGGCGTCTTCGCCGTGCCCGCCTATGCCCGGGTGCTCGAACGGGTGATCCGCGAGCGGGGCATCGAGGTGCGGCTGCGCCACACCCTCACGGCGGTGCAGCCGGAGCGGCAGGTGGCGGTGTTCACGGTCACCGATGCGGAGGGGAACGTCTCGAGCGAGGAGATTCCGTTCGCGATGCTCCATGCCGTACCGCCGATGTCGGCTCCCCCCGCGGTGGCGTCGAGCCCCCTGGCGGTGGAGGGGCCCGGTGGCTGGGTCGACGTCGACAAGTTCACCACCCAGCACCGCCGCTATCCGAACGTCTTTTCGCTCGGGGATGTGTCCTCGCTGCCCACCTCGAAGACCGCCGGGGCGGTGCGAGGGGAGGCGCCGGTGCTGGTGGCCAACCTGCTGGCCCAGCGGCAGGGCCGGCCGCTGGAAGCCCGCTACGACGGCTACAGCGTCTGCCCCCTGATCACCGGCTACGGGAAGGTGGTGATGGCCGAGTTCGACTACGACCTCGAGCCGCTGAGCTCGTTCCTGGTGGATCCCACCCGCGAGCGCTGGAGCATGTGGCTAATGAAGACCAAGGGCCTGCCCTGGATCTACTGGAACCGGATGCTGAAGGGATTGCCCCACGAAAGCCGCTATCTCAAGCCCCTCGCCCCACTGGCGCGCGCCCTGGGGCTGGGCTACAGGCCCGCCGGGGGGAAGGCGGCGGGCTGAGCCGCACGGCCGGTGCCAGTGGCTCAGGCGACCTGAAGCTGGCGCAACTGCTCTTCGAGGCGTTGCCGGAGCCGGCCCTGCACCAGGGTGCAGAGCTCCTCCACCAGCGCATCGTCGGCGAAGTAGATCAGCCGGGCCCCGTCGCGCTCGCAGCGCACGAGGCCGGCCCGCTGCAGCTGCCCCAGCTGACGGCTGATGTGGGACTGGCTGAAGCCGGTGGCCTGGATCAGGGTCGCCACATCGCGTGGGCGCTGGCGCAGCAGACAGAGCAACTGCAGCCGTGCTGGCTCACTGAGCAGACGGAAGAACTGACTGAACTCCTCGAGCAGCTGCGGGCTCGGCATGGATCCGTCCTGCGCAAGCCCCATGACGGTGGCAAATGACGATCGACGCATTATCGCCAGGCGAGCCCGGAAACGCAGCCATGGCAGCGTCACCAAATGCGGCTATGCTCATAGGAAGTGGAGTTGGAGTGAGCCATGGCCCCTGTCGGCCCAGCGTCCGCCGCAGCCGAGCGCCGCAGCCTCCTGGGGGCGGCAGCCGGTGGGGGTCCCCTGCTGCTGCGGCAGCTCTTCGACAGCGACACCGGCACCTTCACCTACCTGCTGGCCGATGTGCCCAGTGGGGAGGGCGTGCTGATCGATCCGGTCTACGAACAGCACGAGCGTGACCTCGCTCTGATCCGGGAGCTGGGGATCGATCTGGTCGCCTGCCTCGACACCCACTGCCATGCCGACCACGTGACCGGCAGCTGGCGGATGCACCTCGCCTGCGGGAGCGCCATCGCCCTGGCCACCGTCGCCGGGGCCGCCAACGTGACGATGCCGCTGGCCGACGGCGATCGCATCCGCTTCGGTGCCCGCCACCTGCAGGTACGCGCCACCCCCGGGCACACCGACGCCTGTCTCACCTATGTGCTCGACGATGAACGGCTCGCCTACACCGGCGATGCGCTGCTGGTGCGTGGCTGCGGACGCTGCGATTTCCAGCAGGGCAATGCCCACACCCTCTACCGCTCGATCACCGAGCGGATCCTCACACTCCCCGATTCCTGCCTGCTCTACCCAGCGCACGACTACACCGGCCGCGACGTGACCTCGGTGGCCGAGGAGAAGGCGTACAACGCCCGCCTGGGTGGAGACGCCGACGAGCGCGACTTCGTGGGCTACATGGAGAACCTGCGTCTGCCCCATCCGCGCCGGCTGGCCGAGGCTCTGCCCGCCAACCTGCGCTCCGGACGCCCTCAGGACGAGCCGCCCGTCGATCCCGCCGACTGGGCTCCGATCGAGCACAGCTACGCGGGGCTGCCCCAGCTCAGACCGCGCTGGGTCTCCGAGCACCGCGCCGCGCTCACGCTCGTCGATGTGCGGTCCCGGGAGGAAGTCGACGGTCCGGATGGCCGCATCCCCGACAGCGTGCCTATCCCACTGCCGGAGTTGCCGCAACGCCTGGAGGAGATTCCCACCGACCGGCCGGTGGTGCTGCTCTGCCACTCCGGCAGCCGCTCGGCTCTCGCCACCCAGGAGCTTCTCAAGGCCGGTCGGCGCCAGGTGGCGAACCTCCGTGGCGGCCTGCGCGCCTGGCAGCGCGAAGGATTGCCTGTCGAACGTCTCACCGTCGTCAGCTGATGGTCAGCCTCCGCGAAACCAACCCTTCATCCCCGATCCCCATGAGCCTTGAATCCCCCAGGGGCGGCAGCCCCCATCTCAGCCCCCGGGAGCTGGAGCAGCGGCGCCATGCCGGCGTGCCGATCATCGACGTGCGCGAGCCGATCGAGTATGCCGCCGGGCACATCCCGGGCAGCCGCAACATTCCGCTGGCCAGCCTCAGCGCCGGGACCCTTCCTTCAGGTCCCCTGGTGCTCGTGTGCCAGAGCGGGGGCCGCAGCGCCCGCGGCCTCGCCCGGCTGCAACCGCTCCAGGAGGCAGGCGCGAACGGGGATCTGGCGGATCTGGCCGGCGGCCTCAAGGCCTGGCAGGACGCCGGACTGCCGCTGGAGGGTCAGCAGGCCTCCGTTCTGCCCCTGATGCGGCAGGTGCAGATCGCCGCCGGTTCGCTCGTGCTGCTGGGCGTGCTCCTCTCCGCCACGCTGGCGCCGGGCTGGATCGCCCTGAGCGCCTTCGTGGGAGCGGGGCTCGTGTTCGCCGGACTCAGCGGTTCCTGCGCCATGGCCAATCTGCTGGCGGCCATGCCCTGGAACCGGGTGCGGGGCTAGATGGCCGCACCGCCCCTCGACGTCTCACCGGCCCACCACCTGCACGAGGGCATCGAGACGCTCCTGCATCGCCTCCACCACCCGGCGATAGCAGGTCTGCACGTAGACCCGATCGCGGCTGGCCGCGTAGCCACTGCGCTCGAACACGATCGCCGGACAGACACGGGTGTGGATACGGACCGGCATCGGCAGGTTCGGCACCGGGCCAAGGGCCAGACCCCAGGGCAGCCCCAGGTAGAGCGGGCACACCTCCGGATCGATGCCCAGCGGCCAGGGCATGCCGAACTGATGCAAACGGCGCATCAGCGGGTAGCAGTCGGCCAGCACCACCAGGGTGTCGTGGCTCCCCCAGGAGATCAGCGGCACGATCGGCAGCCCATGCCAAACCGCCAGGCGGATGAAGCCCGTGCGACCGCCGAAATGGATGCGACCGCGCTGGGCATGGGGCCGGAAGGCGTCCTGACCCCCGCCGGGGTACACCAGCAGGCTGTCGCCCTGCTCCAGCACCGCCAGGGCATTGCGCGGGTGGTAGGGGATGGCGCCCACCCTGGCGGCCAGATCGGCCAGCCCGGGAAAGGCTCGCCACACCTTGGCGTGGGCGAGTCCGTAGACCCGCCGTTCGGTGCCGAAGCGCCGGAACCAGTCGTAAAGGAACATCGGCAGGTCCGGCGTGGCCAGACCGCCGTTGTGGGAGCCCACCAGCAGCATCTGGCCCTCGGTCGGCACGTGCTCCCAGCCACCGGTGGAGACCCGGAAGTAGTGGCGATAGAACCAGCCCCAGTGGGGCATCAGCAACCGGATCAGGGCAGGATCACGCGCCAGCCCCGGTGCCCGCGGGCGAAGGGTTGCGTGGGGCATCGCAGCGATGCGGTCGGTGAACCGAAGGTAGGGGCAGGCGGGCGGGCATGAGCACCTTCGTCCTGCTGAGCGCCGGCGGGGCGCTGATCGGTGCGCTGCTGGCCCTGCTCGGAGCCGGCGGCTCGATCCTGCTGCTGCCGCTGCTGATCGGCACCGCGGGCCTGCCGACCCGCGACGCCGTGCCGCTGTCGCTGCTGGTGGTGATCCTGCTGGCCCTCGGCAACGCCGGTCCCTACCTGCGCCGTGGTCAGGTGGCCCCGCGTCCGGCCTTGATCCTGGGTGTGCCGGCCCTGGCGGGTTCATGGATCGGCGGCTCCGCCGTGCGCGCCGGCCTCGTCAGCGAACCCGTTCAGCTGGCGGTGTTCACGCTGGCGGCCCTGGTGGCCGCCTGGCTGATCACGCGCCCAGCCGCCGGCGGGCGCGGGGGACATCGGAAGGCTCCCGACGTGGTTCTCGCCGGCCAGGGGGTGCTCGTGGGCCTGCTCACCGGCATCGCCGGCGTGGGGGGAGGTTTCGCGATCGTGCCGGCGCTGGTGCTGCTGGCGGGCCTCCCCATGCCCCTGGCCAGCGGCACCAGCCTGGTGCTGATCGCCGCTAACGGCCTGGTGGCCCTGGCGGCGCTGGGGCAGTGGCCCAGCGAAGGCCTGCCACTGCTGCTGCCACTCGGCCTCGGCGGAGCCGTCGGCACCGTGGCCGGGCAGTGGCTCGAGCCCCATCTGAGCGAGCGGCGGTTGCGCCAGTCCTTCGCCCTGCTGCTGCTCGGCTCAGCCCTGTTCACCGCCCTGCAGGCCCAGCGACGTCCGCCGCTGGATCCACGCGGCGAGTCGGCCACCGCCCCGCTGAGCACACTGAAGACAACCGCTCCCCCATGGCGTTGACGACCGCGATCGATCGGGCCCTGCGGCTGCGCAGCCTCTGGCTCGCCTACCTGCTGGCGATGCTGTTTCACGTGGATCTGGGACTGATGCCCCTGTTCCACGGACTCTCGCCTGAGATCGAGAGCCAGGTCGATCCGGCGCGGCTGCCGCTCCTGTTCGGCGCCATGCTGATCTATTTCCTGGTGCCGCTGGCATCGATCCTGCTGATCGCCTATGCCGCCAGTGATCCCAATCGTCTGCTCCACTGGCGGGCCTGGCGACGGGCCCATTTCTGGATCAGCGTCGTCTACACCGTCACCAACATCCCCCACCTGATCGCCGACATCCTGGTGCCGGATGCCCGGCTCGATCAGATCGCGCTGATGGTGGTGCTGCTGCTGATCGGCCTGCTGATCAACGGCGAGGGCTGGTGCTGGTGGCGCGAGAACCGCCACGGCTGAACCGGCTCAGCGCCGCGCCATCGCCATCCCCGCCGCATCGAAGACTCCCTCGAACAGCACCGAGCTGAGGTAACGCTCACCGGAATCGGGAAGCACCACCACGATCGTGCGGCCGGCGAAGGCCTCCTCGGCCGCCAGCCGCAGGGCGGCCACCGTGGCGGCCCCGCAGGAGATACCCGCCAGGATGCCCTCCTCCCGCATCAGTCGCCGGGCCATCGCCACCGCCTCCTGATCGCTCACCGTCTCCACCCGGTCGACCAGATCGAGATCGAGGTTCTCCGGCACGAAGCCGGCACCGATTCCCTGGATCTTGTGCGGGCCCGGCTGCAGCGGTTCGCCCGCCTTCGACTGGCTGATCACCGGACTGTTGACCGGCTCCACCGCCACCGACACCAGGGGCTTGCCGAGAGTGGTCTTGATGTAGCGGCTGACCCCCGTGATCGTTCCGCCCGTGCCGACCCCGGCCACCAGCGCATCCACCCGGCCGTCGGTGTCGCTCCAGATCTCCGGGCCGGTGGTGTCGTGGTGGATCTGCGGGTTGGCGGGATTGGCGAACTGCTGCAGCAGCACATAGCGATCGGGGTCGGACGCGGCGATCTCCCGGGCACGGCCCACGGCACCGGTCATGCCGAGCCGACCATCGGTGAGCTCCAGGTGGGCGCCGTAGGCGGTGAGCAGCTTGCGCCGCTCCAGGCTCATCGTTTCGGGCATGGTGAGCGTGAGCGGGATGCCACGGGAGGCCGCCACGAAGGCCAGGGCGATGCCGGTGTTGCCGCTGGTGGGCTCGATCAGCGCCTTGCCGGGGCCGAGCAGGCCATCCTTCTCCGCCTGCCAGATCATGGCCGCGCCGATCCGGCATTTCACCGAATAGGCGGGATTGCGTCCTTCGATCTTGGCCAGCACGGTGGCCTTGCTGTCGCCCACCACCCGGTTGAGCTTCACCAGTGGCGTGCGGCCGATGCTCAGACTGCTGTCGGCGAAGATGGCGGCCATCGATGGAACGGGAACTCACCGCACCATCGCACCCTGCGGCCGCGAAGTTCAACGCAGCGGTGCCTGCAACGCTGTCAAGTTCCTCCGACACCGGGACAGCCACGGCCGCTTCGTAACCTTTCCGAGGTGGATCGACGGACGCGGACCGCTCCGCATGGGTTGTGACGGCATGGCGCTCCGGCGGCCCGGTGATGGTCCCCCTGTTTCTGCTCTCGATCGCTGTGGTGGCGGTTGGGGTGGAACGGTTCGGCTACTGGCGGGCGCGGCACCGCCGCGATGATCGGGCCTTCCTCGGCGAACTCGCGGCGGCCCGTGATCCCTCGGACAGGCGGCGCCGCGAGGCGCTCCTGATGGCCCGGCTCGACATCGAGATGGCCCAGGGGGAGACGCTGCTCGAGGCGGCCGGGGTGATCGCACCGCTGCTGGGGCTGCTGGGCACGGTGCTCGGGCTGATGCGCACCCTTTCGGAACTCGGGCCCCAGCTCATCCTGCCGAGTGGCGGCACCCTCAACGGCTACGCCCAGGTGCTGGTCAGCACGGCCATGGGGCTGACGGTGGCCCTGATCGCCACCTGTCTGCTCCGCCTGAACCAGGCGCTGCGGCAGCGGCGACGGCAGCAGCTGGAACTTGGGCTGGCAGGCCTGGAGCCGGCCACGGGAGACGGGAGCTGGCCGCCATGACCTCCGCCTGGAGCTTCGCCCTCAGCGGCCTCACCCTGCTGGTGCTCACCGCCACGGCAGGCCTGCCGGCGCTGCTGGCCCAACCCGAGCCGCGTGCCCGCCTGGAGGTGGCGCCGGTGGTCAGCAGGCCGCTGCTGGTGGTGCGCTCCGCCACGGGGGGCTGGTACCTGGCCGGTCGGAGCTTCACGGCCGCCGAGCTAGCCCGCCGGCTGCCCCTGGAGTCGGGTGATGGCGCCCTGGTGCGCTTCCTGCCTTCCTCGGCGCTCGCCAGCGCCGAGGTGAGCCGGTCGCTGGCCTGGCTGCGCCGCCACACCGCTGCCGCGGTGATGCTCGAACTCCCCCCCCGCCAGCCGTGAGGGCCTCCACGGGCAGCGAACGGGAGGGTCTGGCCCACGGGCTGCTGGCCAGTGGGGTCGCCCTGTTCAGCTTCGCCCTGCTGCTCCTCCCCCAGCAGCTGGCCCAGCGGCCCGCCCACGCCGGCGTGGTGGTGATCCACCTGGCCGCCGACGGCGGCCTGCGCCTATGGAATCGGGCGATCCTTCCCCAGCAGCTGCCCGCGCTGCTGGCCCAGGCCCGGCGGATCAACCCCGGCGCACGGGTGCGAATCGTGCCGGACGCCACCACCCCATGGGGTGTGGTGCAACAACTCCTTCCCCTGCTCGAGGTCAGTGCCCTTCCCTTCGAGGTTCAGCTTCCCCCGGCCGGCGGTTCCTGAGCGCTGGCGTGCTGCGGCCACGAGCCGCTGGTTGGTGCCGCTGGCGGTGGCCCTGGCCGGCCATGCCCTCTGGCTGGCCTGGGCCGGCCTGAGCGAGGGAAGCCGGCGGTCGCTCCCGCTGCGGCGTGCCGCCGACGACACGCCGGAACTGCTGCGCTTCAGCCGCCAGGCCAGCCAACCGGCCAACCTCGCGGCGGGGCTGAGCACGGTGAATCTGCCGTTCGACCAGACCCTGCCTCCGCCGCCACCGGACCTGGAGGACCGGCGCCCGGGGACTTCCCCCACTCCCGGTGTTGCACCCCGCCGGACCGCTGGAGCGAAGGCAGCGGCAGCGAACCACGCCCAAGGGAACCGCTGGGGAGTCGCCCCCACCAGCCCTCAGGGCCTGCCCGACGATCCGGCCACCACCCTGGCCCTGGCCTGGCAGCTGGCGGACGGTGAGCAGGACCGTGGCGAAGCTTCGGGCCGCTCCGGGGCGTCGGATCCCTCAGGAGACGGCACGGCGGAACCGCCTCAGAACTCCGAGCCAGCCGGGGCGGCAGCCGTGGCACGCCGTCAGGTGCGGGTGAGCGGGCCGGCCGAGCGGCCCTGGCGCGGCCTCTGGGAACGGGCGAGTCGCAGCGAAGCTCTTCCGGCCAGCCTGGCGGATCTGCCGGAGGGGGTGGAGGTGAAACGTTTGGAGCTGACAGCGGCCCGGCGGCTGGGACTCACCCAGCCCCATGGAATCTCGGTGCTCTCGGGCCGGAGCCTGCTGCTGCTGTGGGCCGACGGCGACACGCTCTGGCTGCTGCAGCGAAAGCGCCCGGCGGCAGAGGGGTGACGGGCCTAGGGCGCCACAGGCAGACGCCGCTCGCGACGCATGTAGCGCAGGCACTGCAGCGCGAGCAGCACCACCACCACGGGGATCACCACGAACAGGTTGATCCAGCGGAAGCTGCCCACAAGCGCGGGGTTGGTGTAGGGCAGAACCTGCTCGAGCACATACAGCAGATAGAGACCCACCAGCACCCCGCCCTCGCGGCGACTGATCACACCCCCGGTCCAGAAGATCGGCAGGCAGGCCAGGGTGGTGGCCACCATGATCGGGAAGTCGCGGGCCACCATCACCAGATCCACGCTCAGGCCGCGGTTGCCGGAGAGGAAGGCGCAGAGCCCCAGGATCACGAACTGGTTGAGCAGGTTGCTGCCCACCACGTTGCCGATGGCCAGGTCGCTCTTGCCGCGGAAGGCCGCCACCACCGAAGTGACCAGTTCGGGCATGGAGGTACCCGCGGCCACGATGGTGAGGCCGATCAGGGTCTCGCTCACCCCCATGCTCAGGGCGATGGCGGTGGCCCCCTTCACCAGCAGCTGGGAGCCCCACACCAGCAGGGCCAGACCGGCGATCAGCTTGATCAGGGCCGGCCCGTAGCCGCCTTCCGCCTCGGAAGTGTCGATGTCGCTCTCGACGCCTTCCTCCCCTTCCTCCCGGGCGGTGCGCACCTCCCAGATGGTGTTGATCACCGTGGCCACCAGCAGCGCCAGGCCGGCCTGCCAGGTCATCCGGCCCGGGGAGGCCATCCCCCACACCGCCATCGACACAGCCAGCAGAAGCGGCACGTCACGGCGCAGCAGCCGGCTGTGGACCCGCAGCGGCAGGATCAGGGCGCTGCAGCCCAGCACGACCAGCACATTGAAGATGTTGCTGCCGACGATGTTGCTCACAGCCAGATCGTCGGCACCCTGCAGGGTGGAGAGCAGGCTCACGAACAGCTCGGGGGAACTGGTGCCCATGGCCACCACCGTGAGGCCGATCACCAGCTGGGGAATGCCCAGAAGCAGGGCCAGGGCCACCGAGCCCTGAACCAGCAGCTCCCCGCCTCCGAAGAGCAACAGGATGCCCACCACGATCTCGGTGACACTGAGCACAGGCCTTCGGCAAATCGAGACTGATTCTGCCGGTTGGCCGAGCCACGTGCCGTGCGTCCGCAGGCGGCGCCGCTGCATGGATGCCGGGATGCCGGATCCAGGGCCAGCAGCATGAAAAAGGGGCCCGGTGGCCCCAAGGTGTCCAGTGATGCGATCGGAGGTTGCTTTCGATCGCTCAGCCGTTCATGGGATCGTAGGCCTCCTCACCGTGGGCCACGAAGTCGAGTCCGCGATCTTCATCCTGGGGAGAGACCCGCAGCTCGCAGAACAGACCCACCACCTTGAGGATGAGGAAGGTGCCGATCCCCACGAAGGCATAGGTGAAGATCACGGCCTTCAGCTGGGCGATGAACAGACCCGCGTTGCCGCCCTCCGCCATGATCTTGGCGGAGAGGGGGAAGTAGTCGGCCGGCACGAGGGTGGCGCTGGCGAACAGACCGGTGAGCAGGGCCCCGGTGGTGCCGCCCACGCCATGCACCATGAAGGTGTCGAGGGAGTCATCGAACTGGGTGGCGGCCTTCACCCGCACGGCGATGAAGCAGGCCACCGCCGTGAGGGCACCGATCACGATCGATGGCCCCATGTACACGAAACCGGCGGCCGGGGTGATCCCCACCAGCCCGGCCACGGCCCCGGTGGCGGCACCCACGGCCGTGGGCTTGCCATCCTTGAACCACTCGATCAGACACCAGACCAGCAGGGCCGCCGAAGCGGAGGTGGTGGTGGTGAGGAAGGGGAAACCGGCCGTCTTGGAGGCGAACATGCTGGCGCCGTTGAAGCCGAACCAGCCGAACCAGAGCAGGCCGGCCCCCAGCAGGATGAAGGGAACGTTGTGGGGAGGCCGGCTGTTGTGGGGCCAGTTGGTTCGTTTGCCGATCACGGCCGCACCCACCAGGGCTGCCACACCGGAAGCGATGTGCACCACGGTGCCACCAGCGAAATCGATGGCACCGATGGCACCGAAGGGGCCGAGGAAACCACCGCCCCACACCATCTTGGCCATGGGGCTGTAGATCAGCAGGCTCCAGATCAGGCAGAACCAGAACCAGGCCTTGAAGCTGATGCGCTCCACCAGGGCGCCGCTGATCAGGGCCGGTGTGATGATGGCGAACATGCCCTGGAAGAGGGCGAAGGAGGTGGCGGAGATGGCCAGTCCGTCGGCGAAGGGGCCATCCCCCAGCTCGCCGCCCAGGCCATTGAGCATGAACACATCCAAACCACCGATGAACGGACTGCCGAAGCCCGTGCCGAAGGCGAGGCTGTAGCCGATCACGACCCAGAGCACCCCGATGAGCCCCATCAGGAAGAAGCTCATCATCATGGTGTTGAGCACGTTCTTGGCTTTGGTGAAGCCGCCGTAGAAGAACGCCAGCCCCGGGGTCATCAGCAGCACCAGGGCCGAGCCGATCAGCATCAGCAGGTTGTCGGCTCCGTCCGTGGGCATCTTCTGCAGAGCGGCCCTGGCCTCGCCGGCCATCAGCGGAACGAGCAGAGCACCCATCGCCATCAGCCAGAGCGCTAGGCGCTTGAGGTGCAACTCACGCCGCTGGTGAAACAACGAGAGTCGTAATCGGTTGAAAATGGCTATCGGTGTCATGGATGACATCGAGCCCAGGAGTGAAGAAGTCAGGGCTAGATCCTCATGGATAGATACTGATGCACACTCCAGCTTGACGCGGAGACGCTTTGTAGCAGTCACTACGGCAAACCGATGGAAAGAAAAAGGTTTAACGAAGCTTGGAGTGATGACCCTGCCCGGCCAGAGATAGGCTGAAGCCTGATTGGATTGCTCACAGCCTTGAAATGTGCTCGCTGCGGCTGTTGGCAGGTCACCAGGGTGAGCCGCCGCAACAAGGCCCTTGGCGGCGGCAGCGTCTATCTCTGCGTGGACTGTGGAACGCCGGCACCCGAGCGTGAGCCTCAGGCCAGGGGCCGGGAACACTTGGTCAGGCTGGCCGCGGTGCTGGGGTTGTTCTCGCTGCTGCTTCTCACGTTCGGCATCACCGTGGTGGACTCGATCGTCCACCCCATGGATGAACCGGTGAGCGAGCAACAGGAGGCCAGCCGCGAGTGAGCCGAATCAGGTGTCGGCACTGGAGCGCCGACGCCAGAGCCGCCACACCTTCTCGCTCTCCAGGTAGAGGAAGAACACCAGGCTGACGGCGGCACAGATGGCCAGATCGTGCATGGGGAGAGGGGTGGTGCCGAAGAAGGACGACAGCGCCGGCACGTAGAGCAGCGCCAGCTGCAGGAGGGACGTGAACACCACGGCCCCCAGCAGCCACGGATTGGTGAACGGCGGCACCTGCACGAGCGGGAGGTCGCTGCGGGCCGAGAGGGCATGGCCCATCTGGGCCAGACAGAGGGTGGTGAACACCATCGTCTGCCAGGGTTCGCGGTTCCTGGCGGCCCAGATCATCAGGGCCACCGTGATCAGGGCGAACACCACGCCGATGCGGAGGATGTAGGAACCGATGCCGCGGGCGAAGATCGATTCACCGGGCTGGGCCGGCGGGCGCTGCATCAGCCCGTCCTCGCCGGGTTCAAGGGCCAGGGCCAAGGCGGGCACCCCGTCGGTCACCAGGTTCATCCAGAGAATCTGGAGCGGCGTCATCGGCACGCCCACCAGGCCCACCAGCGGTGCCGAGGCGATGGTGAGGAGCTCGCCCACGTTGCTGCCCAGGATGTACTTCACGAAGCGGCGGATGTTGGCGTAAACCAGCCGGCCTTCCTCCACCGCGTTCACGATCGTGGCGAAGTTGTCGTCGAGCAGCACCATGTCGGCGGCTTCCTTGCTCACCTCCGTGCCGGTGATCCCCATCGCCACGCCGATGTGGGCCTGCTTGAGGGCCGGGGCGTCGTTGACGCCGTCGCCCGTCATCGCCACCACCTCCTTGCGGGCCTGGAGGGCCTTCACGATCCGGAGCTTCTGCTCGGGTGGCACCCGGGCGAAGACGCTGCAGTGGCCCACCAGATCGCGCAGCCCCGCATCGTCGAGCTTCTCGAGATCGCGGCCCAGGGCCACCTCACCGTCGGAGGCCACCAGGCCGATCCCGGCACCGATCGCCCGGGCGGTGAGGGGATGGTCGCCGGTGATCATCACCGGGCGGATGCCGGCCTCGCGGCAGCGGGCCACGGCCATGGGAACCTCAGGCCGGGCCGGATCGAGCTGGGCCATCAGGCCGAGCAGCACCTGGTGCTCCAGTTCGTGCTCGGGGCTGGGATGGTGCGGGGCGCAGGCGAAGGCCAGCACCCGCAGACCCGAAGCCGCCAGGTCGCGGGCCTGATCGAGCCACCACTGGCGCTCGCTCTGTCCGAGGCCATTCACGCCGGACCCGTCGATCCAGCGATCGCAGGTGCCGATGATCACCTCCGGCGCCCCCTTGCTGATCATCAGGGTGCGGGAGCCCACCGCCACCTCGCCGAGGGGGGCCTGCAGGCGGCCGTCACCATCGCTCACCCACACGGCCATCAGCTGGCGCTCCGAGCTGAAGGGAATCTCGGCCTGGCGCTGGAAGTGACTGCGCAGGGCGAAGCCGTCGATGTCGGCCTTGGCGGCCGCCACCACCAGCGCTCCCTCGGTGGGATCGCCGAGGATGTCCCAGCTGCCGTCGGCCTCGTGCTTGAGCTCGGCATCACTGCAGAGCACCCCGGCCTGAAGCAGCAGGTCGCGGGCGCCACCGGCGCAACCGGCGGCGGCACCGACCGGGGCGGCGAGCGGCGAGGGGGTGAAGCCGCCCTTGGGCTCGTAGCCGTGGCCGCCAACGGCGATCGACTCGGTGCCGCAGCGAAGCTCCTGCACCACCTGGCGGTTCAGGGTGAGGGTGCCGGTCTTGTCGGTGCAGATCACCGTGACCGAGCCCAGCGCCTCCACCGCCGGCAGGCGGCGGATCAGGGCGGCCCGCTTGACCATTCTCTGGGTGCCGATCGCCAGGGTCACGGTGATCACCGCCGGCAGACCCTCGGGCACGATCGCCACCGCCATCGAGAGGGCCACCTCCAGCAGGTTGAGCAGGGGCTGACCCAGCAACCAGCCGCCCAGCACCACCAGCGCCACCAGTGCCAGCGCGGACGTCACCAGCACATTGGCCAGCCCGTCGAGGCGCTCCTGAAGGGGGGTGGTTTCGCCACCGGCCGTGTTGATCAGCTCGGCGATCTGACCCAGTTCGGTGGCCATGCCCGTGCCGGTCACCACGGCGGTGCCGCGCCCCCGCACCACCTCGGTGCCCTGGAAGAGGCAGTTCACGCGCTCGAGCACCGGTGTGGCCGGATCGAGCAGGGTATTGGCCTGCTTGAACACGGCCTCGGCCTCGCCGGTGAGGGCCGCCTCCCGCACCCCCAGTTCGGCCACCTCGATCAACCGGGCGTCGGCCGGGATCCGATCGCCTGCCTCGAGGCGGATCAGATCACCGGGCACCAGCTGCTCGCTGGTGAGACGCTGCCACTCGCCATCGCGGCGCACCAGCACCATGGGCTGGGCCATCTCGCGGAGGGCCAGCAGGGCCTGCTGGGCACGGCTCTCCTGCACGTAGCCCAGCAGGGCGTTCAGGCCCACGATCAGCACGATCGCGATCGCGTCCTTGGGAAACTTCTGCTCGATGTGGGCGACCGTGGCCGACACCGCCGCCACCGCCAGCAGCATGATCAGCATCACGTTGCTGAGCTGATCCCAGAGGATGCGCCAGTTGCTGCGGCCCGGAGCCAGCTCCAGCCGGTTGAGGCCCACCCGGGCCAGCCGCTCGGCGCACTGGGCCGTGGTGAGTCCGTCTTTGCCGGCCTCGAGCTGGCTCAGGCACTCCTCGGGCGGAAGCGCGTGCCAGGCAGGGCTGCTGAGGCGGTCCAAGGGAGATCGGCGGTCGTCGCAGGGAATCTAAGAGGGGTGCCAAAACCTTCAGAAACGCCGCTGGTCCCCTAGCGTCCTGTCCTCGACAGCGGTGATGACCCAGAGGCCCGGAGCGATGGCAGCGCCATGGTCCCCGCACGGGGAGAACGATGGGCGCCGCCGAAGGCGCCGCGGACACCGCACCGGACGGAATCCCTGGGTCGTCCATGGGCGCCGCCAGTGGCGCAGGCTGCGCCGCACCCTGATCTGGCTCTGGCGGCAGGAGGGCAGCGACGGCCAGCGCGTGCGTGGGCTGGCCGCCGGGATCTTCACCGGCTGCCTTCCGTTCTTCGGCCTGCAGATCGTGATGGGGGTGGGTCTGGCCAGCCTGGTGAGGGGCAACCCTCTGCTGGCGGCGGCAGGCACCTGGATCAGCAACCCCTTCACCTCGTTGCCGCTCTACTGGCTGAACTACAGGATCGGCTGCCTCCTGCTGGGAGAGGGTCCAGGCTGGCCCAGCGTGGACGACCTCCAGGACGGACAGGTGTGGCAGCTGGGCTTCAGCTTCAGCGGCCGGCTGCTGCTGGGCTCCACGGTGGTGGGGGTGCTGGCCGGCGCCTTCTTTGCCGGCCTCTACTGGCTGTGGCTCCGCCGCAGCAGCGCCAGCCTGCTCAACCTCGGGCCCAGATCCTGACGCTCAACATCGCCTGGCGGTCGCTGCTGCCCGACGGAACTAGCTTCGAGGTCGCGTGAAGGAACCAATCCCTTGCGAAGATGGCGTCCGGCTTTCGGGCTCTCCGGCCTCAGGCGCGTCCTGATCGGTGAACCGCTGCCCACCAGCGCCCACGCCGAAGAGCGCTACAGCAACGCCGAAGCGCTCGCCATCCTCAGTTCCGACGCCCTCTCCTCGGTGGCCTACGCCACCCAGGAGGTCGTGCTGGTGCTCGCCATGGCCGGCGCCGCCGCCCTGCGCTTCACCCTGCCGATCACCGGGCTGATCGTGCTGCTGATGCTGGTGGTGGCGACCAGCTATCGCCAGACGATCAAGGCCTACCCCCATGGCGGCGGCTCCTACCGGGTGTCGCAGCAGAACCTGGGGCCGCTGCCGGGGCTGATGGCGGGAGCTTCGCTCGCCATCGACTACGTGCTCACCGTGGCCGTGAGCGTGGCGGCGGGCATTGCCGCACTCACCTCCTACTTTCCCGGCCTTGATCCCTTCCGGGTGGAGCTCTGTCTGGTGGCCGTGGCGCTGGTGATGCTGGCCAACCTGAGGGGAGTGCGCTCCAGCGCCCAGCTGCTCTCACTGCCCACCTTCCTGTTCATGGGAACGGTGTTCACCCTCCTGGCCGCCGGTCTGGTTCAGGCCGCCCAGGGTGACCTGGCCAGCCTCTCCCTGGCCGAGCAGAGTGAACGGCTCGGCGCCGTGTCCGGCGAGGGGATGGCTGCGCTGGGGCCGGTGCTCCTGATGCGGGCCTTCAGCTCGGGCTGCGCGGCGCTCACCGGGATCGAGGCCATCAGCGACAGCGTCACCGCCTTCCGGCCGCTGGAATGGCGCAACGCCAGGCGGGTACTCACCGTGATGGTGCTGATGCTGGCGATGATGTTCAGCGGCATCAGTTATCTGGCTCACCGCACCGGGATCGTCTACGAGGAGAACGGTCCCACCCTGCTCTATCAGCTTGGGCAGCAGATCTTCGGCAACGGAGTTCTGCTCTTCCTGCTGCAACTGGCCACGCTGCTGATCCTGCTGCTGGCGGCCAACACGGCCTACGCCGATTTCCCTCGCCTGGCCGCGTTTCTCGCTCAGGATGGCTATCTCCCGCGGCAGCTCACCTCCCTGGGAGACCGGCTGGTGTTCAGCAACGGCATCCTGGCCCTGAGCGGCCTGGCCGCCTTGCTGCTGATCATCTTCGGCGCCAGTGTGACGCGGCTCATTCCCCTCTACGCGGTGGGGGTGTTCATCAGCTTCACCCTCTCCCAGGCGGGGATGGTGGTGCACTGGTGGAAGGAGAGGGGCGCTGGATGGATGGGGCGCGCCCTGATCAACGGAATCGGCTGCACGATCACCGCGGCCGTTTGCGGGGTGCTGCTGTACAGCAAGTTCATCCACGGCGCCTGGCTGGTGGTGGTGGCCATTCCGGTGCTGGTGGGCCTCTTCCTGAAGATCCACACCCACTACCGCTTCGTGGCCAGGCGACTGCGCCTGGCCAGCGACGTGAAACTGACCCTGCCGCCTCCCGCCGAGGGCGGGGCGCCGGTGGTGGTGCTGGTGGGTCAGCTGCACCGGGGCAGCTTCGAGGCACTGCGCTATGCCCGCACCATCGCCGGTGAACTTATCGCGTTGCATGTGGATCTGGGCCTGGGCAAGGCCGAGGCGTTCCGGGAGCAATGGCAACGTCAGGTGCCGGAGGTTCCCCTGGTGATTCTCAGTTCCCCTTACCGCTCACTGCTGGATCCGGTGCTTGAATTCGTGCGCCGGTTCGAAATTGATCACCGCAAGGACCGCGACAAGTTCTGCACGGTGGTGCTGCCGGTGTTCGTGACACGACACCGCTGGGAAAATCTGCTTCACAACCAATCCACGATCGCCCTGCGCAGTGCCCTGCGAGCTCAGGGCACCCGTGTGGTGACGACGGTGGGGTTCTACCTCTGAACCTGCTGCGGCTTGACTGACTGTCCACCCAGAACCCTACCGACAAACAGGCCAATGCATGATGGCGACGTTGGTATCCACCAAGGCGCCCATGTTTCTTGAGACAGCCCTGCAGCCAGCCGGAGCGATCACTCTGGTGACCTTCGCAGGGGCCATCGTTCTCTTTGTCACGGGATGGCTAGCGCCTGAAGTAACCGCGATGCTGGCCGCCGCCCTACTGGTCACCTTCAAGGTTCTCAAACCCGATGAGGCTGTGGAAGGCTTCGGAAGTCCCGCCATCATCACCCTGATGGGGCTGTTCGCCGTGTCGGCCGGACTCTTTCGAAGCGGCGGACTGGATCGACTGCGCGCCCTGATCGGCTCCGATGCGATCCGCAGCCCCAAGCGCATGATCGCCCTGATGGTGGGCGTGATCGGGCCGATTTCCGGCTTCATTCCCAACACACCAATCGTAGCCACACTGATCCCCGTCGTTGAGGGATGGTGCCATCGCAGAAGGATCTCCCCCTCGAAGGTTCTGCTTCCCCTGTCTTTTGCCACCGTGCTTGGTGGCACGATCTCCCTGCTGGGAACCTCCACCAACCTGCTGGCCAGTGATGTCAGCAGCAAGCTGGGGTTCGGTTCCCTCGAGTTGTTCAGCTTCACCGCCATCGGCATTCCGGTCTGGCTGCTGGGAGGTTTGTACATGATGCTGGTTTCCGACAAGCTGCTGCCTGATCGCGGACTGGACGATAACGATCTGCTGCGCTCTCTCGCCAATGAGGGCTATCTCACCGATGTCTTGATTCCCGAAGGATCGTCGCTGATCGGCCAGTCGCTTCACAACAGCCGGCTGCAGCGCCGCTTCGACGTGGATGTGCTGGAGATGCACCGTGGCCATGAAAGCTTTACTGCTCCCTTGGCCGACGTCCCCCTGCAGGCTGGCGACCGTCTGCTGCTGCGCTGCAACCGCGAGAACCTGCTGCGGCTGCAGCAGGAGCAAACCATCACCTTGGCGCCGATCGAAGACCAGGAAGACGATATCCGCGAACTAGGGGGTCAGTCTCCATCGCCGCAGCGGGTGGTGGAGGTTCTGTTGCCGGACGGATCGACCATCACCGGCACCAGTGTGCGTGATCTGCGCTTCCGTCAGCGCTACAACGCCACCGTGCTGGCCATCCGTCGTGGCAATGCAATTCTTCGGGAGCTGCTTGGCCAAGTGGTGCTTCGCTCCGGCGACGTGCTGCTGCTCCAGGCTCCGCTGGACGCGATTCGAGGTCTTCAATCGAACAACGATCTCGTGCTTCTCGATGAGCTGGAAAAAGACCTGCCGACAACCAACAGGAAGCTGCTTTCGATCGTTCTGGCAGCTCTGGTGATCGTGCTGCCGATGTTCAAGATCATTCCGCTGATGGCGGCCGTGCTGCTTGCAGCGGCGGCCATGGTGGCCACCGGCTGCCTCAGGCCTGGGGAACTGCTGCGTGCGGTCCGCTGGGATGTGATCCTTCTGCTGGGCTTCCTATCCTGTTTCAGTGTCGCCCTGCAGAACACGGGACTGGCCGAAGCGATGGCCAAGGATCTGCTCTCGACCATGCAGGGCTGGTCTGCGTATGGCGTGCTTGTTGCGGTGTTCATCCTGGCTCAGCTGTTCACCGAAGCGCTCAGCAACGGCACCACGGTGGTGTTGCTCATTCCGATCGCCACCGAGTTGGCAAAAGGCCTGAATCTTCCTCCCATGGCCTTCATCTTCGCCATTCTGTTCGCAGCCAGCCAGAGCTTCCTCACCCCGATCGGCTACCAGACCAACCTGATGGTGTTCGCTCCAGGTCGGTACAAATTCCTCGACATGACCCGCTACGGGCTTCCGCTCACCCTCGGCCTGGCGGTGGCGGTTCCGTGGCTGATCTGTCGCCACTTCGGGATCTGATCGGCCTCCCGCAGCTCCTTAGTCTGCGGCCACTGCTCAGGGGCTGGATCGGTGCCGACACCGTCGCTGCTCACCACCTTGATGCTCCTGCTCACGGGAGTGCTGGTCGCCAGGCTCTCGGCCGGCCGTCTGGTGCGCTGGGCCGTGCCGGCGATCGTGCTGGAGCTGCTGGTGGGGTTCGTGCTCGGTAACACGGTGCTGCCGTTCCGAGCGATCGCTCCGCTGAGCGGCATCACCGAGCTGGGGGTGCTCACCCTCTTCTTCCAGGTGGGACTCGAGGTGCGTGGGGATCTGCTGAGCTCGCGCCGGCCCACGATCCTGCGCCTGGTGGCCCTGAGCTTTCTCACCCCGCTGCTGGCCTACTGGCCCCTCACGCAGGGATTCGGCCTGGCAATGCCCCAGGCCCTGCTGTGCCTGGCCGTGCTGAGCGCCACCGGCACCGGGGTCACCCTGCGGGCGCTGGCCCAGCGCCAGGCGCTGCAGACGCCCTCCGGCAGGCTGCTGGTGGGGGTGTCCGTCCTCGACGACCTGCCGGCGATCGCCCTGCTGACCCTGGCCATGGGCAGCGCCGGGCTCACGGCCGGCCGGCAGGGGATGGGCTGGCAGGGCCTGCCCGTGGGGCTGCTCGCGGCCGCTCTGAGCCATCTGGCGGCGAGCTGGTGGGCCCGGAACCGGCGGGAGCGGCCCCGTGGTCCGCTCGGGATCCTGCTGATCCTGATCAGCGCGGCCTGGCTGGGCGAGGCTACCGGCCTCACCTCGCTGCTGGGGGCCCTCTGGGGCGGGGTGCTGGTGGCCCGGCTGACGCCGCCCGACGAGGAGATCGGCCAGACCCTCTCGGTGATCTCCGACGTGTTCCTGCCCCTCTATTTCATCAGCGTGGGAATGCGGATCCAGGCCGCTTCCCTGGCCGAACCCGGCGCCTGGGGGCTGGCGGCGGTGCTGGTGCTGCTGGCGATGCTCACCAAGCTGGCCTGCGGGCTGGGGGTGAGCGAGCGTGACCGGGCCTGCGGGGTGGACCGCTGGCTGGTGGTGTTCGGCCTGATCCCGCGCGGACTGCCCGGGCTGGTGTTCGCCACCACGGCTCTGGGTGCCGGCCTGATCGATGCCACCCGCTTCTCGGCCCTGGTGATCATGGTCACCACCACCACCGTGGTGGGGCTGCTGCTGCTGGAGCGTCGACTGGCCGAAGGGCCGGCGGCGCAGGCTGATCACGACTCCTTAACGGACTGATTGGGAACGCCACTTCATGAATCACCCCAGCCCCTCGTCCGAAAGGCTTAAGGTTCCGCGACCTCGCTCCCCGATGGCTTCGCCCTGATGCCCGTCGCCTTTCTCGAGACAGCCTGGCTGGTGCCGCTGTATCCCCTGCTGGCGGCCGTTCTCTCCCTGCTCTGGTCGCCGGGCCTGATCTGGCGCACCGGTCCGCGCCCGTGCGGCTACCTGAACCTCAGCATGGTGAGCGTGGCCTTCGTCCACAGCCTGCTCGCCCTGCTCGCCGCCAACGCCCATCCGGCCGCCGTGCCCGCCCCCTTCGGCTGGACCTGGCTGGACACCGCCGGACTGCGCATCGGCTTCGACGGTGCGATCAGCCACCCCGCCCTGGTGGCAATGCTGTTCGTGACCGGCCTGCACGTGCTGGCCCAGATCTATTCGATCGGCTACCTGGAGATGGACTGGGGCTGGCCCCGCTTCTTCGGTTCGCTCAGCTTCTTCGAGGCCGGCCTCTGCGCCCTGCTGCTCACCGACTCGCTGTTCTTCAGCTACGTGCTCCTGGAGCTGCTCACCCTGGGCACCTACCTGATCGTCGGCACCTGGTACAACCAGTCGCTCGTGGTGAAGGGTGCGCGCGATGCCTTCCTCACCAAGCGGATCGGTGACCTCATCCTCCTGGCCGGCCTGGTGGCGATCCTGCCGGTCACGGGCACCTGGAACTACGAGAAGCTCGCGGCCTGGGCCAGCGACCACGCCTCCACCGGAACCCTGCCCCCGGGGCTCACGCTGATCCTGCTGGCCCTGGTGGCCGGTCCGATGGGCAAGTGCGCCCAGATCCCGCTTCACCTCTGGCTCGATGAGGCCATGGAGGGTCCCTTGCCCTCCACGGTGCTGCGCAACTCCGTCGTGGTGGCGGGCGGGGCCTGGGTGCTGCTGCGGCTGCAGCCGCTGCTGGCGCTGAGTCCCCTGGTGAACGGGGTGCTGGTGGTGGTGGGCGGCACCACCGCCCTGGTGGGGTCCCTGATCGCCCTGGGCCAGATCGACGTGAAACGGGCCCTCTCCTTCCTGGTCAGCAGCTGGATGGGCCTGCTGTTCGTGGCGGTGGGCCTGGGCGGCAGCGACGTGGGCGCCCATCTGCTGCTGGTGTATCCGCTGCCGATGGCCCTTCTGCTGATGGCCATCGGAACCGTGATCAACAGCAACGTCACCCAGGACCTCACCCAGCTCGGAGGCCTCTGGAGCCGCCGCCCTCTGGTGGGCCTGGCTTTCCTCACGGGCACCGCCGGCCTGATCGCCCTGCCGCCCTTCGGTGGCTTCGCCGCCCTGCGCGAGCTTCTCGCCCTGGCGGCAGCCAGCAACCAGCCGCTGCTGCTCGGAACCCTGGTGCTCGCCACCAACGCGCTGATCGCCGCCGGACTGGTGCGGGTGTTCGGGCTGATCTGGGCCGGACGCCCCGGAGTGTTCACCAAGCGTTCGGCCGAGGTGCTCTGGCTGATGGTGGTTCCCACCCTGGCCCTGATGGGCCTCACCCTTCACCTTCCCGTTCTGCTGGTGCGCTTCGGCGTCTTCAGCCTGGATCCCCTCCCGGGTTGGGGGCCGCTGGCCGTGCCGCTGCTGCTCTCAACCCTCGTGGGCGGCGGCCTCTCGGCGGTGTTCTACCTGCGGCCCCACCCCATGGCCGAACTGCCTTCCGGCCTGGGCGGCCTGCAGCACTGGCTGGCCGAGGACATGCACACCGAGGGCTTCTACCACCGCACCGTGGTGGCCCTGGTGGTGGGGTTGGCCCGCCTCAGCGCCTGGTCGGACACCCGGCTGGTGGACGGCTTCAGCGGCGCCACCGGAGGAGCCACCCTCGAGGGGGCCCGGCGCCTCAGCCTCACCACCTCAGGCCGCTCCCAGGCCTATGCCCTCACCCTGCTGCTGGGGATCCTGCTGATGGCCGTCTGGTTGTTCACCGGCTTCCCCTCCCTGCCTGCCCCGCTGATCCGCTGATGGCCCTCCTGCTGCTGTTGCTCCTCCCCCTGGCGGCGGCCCTGGCTCTGCCGCTGCTGCCCGAGCGGGCTCCCCTGCTCAGGGGCATCGCCCTGGCCCCACCCCTGGGCCAGCTTCTCCTGGCGCTCGCCTTCTGGCGGAATCCACCCCCCGATCTGGCCATCCCCTGGCTGCCCCGGCTGGGTCTCTCCTTCGACCTCGGCCTCGATGGCATCAGCCTCGCCCTGGTGCTGCTCACCGCCCTCGTCTCGGCCATGAGCGTGCTGGCCACGCCGATCGATCAGCCCCGGCCGCGGCTGTTCCTGAGCCTGGTGATGGCCGTGAACATCGGTGTGGTGGCGGCCTTCCTGGCCCGCAATGCCCTGTTCTTCCTGATCGACTTCGAGCTGATCCTCATCCCCACCACCCTGCTGATCGCCATCTGGGGCAGCGAACGGCGGCTTGGGGCCGCGATCCGCTTCCTGATGTACGGAGCCGTGTCGGGTCTGGCTCTGCTGGCTGGAGTGCTGGCCCTGGGCCTGCTCGATGCCAACGGCGTGGGCTTCTCCTACGACCATCTGGCGGCGGCGGTGTACACCCCCAAGGCGGCAGGGCTGATCCTGGCCCTGCTGCTGCTGGCCTTCGGCCTGAAGCTTCCGGTGGTTCCCCTGCACGGCTGGCAGCCGCTCGCCTACAGCGAGGCCTCCAGTCCTGTGGCGATGCTGCTGAGTGGCTGCGTGTCGAAGCTGGGGGCCTACGGGCTGCTCCGTTTCGGAATCGGCGTGCTGCCGGACGCCTGGAGCACCTGGTCGAGCTGGATCGCCGCCGCCGGCGCCCTCACCGCCGTGTACGGAGCGCTCAACGCCATCGCCCAGAGCGACATGCGCCGCCTGGTGGCCTACAGCTCCCTCGGGCACATGGGTCTGGTGCTGCTCGGGCTGGCAGCAGCCACCCCGATGAGCCTGCAGGGGGTGATCGCCCAGCTGCTCGCCCACGGCACGATCACGGCCCTGCTCTTCCATCTGGTGGGTCTGATCCAGCGCAAGACCGGCTCCAGCCAGATCCCGGAACTGGCCGGACTGCTCAATCCATACCGCGGTCTGCCCTTCACCCTGGGCCTTTTTCTGCTGGCCCTGATGGCCAGTGCCGGCATCCCCGGGCTGGCCGGGTTCGTGGCCGAATTCCTGATGTTCGAAGGCAGCTGGACCACCTTCCCCGTGCCCACCCTGATCTGCCTGGTGGCCTCGGGTCTCACGGCCGTGTATGCCGTGCGGCTGTTCAACCGGGTGGGCTTCGGCCGGCTCGACAACGACCGTGTCGACTACCCGGTGACCACGCTCTCGGAACGCTTCCCGGCCGTCGTGCTCACCAGCCTGGTCATCCTGGCGGGTATCTTCCCGTCGCTCCTGCTCGGCTGGAGCGAGTCGAACACCCGGGAACTGGCCCTGCGCACCCAGCCCTTCACCCCCCTGATCGCCTCCGCACCGATCGTCCACCAGGAGCTCCTCTCATGACGCCCCCCACCGCCACCGCGGCTGAAACGGTCCGTCAGCCCCTGATCCCCCCCTCCACCCACCGCTACGCCGAGGTGATCCACCGGCTTGAGGCCGGCGGCTCGATGCTGCCGGACACGCCGGAGAACCTGATGCAGATCATCGGCATCTACAAGGCCTACGCCGTGCCGATGGACTTCTACTGGCGCGATCTGCTCTACATCGCCGAGCGCGTCTTCCTCGATCCCCTGCCGGCCTTCAAGTACTTCCCCTCCCAGGAGTACCTGGATCTGCCCAATTCCTACGCCGGTGATCAGTCGAAGCTGCGGATCTGGCGCGGCGGCGAGAAGGCCCACCCGGAGCTCCTCGAGTTCATGGCCAGGGGCGAGACGAAATCCATGCCGAAGCTGCTGCATCACCTGTGGCACGACCGGATCAACATGGAGTTCGCCGAGGCCTGCATGGATGCCATGTTCTGGCACCAGGGCATGGGCGGCCGCTTCTACGACTATCTGGAGTGCGACACCTACAAGGCCAATGCCGACAAGGCGATCAAGGCCTACTTCAAGGGCAATCCCCTCATGCTCAGCCTCTATGCGCTGTTCCCGGAGATGTTCCTGGAGCAGGTGCGCAAGATGAGCTACTACGCCAACCTCGGCCTGTTCTGGGAGGTGATGGCGCCCGTCTTCTTCGAGATGAGCGACATCTACGACGAGGGCGGCTTCAAGGGCGTTCCCGATGCCATGAACTTCCTGGTGAACGGCATCTTCGCCGTGGCCGGCCGGCCGATCTACCACCATGTGTACATCGGCGGGGAATGCTTCGAGATCATCCCCAAATCACAAGGCTTCACCTGGCTCTATGAAGCGGCGCTGCCCTACGTGGAGGCGGTGTTCTACCGCACGGCTCCTTTCCGTGGCACCAAGAGCTACAACGCCCAGGCCGGCCAGGTGCCCGACAAACAGGAGGATTTCCACTACGGCATCCTCTACGCCGACGTGTTCCCGGTGGGGTCGGCGGGCATCCCCCCCACCCTGCTGATGCAGGACATGCTCCATTTCCTGCCGCCCTACCTCACCGAGCTCTACGCGAAGCACAAGCGGGGCGAGGGCGACATCCTCAACCAGCTGGGCATCACCTTTCAGCGCTCCATGTACAACGTCACCTCGGCGGTGATCCAGGCGCTGCGCTGCGCCCTGCTCTACCCGCTCGATGACACCGACCCGGAGCACCTGATGGCCAACCGGCGCTTCTTTGAGGCCCAGATGGACCGGTTCCTGCGGCCCGAGGCCCGCCTGCCCCAGATCCAGACCCAGGACTACCGCTAGGAGACCCCCCATGGCCAACATCATCGAAACCGCCAAGGGTGCCGGCTGCTTCGCCACCCTGCTCACCGCCGTGGAGGTGGCCGGTCTCACCGCAGCCCTCGAGAGTCCCGGGCCCTTCACCGTGTTCGCCCCGGTGGATGATGCCTTCGCCGCGCTCCCACCCGGTACGGTGCAGACCCTGGTGGACAACCCTCCCCAGCTCGCCCGCATCCTCAAGTTCCACGTGCTGAGCGGTGCCTTCAAGCGCAACGATCTGGTGGATCAGCCGGAATGGGAAAGCCTGGAGGGGGCTCCGGTGGCGATCCGCCGGGCCGATCCCTTCGAGGTCAAGAACGCCACGGTCGTCTCAGCCGACATCGTCTGCGACAACGGCGTGGTGCACGTGATCGACCGGGTGATCCTGCCGGGCTGAGCTCCCGATCCCGAGCCGTGCGATCAGAGGGGAGGTCATGGCGGTGGTGATCAACCAGCCCACGGCCGTCGCTTCCCCCGGCGGCAGCCCGCCCAGCCGGGTCATGGCGCTGCAGCCCAAGCGGGTGTAGGAGACCACACCAGCCAACAGAATCCAGCTCAGCACATCGTCGATCGCGGCGCAGCTGATCACCAGATTCCCCAGCGGCAGCGCCAGCAGACCCTTCTCCTTCAGCATCCGGGAGAGCAACGGGAAGGCGGTGATCGCCATCGCGGTGCCGAGGAAGAGAAGGCCCGGCAGGGTGCGGGCACCCGGCAGGAGTTCGGGAGCCAGGCTCTCCAGCCCGTGACCCAGCAGGATCCCGAGCAGCAGCGGCAGCAGGATGCCCGCGATCGAGATGCGGGTGGCCAGCGGCAGGCGGCCACGCAGGAGCCCGGGGTCGAGTTCCAGTCCCACCAGAAACATGAACAGCACCAGGCCGAGCTGGGAGAGGGCGGTGAGCTGGGGCAGGGTGTCCGCATGGAACAGGGCACGCTGCAGTTCCGGCGCCGCCGCCCCCAGCAGCGACGGGCCCAGAACGATCCCGCCGAGGATCTCCCCGATCACCGGCGGCTGATCGAAACGGGCCAGCAGCAGGCCGAGCAGCTTGGAGACCACGATGATCAGGGCCACATCCACCAGCACGGTGGACAGGCTGTCCAGCTGGGCGAGGGCCTGCATCAGCCCGCTCGGGAGGTCAGAGGCCGCCCAGGCGCTGCAGCCACAGTCCGTGCAGACCCTCCCAGGCGAGATAGACGCCGATCACCAGGGCCAGAACGCCCACCAGCCACTCGGCGCGGTGCTCGAGCCAGCCCTCGAGGCGGAGCAGCGGATCGCGGATGCTCCCACCGGTCACGACCCAGGCCAGGGGAGGGAGCAGCAGCAGGGAACTCGCCACCAGCACGAACACGCCGGTGAGCTCGAGATCGCGGCCGACGCCGGGCTGGTTCACTAGCAGGAGGCCTGCCTCCTTGAGATAGAAGACGAGGTTCTCCGGCGTGAGCAGGGCGCTGCTCGCCCCGATCAGCACCAGCATCGGAAGGTTGAGGTCGGGAAGCCTGTTCATCAGCCGCAGGGCCATCCCCTGCTCGCCGATGGCAGCGGCCGGGGTGAGCTGGTAGAGCCCAAGCAGGCACAGAACGGCCGCGCCGATCAGGTCGATCATCACCTGGCCCCGTTCGCCATGGTTCAGGGCCAGGGAAAAGGTGTCACCGACCAGCATCAGCCCGAGGATCGCCAGGGCGTTGGCACTGGCCCAGCCGCTCACGAAGGCCAGGGCCCGACGCAGCGGCGCCGGCCCCAGCAGCAAAAGCGCCACCACGGCGATGTGGAGAGGACTGAAAGCGATCCCGAAACCGAACAGGGACGATTGGCTGAAGAGGGCGGCAGGGCCCAGCAGAGCGAACGGCTCGAACGGAAGGGGGATCGGCAAGGGTGGCCGGGCTCAGTGGCTGGCCAGACCGTAAGCGGAACCAGCCGGCCGCCGTGGACGGGGCCGGCCGGTTCGACAGGAGTGTGGCCGGGGATCAGAGCGCTCCCACGCCGCTCTCGGAGGTGCGGATCCGGACGGCCTTTTCGACGTTGGTGACGAAGATCTTGCCGTCGCCGATCTCGCCGGTGCGGGAGGGCCCGGCGATCGCCTCGATGGCCGCATCCACCTTGTCGTCGTCGACGACCACCTCCACCTTCACTTTGTTGATGAATTCCACGGTGAACTCGGCACCGCGGTAGCGCTCCACCTGACCCTTCTGACGACCGAAGCCGCGGCAGTCGGTGATGGTCATGCCGACGATGCCGGCGTCGACGAGGGCGGTCTTCACGTCGTCGAGCTTGACAGGACGGATGATCGCTTCAACCTTTTTCATGGTGCAGGTGGGAAAGGATGGCTTGGCCAAGTCCACATTCAAGCCACCGATGCGCTTTCGTGCATCGAAAGCGGTAGCAAGAGTGACGGAACAGAGCAAACGGATCCGGACCTGCTGAAAAGCTCAGAGGAGGCTGTCGGACATCGCGTCGATCTCCCAGGCGGAATCATGCTCCCAGCGCCTGAGAAGCCGGAAGGCCAGCTCCACGGCCCTGGAGCCGACGACGGCGCTGTGGCCCGGCCGGGGCCGAAACTGCCAGCGAATCTGAATCACGCCATCGGGCAAGGGATACAGACAGGCCTCCACCAGGAGCCCGGCGGGGTCGGGCCCCTCGACGGTGTGCTCGGGATCCGTGGCGATGAACTGAAACGGAGTGGCCAGGATCACGTCAAGGCCCCAGGACTCCAGCAGGCGGATGACCTGCAGCTCAGCCACCTGCTGGGGGAGCCGACCATGCGCCTGGATCACCACATCCACCAGGGAGCCATGTCGAACGGATCTCATTATGCACGGTATTCCGATGGGAGTACAGTCTTAAAGCGGAAACCGCAGGGCTTTTCGGTCCGTCCTGCTCAGCGGAGCTGGAGCGGGATCAGGGATCAAGCTCAATCCTGTGCGGCCGCCCGCTTGTCCTGCTCCAGCAACCGCTCCAGGAGGAACTTCAACAGCAGCGACACGATCGCCACCGCGCCCAGGATCATCGCAGCGCCGTAGGCCAGCTCGCTCTCATACTGCTTGTAAGCGTCTTCCACGAAGAGTGGCAGAGTCTGGGTTTCGCCACGGATATTGCCGCTCACCACGGCCACCGCACCGAACTCGCCGAGGGAGCGGGCCGTGGTGAGAATCAGCCCATAAAGTGCCGCCCAGCGCACCATCGGCAGGGTCACCTTCCAGAACACCTGCCAGTCGCTGGCACCGAGGGTTTTGGCGGCTTCCTCCTCCTCCCAGCCCTCCTCCTCCAGCAGGGGGATCACTTCCCGGGCCATGAAGGGCATCGAGACGATGATCGTGGCCAGAACCATGCCTGGCCAGGAGAACAGGATCCGCCAGCCTGTGCTGTTCACCAGAACCGCCAACAGGCCGTGATTGGGGCTGAACAGCAGCACCAGCATCAGACCCACCACCACCGGCGAGATCGAGAAGGGCAGGTCGATCACACTCAGCAGCAGGGCCTTGCCCCGGAACTCCTTGCGAGCGATGGCCGTGGCAGCCGCCAGCCCGAAGATCGCGTTGGCAGGCACCGCCAGGGCGGTGATCAGCAGGGTGAGGCGCATCGCACCAAGCAGTTCCTCGTTCCGGAGATTCTCCAGAAAGGGCCCGATGCCGGCCGCAAAGGCCTGATGCACCACATTGAGGGCGGGCAGGAGGATCACCAGCCCCACGTAGACACAGGCGACCACCGGAATCAGGGCGGGCAGCAGCCGGCTGCCGAGGCGCCACACCGGTGTGAACAGTGTGGGAGGCGGAAGGTCGGCAGCCGCCGGGAATGCTGGAGTCATGGCAGCAGAGTCAGAGGGAGGAGGGTGGTTCAGGAAGCCTGGCGGGGCAGGTCCTCGGCATAGCGGCGACCCCACACCTGGATGAGGTTGATGACGAGCAGGCTCACCAGCGAGAAGATCAGCATCACGGTGCCGATCACCGTGGCACTGTCGAAGTCGTACTCCTCGAGTTTCTGGATGATCAGGGTGGGCGTGATCAGGTCGCGGAAGGGCACGCTGCTGGAGATCATCACCACGGAGCCGTACTCGCCCACGGCGCGGCTGTAGCCCTGGGCGATTCCGGAGAGAATGGCGGGCATCAGCTGGGGCAGCACCACCTTGAAGAAGGTCTGCAGCGAGCTGGCCCCGAGACACCAGGAGGCCTCTTCCTGCTCCTTCTCGAGCGAGCGGAGCACGGGCTCCACCGTGCGGACCACGAACGGCAGGGAGATGAACACCATGGCAATCGCCACACCCGGCCAGTTGAAGGCCACCTTCACCCCGAACCAGGCGTAGATCGGCGCACCCATCAGTCCGTTCGTGCTGTAGACGGCCGAGAGCGACAGACCAGCCACCGCGGTGGGCAGGGCGAAGGGCAGATCAATCAGGGCATCAAGCAGCCGCTGTCCGGGAAAGCGGCTGCGCACCAGCGCCCAGGCGATCACGAGTCCGAACACACCGTTGATCAGGGCGGCGGCCAGGGCCAGGCCGAAACTCACCTTGTAGGTGGCGATCGCTTCCGGCGTGGTGGCCAGTTCGAGGAAACGCCCAGGGCCCACCCCGGCGGCGCGCAGCAGCAGCCCAGCCAGAGGGAGAAAGAGGATGAGCCCCAGATACAGCCAGGTGATCCGCCACGACCAGCTGGGCAGGAGAAGCTGCGGCAGGCGTGGAAGCCGCAGCGTGGAGGAAGCCATTGCAGGCGGCCCGGCAGGAACTGCGGCGGACCCTATCAGGCTTTGGCGTTCAGTTCAACGGTTATCCGACGAGGATATTGGGCTACTCTTCCCGCACTCTTCGCCGGACCAGCTCGAGCCATGGGAATCCGCGTCGCCAGCGTCAGCAAGCAGTTCGGCACCTTCAAGGCCATCGACGATGTGAGTCTCGACGTGGAGACCGGCGGCCTGGTGGCCCTGCTCGGCCCCTCCGGCTCCGGAAAGAGCACCCTGCTGCGGATGATCGCCGGCCTCGACCAGGCGGACCGCGGCCGGATCTGGATCAACGGCGAGGAAGCCACCGAGCGCAGTGTTCAGGAGCGCCATGTGGGCTTCGTGTTCCAGCACTTCGCCCTGTTCAAGCACCGGACGGTGCGCCGCAACATCAGCTTCGGCCTGGAGTTGCGCGGCTGGAAGAAGGATCGGATCGGCCAACGGGTCGATGAACTGCTCCAGTTGGTGCAGCTCCAGGGCCTCGGCAACCGCTACCCATCCCAGCTTTCGGGGGGACAACGGCAGCGGGTCTCGCTGGCCAGGGCGCTGGCGGTGCAGCCCAGGGTGCTGCTGCTCGATGAACCGTTCAGCGCCCTCGATGCCAAGGTGCGCAAGGAGTTGCGGGCCTGGCTGCGCCGTCTCCACGACGAGATGAACGTGACCACCGTGATCGTGACGCACGATCAGGAGGAAGCCATGGAGGTGGCCGATCGGATCGTGGTGATGAACGAGGGCCGCATCGAACAGATCGGCTCTCCCGCCGAGATCTACGACCATCCGGCCACCCCCTTCGTGATGCGCTTCGTGGGCGAGGTGAACGTGCTGCCCCACGATGCCCTGCCTGGGCGTCCGTCCGCGCCGGCTGTGATGGAGGGGGCGCTGCCCTCGCAGGACAGGGGCGTGTTCGTGCGCCCCCACGACGTGGAGATCTTCTTCGAATCCCAGGCCGGCAGCCTGCCGGTGCGACTGCAGCGCCTCACCCACATGGGCCGGGATCTCCAGGCCGAACTGCTGCTCGAAAGCGGTGATGTGGTGGTGGCCCAGCTGCCCCGCGAGCGGCTCGATCACCGGGCCCTCGAGCCCGGTGATCAGCTCTACATCCTCACCCGGCGGATCAGGACGTTCGTGCCGGACTACGCCATCTGATCCTGATGGAGAAGTCGCTCACCGTTGCGCAACACCAGGGTGAAGCGGTCCGCGGCAACGAGAGCTGCGGGAAGAAGGTCAAGGGGAGCGGACATCGGTTGGAGAGCGAAGGAAGGGGCCGACCGGCTCAGGGCTGGGGGCCGAGCAGGGTGGACGGAATCAGAAAGTCGTCCTTGCTGACCTGCAGGAGAAGACCTTCCGTCTTGAACCGGTTCAGCAATTTGGTCACCGTGACCCGTGTGAGGCCGCAGAGTTCCGCCAGGGCCTTGTGGGTGAGATTCATCTCCCTGAGCGAGAAGCGAGCTCCCCGGCTGCTCACCTGGCCGAAGCGTCGCCCGATCCAGCGCAGCAACGCCAGCAGACGATCCTCGGCAGAACGGATCCGGTTGATCTGGAAGATCTCCTCCAGATTCTGGATCTGACGGCAGAGGAAGTGCTCCACCTCAGCAGGGGTTGGCGAGCACTGCTCCACCACCACCGTGGTCAGGCATTGGATGTCCAGGGGGCGCACGGCCGAGAAGGCGGTGGTGACCCAGTCACCGGGTCCCCAGACCCCGAGGGTGATGGCGTCGCCGTCCTCATCCCAGGTGGAGGTGCGGATGTAGCCGTCCTGGATGAGCCAGCTCAGACCCTCCGGGAGCACGTCATGGGGCAGAAGGGTGAGGCGGAGCTGGTGCTGACTGGTGGTGATGGCCATCCAAGTCCTGCGCGATGGGGCCATCGTAGTGCACATGCCCTATCGGTCAACCGTGGTTTATGGGACCAGGCAGGGGGTCAGATGAAATACATGGCCGTGGCCTGGGCGCGGGCGTTGCGCTGGTCGAGCAGGTCCTGCAGGGTGGTGCGGCCCAGAAGCTCCTGCCGCCGACGCTCCAGCTGATCAGCCAAGGCCGCGAGCACCTCGAACTCCGGCGTCTGACGACCGGTCGTCTCACGGCTGCTGGGTTCGCCTTCCAGGCAGTCGACCACCTCGGAGACCAGGACCTCGGCCGGTGGGCGCACCAACTGATACCCGCCACGGGGGCCGCGGATGCTGCGGAGGATGCCGACCCTGCGCAGGCTGGTGAGCATCTGCTCGAGGTAGCGATCGGGGATGTTCTGACGGGCGGCGATCTCGGCCACCTGCAGGACACCTCCGGCGGAATGAACCGCCGCCAGCTCGATCAGGGCCACCAGGCCGTACTCGGTCTTCGCGCTGAACGCCAATCAGGCAGTCCCGGAACTCAGCGGGATTGTGACAGCGGGTCGTGGTTGCACAAGGGGCGATGCTCCCGGCCCGCAGGAGAGGGTGGCCGTCGCTGGCGAATGTGGCCCCGATTACCCGGGAGCGCCCGCAGTCTTCCTATGTTCAACTTGCTTCCGATCGGCTTACCGTGGAATACATCTCAGCACGTCTCGCCCGACGGGCCGCCTCGGTCCTCGCGCTGGCCTGCCTGGTCACCTTGCCTCTGGCGGCCCGCACCTCCACCGATCTACTGGGGGGACCCGTGCAAGCCCAGGGCACCCCCAGGCAGCAGGATCTGCTGCTCGTCAGCTACGCCGTCACCAAGACGGCGTACGACCGAATCATTCCTCTGTTCACCGCCGACTGGAAACGCAAGACCGGTCAGACGGTTCGGATCCGGGGAAGCTACGGGGGCTCGGGCAGCCAGACCAGGGCCGTGATCGACGGCCTGGAGGCCGATGTGGTGGGCCTGGCGATGGAAGCGGATGTGCTCAAGATCCAGCAGGCCGGCCTGATCAGGCCGGGCTGGCAGCGCGAGCTGCCAAACAACTCGGTGGCCACGAACTCCACCATCGCGGCCTTCGTGCGCGCCGGCAATCCCAGGAAGATCAACGGCTGGAAGGATCTCGACAACGCGAACGTGGATTCGGTGCTGGCCAATCCGAAGACCTCAGGCGGTGCCCGCTGGAACTTCGTGGCCCTCTGGGGCGCGATCACCCAGAGCGGCGGCGATGAATCGCAGGCACGCCGCTTCATCACCGGCGTCTACAAGAACGCCGAAGTGTTGCCGAAGGACGCGCGCGAAGCCACCGATGCCTTCGTGAAGCGCAACAAGGGCGACGTGCTGCTGAACTGGGAAACCGAGGCGATTCTCGCCCGCCAGCAGGGCGAGTGGAAGGTTCCGGTGAAGGTGTTCAGCCCGAACGTGCTCACGGAGATGCCGATCGCGGTGGTCGACAGGAACGTGGATCGAAAGGGAACACGCAAGGCTGCCGAAGCCTTTGCCCGCTTCCTTTACACACCGGCGGCCCAGAAGATCTTCGCCGACAGCGGCTTCCGCCCGGTGACACCCGAAGGTCGTGCCTATGCCAAGGGCCGCTTTCCGAACGTGAAGTTCTTCCGGATCTCCGAGCTGGGCGGCTGGCCGGCGGTGGACAGGAAGTTCTTCAGCAAAGGAGGCGTGTGGGACCAGATCTTCAGCCAGAGTCGCTGAGGACCTCGTCGGCGCCCGAGGGGATCCGCCCCGCCCCCTGGCCACGCCGGGAGGCCACCAACACCGTGCCCTTCAAGGCCGTGTCCGTCCGGAACGATGTGTGAGCTGCTCGCGCTCAGCGCCAACACACCCACCGACATGACCTTCTCCTTCCGCGGCCTGGCACGCCGCGGAGGGGCCACCGGTGATCATGCCGACGGCTGGGGCCTGGCCTCCTATTCCCCCGCCGGCCAGGGGGTGACGATCGTGCGTGAAGAGGGGGCGGCCGCCTTCTCGTCACGGGCGGCGGCCACGTCGAACCAGACGCTCAAGACCCTTTGCTCGATCGCCCACATCCGCAAGGCCACCCGCGGTGCCGTGGCGATCGAAAACTGCCATCCCTTCCACCGGCGCTGGCACGGGCAGGACTGGGTCTTTGCCCACAACGGCGACCTGCCCCACGGAACGGTTCCGCCGCCAAGGCTGTTCGTGCCGCTGGGCACCACCGACAGCGAGGAGGCCTTCTGCTGGATTCTCGAGGAACTCGACCGCACCCGCACCGACCCGGACGATCGGGGGGCCCTCTTCGACGAACTCCGGCGCTGCGCGGAGCGCCTGGCGGAGCAGGGGATCTTCAACGGCCTGCTCAGCAACGGCCAGTGGCTGTTCGCGTTCGGCGGCACCAGGCTCCACTGGCTCACACGCCGGGCACCTTTCGGCACGGCCACGCTGGCCGACGACGACCTGACGGTGGATTTCTCCCAGGTCGCCGGCCCGCTGGATGTGGTGACGATCGTGAGCACGGAACCGCTGACGCTGGACGAGCCCTGGATGCGACTGGCCGCCGGTGAGGCTTTGCTGCTGGAGAAGGGGGAAGTGAGGGCCCATCACCAACCCGCCTTGGCCTGATCGCCCCGCGGCGGCTCATGGAACGGGGGATCGCGGCCTTCCTAGCGATCGCTCAGCCAGCCCAGGGCGAGCACCAGCCCCCCGAGGAGAAGGATCGAGGCCAAGGCGCCGGCGCCGGCGGCGGAGAACAGGATCACCAGCGGAAGCAGCGCCCAGGGCCAGGCACGGCGCCACCCCTCAGCGTCCGAAGGACCGGCGGACCGCAGGGCTGGGGAGCGGTGCAACAAGGGAGGGCGCAGCGATGGGGACACTCTGGCTCAGCCCCGTGCGGAGATCTCCACGGAGCCGACACCGATCTGGCAAGCCTAAACATCGCATCCCCGATTGGCAATATGTATCTTTGAGTGGCTCCAGCTGCCTTCGGCGCGCCGCGCCCGTCACCTCATGCCACGGAATTCATCCCCGCACCCGTCCTCCAGCTCCCGGCGGAGTAGCGGCAGGCGCGCCCTGCTCTCCACCGGCCTGCTCGGACTGCTGAGCCTGGGCGGCTGCAATGCTCCCGGTGCCGGCACCAGCGGTGGCCCCAGCAAGGACCAGTCTCCAAGCGAGCTCCTGCTGGTGAGCTACGCCGTGACCAAGGGGGCCTACGACCGGATCCTGCCCAAGTTCGAAGCCAGCTGGAAGGCCAAGACCGGCCAGCCGATCCAGGTGAAGGCCAGCTACGGCGGCTCAGGGAGCCAGACCCGCGCCATCATCGACGGCCTGACGGCCGATGTGGCCACCCTGGCGCTCGGGGCCGACGTGCTGAAGCTGCAGGAAGCCGGCCTGATCGAACCCGGCTGGGAAGGGGAACTGCCCAACCAATCGATCATCACCCACTCGACGGTGGCCTTCCTCACCAGGCCCGGCAATCCCAAGGGGATCCGCACCTGGTCCGACCTCAGCAAACCGGATGTGGTGGTGGTGACCGCCAACCCGAAGACCTCCGGCGGAGCCCGCTGGAACTTCCTTGGCCTCTGGGGTTCGGTGACCGAATCGGGCGGCGATCGCACCAAGGCGGAAGCCTTCGTGACCCAGGTGTACCGCAATGTCGAGAACCTGCCCAAGGATGCGCGCGAGGCCTCCGACGTGTTCCTCAAGCGCGACCAGGGGGATGTGCTGCTGAACTACGAGAACGAGGCGATCCTGGCCAAGCGCACCGGTGATCTGAAGGATCCATTCGTGGTGCCCGACCTGAACATCCGCATCGAGGGGCCCGTGGCGGTGGTGGACCGGAACGTGGACCGCAGGGGCACCCGAGAGGCCGCCCAGGCCCTGGCGGAATTCCTCAGCAGCGAGGAAGCCCAGGAGATCTTCGCGGAGGAGGGCTTCCGCCCGGTCAACCCGAAGGTCTGGGAGCAGGTGAAGGAGCGTTTCGCCCCGGTCAACCGCTTCTTCAGCGTCAGCGCCTTCGGTGGCTGGGACAAGGTGAACCGGGACTTCTTCGGCGAGGGCGGCCTGTGGGACCGGCTGTTCCGGAGCAGCCGCTGACCCCGGCGCTCAGCGCACCCACCAGCCCAGCCACTGATGCTGGAGCGTCGCGAGCAGGGGAAAGGCGGCGGCTCCATGGGCCGTCTTCAGGCGGCCCAGACCCAGCAGCACCATCGGCACGCCCACCCCGACCGGGGCCGCCAGCAGGCCAAGGGCGATCAGCAGGGTCGGGCCGAGATTGTTGGGCAGCGCCCGGTTGGGTCGCGATCCGGCTGGATCTGCCATGGGCAAGCGCAGAACGGGGTTATGGGGCAGGATCCCCCTCTGCTTGCAGATTCTCTCAGCCCGCCGAGCGCGGCCGCGCGTCCACGCACGCCGGGTTGTGGATGGGACCACACCACCGCCAACAGCCACCAAGCCATGAGCCAGGACCCATCCATCCCCCGCGGCCCCGTGTCGTTCGGCCAGGCGGCCCGCTACTGGCTGCAGCTCGGCCTGATCAGCTTCGGCGGACCCGCCGGCCAGGTGGCGCTGATGCACAGCGAGCTGGTGGAGCGACGGCGCTGGCTGTCGGAGCGGCGTTTCCTGCACGCCCTCAACTACGCCATGGTGCTGCCGGGGCCGGAGGCCCAGCAGCTCGCCACCTACCTGGGCTGGCTGATGCACGGCATCCCAGGCGGACTGGTGGCCGGGAGTCTGTTCATCCTTCCCTCGCTGCTGCTGCTGATCGTCCTTTCGAGCATCTATGCGCTGTGGGGCTCGATGCCGCTGCTGAGCTCGGTGTTCTGGGCGCTCAAACCCGCCGTGACGGCGATCGTGATCCAGGCCGCCTGGCGTCTGGGCGGCCGCATCCTCCATAACGGTGCCCTGCAGGCGATCGCCGTGGCCGCCTTCGTGGGCATGACCCTGCTGAAGCTGCCCTTTCCCGCCCTGATCGCGGCAGCCGCCCTGACCGGGCTGATCGGCGGCCGCTGGCGTCCCGGGCTGTTCAGCCCGCGGCCGGGGGGGCATGGACATGGGCAGCAGGCGTCATCCGAACCGGAGCAGGCCCTGGCTCCCCTCCACGACGACGACACCCCCACCCCTGCCCATGCCCGCTTCAGCCGGCGACGCCTGGCGCTGGTGCTGCTGGCGGGCCTGGTGGCCGTGGCCGTGCCGCTGACGGCCCTGAGCCTGGGCGGGGGCTGGAACGGGCTACTGGCCACGATGGCCCGCTTCTTCAGCCGGGTGGCGCTGCTCAGCTTCGGCGGCGCCTATGCCGTGCTGCCCTACGTGGCCCAGGGTGCGGTGGAGCAGCACCAGTGGCTCGGCGCCGGCCAGATGATCGACGGCCTGGCCCTGGGCGAGACCACCCCGGGGCCGCTGATCATGGTGGTGACATTCGTGGGCTTCATGGGGGGCTGGAACGCCGGCGGCGAGCTGAGCCTGGCGGTGGCGGCGGCCCTCACCGTGACCTGGTTCACCTTCCTGCCCTCCTTTGTCTTCATCCTGGCCGGCGGGCCCCTGGTGGAGGCCAGCCGGGGCGACATCCGGCTCGGCGCACCCCTCACCGCGATCAGCGCGGCGGTGGTGGGGGTGATCGCCAACCTGGCTGTGTTCTTCGCCGGGCATGTGCTCTGGCCTGCCTCCACGGGCCAGGGCGGCAGCGGTGGATTCGATTCGGCAGCCCTGGTGGTGATGATCGGCGCGGCCTGGGCTCTGCTGCGCTGGCGCTGGCCGGTGCTGCGCCTGATCGGGGCGGCGGCCCTGGTGGGGGTGGCCCGTCAGCTCCTGGTGAGCCTGGCGGCCGCAACCTGAGGCGGAGCCTGGGTGATTCCGGCCGGATGGCTCAGCGGATCTGGGAGAGGAACTGGCGGCTTCGCTCGTGCTGCGGGTTGGTGAAGAACTGCTCGGGGGGGGCCTCCTCCACAATCAGCCCGTCGGCCATCAGCACCACCCGGTGGGCCACCTCGCGGGCGAAGCCCATCTCATGGGTCACCACCACCATGGTCATGCCGTCGGCGGCCAGGCTCTGCATCACCTCCAGCACCTCGCCCACCATCTCGGGATCGAGGGCACTGGTGGGTTCGTCGAAGAGCAGGATGCGAGGCTCCATGCAGAGGGAGCGGGCGATCGCCACCCGCTGCTGCTGGCCGCCGGAGAGCTGGCCGGGATACTTGTGGGCCTGCTCGGCGATGCCCACCCGCTCCAGCAGCGCCAGGGCGTCGCGCTCCACCTCCGCCCGCCGGCGCTTGCGCACCAGCACCGGAGCGAGGGTGAGGTTCTGGAGCACCGTGAGATGGGGGAAGAGGTTGAACTGCTGGAACACCATGCCGGTGTCGCAGCGGATCGCATCGATGTTGCGCAGGTCGTTGGAGAGGGCGATCCCGTCGACGGAGATCGAACCCTGCTGGAACTCCTCGAGGGCGTTGAAGGTGCGGATGAAGGTGCTCTTGCCCGAGCCCGACGGGCCCATGATCACCACCACCTCGCCGCGGGCCACGCACAGATCCACGCCCCTCAGGGCATGGAACCCGTTGGGGTACCACTTCTGCACACCGCGGGCCTCGATCATCCAGGCGCCCGCGCCGCGGGATCCGTTCGGGCTGGGGGGAGAGGCGGTCATCGCTCAGGCGGGGGAATGGGTGGGGTCGAGGCGGCGTTCGAGGGCGCGGCTGCCCAGTCCCAGGGCGGCGCAGCAGCACCAGAACAGCACGGCCAGGGTGAGATAGACCTCGGCGTTCTTGCCGAGGAAGACCGGGTTGGCCATCACCGTGCGGGCCGTGCCGAGCAGATCGAGCAGGCCGATCAGCGACAGCAGGGTGGTGTCCTGCAGCAGGGAGATGAACTGACCCACCGAAGCGGGCAGGGCGATGCGCAGGGCCTGCGGGAGCACCACGTGCTGGAGCGACTGGGCCATCGACAGGCCCAGGGAACGGGCCGCCTCCAACTGGCCATGGGGTACGGCCGCCAGGCCGGAGCGCACCGCCTCGGCCAGGTAGGCGGCCAGGAAGAAGGTGAGCACCCAGGCGGCCCGCCACACCCGGTCGGGTGCCCAGCCGCCCGGGAGCATGTAGCCCAGGATGTTCTGCCCCAGGAACAGCAGGGTGATCAGGGGCGCCCCGCGGATGAACTCGATGTAGAGCACCGAGGCCCAGCGCAGCACCGGCAGGGTGCTGCGGCGGCCGAGGGCCACGATCACCCCGATGGGGAAACTGAGCAGGAAGGCGAAGCAGGCCATCACCAGGGTGAGCAGCAGGCCGCCCCACTCGGAAGGGGAAACCCTGGAGAAGCCGAAGCCACCCCCGATCAGAGCCATCCCCACCAGGTAGAGCACCGGCCAGATCAGCGGCACCCAGCGGCGGGCACCGGCCGGCAGGCCCCCGCCCCAGCGGCCCGCCGCCCAGCGCACCAGCAGCAGCAGCGCTGTGATCAGCCACCAGCGCAGCTGGAGGGCCGGCGCCAGCTGCAGGCCCGCCGGGAGGGCGGCCACGAGGAAGGCGAGCACCAGGGCGGCGATGCGGTCGTTGCGGGGCCAGAGCACGCCCGTGCGGTCGGCACGGGGGTTGGCCCGCAGCAGACCCCAGCTCAGGCCGCTGGCCGCCGCCAGCAGGGCCACCAGCAGCCAGAGCCGCCACAGCTGATCGAGGGGATAGCGGCCCACAGCGAAGAGGGTGCTGTTGGCCTGGATCACGGCCCAGCTGGCCTGGGTGAAGGCCCAGTGCAGCAGGCCCCAGCCGCCGAGCGCCAGCAGGGTGAGCAGCCCCAGGCTGATCAGGGTGTCGGTGGGGGAGGCGAAGAGTTCGGCCCGCAGGGCCGTCCACCAGTGCGTCTGGCCACCGGGGCGCGGCAGGGGAGCGGACGAGCGGGCCGTGGTGGGACGGGAGGGGATCGGGAGGGTCATCAGCGCTCGCGGATCTGCACCAGCCGGTTCAGACCATTCATCAGGGTGGAGATGATCAGATCGAGGATCAGATACACCCCGAGCAGCAGCAGGAACACCTCCATGGCCCGGCCGGTCTGGTTGAGGGTGGTTTCGGCCACGGAATAGAAGTCGGCGTAGCCGACGGCCACCGCCAGGGAGGAGTTCTTCGCCAGGCTGATGTACTGGCTGTTGAGGCCTGGCACGATCACCCGCAGGGCCTGGGGGAGGATCACCCAGCGCATGCTGGAGCGCCAGTGCAGGCCCAGGGAGGTGGCGGCCTCCCACTGACCCTTGGGCACGGCCGCGATGCCGCCCCGCACCACCTCGGCCACGAAGGCGCCGGTGTAGGTGATCAGGCCGGTGAGCAGGGCGGCGAACTCCACCGAGAGCCGCACCGGTGCATGCCACACACCGTCGTTCAGATGGGGCAGCTCCCACACCATCCCGGAGCCGAAGCCGGCGAGATAGAGGCCCGACTTCGAGAGCACCACCCCCGGCAGCTGCAGGGCCTCTTGGCCGCTCGGCAGGGAGAGGAACACCACGAAGTACCAGAACAGCAGCTGGAGCAGCAGCGGGATGTTGCGGATCAGCTCCACGTACACCCGGGCCAGGGCGCGCAGCAGGCCGTTGCGGCTGAAGGAGGCCATGCCCACCGCCGTGCCGAGCAGGGTGGCCCCCACGATGCCGATCAGGATGGCCCGCAGGCTGTTGACCAGGCCCACCAGCATCGCCCGCCAGTAGGGCATGGAGGCATCGAAGGGGATCGCGGTTTCGGCGACGTCGAAGCTGGCGGGCTGGCCGATCCAGCGCCAGCTGAGCAGCTGCCCGGCGGCGGCCAGGTTGCGCACCAGGTTGCCCAGCAGCAGGGCGATCACGGTGAGCACCGCCAGGCCCACCACCGCCTGGACGATCCAGGGGACCGCCCGCCGGTCGCGCCACCAGGGAACGGGCTGGCTCCCGTTCATCGGCCGGCCCGTGGTCAACGGAACGGCGGCGAATAGATCAGACCGCCGTCCTTCCAGAGACGGTTCTCGGCCCGCTCCAGCTTGAGGGGGGAGCCGCTGCCCACGTTGCGCTCGAAGATCTCGCCGTAGTTCCCCACGGCGCTGATCACCTTCACGACGAAATCGGCGGGAAGGCCGAGCTGCTTGCCGAAATCACCCTCCACACCGAGGAAGCGGCGCAGGTCGGCCTGGTTGGTGTTGGCCTTGGCCTGGGCCACCTTGTCGGCCACGTTGGCCTGGGTGATCCCCAGCTCCTCGGCCTGGAAGAGGGCGTAGACCGTCCAGCGGAGCGCATCGGCCCACACCGGGTCGCCGTTGACGGTGGCGGGCGTGAGCGGCTCCTTGCTCATCACGTCCGGCAGCAGCACATGCTCATCGGGCTTGGGGAAGCTGCTGCGCTTGGCCGCCAGCTGGGAGCGGTCACTGGTGACGGCCACGCAGCGGCCACCCAGATAGGCCGCGTAGGTCTGGTCGCCGGTCTGGAACTTGAGCGGGGTGTAGGTGAGGCCCTGCTCCCGCATGCGGTCGGCCAGGTTGAGCTCGGTGGTGGTGCCGGTCTCCACGCAGATCGGTTTGCCCGCGAGATCCTTCAGGCTGCTGGCACCACCGGCCTTCGGCACCATCATTCCCTGCCCGTCGTAGAAGGTGGTGGGTCCGAACGCCAGACCATTGCCGCCGGAGGCATCGCGGCTGAGGGTCATGGTGGTGTTGCGGGCCAGCATGTCCACTTCGCCGCTGGCCAGGGCCGCGAAGCGTTCGCTGGAGTTCAGGTCGCGGTATTCGACCTTGGCGGCATCACCGAACACCGCGGCCGCCACCGCCTTGCAGGTGTCGACATCGAGGCCGGAGTACTTGCCGTCGGGGCCAAGGAAGCTGAAGCCCGGCAACTTGCCGTCGACCCCGCAGATCAGCTTGTCGCGACCCCGGATCGTGGAGAGCTTCTGGCTCTGCACGCTGCCGGCACCACCGCCGTCATCGGCGCAGGCGCCCATCAGGCCAGCCAGCAGCAGCAAGGGCAGGGCGGCGAGCCATCGACGCGGTGCGGACATCCTGAATCAGGAGAAGGTGGGCGCAGTTTGCCAGCTTCCGTCCGGCGGTGCCGCTCACGGAGCCCACAGCCTCACACTCCGGACATCCGGATAATGGACCTTTGCCAGCGGGTCGGGTGAGCGCCAGCCAGAAAGCAGGGGGCCGTGCCGGCGCGCCGAACCGACCCCGATCCGCGACCCGGGCCGCCAGCCGAACCGAGCCGCCGCCCCAGACTCTCCCGCCGGCGCTGGCCGCCCTGCAGCACTGGCGCTCGAAGCTCACGGTCCCCCAGTTCACGGTGGTCACCGGGATGCTGGTGATCACCGTCGGCACGGTGGTGCTGGCCCAGCCCGTCTTCTCCAGCGACAGCGTGGGCCTGTGGGAAGCCCTGTTCACGGTGATCTCGGCAATCACCGTGACCGGCCTCTCGATCGTGGACGTGGGCAAGGAACTCACCTTCCCCGGCCAGGTGCTGCTGGCCCTGCTGATCCTCACCGGCGGCCTGGGGCTGATGGCGATCACCACCTTCCTGCAGGGCTTCGTGCAGCGGGGCTCGTCACTGCGGCGCCGCCTCGACCGCGGCCGCGCCATGGACGACTTCGGCGTGGGGGGCATCGGCGACACCTTCCACTCGATCCTGATCACGGCCGCCTGGGTGATCGGCAGCGGCACGCTGATCCTGTTCCTCTTCGGCTTCCGCGACATCGCCGGGCCCGGCCAGCGGCTGTGGGCGGCGCTGTTCCATTGCATCAGCGCCTACAACAACGCCGGCTTCGGCCTCTGGAGCGACAACCTCTGCGCCTACAAGGGCAATCCCGTGGTGAACGGCGTGATCATGGCGATGATCGTGGCGGGCGGGATCGGCTACCGGGTCACCAACGATCTCTGGCTCAACAGGTTCCGCGTCAAGCGGATCCGCAGCTTCAGCCTCCACACCCGGCTGGTGGTGCGCTGCACCGTGGGGCTGATCCTGCTGGGTGCGGTGGGGCTGCTGTTCACGGAGCACTTCACCCACTCGAAGGGTGTCACCCCCCTGCCCTGGTGGGAGGAACTGCAGATCGTGCTGTTCCACTCCGTCTCCACCCGCACGGCCGGCTTCAACACCATCCCCCTGTCGGTGCAGACGGTGTCGGAGGCGGGCCTGCTGCTGATGATGGTCCTGATGTTCATCGGCGCCAGCCCGGGCGGCACGGGGGGCGGCATCAAGACCACCACCTTCGCCACCCTGGTGGCGGCCACCCGCACGACGCTGCGGGGCGAGGACACGGTGGTGATCCGTCGCCGGGCGATCTCCGACAAGCTGGTGCTGCGGGCGGTGGGCGTCACGCTGGCCTCGCTGCTGTTCGTGCTGCTGATGGCGTTGCTGCTGGGGCTCGACCGGCCGCTCAACGCCCAGGGCGTGCCGTTCAACTTCCTCGAGAAGCTGTTCACCTGCATCTCCGCCTTCGGCACGGTGGGGCTCGATGTGGGGGTGACGGCCGGCATCCACCGCTGGGGTCAGCTGGTGCTGATGGTGGGCATGTTCGTGGGGCGGATCGGCATCCTGCTCCTGCTCTCGGCGATCTTCGGCAACCACACCCCGCCGCGGATCGCCTACCAGCGCGAAGAGCTGTATCTGTAGTTACTCAAGGCCCGGGGCGATTCCTAGATTTCTCCCAGACGGGAGAGAAGGATGAAGGCTCACCACCTCAGGACCCTGAGGGCCCTGTTCGCCCACCCCATCAGCCACGGCCTGCGCGTCTCGGAGGTGGAGGCGCTGCTCCGCAGCCTGGGAGCGGAGGTTGAGCTGCTCGACGGACGGCGGCTGCGGGTGCGGCTGCCCCAGGGGCCGGAAACCTGGCTCCACACGGGCTGCGGAGTGCAGCGTCCCAACCTCGATCCCGAAGCGGTGATGCGGCTGCGCCACGCCCTCGAGGAGGCCGGCATCGGGCCCGACCACCCGGAGGGGCTGGCGGAGGGTCCGCGGGGTGACCTTGGCCTGCGGCTAGTGCTTCACCTCAACCACCACCGCACCGACGTGTTCCGGCTCGACGGCGAGGCGGTGGAGCATGCGGTGCTGGTGCCCCACGGCCTCTGGGGTTCCGGTGAGAACCTCACCCACCGCCACGATCGCGACATCGCCGGCCAGAAGGCCCCCCGCGACAACGACTACCTGGCCCGCATCACCGCCGCCATGGCCGATGCCGACGTGGTGCTGCTGCTCGGCCACGGCACCGGCGAGAGCGACATGCGTCAGATCCTGCTCCACTACCTGGAGAACCACCGACGCGATCTGCTCGATCGGATCGTGGGGATCGTCACCCTCGACGACGGCGGCCTGAGCGAGGACGGTCTGCTGGCCATCGCCCGGGAGCATTTCGGCAACCTGCCCCACCGCCGGCCGCTGGTGGCACCCGGCCAGGAGGTGCGGCAGGGCTGAAGGCGGCCAGGGAAGATGAACAGCTCACCGCCCGCGCCCCGATGCCGGCCAGCCCCGACAGCCTGACGCTGCGCCGTCCGGACGACTGGCACGTGCACCTGCGCGACGGGGCCATGCTGCGGGCGGTGGCCGGCTCCACGGCGCGGACCTTCGCCCGGGCCATCGTGATGCCCAACCTGGTGCCGCCGATCACCACCGTCGCGTCGGCGGTGGCCTACCGCGAGCGGATCCGGGCCGCGGTGGCGGCCGATCCGCAGGCGCCGGCCGACTTCACCCCGCTGATGACGGCCTACCTCACCGACACGATCGAGCCGGCGGAACTGGAGCGCGGCTTCGGCGAAGGGGTGTTCACCGCCGCCAAGCTCTATCCGGCCCACGCCACCACGAACGCGGCGGCGGGGGTGAGCGATCTGGCCAACATCGCCGCGGTGCTCGAGACGATGGAGCGGATCGGGATGCCGCTGCTGATCCACGGCGAGGTCACCGACGCGGACGTCGACGTGTTCGACCGTGAGGCGGTGTTCATCGAACGCCACCTGGCCCCGCTGCTGGCGCGCCATCCAGGGCTGAAGGTGGTGTTCGAGCACATCACCACCGCCGAGGCGGTGTCCTTCGTGGAGCAGGGCCCTCCCCAGCTGGGGGCCACGATCACCCCCCATCACCTGCAGATCAACCGCAACGCCATGTTCCGTGGCGGGTTGCGGCCCGATGCCTACTGCCTGCCGGTGGCGAAGCGCGAACGGCACCGGCTGGCCCTGCGCCGCCTCGCCACCTCGGGCCATCCCCGTGTCTTCCTCGGCACCGACTCCGCTCCGCACCCCCGCTCGGCCAAGGAGTCGGCCTGCGGCTGCGCCGGCATCTTCAACGCTCCCTTCGCGCTCGAGAGCTATGCCCAGGTGTTCGAGCAGGAGGGTGCCCTCGATCGGCTGGAGGGCTTCGCCTCCGAGCACGGCCCCCGCTTCTACGGCCTGCCGCTCAATGGCGGCACGGTGACGCTCCACCGCCAGACGCAGACCGTGCCGGAGCAACTGCTGCTGGCCAACGGCGGCGGCGTGGAGCTGCTGGTGCCCTTCCAGGCCGGCGAGACGCTGCCCTGGCGCCTGGAGCCCTGAAGGACACCGCCGCCCCTACACCGCCGCCGGGTTGTCCTGCTGGCCGTGCGCCAGCAGGGCCGCCTGATCGTCGGTGAGGCGGCCTGCCGCCCGCAGCACCCGGGTGATGCGGCCGATGCCCACCACCGCATGGCAGGCGTAGCCGGCATCGGCCAGCCGCTGGCGGGCGCCGCCGCCGTGGTCGATGAACACCACCACATCGCGCACGATCAGCCCGGAGGCCTCCAGCTTGGCGATGCCGTCCAGCACGCTCCCACCGCTGATCAGGATGTCGTCCACCACCACCACGGTGTCGCCCTCGTTGAAGTCGCCTTCGATCAGGCGCCGGGCCCCATGGGCCTTCACCTCCTTGCGGGGATAGATCAGCGGCACGTGCAGCTGGAGCGACAGGCCGGTGGCGGTGGGCAGCGAGCCGTAGGGAATGCCGGCGATGCGCTGGAAGGCAAGCGAGCGCAACTCTTCGGCGTAGGCGTGCAGCACGCGGTGGAAAAGGTTGGGATCGGAGATGATCCGGCGCAGGTCGATGTAATAGCTGAACACCGCCCCGGAGGCCTGCACGTACTCACCGAAGAGCAGGCACCCGATGTCGAACAGGTCGACCAGCAGCGCATCGAGGTCCGCCGTGTCCGCCGGTTCCGAGGCCGGGCCGGGGCCAGGGCCGGGCAGCCACAGATCGCAGCGATCGGGCCCGCCGCCGTCCCAGGCGGAGCGCATGGTCTCGATCTGGCGACGCAGGGCCGCCGCGCCGCTGCCCATCGCCTCCTCCACCAGCAGGTGCTGGGGCAGCGGCAGCAGCAGGCCATCGGCGGCGGCCGTGAGCCCCGCCTGCAGCAGCGCCTCCAGCCGCTCCTCCTCCCCCCAGAGACTGCGCAGGATCAGGAACCGTTCGGGGGCCTGCCGGCGCACCCTGGCCAGGATCGCCGGATCGTTGGTGCCCACCTCCAGCAACAGCTGCTCCGGCGTGGCCCACAGCTGGCACTCGCGCACGATCGAGAGATAGAGGGGATCGGTCTCGTCGGGATGGTGCTGCAGCACCCGGGCCCCGGGATTGGAGCTGTGGCAGGTGAGCACCACGGCCCGGTCGGGGTAGAGCAGGAACGGCGCGGCGATGTCCTGGCCCGCCAGGGGCGAGAGCGTCACCGCATCGGCCCCGAGTTCGCGGAACAGGTAGTGGGCCAGGGCGGAGGAGGAGTTCAGATCGCCGTGCTTGGCGTCGAGGATGAGCGGCAGCTCCAGCGGCACCAGCTCCCGCACCTCGTGCAGCAGCTCGAGGCCGATCGGGCCCAGGGCCTGGTAGAACCCGAGGCTGGGCTTGTAGGCGCAGACATGGTCGGCGGTAGCCTCGATCACCGCCTTGATCCAGCGGCGGGCCTGGGCGAGGAACGAACCGCTGCCGGGGTTGTGGCGCGACCAGGTCTGCAGCATCTCCGGGTTGGGATCCAGCCCGGTGATCAGCAGCGACTGGCGGCTCGCCATCGCCTCGGTGAGCTTGGTGAAGAAACTCATGGCGCCGTCCCTGCGGCCAGCATGGCAGTGGGCCGTGGGGCAGACCCAGGGCGCAACGCCCAGCTCAGGAGGGCAGCGGGCGATTCATCCGGCTGATCCAGTCGGCGGAGATCTCCTTGGGGCACACCGCCTGGCACTCCAGCTGGTTGGAGCAGCTACCGAAACCCTCCAGCTCCATCCGCTCCGCCATCGCCCGCCGGCGACGCGCCCGCTCGGGCTGACCCTGGGGAAGCAGCTCCAGGTGGGCGAGCTTGGCGGCCACGAACAGGCTGGCGGAAGCATTGGGGCAGGCGGCCACGCAGGCGCCGCAGCCGATGCAGCTGGCCGCCTCGAAGGCCAGCGAGGCCTGCTCGCGGCCCACGGGCAGCGCGTTGGCCTCGGGCGCCGCACCGATCCCGCTCGACACGAACCCGCCGGCCTCGATCAGCCGATCCAGGGCGGAGCGGTCGACGACCAGATCCTGCACGGGCGGGAAGGCCCGGGCCCGCCAGGGTTCGAGGGTGAGGCAGGCACCGTCGCGGAAGTGGCGCAGATAGAGCTGGCAGACCGTGGTGGCCTGGCGGGGGCCGTGGGCCTGGCCGTTCACCAGAAAGCCGCACGAGCCGCAGATGCCCTCGCGGCAGTCGTGATCGAAGTGCACCGGCCGTTCGCCGCTCTGCAGCAGCTCCTCGTTGAGTCGGTCGAGGGCCTCCAGAAGCGAGAGGTCGGGGCTGAGGTTCTCGAGCCGGTAACTCCGGAACGCACCGGCGAGCCCTGGCCCCGCCTGGCGCCAGATCCGCAGCTGCAGCGACAGCCGATCGGGATGGGCGGACGGGGAGGGGCTCATCGGTAGTCGCGGCGGCCGGGCACGGCCAGGCGGAAGTGGAGGGGCTCCACGTGGCGCAACGGCTCGCCGTTCTCCCGCCACTGCCAGGCGGCGATGTGGCAGAAGCGATCGTCGCGTCGGAGGGCCTCGCCCTCGGCGCTCTGGTGCTCCTCGCGGAAATGGGCGCCGCAGCTCTCCTCGCGGGCGAGGGCATCGCGCAGCATCAGCCCGGCCAGCTCGAGGAAATCCTCCAGGCGCAGGGCCTTCTCCAGCTCGGGGTTGAGGGGGGAGCCATGGTCAGGCACGCGCAGGTCGTGGCGGAAGCGCTCCTGCAGCGCAGCCAGCTCGGCCAGTCCCTGACGCAGGCCAGGCCCGCTGCGGCTGATGCCGCAGTGCTCGATCAGCAGATGCCCCATCTCCCGATGCAGGCTGGCGGGCGAGCTCGAACCGCGCACAGCCAGCAGGGCGGCGATGCGCCGCTCCGCCTCGGCCACCGCCGCGTGGCAGGCGGGGTGGTCGGTCTCCACCGTCGGGTGACTGCGGCTGGCCAGCCAGCCGGTGACCGTGGCGGGGGCGATGAACAGGCCGTCGGCCAGACCCTGCATCAGGGCGCTGGCGCCGAGCCGGTTGGCGCCGTGTTCGGAGAAGTTGGCCTCGCCGAGCACGAACAGACCGGGGATCGAACTCATCAGGTCGTAGTCGACCCAGAGCCCACCCATCGTGTAGTGCGGGGCGGGGTAGATCCGCATCGGTTCGCGGTAGGGATCGGCGCCGGTGATCCGCTCGTACATCGTGAACAGGTTGCCGTAGCGGGCCTCGATCGCGGCGCGGCCGTCGCGTGCCATCGCTTCGCCGAAGTCGAGATACACCGAGCGCCCCTGCGGACCCACGCCGCGCCCGCTGGCGCAGAGTTCGCGGGCGCGCCGGGAGGCCACGTCGCGGGGGGTCATGTTGCCGTAGGTGGGGTAGAGGCGCTCAAGGAAATAGTCGCGCTCGGCCTCGGGGATCCGCTCCGGGGGCCGGCCGTCGCCCGGGCGGATCGGCAGCCAGATCCGGCCGTCGTTGCGCAGGCTCTCGCTCATCAGGGTGAGCTTGCTCTGGTCGGGATCGCCGCTGGGGATGCAGGTGGGATGGATCTGGGTGAAACAGGGGTTGGCGAAGAGGGCGCCGCGGCGATGGGCACGCCAGATCGCACTGGCGTTCGACTTCACCGCATTGGTGGAGAGGTGGTAGACGTTGCTGTAGCCGCCGCTCGCCAGCAGCACGGCATGGCCGGTGAAGGTCTCGAGCCGGCCGCTGTGCAGGTGCCGGCACACCACCCCCCGGGCCACCCCGTCGACGGTGATCAGATCGAGCAGGTCGCGGTGGGGGAAGAGCTCGACGCGGCCGGCGGCCACCTGGCGCAGCAGGGCCTGCACCACGCCCAGCAGCAGCTGCTGGCCGGTCTGTCCCCGGGCGTAGAAGGTGCGGCGCACCAGGGAGCCACCGAAACTGCGGGTGTCGAGGCCACCGCCGTACTCACGGGCGAACGGCACCCCCAGCGCCACGCACTGATCGATGATCGCGCCGCTGATCTCGGCCAGCCGGTGGCAGCCGGCCTCCCGGGCGCGGAAGTCGCCGCCCTTCACCGTGTCGAGGAAGAGCCGTTCGACGCTGTCGCCGTCGTTGCGGTAGTTCTTGGCGGCGTTGATGCCGCCCTGGGCCGCCACCGAATGGGCCCGGCGCGGGCTGTCGTGGTAGGTGAGCAGCTGCACCCGGTAGCCCTGCTCGGCCAGGCTGGCGGCGGCCGAGGCCCCGGCCAGGCCGCTGCCCACCACCAGCAGGCGGAAACGGCCCTTGCGGATCGGGCTGATCAGGGGCAGTTCCCGCCGCCGGCGGCCCCAGGCCTCCGGCAGCGGTCCAGAGGGCAGGCGTGGATCGAGCTCCATCACGCTCAACCCGCCCCGAGGCCGGGAGGCCAGAGCGCGCCGGCCGCCACCGCCAGGGGCAGCAGGGCGAAGCCGCCGCCGATCAGGGCCGCCAGCAGCCCGGCGGCCCGACGGATGCGGCCGCCATTGGCCCCATCCAGCAGACCGAGGCTGCGGTGCGCGCTCTCGCCGCCATGGAGGAGATGGAGCCCCACCGCCACCCCGGCGGCGGCGTAGAGCGCCAGGCTCCAGGGGGAGGCCAGGGCGTGGCGCAGGGTTTCAGCCTCCAGGCCATCGGGCGGACGGGGCAGTCGCAGCTGCCCCAGGTGCACCACCAGGAACAGCAGCAGCAGCGCACCGCTCCAGGGAGCGCTGCGGGAGGCCAGCGCCGCCAGGGAATCGACACGGCGGCTGCGCCAGAGGGCGTAGCCGGCGGGCCCGCGGGCCCGGGCGTTGGCCATGGCGCGGCGGAGAGTGAGCGCGAGGTGGGCGAGCGCCGCGAGCGCCAGCACCGCCTCGGCCAGGGGCAGCCAGGCCAGGCGATGCAGCTGCGTGGCATAGCGCTCGAAGCCCGACGGATCCAGCAGCGCCAGCGAGAGACCCAGCAAATGGGCCACCAGGAACACCACCAGCAGCAGACCGGAGATCGCGATCGACCGGGCCATCGCCGTGCCGCACCACTTCCCTGAGGATGGCATCCGCGCCGGTGCCGATCCGGTACGAGCCTGCCGCTCGCCCGCTGCCAGGCTTCCTACAGTCGAAGAGCAGGAGGATGCCGCGGCGAGGCGGCACCCGCCCGCGGCCATCGGCGAAGGAGCAGGCACCGGCATGACCCCCTATCCCGCCTTCCCCCTTCCGGCCGACGAACCGGAGCGGCTGCGCGATCTGGAGCGCCAGGAGCTTCACAGTGCCGCAGGAGATCGCCATTTCGAGCGGATCGTCGAACTGGCGAGCGAGATCTTCCAGACACCGATCGCCCTGATCTCACTGGTGGAAGGCGATCGCCAGTGGTTCCTGGCGCGGCGTGGTCTGGAGGTGGACAGCACGCCGCGGGAGATGGCCTTCTGCGCCCACACCATCGCCGGCGACGAGGTGCTGGTGGTGCCGGATGCCCTCGACGACGAGCGCTTCCGCACCAATCCGCTGGTGAGCGGTGAACCACGCATCCGCTTCTACGCCGGCGCACCGCTGCGGTCCGCCGATGGGCACAACCTCGGCACGCTCTGCGTGATCGACCGTGAACCGCGCCGGCTCGACGAACGCCAGCGCCACCAGCTGCGGCTGCTCGCCCAGCTGGTGATGCGGGAGATCGAGCTGCGACGCAGCAGCCGCCAGTGCCCGGTGACGGGGCTGGCCAACCGGGCCGCCTTCTTCACGGTGGGAGCGCTCGAGACGGAGCGGGCCCGGCGGGAGGGTCACCCCCTCTCGCTCCTGTGCGTCGACATCGACAACTTCCGGCAGATCAACAACCGCTGGGGCCATCCCGCCGGCGATCGGGTGCTGCTGGAATTCGGCGCCCTCTGCCGCCGTGTCCTGCGCGAGCAGGATTTCATCGCCCGCCTGGGCGACGAGGAATTCGCCCTGCTGCTGGTGGGTCTCGACGCGGGCGAGGCGATGGAGCGGGCCGAGGTGCTGCAAGGGGCGGTGCATGCCATGGAGGGCCCCTTCAGCCACTCCGACTACCACCTGCGGATCAGTGGCGGCGTCTCGAGCCTGGGGCATGGCGACACCGGCTTCGTCGACCTGGTGCACCGGGCCGAGCGGGCCCTGGAGCTGGCCAAGAGCAATGGCCGCAACCAGATCGCCAGCCTGCTGGCGGCCTGAACCGCGGCCCCGCCGGGAGGGGGTAGGGTTGTGTGGTCCGGCGGAAGCCGGTGAGACGCAGCTCTCACACCCTCCGGACACCAGCACCGCGTGTGCCCCCGTGCTTCCCGGGGCAGACCCACCGAAACCCAAGTGCCGAAGGACACCGATCCTCCGGACCCAGGGCGTCGGTGCGCGAGCCATATCCCAACACAACGAACGCCATGACTCTGCCCATCAGTCCCTGCCGGACGACAGCCGCCCGTGCCTCGGTTCTGCCCAAGGCCCGTCCCAGCCAGCCAACCCTGCCCGGCACACCCACCTGGGAGGAACTGCTCGGTCGCCGGTGACACTTGCCCGGGGCGGTGGGTGAAAGAAGCCGGTTCTGCCTAGGTTTGCGCCAGCGACAAGACGAAAGCCGTGCCTGCCTCCACCCAACCCCGTCCCCGTTCCCGCGCCCCGATCGGAATGGCCCTGGCTGCTGCGGCCGGCATGTTGGCAACGCTGCATCCCCTGCCGGGACGCGCGGCCCTCACCTATCCCCGCTCAGGCCTCGTCTGCGATACCGACTCCTCCATCTGCTACGACGCCAATGGAGCGTCGGTCAGCCTCACCGAGCGCTACCTCGGTGGCCAGGCCGCCAGGGACCTGCGGCGGAGCCTCGACAACGGCCTGTCGCCAACGCGCTTCGTGCTCGGCAACGGCACGGCCTGCGACGTGACGGTTCGGACCTGCTGGAACGATGGCTGGAAGCGGCGGAACATCGATCACACCCTGAGCCGCCGTCTGTTCGGCGCCTCGGCCGGCTCCGGATCGGGCAGCGTGATCGACGGCTCCGATGGGCGCCGCCAGGCCCTCTGCAGCCTCAGTCAGCGCTCCCTACGGGTGATGGACGGCCCCTGCACCCTGCGGGTGGACAATGCCTCAGGCCGCTCCCGCTTTCAGGTCAGCCTCGAGGCTGGACCGCGCTACACCTTCGTCGACAGGGGGGATGGGTTCCGGATCACCGACGACAGGGGCGGCAGCTGGCCGGTGACCTTCGTGGACCATGGACCCACCGGCATCTTCCGCTGGGCGGAGAACAAGCTGGTCGTGACCCGTCGTGACGGAGTGCCCACCTCCGGCACCACCGGAACCCTGCAACCCACCACGACCGGAGAGGCCCTGGGAGAGTTGCTGCGGACGCTCTTCCGCTGAACACCCGCTTGCCTGACAACCGGCCTCACTCCACCGGCACCTGCGTGGCGCCGGTGGAGGGTGCCGAGGCCTTCTTGGCCACGGTGACCGTGAGCTGCCCGTCCGCAGCCACGGCTTTGACAGCCGCAGCGTCGGCATCGGCGGGAAGCGTGAAACTGCGGCTGAAGCTGCCGTAGGAGCGTTCGATGCGGTGGTAGCGGCGGTTCTCCTCCTTGTGCTCCTGGTGGCGTTCGCCCTGCACGGTGAGCACACCGTCTTCCACGCTCAGCTTGAGATCATCCTTGGCGACCCCTGGAACATCCGCCTTGATGAGATAGCTGTCATCGGTTTCGCTGATGTCGACACGGGGATTCCAGTCGCCCAATCCGAGCATGGAACCGGCGCGGGCAGCGGGCCACCCCAGAGCACCGGTATAGCGCTCCAACAGGTTCTCGATCTCGCGAAGGCCTTCCCACTTGACAAGAGCCATGGCACTACATCCTCCACAGGAGTCATGGTGTCAACGTATCCAGGCCGGCGGGCATCGATACCCTGCTCCATGGTTCGCAATCCTGTGAACCCCTGCAACGAGGTTGACAGGGCTTCAGGGACGTCCCAGCTTGAGCAGTTCAGCTGGGGATGCCAGCAGATCGATCGCCACGAAGTAGATCCGTCCCGCTGGATCCAGCAGGAAGCGCCACGCCACGTTCATGCCCACTGCCGCACCGAACCAAGGGGTCTGCACCTTGCCGGTGACCTTCACCTGATTGAAACCTCCCTCGGCTGGTTCGCTGTAACCACGCTCGGGCATCAACCGCAGGTTCTGACACTCCTCGCGGAAGAAGCGTAGGATCGCGTCGGTGCCGACGATCGGCCTCTGGAAGGGAGGCTGCAGGGCGCCATCCGGCAGGAACAGCTGGATCAGGCTGTCAAAGTCGTTGGCGTTCAGCAGATCCATGTAGGAGTTCACGGTGGCGTTGATCACCCCTTCGATGAACACCTGACTGCGCTGCTCCTGCGCGGTGGGGGCCACCACAGGTTCCATCACCCGCTGCCCCTCACCCTTGGCGGGGTCGTAGCCCATGTCGGCCACGAAGTTGCGTAGAAGGGTAATCTGTTGCCCTTGCTCCACCACCTTGAGCGACTCCAGAACTGCCTTGGCATTGGAGGAAAGCTCATAGCCCTCAGGAATGGGGGCCACGGTGCCATCCTCCATCCAAACTCCAAGTTGGTACCAGAAACCCAGCTTGATGTTGATCGACCAGTTGGCATAGGTGCGACTGATCTCGTTATCTGAACGATTGGCCAGATCGCACATCACCTGACTCTGCTCGTCAAAGGACATAGCACGAATCCGCTGCAGCACCGGCTCAGCGAACTGCATTCGCGCGGCTCCGGGAGCCGCAATGGTGATGGTTTTGCCCATCTCGAGGTAGGCATACCAGATCAGTGCCAGCTGGTCCTCGGCGCTGAGCAACCTGAAGCGAGCCGTGAGTGCCGGAACGACGTCCGCCGACTGGGTCTCTGGGAAGATCCTGGCAGCCTTGTCGAGTGTGAACATGGTCATAATGTCCAGGGAATGGATAGGACAGCAGGCAATCGCGAGGCGCGCACCTGATCACGGAGTGGGACTGGACTGGCAGGCTGATGCATAACGATGACGCCGATCCCTCGTCCATGACCCCACTCTGGCTAGGGAAACTGGCGTGACATGAGCGTTTATGCCCCCCGCACGCTGGCGCGTGACCATGGGTGGCAGCGGAGCTAGATGGTGGCGCCGAACAGCCTGCCCACGGCAGCCGTGATGCCCATGGCCAGCGCGCCCCAGAACAGCATCCGCAGGGCTCCATGCCAGCGCGAGGCCCCTCCGGCGTAAGCGGCCAGGCCACCAAGGACCACCAGCACCAGAAGGGCCGTGACAGTCGTCGTCCAGGTGATCCGAGCCTCGGGCGTCGCCAGGATCGAGAGAATCGGCACGAGGGATCCAACCGAAAAGCTGGCGGCTGAGGCCAGTGCCGCCTGGACCGGCCGCGCTCGCAGGCTCTCCGTCAACCCCAGTTCGTCGCGGGCATGGGCACCCAGGGGATCGCGCAGGGTGAGCTGTTCGGCCACCTGACGGGCCAGGCCTCGCTCCAGTCCCCGCCGGACGTAGATCTCGGTGAGTTCCGCCAGTTCCCCGGCCGGGTCATGGGCCAGCTCCTGGCGTTCTTTGGCCAGGTCGGCCTCCTCCGTGTCCGCCTGCGACTGCACGGAGACATACTCACCGGCAGCCATGGACAACGCACCGGCAACGGTGGCAGCGATCCCGGACAACAGGATCTGGCCCTTGGAGGCCCCGGAAGCCGCGATTCCAACCACCAGGCTGGCCACGGAGATCGTGCCATCGTTGGCGCCGAGGACCACAGCACGTAGCCAGCCCGACCGATGGGCCTTGTGGTGCTCACCATGGCGGCGTCTGGAAGCGCCTGACCAGGTGCGAGGGGCAGGATGGAACTCCGAACGATCCATGGCTGCCGAAGGACGCACTGAAAGGCTGGCCAGGATCAGGGGATCCGTGAAGGGGATGAACGTGATTCTTCATCGTCCTTGGGCTCAGTGAAATCCCATCAGGCTACGCCGGTGTCCCATTCACGGAAATGAATCAGGGGGTGAAGAAAAAGCCTGGCGAGCCTCACCACGAGGGGAAGGCTTGCCAGACACCAAAGGAATTGGTTGTGCAACGCAGCGCCCAGGGCGCAACCTCCGGCCATCCATCAAGTCGCGATACGCCTCCTTGAGGTGAGGACATGGTCGCAGTGGGGACTGACAGCTCAGACAAAAGGATGGGGATCGTTCATCGAAGAACAGAAGAGGCCATTGATCACAGGGCTTGCCACGCTCAGGAGGAAGATGGCACCCTCCAATCAGACATCAAGCAAAACACTGACTGACCTTCTTGTCCTCCATCAGCATTCTGACAAGCCCATGGGTGTCATAGGGATGGGGATGAACAGTCACACTCGGGCAGCCCGCCAAGTAGTTGGCACGGTGAAAATCCCATTCGCTATCCTGAGAAACATGGATATCATAAACAGTTTTGCCATTCCAAGTGGAGAGCAAAGGCTTAAGATCCATGTACTTCACACAAGCGGAATAAGTCGCCTCATCCGTGCTGGAGAGATCAATGTATTTAAGGGCCCGCTCGTAAGCAGGATCAGACTCCTCGATAAATTTCTCCTTGGAGATATAGGTGTATGGCGAGAAGGAAACAACCTTGTCAGCGCCAAGGAGATGACCAAAGAGAAGAGCTGAAAAACCTCCAGCAGAAGTACCCGTGATCAACAACTCATCATGGGGTTGACCTGCTATGAACTCCTTGAAATAGGCCAAGAGGTCTTCAAGGGTGTCGTAATCGGGGGGACACCCTCGCATCAGACAAGTTCGACTTGGGTCCTTGATCAGGAGAATCGGCTCCTTGGCCAAGCCGCTTTCCAGGAAGAATTCAAAGGGATTCCTGCCTGCGAACTTCTGACCGCCACCAGCAAAAGCAAAGATGAGTCGTTTCTTACCACCAGTTTGCTCGGGATCGTATCCTGGATTGACGAAATAGAGAGACTGGGATTTGGTTCCGGCACCCTTCTGGGCCGAACTCTTCTTGTCCTTCTTGTCCTTCTTGGCCATTCCTGGGTTGCCCACGGATCCGACGTGTTACGATTAGGACAGTCAAGAAGGTTTGTCAAGTCAATTTCGGGATGAACCGGAAACGGAGGGGTGAATGTCAGGCCCTACACATCACTGCTCATCAGATCAGGCGCGGCCGGTCTCAGAATCAACCCGTGGGATACTCATCTCTCACTCAGGCAGTACAGATCAGGCCGTCAACGGATGAGATTATCAGCCATAAGGACGTCCGCCATGATAGGCAGGACTGCAGCGTGGAAAGGCCTTTCCATGAACCATGGCATCGAAACGCTGGCAAGGAATCCCCAATCAGAAAGACCTCCAATCGTGTTGCCAATCCCTGTTAGGGCGTCAGACTCGCGGAGTCACCATCGGTCCAGCGGCGCAGCACGAGGACGGCGTTGAGGCCACCAAAAGCAAATGCATTGGAGATGGCATAGTCAACGACGCGAGCCTCAGCCTTGTTCGGGATCACATGGAGGTCACAGTCGGGATCCGGGGAGGTGAAGTTTGCCGTGGGAGGAAGAATGCCCTTCTGCAAAGCCAAGGCCGTGGCAACGGCTTCAAAGGCATTGGATGCACCCAATGCATGGCCATGCATCGACTTCGTGGAACTGACCGCCAGCTGATCGGCATGGGTGCCGAAGACCTTCTGCAAGGCCCGCACCTCCATGGCGTCGCTGGCCATGGTACCAGTGCCCTGGGCATTGACATAGCCAACCAAGTCCCGACGACTGCCCAGACCTGCATCCAGCAGAGCAGCTTCAATGGCGCGGGCTGCTCCGTTGCTGTCTGGCCTCGTGATGTGGCTGGCATCCGCAGAGGAGCCATAGCCGACGACTTCAGCAACGATACGAGCACTCCGCGCCGAGGCTCCCTCAAGAGTCTCGAGGACAAGCATGGCCGCACCTTCACCCAACACCATCCCGCGACGATCAGCCGAAAAAGGCCTGCAGACATCGGGAGCCATCAATCGCATGGCCTCCCATCCCTTCAAGTGAAGGTAGCTGAACGGTGCTTCTGTACCACCTGTCAAGGCGACATCCACCATGCCGTTTCGCACCATCCAGAACGCCTGACCGATGGCATTGTTGGCGGAGGAGCAAGCCGTCACCACGGTGTAGGCAGGGCCCATCAGCCCCTGGTCCATGCAGATCTGACTGGTGGCTGCATTGGCCATGATCCGTGGAACGCTCAGTGGATGGGCACGCTTGCGTCCTTCGTGATAGAGCTCATAGGCGCCTCGATCATGACTTTGAATACCACCAGTACCCGTTCCCGTGATCACGGCCGTTCGGAGTCTGAGCTCATCGGTCATCTCGATGGCGGAGTCATCCAGGGCCTGCCTGGCTGCCACGACGGCAAACTGTGATGCCCGATCAAGCATATCGATCTGAGCACCTGTGAAGTGACTCGACGGTTCAAAACCGTGGATCTCAGCTCCGATGCTGAATCGCAATCGCTCTACATCAACGGCCTGGATCGTTGAAAACCCGTGACGAGCCGCCTGGAGGGATTCCCAAAAAGACTGCACATCGGACCCAATAGCCGAGAGGACTCCAAGGCCGGTCACGACAACACGGTGTCTCATGCAGGCCGCTCCTCACCGGAACCGGAAGACTGTTCCTCAATGAGCTCCTGCAAGCAGGCGATCAGTTCCGGAAGGTTGGTGATTCTAAAGGCCCTCTCGTTTGGTATTTCAACATCAAATTCATCCTCAAGGTCTCCAACAATCCCCAAAAACCCAAGCGAATCGATATCCAAGTCCTCGATCGCAGTATTCTCGTTTATTTCATCAGCAGGTATCTGGGCACCTGTTGAGATGACCTGGATCACGCGTTCAATCAACACAGAAGAGGAAGGGGGTGTCATGGGATCCCGGGAAAAGGGCGCGATGCCAACAGTAGGTGGACACGTCGGCAGAAACAAGGAATTCAAGCGATCAGCATCCAATCGGGGGTGGCCTGGCCCGCGACGAAGACAGTGGCATCACGAAACAGCACTAGAATCAGTTACGGCCAATGTCGGCTTCACGACTAAGCGAGATTCCCCGTGATCATGGAGTATTCAGTCTCTGAGATGCTGTGATTAACATGTTAGCAGAGATGAGTGAAAACAGCCAGTATGGAAGCACAAGGGAAGAACACTCGGGCCAGAAGTGGGCATCATCAGTGACTGGAGAACCATCACGTTCTTCTGAGATTCACTGTAGGGCAATGAGATCCCACAGCACCAACTCCAGGACAAGGCACCACCACCATGGTGGCTACGGAATCAGGGCCCGAATGGGCCCAGGGCGAAGGCCTGACCACTCCGCTCGCAGACAGAGTTCCGTGGTCAGGTGAGGGATGCTTGTACCCACAACGCAGGAACTCCGTGCTTGGAACGACAGCCACTCGCATACCAGCAACACTGTTGACGATTAGCAGATCACTGATTCAGACTGATGGAGCATCCCTGTCGATGATCAAACGAATGGCAGACAATCAGGTTCGCGCCCTGCTCAAGCAACTCAAGCGTGACAAGGAGCTTGGGCAAGCCCTTAAGTGTGCAGGGAATGCCGAAGCTGCAATCACAATTGCCAGAGCAGCAGGGTTTGAGGTTTCGCGGTCTGATTTTGCTAATTACGAGGAGTTTGATGCTGATCTTGAAGACTTGTGGGCAAGCTGGCATCCAAAGAAGGCCTAGGGGGGAGCCGCATCAGTGGAGGAGATCGCGGCACGATCGGTCTTCTTGAGTGGGAATGCGATCATCCGATGATCAACTAGGCTGACACAACTTACGAGAATGCATGTCCAGCATCAGTGATCAGACCACAGTGTTCCATATCGACCGATTTCAGATCTGACTGTTCACATCTGGCTGTTCACATCTGGCTGTTCACATCTGACTGTTCACATCTGACTGTTCACATCTGATTCCCCGCATGGCTTTGGCCTGGTTGCAGGCAACCATGAGAACGCCATCATTCGAAAGCCTGAACTCTGCACAACAAGGTCACAACTGTACACAGCGGCTATTGGGGTGAATCGTTCGGTTCTATTGCAGCGAACTGATGGAAGGCAACAGGCGCAAGTTGAGGATTGTTTCACCAGCCTTCGAATGGACAGGACGGTGCCGACTCCATGGCCATCAGCGGCCCTGCGACCCCAGGTGTTCGATCATGAATGCCAAACGAATGGCGATATGATCTGGCCAAGCAGATGCCCTTGCATCAACAACAGTCAGGTTGGCAGCAGTCACGGCGCAGCATACTGTGGAGCTTCGGCGAAAGCTTCTGGGTTCATCACCGAAAGCGACATGATGGTATAAGGTCAGCAGTTCAGGCGGGTTACGTCGAACCTCTCCCACGAACGAATGCATGAAGCGAGAGGAAGTGGGGGCCAGCCTGCGGCCTGGACATCAACCTGTCATTCCACCTGGCAGTGATCTAACCATGGCGGACCTCGGCACTCGAAGCCGATATGATTGAGAATCGGCCACTCCGTGGCAACTCCAGAGGCCCCCATCGGTGACTGCCCAGCGTCCGGATACGACGCAACCGAGATCGCGCACCGCACCTCTCACCGCAGGATTGCGACGTCAGCCACGTTCCCTCATGCCTCGCACTGGACATCTGCCCAGGTGGCTTCCGAACGAGGTCACATCGCTGGCGTCAGCGTGTCGCACCCATCCGAAGCCATGGAGAACAATGGCCACAGCTGACTGCTCCGGGATGGTCCACTCGCAGTAGCTGGCGGCTCAAGCCAGTTGAGGCATGATCTTGACAGCCAAGGCCAAGGGTACTGGAGTCCAGATAGCGCTGAGTGACAATCGATGAGAACGAACCAATACACACCACTGACATGGAAGCAGCTGAAAACAATCAGACTATTCAGCCATGGAAACAGATGTCGCAAGGCACGAGACCATGTCAGGGCCTATATCATCTTTGACTGGCTGCTGAGTCGACAACCAGATAACGCCGAGTACGGATCCTTCCTGCAGCAGTGTCGCAGGGCCGTCTTGCGTCTCAATAAGAATCTCATCGAATCGCCACGACTTTTCACGACGTCAAGGCACTCGACGGAATCAATCGATGCCAGATTACTCAGTATCTTGATTCCATTGATTGACGACGACTGCCTTGATCATTTAGCGGAACTGATTGGGTGCATTCAAAGCCCGCATCTCAGGATCCCCTTGGAGATCAATCTGGAAGCTCGCCTGAAAAGGCTGTCGGAATGGGCAATGCGAATGAATGCCTACATGGAAGTCTATGACTTAGGAAACTGCAAGCTGCATCGTCATGAGACGCCATGGAGTCAAAGTCAAGAGAGCCACATTCTGCAGACAATCCGGTTCGAATCCACAGGGAGTACCTCCGAAAGGTCCTGGCCTGAGCCTACGGTCAGCATTCTCATGTCGGCATTCAATGCTGAGCCAACCATTAACTATGCGATTAGATCTGTTCTCGAGCAAGACTACTCTGATTTCGAACTGATCATTGTTGACGACGCAAGCACGGACGGGACGGCAAGCATCATCGCGGCATGGGCTAGCAAGGATTCAAGAGTCGTTCCAGTCCATGGCAAGATGAATCGCGGCCCCTATGCCTGTCGCAATGTTGCATTGGACATGGCAAGGGGAAGTCTCATTACGACTCACGATGCCGATGATTTCTGTCATCCCTATCGTCTTCAACAACAGGTGAATTGGCTCCAAGCCCATCCAGAGACAATGGCAGTTCTAAGTCAGTGGCTGCGCGTCACGCAAGAGGGTCAGCTTCTCTATCACAACAAACGAGGCGGCGACTTCCTGCACGGGGGCCTGGCCACCATGATGTATCGCCGCCAAGTGCTTGACGCCATTGGCTACTATGATCAGGTAAGGTATTCTGCTGACACGGAGTACCTTTATCGACTTCGAGCGGTTTACGGAGTTGATGCGGTATCAATTCTCCGTAAGCCTCTTGTGCTGGCCGCCAGTACTTCCACCAGTCTCACTGCGGTCCACAGCTCTTACACGGACAGCTTTCTTGGTGATTGCACCACCAGGCATCAGTACCGGTTGGCATGGGAGCAGTGGCATGAACAAGCCAAGCCAAATCTTTACATGCCTTCGGAACCCGTCATGCGTCCCTTCGCGGCACCTCCGGAGATGCATGCCTAGCCGATTGCGGTGAGAGGAATGAATGCCTCTCCCCTTAACCACCCCTGATTCGTCCAACAGGGTGAAGTCGCCGCATGGCGGCCGGCATCAGCTTCGGAAGCAATCGGAGGAGAACTTAGTTCCTATAGACGACGGAGGAAGCAAGCACTGCAAAGGCGAACCGTCACCAGGGTGACGGCGTCGTGTGGCTTATCATGAGACGACTAGATCTGACATTCAACGCGCCTCAGCTGACCAATGGGCAGCATAAAAGCTTAATTTTGAGGAGACGATCTGTGCTCGAGACGAAGCCAACGACCCATCTCAGACACGCTCCGGCTGATCTCGACGTGACGCCTTCAGGCAAGGAGGAGATGGACAGGGATGGAGTCGTGCAGAAGACGCCTGTCGTGGAGGATGGGGACGACTCAGATCGGTGGCCGGACAACCATCGAGCGGGCTGGCGAGGGTGACGGCTGAGGCAGCAGACTCCGATGGATTGCCTTCCTCACCATGGCTGTGATTCTCCTCACTGTGCTCACCGTGCTGCTGGGCTACGGCCTGGGGAAGGGTGTTCCCCGGCTGGTGCAGCGCTCGGGCTCCCTGGCCCGCCGCTCCAAATCCAGTCAGCTCGCCTACGGCACACTGCTGCTGCTGCCCTGGCTGGTGGGGATCGCACTGGTGGTGCTGTTGCCACTCCGCCCCGTTCTGCTGCTACCCGCGATCGGCTATGCCTTGGGCATGTGGCGGGGCCGCGGAAAGGCGGGTCTGTCGTGACAAGCAGCGACCCAGCCGGAACCCTGCTCATCTGCAACCGGGTCACCGATGGAGCTGACCGGGCATCGGACAGCCCGATCGGCCATCTGCTCATGGGGTGACGAGCGGCTTCAGTCCTCGGGATCCACCAACGCAAGGTCGGCTCAAGCCGGATCAGGGCAGATCCAGGAGCCCTGGATCAGCAGTCGTAGACGCCAACGGCGCAGCGACGCACCGTACGGCGTCCCACTCCCGCCACGCTGACGGGCGTGAGCGGACGGCCCACCACTGCCTGCGCTGGGGGGACCAACGTGTTGATGACAGCTGTTGACCAGCTCGGGGTCAGGCCTGTTGCCGCAAGCCCAAAGGCCAGGATCAGAAAGGAAACTCGATGCTTCATGATGATCACGGATTGACTCCACGAACAAAGTTACCGGGCAGCTCACCCATATCCCTTCTCGCTTTAAGCTCCTGCAAGGTGATGGCTCTGGCCCCAGCAGGTGGCACAAAAATGAAGTCCTGCCCCGTGGCTCCAGAACCTGTCTTCCAGTTGCTGATCTGAACGCTGTACTGCGGAGAACCAGTGACTTTCTTGGACGTGATCACATATCGGCAGGGATAGGGCCGATCTCCCTGGGCGATCCAGATCTGGTAATCCACATCAGGCTTGCGGAAGGCGAGATGATCGCACTCCACGCCCCCAATCACCCCGCTGCCAAGATCCTTGACATCCACTACCCCTTCCGTCAATGCTTCATAAGCTTTGGGCAGCAACAGGTCGGTCGCCGGCAGGGGCCTTCCGTACTTGTCCTTGAGCTCATCCACAAGCTTTTCAATCGAGCCCGAGATCGGAATCTGCACGTAGACGTTCTGATTCTTACCCAGGAGAGTGAAGGTCGTACCATTGAACATCGATTCAACGTCGACAAAACCACTCTGGCGAGTGGCGCGGATCTTATCCGGACGAACGAGCGAAACCGAGCCGGAACTCGCCAAGGTGAGCCTCTGCTTCTCGCTGGTGACAACCTCCAGGTCAGAGTCGTAGCGGAACGACAACTGCCGCTGAGCTGCCAGATAGGTCGTCATCGCCTTGAGCAGGGACATTGCTTCGGCCTCACCGGCCACAGCCTTGCCCGGCGTGGAGGCGCCTGCCATCAGGACAAGCACGCCACACAAGGCACTCCTGCGCAGGCCACGGCCAAACCATCGCGTCATGGGCATCCCCAGCATTGTCATTACCCTCACATCAGCCATCCACAGGCTCGTTCCTCTGAGTCATGGGGGCAAGAACCGCAAGGTATCTTCATCTGACAGGCCTGGAAAGCTGATCCGGCAACGATGAGAGCGAACCAAGCAAGAGGAGTTGGCCGGGATGATTCGCTACGCCCGGAGATCGGTGCAGGATCCATGAGAGTCTTCAGTCGGCGAAGCTATAGCCACCCCCAGTCCCAGTTCATGGAGCTCGACGGAATCGGGGAGAAGAATGTGATGACCAGTAGGCCACCCACAGAAACCATGCCAGCCTACAAACACGAACAGGCTCATCATGGATCATGAGAGCAGCCATTAGAACCTAGGTCCAGACAAGGAGCCAAGGAACTGATCGACCTGCTGGAAAGCCGGCTTCCGGAGGTGAATCGCTTGGTGGGCTCCGGCACTGGCCTTTTGGCTCAGGTTTCCCATCGGACACGCCATGATCACCGCCGCGATGGCTGCCAGCGCAGGCGCACTGCACAGTGTGCTCCGGACTGAAGCGTCCGCAGACTGCACTGGGCCGAGACGATCATCACGCCCTCCCGTGCCATGACCGCGAGGAATCAACTACCGACGCGTATTCCACGGAGAGAATCCATAAGCCCCAAGACATTAAGAAGCCAAACAACAACTGCAACGACCACGACAATATTCAAGATGTTCTTGATTTTGCCATCCATGGGTATGTAGCTGTTGACGAGCCACAGCAGCACTCCAACAACAATTAGGGTGATGACAAGCGAAACAAGAGACACTGGCAACTCTCCTTACTGATCGACAGAAAATGACATGAGATGCTCAAGACATCATCGCCTGTGGTGTTGACCCAACGTTCCCCACAGACCCCCCCCTAAATCAATCTCCCTCCAAAGGATCTGAATGATCTCTAGTCACCAACCCTATGATCGAGTCAGCAGAGATCACAAACTGTAATGATCATGACCAGTGTGAAGGGCCAATGCGATGTTGCTGAACTGCAGAAGCTCACCTCCTCGGCGAAGCGATCAGCGGAAGGAGTGATGCATCGCAGTTCCGATCTCAACCAGCAGTGAGTGAGATGCTCGTGACGTCCCCATGACGGCCGGATGTCCAGATCGTGAGGTGTCGACACGGGCCATGGTCAGAGATACAGCTTACGAGAGCCTTCGTGGCATGACTTCGGCCGAGCCAGCCACCTGATGGCCCCGCTGATCGAAACGGGGCCATGGCGGCTGGCCGATCCACTTCCCGCGAAGGTGTCCGTCTCGATCATCCGCCGTGATGGAGCAAGGCACCAAGTCCAAGCTGCTGAAGGATTCCCTGTCCTGAGAGAGCCTCCACCACCAGGCCGATGACAAAGCCGAGCATGGCGAGACGACCGTTCAGAAGCTCGGCACGTCGGTGGAAGCCCCAACCGCTCTCACTGGCGGGACTGGCCAGATACATCCGAGGTTCGATGACACGCGGATCAAGCAGCTGGACTCCCTCCGAATCCCACATACCGCCTTCCGACTCGGCAAAGTGTCTGGTGTGGAGCTGTACTGTGGCCTTGGTTGAAGTGGACATCGTCAATGATCCTCTGTAGATTCTTCTGCGAGTGCTGTGAAGAGGGAGCGCTGGATGGAACTCAGCCATGGCTTCCAGGCCCTGGCAGGTGTTGAAGTTCTGCTGCGCTTCGACGGTGCTCTGATCAATGGTTGTCAGATTCCCTCTCCATGACATCACGTTAGCCGCAGAAAGCTATTGAAGATCGCCAGCAGCATGCGTGTTTGGGTCAGGGGCGGATTACCCTGCCTCATTGTTCAGTCACACCAGGCTCATCCCTGTCCTTCAGGGCATAATCCGTACCTGATTACTGAAAGTGTCGTGATCGACACATTGGCGCCCACATGGCAATCATGAGATGCCGTGCGCCTGTCAGTGACTGCGCCGAGGCCCCCTCGGCAGAATGGCGATCCGAAGGGGTCCCCTCCCATGCCGAAGCTGCCGCCACGCCTGCGCAGCAAGCTGATCCTGCTCGGAGTGCTGGCCATTGCCGCCGCGGCGGTGGCCCTCTCCCTCACGCTGCAGCACCAGGCAGGCCAGCGTCGCATCTCGGCCTGCCGCCAGCAGCGCAGTGAGATCAACGGATTCCGGCGTGAGGGCTTTGATGCCCAGGTGGCGACGATGCGGCAGATGCGCCTCAACACCGAGCAGGCGGCCACCCTGCGGCGGGTCGACCCCGGTGCCTACGCCCGCTATGCCCAGGCCTTTGGCGATCAGGTGGATCGGGTCGCCCAGGCCGCCGATCGGCTCGCATCAAAGGTCGATGCCTATCGCGCCGACAAGTGTCTCGAGGTGGAGTAGCTGCGTAGTCCCCACCAGGTGGCTCGGCTATGGCTGTGGGGAAGCGCCTTCCGCCAGGCCTGCCCCCCCCGGCTCCCAGTACCCCTCCACCTGTCCGCAGCGGTTGGGGGTGCTGGGTGCTAAGTGGCTGCCACGCACCAAGCGCACGGGCATCAGGGATTCCAGAACGAGAGCTGATCTCTGGTCCTGCTGACGTGACCCCCTTCATCGGTCCAGACCGATGAGAGTCACTGCAAGCTGCCTGAGCTGCCTCCAGGGCCGTAAGCCCCTGGAGGGCCGAATGGGGACTGAGGGTGATGCACTCCCAGCGCCAGCGATCAGCCAAGGACTGGGCCTCAGCCAACGTGGCGAACAGCTCGGTATTCAGAAACTCGTGCCTGAACCGGCCGTTGAACGACTCCGCAAAGCCATTCTCCCACGGGGATCCCGGTTCGGTGTAGGCCGTGGTTGTTCCACTGGCCCCGCACCAGCCCCGTAAGGCCTGGGAGATGTCGTCCGGGCCGTTATCTGATCGGATGCACGCTGGTGCCGGGTAGAGACTGGTGAGCTCCTCCAGCACCGCCACCACGTCCTTGGCCTTTCAGCGCCTGCCCACCCGGATTGCCAGGCAGAGGCGGCTGTGCTCGTCGATCACGTTCAGGTGCTTGAGTCGCCGGCCATCTGCGGTGGCGTCGAACTGGAAGTCCATGGCCCACACCTGGTGCGGGTGTTCCGCCTGATGGCGCCGCACCGAGCCTTCAGCAGGCCGGGCACGTTTCTGCTTGAGGGGTGTCGGGCGCTGGAGCTCTTCCTCTCGCCAAAGACGATGCCTGAGCTTGGCCTCCTCCAGGTCGACGACCTTGACCCATGGCGCTGGGTGCTGCGGTGCTGGCCCACCACCCGGCAGACCAGGCGTTCAGAGGCCCGGTCACGCCCCTGCAGGACCACAGCGGCCCTGTCGTACCGAGAGGGTGCGCCTTACCGCGCAACGACGTTTCGGGCTCAGAAGCTTCCCTCGGCCAGATGCTTCTTGAGCCGAGCGTTCTCCTTCTCCGGCTGGGTCACCTCGATGGCCAGGCAGAGCTCGGCGACGGTTTTGCCCTGGGCGATCCGCTGCTCGGCGGTCTACTGCTTCGCAGAAGCCTTCGGCTAGAGCTTGCGGATGATCTGCTCGGGTGTGTGGCGGATTCGTTTCATGGTGGAGTCTCCGGCCCAGTCTGGCCGGATGCGGACTCATTCACCGTTTGGACTACGCGTTGTCAGTGTTCAGCCCGCCGCGTTGAGAAGAGCCTCGGCTCAGACGAGATGGAGGACTGTTGGTCAAGCCAGCGTCACTGAACTGATCCAACCTGGTGGACAGGCTTTGCCGCACGGTCAAGGACGAGGAGGTGTATCTGCATGCCTGCAGCGATGGTTGGGACGCTGAGATGCGATTGGCCTGCACCCCGTGTAGACACTGCCATGCAAGACCACGCAGCTCTCTGGGAGGTTGAACTCCCCATGAAGGTTACGAAGAGAGACAACCCTCTTCTTCTCGTCCTGATTTGCTGATGGCAGGAGTGGCAAACCTCCAGTCAAAGGAAGACACCTCAGGCTGCTGGAGCAGGAGAGAATGCAACGGTGCTCCGATGTCCCGAAGACAAGTGAATTCGTCAATCCCATCCACGGCAAGGGTCCAACATCCAGTGCCGGGGCTGGACAATCAGCGCCGGCACTTGCGGGCTTGTGCATCAAGCGCCGTCGCCCTTCAATCCATCCGATGGTGGCGCCGTTGCCAGCGGCGCAGCAGATCATCGGCCAGCTGTTCCAGCTCCGAATCGATCACCAGCGCAGGCTGTTCATCGGCCGAGGCCACAGCCACCTGGGGGACATTGGCAGCCCAGTCGCCACACCACACCTGCCGGGCAAAGCGCTGGTTGGCCTCGTCGTAGGTGGCCGCCACGATCTGGCGCAGCTCGGGGGTCCAGCCATCGAAACGCTCATGGATCCAGCCCCGCCGCTGGGCAATCGTGTCGATGCGGGCCGCCAGATGGTTGAGCCGATGGTGCTGAATCAACTGGCTGCGCCGCTGGCCCAACCCATCCAGTCGTTGGTTCACCGCCAGGGCCAGGGCCAGCCCCCGCCGCCCGGGGGGCGCATTGCGGTCTTGCCAGCGGGGCGGCCGCCAGCCGGCCGGATCGATCTGAAGATGCTGCAGCAGCGGCTGCACCGGATCCACGCCCCCCCCAGGGAAAGGCAGAAAGCTGGCTCGCAGCTGGCCCCGCCCTGCCGCCGCCAGCACGGCCGAAAACCGCTGCTCCGGATCCAGGCTGAGCGGCTGGAGGCGGATCCACTGCCGCCGGGCCACCGGGCGGGGTTGGGGCCAGCGGCCCAGGCACTGCAGGCGCACGTAATCGCCGAACGCCAGCGAGGCATAAAGGCGGGCCAGGGTGTGGGCGTAAAAGGAATTGATCAGGGCCGCCTGGGGCCGGATGAAGCTGAGCAGATGCAGCTGCCAGCCCTCGGCGGCGGCGGTGTGACGCAGCAGCTCAAGCCCCTCGGGTCCATGGATCAGGCGCGAGAAGTGTTCCGCGCTGAGCAGCAGATCACCATCCCAGCTCCGGCGCGCCCGCAGCCACTGCTCCAGCGGGCCCGCCTCACCATCCAGCAGCTGGCGGGCCAGGTGGCGATGGGAGTACTCGCGCCAGGGGGTGTCGTAGCGCAGTCCCTGGCGGCGCAAAAGCCGCCGGTTGCGCTGCAGTCCAGCCTGAATCCAGGTGGAGGCCGTTTTGTGGGGGCCAGCATGCACGTGCAGGATGCGTGCTGGCATGACAGATTCAGTCACTGGATTGGCATGCCATGAATATGTTCAGCAGTGCCACCCTGCTCAGGATCGGAGTACAATAGAGCAATCAAGTTGTCTGGCTTTTCTGGACAGGGCCCATCATGAACCGCTGAAGTTGGGCTCCGTCCCTGAAAGGGGCCAGCACCCATGAGCAAGCGCTCAGCCCACTGCCCGGAGTGCAGGGCCACGATCGCCTTGGAGGCCATCAGTGGCCGCAAGCTGCTCAGGAGATCACCACCGGCCATGCGGTGCACCCTATCGAGGTGAGGCATTGGATTCAGGAGCTGGAGGGCGGCGGCGATCACCACTGGGGATGACACGACACCCACCCTGCCCTCACCTTCTCTCGCCAGAGCTTCAACGCTTCTGACCGGCTGACCTCTCGCCAGTTCTTCAGAAGAGGGATGGCCTCGCCAGGCAGCAACTCATCTTTAGTGATCGACAGCCGCTGGTCGTCTCGCTCCCAGCGGGTGGGCGTGAGCACGTCCTGCTCGAGGCAGGGCCACTCCTCGATCGGTTCGTGGGGGGAGGGTTCGACCCGTGAGAGACGGAGTGGAACCATGGCCATCAAGAAAAGGACATGCGCCCCACCGCAGGAGCTGGAGCCTGCTGGGTTCACCAGAGCTCCGTGCGGCGCAATGCCTCGATCCCGCTGATGGTCTCAGCCGTTTCAGAAGCTTGGCCCGAGGCAACTCCGAACCATGGGTGCTCGGGGAAAGGCTCCAGCGCCCTGCGATGGAGCTCCAGATCTCCCGGGAACTCCAGTGAAGTGGTGATGGGCTGCTGCTTCCAACCACCATCCACCACGGGCAGCGTGGCCCGCAGCCGAACGCGCCTGCCGGAAGGACGCACCTCAAGCGAGATGGCGTATCCCAGGTCCCTGAGGCCCCGGTTGAGCCAGGCCAGGCAGGGATCTCTGGGGGCCATGGCAACCGTGCGTAAACCCGCGCCACCTTTGGCCGGATCCGATCGCTGCTGTGCCTAAACCGTGACGAGGCGCTCCGCAGAACCCCGCTGCTGCAATTTCTCAGAAGTGTTGCCCTGCAAGGGATCCGAGCGATGGGGGCAGGGGGACTTGAACCCCCACAACGTTGCCGTCTGCGAATTTTAAGTTCGCTGCGTCTACCGATTCCGCCATGCCCCCGGCGTGGCGCGGCGGGCCCACCGATCAGGCGGCTTCCGACGCGTCACTCTAGATTCGGCCCCACCTGCCACCCCGCATCGTGCCGCTGCCCGGGTTCCTCAGTTCCCTGTCCACGGACACCCTGCTGGTGCTGGGCGCCTACCTGGTTCTGGGCGGGGCCTACCTCGTGGTGGTGCCCCTGGCGCTCTACGCCTGGATGCACCGGCGCTGGACCGTGATGGGCAAGATCGAGCGCACCGCCGTCTATGGCCTGGTGTTCCTTTTCTTCCCCGGCCTGATCCTGTTCGCGCCGTTCCTCAACCTGCGCCCCGCTGGTCAGGGTCAGTGACGCGGGGCCAGTCGATCCTGCTCGGCCTGGGGGTCTTCGGGCTCGGCGGCCTCGGCTACGGGGTGTTCCGGGCGGCGGGCTTCGAGGGCTTCTCGGCCGGGATCGCCGCCGAGGCCCTGCTGATCGTGGTGGTGCTGGGCTGGACCGGGAGCTATCTGCTGCGAGTGGTCACCGGCCGGATGACCTTCATGGAGCAGCGCCGCCGCTACCGCAGCGCCTACGACGCCGCCACCAGCGAGGAACTCCAGCGTCAGTTCGATGCTCTCAGCCCGGCCGAACAGGAGCGGTTGCTGCGGGAGGTGGGCCAGCTCCCCGAGGAGCCCGAGGGCTGAGCCGGGGCCGACCCCATAGGCTCACTCCTACGTCAGCCCAGCCGCCGGCACGATGAGCGCCGCTCCCGTCAGCCTTGAGACCACGCCGATCCAGCGGCGCTTCGACGCCCTGCGCCGTGAGGGGCGCTGCGCCCTGATGCCCTTCCTGATGGCGGGCGATGCCGATCTGGATACCACCCGGACCGCCCTGCTCGCCCTGCAGGCCAACGGGGCCGATCTGATCGAACTGGGGATTCCCTACAGCGACCCGCTCGCCGATGGGCCGGTGATCCAGGCCGCCGCCGCCCGCGCCCTGGCCGCCGGCACCACGCCGGCGCGGGTGCTGGCGATGCTGCGGGAGCTGCACGGCACGCTCACGGTGCCGGTGGTGCTGTTCACCTACAGCAACCCCCTGCTCAACCGCGGCATGGAGGTGTTCTGCCGCGACGCCGCCGCCGCCTGTGCCGCCGGCCTGGTGGTGCCCGACCTGCCGCTGGAGGAGGCGGAGCGGCTCTCGGCGATCGCGGCCGGCGAAGGGCTGGATCTGGTGCTGCTCGTGGCCCCCACCACGCCGCCCGAGCGGATGGCGCGGATCGTGACCGCCAGCCGCGGCTTCACCTATCTGGTCAGCGTCACCGGGGTGACGGGGGTGCGCAACAGCCTGGAGGCGCGGGTGGGCCCCCTGGTGAGCCGCCTCAAGGCCCTGGGCCCCACCCCCGTCGCCGTGGGGTTCGGCATCTCGGGCCCCGAGCAGGCCCGCCAGGTGCGCGACTGGGGCGCCGACGGCGCCATCGTGGGCAGTGCCCTGGTGAAGGCCATGGCCGCCGCCACGGCCACCGGCCTCGATCCGGCCGCTGCCGCCGGCTCCTTCTGCGCCGAACTGCGCCACGCCCTCGACGGCTGAGCACCCCATGGCCGACCCGCTGCCCCAGGCCATCCCCTCCCTGCCGTTCTCCGAGGCCTGCGAACGGAACAAGGGCCCGATCCTCACGGTGCTGCGGCAGTGGCTGGAGCCGGCGTCTCCCGGCCAGGCGATCCGGGTGCTGGAAGTGGGATCGGGCAGCGGCCAGCATGCCGTCCACATGGCACGGCATCTGCCGGTGCACTGGCACTGCAGTGAACGCCCGGAGAACCTGATCCCCCTGCAGCGGCGCCTCGACCAGGAAGGAGGCGGACTCGGGGATCCCGGTTCCCTGCCCGGGGCGATCCGCCTCGACGTGACGGACGGAGACTGGCCGGCCGGCCCGTTCGACGCCGTGTTCTCGGCCAACACGGCCCACATCATGCCCGCCGCAGCGGTGCCGGCACTGCTGGCGGGCGGCGCAAGGGTGCTGACAACCGGCGGGCTGCTCCTGCTCTACGGACCGTTCCGCTACGGCGATCGCCACACCAGCGCCAGCAATGCCGCGTTCGACGCGCACCTGCGCGCGATCGATCCGGCCATGGGCGTGCGCGACGCCCTCCAGCTGACGCGCCAGGCGGAGGCGGTGGGGCTCATCCCCGCGGCGGATCTGCCGCTGCCGGCCAACAACCGGATCCTGATCTTCCGCCGCGAGGCCATGGGCGGCGATGGCTGAACCGGATGCCTCGCGGTTGTTCGGGGCCGTGGCGGGCGACTACGCCCGCTTCCGGCTCACCTATCCGCCCGAGTTCTTTGAGCGCTTCGCCCAGCGCAGCCCCGGCCGTGGGCTCGTGTGGGACTGCGGCTGCGGCACGGGCCAGGCCTCCCTGGCCCTGGCGGAGCACTTCCAGACGGTGTGGGCCACCGATGCCAGTGCGGCCCAGCTGGCGGCGGCCAGCCCCCATCCCCGCATCCGCTACCACCAGGCTCCGGCCGAGGCCAGCGGGTTGGCGAAGGCCGGCGCGGATGCGGTGCTGGTGGCCGCTGCGGTGCACTGGTTCGCCGGAGCGGCATTCAACGCCGAGGTCAGGCGGGTGAGCCGGGCCGGTGCGGCGCTGGCCTGGATCGGCTACCTGCCGGTGCGAATGCCCACCACGGCACTGCAGCAGTGGTTCGAGCGGTTCTATGGGCACACCCTGGGGCCCTGGTGGCCCGCCGAGCGGCGCTGGGTGGATGCCGCCTACGCCGGACTCCCCTTCCCGGGCCGGGAGTGGCCCTTTCCCCAGGATCTGGTGATCGAGCGCCACTGGGATCTGGCGATGTTCCTGGGCCATCTCGGCACCTGGTCGGCGGTGCAGCGGGCACGCGAGGGCGGGCTGGAACCACTGCGGGCCGCCCGGGCGGAACTGGAGGCGCTCTGGCCCGGGGGCGGCGCCAGCCCCGTGGCCCTGCGCTGGCCGTTCATGGGCCGCTGGGGGGAGGTGGGGTGATGGGGCCAATGGCCTCCGGCTGCCATGCGGCAGGTGGCGATGCCGGCCCCCGCGCACGCGAAGCGGTGCAGGTGGCCCTGCTCGGCATGCCCAACACCGGCAAATCCACCCTGTTCAACCGACTCACCGGCGGCCATGCCCATGTGGCCAACTGGCCCGGCCTCACCGTGGAGCTGCAGCAGGGCCCGCTGCCGGCCGATGCCGACGGGCGCGCCTACGCGCTGATCGATCTGCCCGGCATCCACGACCTGAGCGGCAGCAGCGAGGACGAGGCGGTGGTGCGACGCTTCCTCACCACGGAGCCCCCCGATCTGGCGGTGGTGGTGCTCAACGCCAGCCAGGCCGACAGCCAGCTGCGGCTGGCGCTGGAGCTGCGGGCCACCGGCCTGCCGCTGCTGGTGGCCCTGAACATGAGCGACGAGGCAGCCCGCTTCGGCATCCGGGTGGATGCCCAGGCGCTGGAGCGCGAACTCGGTCTGCCGGTGCTCGCCATCAGTGCCCGCCGTCGCCTGGGCCTGGAGGCCCTGCTCGAGCGGATCCACGGGGCCGGAAAGGCCGCCGGGGAGCTCCGGCCGGCCGCCGCAGGCCCGCTGCAGGGGGAAGCGCTGGAGCAGGAGCTCGAACGGCTCTCGCAGTGCTGCATCGAGCGGCCGCTCCAGCTGCGGGACGGGCGCAGCGAGCGGCTCGACCGGGTGCTGCTGGATCCGGCCCTGGGGATGCTCGGCTTCCTGGGGGTGATGCTGTTGGTGTTCCAGGCGATCTACGCCCTGGGCATCCCGCTGCAGGAGGCGATGGGGCTGGGGTTCGATGCACTCCGGCAGAGGGTGCTGAGCCCGGGCCTCGAATCCCTCGCCCTGCCTGATGTCGTGAACCGGCTGCTGCTGGAGGGCGTGTGGCTCGGGCTAACCACGGTGATCGGATTCCTGCCGATTCTCTACCTTTTCTATCTGATGATCGCCCTGATCGAGGATTCGGGCTATCTGGCCCGGGCCGCCTTCCTGATGGATGGGGTGATGCACGCCCTCGGCATGGATGGCCGCAGTTTCGTGCTCCAGATCATGGGATTCGGCTGCAACGTGCCGGCGATCCTGGGAACCCGCGTGATCCGCGACCGCTCCCAGCGGCTGCTCACGATGCTGGTGATCCCCTTCTCGCTCTGCCAGGCGCGGCTCACGGTGTTCGTGTTCCTGGCGGGGGCGTTCTTTCCCCGGCCCTGGTGGGCCGCCGGGCTGGTGATCTTCGGCTTCTACGTGATCAGCTTCCTGGCGGCCCTGCTCACGGCGCTGCTGTTCAAGGGCGCCTTCCCCAGCCGCGAAACCTTCCTGCTGGAACTGCCGCCCTACCGCAGCCCCAGCCTCGACACGGTGCTGCGTCGGGCCTGGCGCGAGAGCTCCAGCTTCCTGTTCACCACCCGCCGCTTCATCGTGCTGGGGGTGATCGCGATCTGGCTGCTCTCCAACCTGCCGCCGGAGGTGGATCCACTCTCCGGCCAGTCGCTGGCGGGGCGGATCGGCCACTGGGCCCAGCCCCTGCTCGGGCCGATCGGCATGAACCCGGAACTCACGATCGCCCTGATCTTCGGCTTCATCGCCAAGGAGATCCTGCTGGGGGCGATGGCGGTGATCTACGCCACGGGCCAGGGCGGCCTGGCGGCGGCCGTGCAGGCCTCGATCCAGCCACTGCAGGCCCTCAGCTTCATGGTCTTCGTGCTGCTCTACACCCCCTGCCTCTCCACGGTGGCGGTGCAGCTGCGGGAATCGGGCAGCGTCGGTTTCACCCTGCTGTCGGTGGGCTGGTCGCTGGCCCTGGCCTGGGGGATGGCGTTTCTGCTCTACCAGGGCGGTCTGCTGCTGGGTCTGGGCTGAGCGGATCGAGCGGTTCGACCTCCAGCCCGGCGGCATCGCCGCGGCGGAGCATGAAGGCCAGCAGACCCATCCGCACGTGCAGCAGGCCGCCCGGCCACCCCCGTCGCACCACCTCGAGCTCGCAGCCCCGATGCACTCCCAGGGCCGTCAACCGCTGACGCAACCCGGTGTCGGCGGGCAGGGTCCGGAGCACCACCCGCTGGCCTGTGGCAACATCCGCCAGCGGAATGAGCCTGGAAGGGAGGAACTCCTCACCGTCCGGAACCGTCTCTGAGGCAGGCATGGATCCGGTGGCAGCAGAAAGGGCCGCCGGCAGGGGCAGCCCCGAGTGGATCCACGATGCTCGACAGATGACCCTACTTGAGGGCCAAAGCAAGCCAATCAACCACAATCAAAGCAAGGCCTCTTGTAGTTTGGATTGTTATCGGCAACGTTCTCTGCCGATGTGGCATTTCCAACGCACTTGTCGGCCTTCTTGTTTCTCCAGCCATCAACTGTGCAGCAACCGCCAAGAAGCAGCGCGGCCTCTTGATCCGTCAAGACTGTGAACTGTTTCACGAGAACTCTCCGCATGAATGGTGTTCAGCTGGAGCGCCGGCCGGGCCCGTCTCAAAAGTAGCAATCACAACTAGACGAGTGCATTCGCCTGGCGAAACGTGATACGAAACCCAGGGGGTTCCCTCGACGGGTCCTGCGGACCCGAGGCGGCCACTGCCGGCGGACCTCCTCCGACACTGGGTTGCCCAGCCGGTCAGCCCTAGCGTCGAGACCCCTGTGCCAGGCCATGCCATGCGTTACGTCCTCTGGGGCACCTACTGCGACGACGCCCTCGAGAAGCGCATCCCCTTCCGCGAGGAGCACCTGGAGGGGCTGCGGGCCCAGAAGGAAGACGGGGTGCTGATCACACTCGGCCCCACCGAGGACAGCACCCGTGTGTTCGGCATCTACGAGGCCGAAAGCCGGGAGGAGGTGCTGGCCCTTCTCCACTCCGATGTCTACTGGCGGCATGGCATCTGGACAGCACTGGAGGTGCACCCGTGGATTCAGGCCTTCTGATCCGCCATCCCGCTCGGAATCAGGATCGGGGAGTGGGTTCGCGCCGCCGCCAGTCGGCCAGGGCACGCTCCCAGACCCAGGTGCCCACCGCTTCGGGGCCGCCAGGACCGAGCTGCTCGGCGTAGCCACCCATCTGCCCGATCCCGGCCGCCGCGATCGCGGCGACCGCCTCCGGCCCCGTGATGCCGTTGCGCTCCAGAGCCGCCTGCCGCAGGGTCTTGCTGCGGCGGATGATGTTGCCGCCGTTGACATGACAACCGGCGCAGTGGTTCTCGAACAGGACGCCGCCCGCGTCGGCGCCGGAGGCGAGCGCTTCGACTCCCCAGGCCGGCCGGGGCCAGCAGGCCAGGGCCAGGGTGAGCAGCAGAACCAGCGTCAGGAGCAGGCGCCGGATCGTTCCGCCGCTGGCCGGCGCCGCGACGGGCCAGGCCTGGCCCGACCCTCGTCCGGGGGGATCAACCATCGGCGCCGGGTTCGTGGCAGCTGCCATCATCGGCCAGCCGGGCCCGCAGGTAGCGCTGGTAGAGATCCTGCGGGGAGCGGTAGCGCTGCGGCAGGCAGCTGTGCAGCCGTTCGAGGTTGTGCCAGCAATGGGTGCGACGGATCCGCTCCAGGCTGCGCTGATCGGCCACCAGCCGGCGCAGCGCCTGGCAGTAGGCGGAGAAGCCCGCCTCCAGTTCGCCGATCGTCAGCGGTCGTGCATCGGCCATGGCCACTCCCGTCCTCTCCATCGGCCCTGGATGACCGTAAAAAGGGGCGTGACGATCCCGCACCCCCCGGCCGGAGCGGAGCCGGAACTCGTTTCATTTCTTCGCAGCCGCAGCGCCGCCATGCAGCCCCTCCGCCCCCTCCATTCCCGCGATCTGGAGGACGTGCTGGAGGTGTACCGCGATGCGGTGCTGAGCCAGGCGCCGGCCCGCTACACCCCCGAGCAGGTGAGCGCCTGGGCCGGACTGCCCGTGAGCCGCAGGCAGCTGCGCGATGAACTCCTGCGGGGCCGTGGTCTGGTGAGCTGTTCCGACTCAGGGCGGAGTATCGAGGCCTTCGCGCTGCTGGAGCCGCTCGATCGGGTCTCCCTGCTCTACTGCCGGGGCCGCTCCTGCCGCCAGGGCCGCGCCACCGCTCTGCTGCAGGGTCTCGAGGCGATCGCCCGGGCCGCCGGCAGCCGCCGGCTGCGCACCGAGGCCAGCTTCCTGTCGCGGAACCTGTTCGAGCGTCAGGGCTGGTCGGTGGAGGCGGAGGAGGAGGTGGTCCTGGCCGGGGTGCCGTTCCGGCGCTTCCGCATGGGGAAACCGCTCGGCCCGGGGCTGGCCGGGGGCTAGACCGGATCAGCCGCCGCCCCGGGCCATGGCCGAGCAGGAGCTTCACGCGTTTCTCCGCAAGGTGCGCCAGCTTCAGGAGTTCGTGGCGCTCAGCGAGCGCGATCCCACCCTGCGGCAGGCCCTGCGCAACTGCGGCAGCCACCCTGAGGTGGTGGCCCTGGCGCGGCGCCATGGCTTCGAGATCGGCCGGCGCTGGGGTGAACCGGAGGCGGCGGGTGGCGGCGGGGCGGTCAACCTGCTCGAGGGCGCCTGTCCGCCAGCCGGGCAGGAGCGGGTGACGCTGCTGCTGGAGGCTCCGGGGCTGCGGCTGCAGCGGATCCACTCCTGCGACTGCGCCACGCCGGGGGGCGAGTGGTACGACCAGGCGGAAGAGGAATGGGTGCTGCTGCTGCGGGGCAGTGCCCGGCTCCAGTTCGCCGACGAGGCCGTTCCGCGGGATCTGTCCGTGGGCGACAGCCTCCGGATCGCCCCGCACCGCCGCCACCGGGTGGTGGCTACCGATCCGGATCCCGGAACCGTCTGGCTGGCCCTGTTCTGGCGCGATCGGCGGTGAGGGAGGCCTGCTTCACCAGCCAGTAGCCGGCCGACAGACTCACCACCGTGACGCCCAGCCCAAGCAAGAGTTCCGGCTTGCCCTCCGCACCCGGCGGCAGCACGATCACCTTCCGCGCCACCGCCGTGAGGGCAGTGAGGAGCACCAGCTCGATCTGCACCACATGGTGACGCAGATAGGCCGTGACGTTCTGCAGCACCTCGAGGGCGATCAGAACGGTGAGCACGTCACCCAGGATCCGGATCAGATCGTTGCCGAGCCAGCCGGTGGCCGGATTGAAGAACTCGAGCACCACCTGGACCACCAGCTGGACGGAAGCCGCCAGCACCACCACACACAGGAGCAGCGAGAGCACCTTCGCCAGCTGCCGCTCGAAACGATCCACCAGGGAGAGGAACTCCCCATCGCCCAACTGGGCCATCAGACGACGCATCAGTTTTTGAACGGGCTGTATTCCGGCTTGGCTGGCGTGTCGCCGGGTGGGTTCTCGATCTGGGTGTCGCAGGTCACGGTGCCGTCAGGGGCGGTGCGGCAGTTGGTGGGTGTCACCTTGGTGGCCGGCCCGACGTTGCTGCCCGGACCGAGCCGGTAGGTCTCGCTCTGGGCCAGCGCCGCCTCGCCCCCCATGCCGCTGAGCGCCAAGGCACTCAGCAGGGCGGCCAGGGGAGGGGCCGAGCGAGCCATCAACGAAGCCGGGGGGGCCATGGGCAGCGGGAGGTGGTGCCCTCACTCTGCCTGGCCGGGCCTAGGCATGGTGCTCCTGTCGGATCTCTTCCAGAAGCAGATCAAGCTGGCCGAGGGGATCGGCGGCATCCGCTTCCGCGTCGCCGGGATCCTCGCTCCGCCAGCCGGCCTCGATGCCGCAGAGGCGCTCGGCGAGCCCGGCCAGGCCCCCTTCGGCGTGGAGACGCTGCAAGGCCTCCAGCAGCACCGGCATGCGGATCGATTCGGCCCGCAGGGCGCGGCGCAGATCAGCCTGGGTGCGGCCGTGGTGGCGCAGCCAGTCCTTGAGGAAGGTCTGCAGATCCTCCAGCTGATCGGTGCTCAGATCGCTGCTCAGCGATGCCATCAACGGCCAGGGGGGAACCAGCGATCCAGTTTGCGGCGTGCCCGGGCCCGGATGTCGGGCGTGAGGTGGCGGCCCGTGAGCCCCAGCAGGGCGGTGAGGGCCACCAGATCGTCGCTGAACCCGGCAACGGGGAGGAAGTCGGGGATGAGATCCAGGGGCAGGAGCAGGTAGGTGAGGGCCGCCAGCATCGTCAGCCGCACCTGGGGTGGGGTGGAGCCATCGAGCAGGAGCTCGAGGCATTCGAGGGCGGGCTGGGCAATGGCCCGGCCGGCCCGGCGCAGCATGCGGCGCAGCACCCCTTCATCGACCACCGTGCTCTCGAGCACCTCGGCCTCGAGCGTGGGTGCCGCGCCGGCGCCGGGCTGATCCCCGGAGGAGGAGGCGCTGAAGCTGGCATCGATCGGGGCCATGGCTCTCCAGGGAGCGACGGAGGAGCCCATCATCCCCAGTCCACGGCAGGAGGAGGAAGGGGGTTTTCTGGTCGGACGCGGGCGGAGATCCCCCCTAGCCGGCTTCCACCAGCCCGCTCTGGATGCCGGCCTTGCGCAGCTTGCGCAGGGCCCGCTGCACCACCTGGCGGCAGTACTCGCGGCTGCAGCCCAGCTGGCGGGCCACCTCCGCCAGGGTGCGCCACTCGTGGCTGCCGTCGAGACCGAAGCGCAGCATCACCACCGTGCGCTCGCGCGGCGTGAGGTTGGAACCCTCCAGCAGCTTCCAGACCGAGGCGCTGCGTTCGGCAAGTTCGGCCCGTTCGAGCGGAGGCAGCTCGTTGCTGGGGAGCACGTCAACGAGTTCGGAGGGATCGGCCTTCGACTTCACCGCACCCTGCAGGCTCACCGTGACGCTGCGCAGCTCGCAGGCGAGCAGATCCTCCACCTCCGGCAGCGGCACCCCCATGCATTCCGCCAGTTCCCGCGGCGACGGCGCCAGACCGTTGGCCTGCAGCAGCCGGGCCTTGGCAGCCCTCAGGCGCGTGAGTTTCTCGTTCACGTTCACCGGAATCCGGATCGTGCGGCTCTGGGTGGAGAGGGCCCGGTTGAGCCCCTGGCGGATCCACCAGTAGGCATAGGTGCTGAAGCGATGGCCACGGGTGGGGTCGTATTTCTCGACGGCACGGGCCAGCCCGATCGTGCCTTCCTGAATCAGATCGAGCAGGTCAAGTCCCTTACCCTGATAACGCTTCGCCAGATTCACCACAAGGCGCAGATTGGCGGTGATCATCTGATCCTTGGCCCGCTCTCCATGCCGGATCGTGCGTCGCTCGATGTCGTTGAAATCGCACGCCGCGCCTTCTCCGCCCGCCTGGGTGCAACGCTCATTGAGAGCCATCATCGCCTGCACCTTGCGACCCAGTGTCAGTTCCTGGGAGGGACTGAGCAACTGATGGCGGCCGATCTCTCCGAGGAAGGCACTCAGGGAACTTGCCATGACCTACATCGCATCTCCGTTGAAGCTAGGGCGGTTTTTCGGTTCGCATCCAAGCGATAGAAAGCCTTCCAACTTCCCGTCTCACTTCGTTATTCGTATTCTCTTCGCTATTGGCCATCGGTTTTGCGCTGGGTATCTCTACTCAGCACCTGAGCCAGGCTCGCTACCGTCGTCCTCCGTTCCCGGACTGCTCCGATGCTCCCCTTCCACGCCCTGGCACCGGCCTTCGCCTTTCCCGAAGGCGTCGTCCCCAGTGCCGGGGTGGCGTACGTGCATTACCTGAGCGTGATGCTGTGCTTCGGCGCCCTCGTGCTGGAGCGGCGGCTGATCCGCGCCGACCCCTCCCGCCAGGAGGCCACCCTGATGGTGGTCACCGACATCGTGTACGGCATCGCGGCCCTCTCCCTGCTGCTCAGCGGCATCCTGCGGGTGCTCCACTACGGCCAGGGCAGCGCCTTCTACACCGAGAATCCCGTGTTCTGGTGGAAGGTGGGCCTCTACCTGGCGGTGGGCGCGCTCTCCCTCTACCCCACCATCACCTATATCCTCTGGGCCATCCCGCTGCGCCGTGGTGAGCTGCCCCAGGTGAGCGAGGCCCTGGCCAGCCGGCTGCGCTGGATCCTCAACGTGGAGCTGGCGGGCTTCGCCGCGATCCCCCTTCTGGCCACCCTGATGGCCCGCGGCGTGGGGCTGCACTCCTGAAGCGGGCTGGTGGCCACCGAGCCGGCTGGCGGCGGAACCTCGCCCTGCCGGCGCTCGCCGTCTCGGCCGCACTGCTGACCGGCGCCGGCACCGTGCCTGCAGGGCGCTCAGCCAGCCCGAACGACCACTGCCCCCCGGCCAGCGCCAGCCGCCCCTGGAATGGGACGGCGGAGCCGGCGGCCGGGGCGGCGCCCGCACCAGAGCTCTCTTCTTCCACCGAGAGGGCAGCGGACTACCGCCACAGGCTGGAGCCCACCCCGATGGGATGGCCCGTGCTACCCCACTGGTGCATCTGGGTGGAGCCCTCCACCCTCAGCGGCAGCGCCGCCCGCTGGGAGGAGCGCTGGAGGCGGGCCGTCGAGGCCGCCCTGGCGAGCTGGGGCAACGAACTGCCGCTGCAGCGGGTCGATGACCCGGCCCGCGCCCAGGTGCTGATCCAGCGCCGCCGTCCCCCCCTGCGCCGGCTGGAGGACGGCCGCTCCAGGGCCAGCCACGGCCGGGCCCTGCTCACCCTGCTGGAGGTGGAGCGCGGCGGACGCCGGCGGCTGGAGCCGCGGGTGGAGGTGCTGATCGGGACCGACCAACGCGAGGCCGCCCTGCAGGCGACGGCCCTGCATGAACTGGGGCATGCCTTCGGACTCTGGGGCCACAGCGATGATCCCGCCGACGCGATGGCGGCGGTGCCACGGGCCACCCCGGTGCTGGAGCTCACGCCACGTGACCGGGCCACGCTGCGCTGGCTCTACGCCCAGCCCACACCCTTCGGGAGGCCGCTGCCCTGAGGGCTGGCGAGCGGCCGACCTCAGTGGCGGTGGATCACCTCGCCATGGGAGTGGGGCTGGCCTTCCGGATCCACCGGCAGGGGCAACGGGCGGGCAGCCGGCTCGTTGAGCCGCACCAGGCCGTGGCCCGCCAGACCGGCCCACCACACCCCCATGGTGGTGACGCCGGCGGTGACGATGCCCATGTTCACCACAGCGGCCGACACCACGCCCATCGCCACCGCCCCGAGGCTGAACACCCCCATCGGCACCACCCCGATCGCCACCACCCCCATCGGCACGACACCGATCGCGATGATCCCCAGCGGGGCGATGCCGGTGGCGAGCAGCCGGGGGCGCCCGCCACAGCTGGCACTGTCCTGAACCGATCCGGCCACGGGGTCTGCTGCAGCTGGCTGGACCCTATCCGCGGCGTGGAGCACCGCGCCGCGCCGCCAGCACCTCCTGCACCCGGCGCCAGTCGACCCCGTGGTGGGTGAGCGCCACCTGCAGATGGAAGATCAGATCGGCGGCCTCGGCCGCGATGGCCGCAGGGTCATCGTCCTTGCAGGCCATCACGAACTCGGCGCTCTCCTCGCCGATCTTCTTGAGGATGCGGTTGTCGCCTCCCTCCAGCAGCCGATTGGTGTAGCTGTCCGGCTCGGGCCGCTCGCGCCGGCTGCGGATCAGCCGCGCCAGCTCGGTGCAGACGTCGGCGGGTGGCGGCAGGGCGTCGGGCCCACCGGCGCTGGGCTGCGGGCCGTCGTCGTAGAAGCAGCTGCGGGCACCGGTGTGGCAGGCCACCTCGCCCACCTGCTCGATGCTGAGCAAAAGCACATCGGCATCGCAGTCGTAGCGGAGGCCCCGCAGATGCTGGAAGTGGCCACTGCTGGCACCCTTGTGCCAGAGCTCGCGACGGGATCGGCTCCAGTAATGCGCCTCCCCCGTGGCCAGGCTGCGCTCGATCGCCTCCCGGTTCATCCAGGCGACCATCAGCACCGCACCATCCAGCCAGTCCTGGGCGACGGCGGGGATGAGCCCCGCGGCATCGAAGCGAAGCTGCTCGATGAAGGCCGGTGGGGGCAGCGGGGCTCTCCCTCCGCTTGGAGGGTCCCCACCCGGGGACCGCAGGGGCTGGAATGATGCCTCCAAGGGCTTGCGCTGTCCGGCTGCTGCGATCCTCCCCCATCCCCATGACGGCCTCCCATACCTGCTCCAAGCGGTTCAGCGGCTACCCCTGCTGCCACCGCCAGTGGCGCCACCAGGGCCACTGCCGTTTCGTGCACGGCTACAGCCGAAGTTTCACCGTCTGGTTCCGGGCTCACGAGCTCGACGCCAACGGCTTCGTGGTCGACTTCTCCAGCCTGCGGGACCTGGAGGCCCGCCTGGCCGGGCAGTTCGATCACACCTTCCTGGTGAACGCCGACGACCCGCTGCTGGAGCAGTGGCAGGCCCTGCACGACCTCGGAGCGCTCGACCTGCGGGTGATGACCAACGTCGGCATGGAAAGCAGCGCCGAGCTGGTGTGGGACTGGGCCAACGCCCTGCTGCGCGAGCGGGAGAAGGGTCGGGCCTGCTGCTGGAAGGTGGAGGCCCGCGAGAACGCCAGCAATGCCGCCTGCTTCGAGGCGGTGCCGGCCTGGTTCGTGCCGGCCAGATGAGCCCGGAACGGCTGAGCACCGCCTGGGCCCTGTTCCAGGCGCTGCTGATCGAGGCGATGCCCTTCCTGCTGATCGGCGTCACCATCTCCTCGCTGGCCCGCTGGCTCGCCCCGGGGGGGCGCTGGGTGCGGCGGCTGCCGGCCCATCCGCTGCTTGGCCCGCTCACCGGGGCGGCCCTCGGCTTCGCCCTGCCGGCCTGCGAGTGCGGCAACGTGCCGGTGGCACGCCGTCTTCTGGCCGGCGGAGCTCCGCTCGGCACCGCCATGGGCTTTCTCTTCGCCGCGCCGGTGCTGAACCCAATCGTGCTGGCCAGCACCTGGGCCGCGTTTCCCGACCAGCCCTGGCTGCTGGTCGCCCGGCCCCTGGGGGCGGTGCTGATCGCCCTGGCCCTGGCCACACTGCTGCGCCAGCTCCCCGACACGGAGCTGCTGCAGCCGGCGCTGCTGGAGGAGAGGCGGCTGAGCCAGCCGCTCAGCCGCCTCTCCCTGCTGGAGCGCCGCAGCGGACTCATCGGCCTCGGAGCCGACCAGCCCGGTGCCGTCCCGCCCACGCCCCCGGTCGATCGGCCGCCGCTGCTGGAGGTGCTCGAGCACGGCAGCAAGGAGTTTCTGGAACTCGCCGCCCTGCTGGTGCTGGGCTGCGTGGTGGCGGCCCTGGTGCAGACATCGCTGCCTCGCAGCTGGCTGCTGGCGGTGGGCGGCACCCCCACCCTCTCGATCCTGAGCCTGATGCTGCTCAGCGTGGTGGTGTCGGTGTGCTCGAGCGTGGATGCCTTCCTGGCCCTGGGATTCGCCGCCCAGGTCACCCCCGGCGCCGTGCTGGCCTTCCTGCTGCTCGGACCGGTGATCGACCTCAAGCTGGTGGGCCTGTTCGGGGTCCTGCTGCGACCCCGGGCGATCCTGCTCACCGCGGTCGGAGCGGCCCTGGTGGTGCTGGTGATCGGGCAATGGGCCAACTTGCTGCTGCTATGAACCGGCCGCCGGAGCGCCTCTGGCGCCAGACTCCCCTTCGCCCGATTCCCTGCCCTCACCGGGATCTCCTCCGATGCTGAAGGCCGTCTGCCTGGGGCTGTGGGGGCTGGTGCTGGTCCAGAGCGCCATCAGCGGGCGGCTGGATCTGCTGCTGCGTGCGGTGTTCCACCCGCTGGTGTGGATCGCCGGCGCCTGGCTGCTCATCCTCGCGGCCGTGCAGGGGTTCGGCGCCCGCCGGCCCATGGCGGTCAGTCGGCGTCAGCGCTGGGGGCTGCTGCTGGGCTGCGTCACCGCCGTGGCCGTGCTGGCCGTGCCGCCCACTCCCTCGTTCGCCGATCTGGCCGCCAACCGCGATCCCAACCTGCTGGAGGAGCCTGAGCTCACCTTCGTGGTACCCCCCGGACAGCGCACCCTCACCGAATGGGTGCGTCTGCTGCGCAGCCAGCCGGATCCTCGCCTCCACGAGGGCGATCCGGTGCGGATCAGCGGCTTTGTCCTGCCGGTGCCGGGCGAGCCGCCCCAGCTCGCCAGGCTGCTCGTGCGCTGCTGCCTGGTGGATGCGGTGCCGGTGGGGCTGCCGATGCGCTGGCCGGCCGGTGCGCAGCTGCGGCCCGATCAGTGGCTGGCCGTGGAGGGCGTCATGGGCAGCGAACCCTTCGACGGCCGCGAGCGGAGTGTGGTGACGGTGGAGCGGATGCGGCCGATCCCGCGTCCACGGCGTCCGCTGGAACCATGAGCGCCGGCCCGCGGCCGACGGCGCGCAGCAACCGCGGCCTGCGGTTGCTGCTGCTGCTGGCCGTCGCGGTGGTGGTGGTGCAGCAGCAGCTGCTCTGGCGGCGTCCGCCCCGGCTCCTGGAGCTGAGCCAGGCGGCGGCCAGTTCGGGCCCTGCGGCCCTCAGCCTGCGCTTCAGCCGGCCGATGGAGGCTGGCTCGGTGGCGGCGGCCACCCGGCTGGAGCCGCCCCTTCCCTTCACGATCCAGGGGGATGGCAATCCCCTCCTGCTGCTGCCCGCGGCCGGCCTGCGCATCGAGACACCCCTCACCGTGACGCTGGGCGGTCGCGACCGGCGCGGACTGGTCCTCCCCGCCAGCCAGTGGCACTGGGATCCACGGCCCCATCTGGTGGCCGTGGTGCCGGCCAGGGGCGGAGAGCAGGTGCGGGTGCGGCAGCACGACGGGCGCTGGACGTCGCTGACGCCCGTGTGGCCCTCGATCCCGGTGCTCGAACCGCTCGGCGACGGCTCCGGCCTGGCCCTGGTGAGCCGGGACGAAACGGGAGGACACCGGGTGTGGCGCCTGGATCTGAGCGGCACCAGCCTCTCGCGCAACCCCCAGGGGCTGGCCGTGGTGGGTCGGCGCCGGCTGGAGCGGCTGAGCGACGAACCGCTGGTGTTCGCCCATCTCAGCAGCAACCGTCTGGGCGATCTTCTGGTGCAGGCGGCCCGCCAGCCGCCGCTTGGAGACACGCTGGTGCTTCATGAGCGCGGTGGCCGGCAGCAACCGTTGCCGCTCGAGACCCAGGGGCCGGTGGCACTGCTGCCCCAGGGCGGGGCGGCCATCGTGCCGGAGCCGGAAGGACTGGCCCTGCGCACCCTTCCGCCACGGCCGGAGCGTCGCCAGGTGCTCCCCGGCAGCCGGGATCTGAGCAGCTTCTGTCCGGTGGCGGGACGGGCGCTGCTGGTGCGGCACTGGCCCGATTTCCGCCGCTCGCTGGAGCTGGTGGAGCCCGGCCAGGCCCCACGGCCGCTGTGGATCGGCAGCGAGGGGCTTGTGGCGAGCGCCTGCTCGCGCGGTGGCGAGCGCGTCTGGGCGTTGCTGATCGACGGACTGGCCAGACCCAGACTCAGCCTGCTGGCGCTGGACCGCCGGGGCCGTTTGCTGCAGCGACGGGAGCTGGAAGGATGGGAACTGGAACCCGGCACCGGCCTGCACTACGACCCCACCGGGGATCGGCTGCTCCTGGCCCTGCGCCCCCTGCCCGGCACCGACGCCACGGAGGAGCAGCTGCGCCGGAGCCGCCAGGAGGAGGCCAGACCAGCCCTGATCGATGCCACCACTCTGCGGCTGGAACTGCTCGATCAGCCTGTGCGGCAGGTGCAGTGGCTGAAGGCCGCTTGAGCCGCAGCAGGAATCAGCGGCGGGCCAGGGCCGCCAGGGGAAGCAGCCCCAGGCTCATCACGCCGATCAACGGGCCCGGCGGCAGGTTCACCGCGGGCTGGATCGCCAGCAGAAAGCCCCCGCCGGAGAGCAGGGTGCCGACGGCCGCGGCGCGCTGCAGGGCCTGGCGCAGGCTGTAGGCCCCCGTGAGCCCCAGCAACGCCGGAGCGCCCATCAGCGCGATCACCAGCACCACCCCCACCGCCGTCATGGCGCTCACCACCGTGAAGGCGGTGACGAGGGTGAGCAGCAGCCGCAATCGCCGCACCGGCAGCCCGGCACCGGCGGCACCGAGGGGATCGACCCCCAGGAACACCAGCGAGCGGTAGCCCCGCCAGAGCAGGAGCAGCACCGCCGCCAGGGCGACGAGGGAGCGGGCCAGATCCACAGGGGCAGCGGCCAGCAGGTCGCCGAACAGCACCGCCTCCAGATCGATGCGGATCCGCAGCAGCGGAATCAGCAGCACACCCAGGCCGAGAAACCCGGCCAGGACGGTATTGAGCACGGCTTCGTCACCGCCCGACGCTGGGGAGTCACCGCGACTGAGACGCTCGGCCAGCAGGGCACCGGTCACACCACTGAGCACGCCCCCGACCGCAGGATCAAGCCGCAGGGCGACCGCCAGCGCCAGACCGGGCAGAACGGCGTGGGAAATGAGATTGGCCTGGAAGAGGCGGCGCTGCACCAGCAGCAGGGTGCCGGCCAGGGGACACACCAGTCCGGCGAGCAGGGCCAGCACCAGCGGCAGAAACCACCAGGAGGACGTCACGGCAGGAGGGTCCGGGGGTGGAGGATGAGGGGGCGATGACGAAGCGGGGGTTTCAATGGACAATGCTTCATCGGATCACTCTCAGGCACTCGTCTCTTCCGTTTCCATGAATGTTCAGGTTGCCGCGCAGCCGCTGACCGAGAAGCAGGAGAAGCTTCTTGCCGTGCTCGCCGAGAGCGACCTCGAACTCTCCGGCCAGGATCTCCACGCCAAGCTCCGACTCAGCGCCCAGCCCATGGGGCTGGCCACCGTCTACCGCCACCTGCGTCAGCTGCAGCAGCGCGGCCTGGTGCGCTGCCGGCATCTCCCCAGCGGGGAGGCCCTCTATGCCCCCACGGATCGGGACGAGCATCACCTCACCTGCATCGACTGCGGGCGCAGCGTGACGCTGCAGAGCTGCCCGATGCACGGGCAGCAACCCGACCCCGACCAGCTCCAGGGCTTCCAGCTCCTGTTCCACACCCTGGAGTTCTTCGGCCTGTGCTCGAGCTGCCACGATCGTCAGACGGCGCACTGACTCCGACTCAGCCGCAGCAGTGGTTCCCGACCCTCAGATCACCCAGGGCACGGCGGACCTCAGCGGGCGGGCCATCGGCCAGCAGGCGGCGATCGAGCACCAGCACCCGGTCGTAGGCGTCCAGATCCGTCCCCCAGTCGTGGCTGCTCACCAGCAGAGTGAGGCCGGCGTCACGCAGTTGCCCCATCACCGCCAGCAGGGCGGTGCGCGAGGGGGGATCGATGGCGGCGCAAGGCTCATCGAGCAGCAGGAAGCGGGCGGGCTGCACCAGGGCGCGGGCAAGCAGGGTGCGCTGCTGCTGGCCCCCCGAGAGCTGATCGAGGCGGCGATCGGCCAGGCCCTCGAGGCCCACCCGCTGCAGGGCGGCGGCCACGGCGCAGCAGCCGGGGCGCTCGGCCGCCAGCTGTCCGAGGGCCACCATCTCGCGCACGCGGATCGGGAAGTGCCAGGCGATCTCGCCCCGCTGGGGCATCAGGGCGAAGTGGCGGCGGGCTTCGTGGGGGGGAATGGGCACGCCGTCGATGCGGATCTCACCTGAGATCCTGGGGAGGTTTCCCTCCATGACCTGCAGCAGCGTGCTCTTGCCGGCACCGTTGGGCCCCACCAGGGCGTTGAGGGTGCCGCTCTGCAGAGTGAAACTGATGGCATCGAGGGCGAGGCGGTCGCCGCGGCGGACGCTCAGGTTCCGCGCCTCGAGGGCCATCGGCTCGGATCAACAGGCTGAGGGGGAGCGTACCAGCGATGATCCTCCAAAAAGAGAACGGTTATCGTCGCTTGAGCGCACTCCCTGCCCTGAGCCATCCCGCCAACGGAGCACCACCGAGCATGCGGCCATCCCTGAAGCCCCCTGCCGCACTGGCCTTCCTCGCCGGAGGTCTTCTCCTGAGTGTCAGCGGCTGCTCCAGCCGTCCCGGCACACCCGCTGCGGACTCGGGCGCGCCCCTGGTGGTGGCGGCGGACGGCGTTCTCTGCGATCTCACCCGCCGCCTGGCCGCGGATGATCTGCGGGTTGCGTGCCTGCTCAGCCCCAGCGACGACCCGCATCAGTTCCAGCTGGAGCCTCGCCAGAAGGCCCAGCTGGCCGCGTCACGCCTGGTGCTGATCAACGGCTACGGCCTCACCCCATCGCTGCAGGATCTGCCCGGTGCCGTGCCGGTGGCCGAGCGTGCCGTGCCCGACACCCTGATGTTGACGGAGGACGGAAGTGATTCCGGGCCGGACGGAGCGGAAGCGGAGCACGCCAAGGGAGACGATCACGGCGGCCATGAGCATGGGCACCACGACCATGGCGACCGTGATCCCCATGTCTGGCACGACCCGCGCCATGCCCAGGCGATGACCAGCCTGATCGCCGAGCGTCTGGAGGCCATCCGGCCCGAGGCCCGCGAGCGGATCCGGCGACGGGCGGCGGGGCTGGAGAGCCTGCTCTCGGATCTCGACCGCTGGAATCGCACCCAGCTGGCCTCCATCCCGGCACCGCGGCCACCCCTGGCCACCAGCCACCGGGCCTTCGCCAGTTTCGGCAGGGCCTATGGCCTGAAGGAACTGGCGCTGGTGGATGGCTTCAGCAGCAGTGACAGCCTGCGGCCGGAGGAGTTTCGTCGTGTGATCCAGGCCCTGGATGCCCAGCAGGTGCCGCAGCTGTTCGCCGAACAGCTGCCCGCGCCCAAAGCCCTGCAGCGGATCAGTGAACTCAGCCGGGTGCCGATCGCGCCTGCTCCGCTCAGTGCCGATGGCCTGGCCGCCGATGCCTCGGGCCAGCCCATGAGCCTGATGGCCACCTTGACGGGCAACACCTGCACCATTTCCCGGGGGCTGGGAGGCCGCTGCGACCAAGCGGCGGCCCAAGCCCTGAACGAGCGGTGGGAGGCGATCGACTAGCCCGGCCCGCCGAACTGATGACGCTGGCGAGCGAGAGCAGTCTCAGTTCGCACCTCGCCGCCCTGCAGGCGCTCAAGAGAAAAACCCTCGCCCATCAAGCCGCCATGGATGAGGCCGGCCAGGATGGACAAGGGTTTCATGAGCGCGAACAGGCCTGCGAATCGCGGGCCAGTCGGATCAGAACTTGTGATCGCGCAGAGCTTCCACTGGATAGATGTAGGTGATGATCGAATAGTCTGCGTAATACTTGGACTCGATCTCGTGTGTGATCCGGTCGGCCAACTCACGGGTGCCGGTGAGCACCTCGATTTTCACATTGGAGAGGGTGTGCGACACGCTTGGATCCCCCGTGGAGCGGACATTGCGGCTACCTTCCCCACCGGCTGCATTCACCGTGTAACCAGTGGCACCTGCAGCCTTGATGAGCTTGGTGAGTTTCTTGGAGAGGATTTCCTCCGCAACGATCACCAACTTCCAGACCTGTTGACTCATGACATTGACCTCTGACGACGGACTGTTTGGATGAAATGTTAACGGCCGAGGAGCACTTCTGCAAGCCCAATGAAGAGCGGGATGCAGACGGCGATCGCAACAGGCGTGCCGATGGCCGTGGAGGCGCCGATGTAGGCCGAGGGATTCGCGGAAGGGATACCGGCGCGAAGCGTCGGCGGGCCCGAGATATCCGAGCTCGAAGCGGCGATCACGGCCAGCACAACCGCACCACCGATGCTGAAGCCGGTGAGCTTGTGAATGACAAGGCCAACACCGAAGGCCAGGAAACCATGCAGGATGGGCGCGATGAAGGCGTAGATGGCGAACCACTGCGCAACCTTGCGCAGCTCATTCATGCGCTGGGCGGCCTCCATCCCCATGATGATCATCAGAACGGCGAGGAAGCCGCGGAACAGAGGGTTGAAGAAGCTCTCGTACACAGGCTCGGGCTTGGTGAGGATGCCAAGCGCCACACCCAGCAGCAGTGCCGTGACGGCCGAGCTCTGCAGACTCTCCTTGATGATCGGCCAGATCTCGACCTTCTCGGAGGTGTTGCCGGTCCGCTTGCTGAGGTACACGCTGGCCACCACGATCGCGGTCACCAGGGCCGGGATGTCCATGAAGGGATAGAGGGCCGCGGTCCAGGCCTCATACGGGATCTTTGCGGAATCCAACTGCGGCAGCACCGCCGCCAGAGTGGAGCCACTCACCGCGCCGAACAGACCGCCCGTGGCCACGGCGTCAGGGACGCTGATGCCTGGCAGTTTCCCCAGCGTGAATCGACTGATGAACACGATCACGATGCCCAGCAGCACAGCCGCGATCGCCGGAAGAAAGATCTCGACGGGATTGGAATTGCGAATGGCGATCCCCCCGGTCAATCCGATCTTCATCAACAAGAAGAAGCTGATGAACTTGTAGATCGAATCCGGAATGGCCAGTTGGCTGCCCAACGCGGCGACGACAATGCCCCCGATCAGAAAGCCAAGCGTTGGAGACTGTACTTGCTCAAGAAAAAGAGTGACGAAATCGGACACCGTTGATCCTCTGGATGCGCTTGCAGCGTGCAGGTTGAAACCGCCGCGGACTGTAGGGGATAGGGGGACCACTTGGGGCCAGTTGACGGCCAAGCAGGGCAGGAGCGACAAGAACAGCAACGAAAACAGCCCTGGCCTGTCGGCAATGGCGAGGTCCGAGCCAGGCCGAATCCAATGACCAGAGCTGGGTCGTACCTGGGCACCCATGCCTGGCCATGGTCGGCGGCGGCCGGGCCCGCGTGGGCCTGCGCTGCCTGAGGAAGGCCTGAACACCCCGTCCTGTCCGATCCCAGGACATCGACACCCTGACGATCTCGATGGAAACGAAGAACCTTTGAAGCCGATCTGGAATGGCCCATTCCCTGCTGACCACGACCAGGAGCAGGCTGCCAATCAGACACCCGACTTCCAGAGCCGAAAATGGCCCAGAAGGCAAGGGATGGGTTCCGACACAACAGAGTTGCTGTGACGCCTGGGAGGAATCTCAGGGATCGCGGCTCCGAGCCCGAAGATCGTCCGGGCCGGCGAAAGGCAACCCCTGGGCAGCGCACACCGCCCTGATAACCACGACAATCGCGTAGAGTGGGAATCGTTCTCAGAAGTGAGCGTATTCTCGCGTCCATCGCGGCGAGCGCCCCGGGGTCCAGTCCCGTGGTGAACCGCAGGCAAGGAAGAAGCGGACAGTTCGCTCCACGCACCTGGTCCGGTGACGGAAAGCACCGCCTCCGGTTCGTTCCCTGCCAGGGAGCCCGGCTGCACGGGGCAATCTTCGAGCCAGGCACCCCTCCGTTTCGCGTCATGCACCCCCACCCCCCTGAGTTCTCCTCCCCATGAGCGCGCCCCAAAGCCGCACGAAGCACGGACGCTGCCGCCGTCCGGGTGGCCACCCCCTGCTGGCGGGCTGTTCGCTCGCCTTGCTGGCACCGTTTGCCCCGGTCGGAGCAACCGAGCTCAACCTCGACGGCATCAACCAGTACGCCGGCTCCGAGGAACAGGTCACCAGCATCACCCAGTTCTCCGACGTGCAGCCCACCGAGTGGGCCTACCAGGCGCTCTCGAACCTGATCGAGCGCTACGGCTGCGTCGCCGGCTATCC
>CALRKZ020000011.1:0-117822 GCA_943368365.1 Mesorhizobium carmichaelinearum
CACAACTTCCCGCTCGACCTGGCTTCGGCCGAGGCCACCCCGGTGGCGCTCACCGCTCCGGCGATCGGCTGATCCCATCCCCTTCCGCTCCCTTGGAGGCGGAACCAGGCCCCCGCTCCGGCGGGGGCTTTTTCATGCGCATGGCCGGCTGGCCGGGTGGGTCCCGCGCGCGGCGGGGACAGGCGTTTTGTAGGCTCCACCCCAGCTACGACGGCCGATGGGCAGCAGTTTCGGGCACCTCTTCCGCATCAGCACCTTCGGCGAGTCCCATGGCGGCGGGGTCGGGGTGATCGTGGATGGCTGCCCGCCGCGGCTCCCCCTGGATAGCGGGATGGTCCAGGCCGAACTCGACCGGCGCAAACCCGGCCAGAGCCGCATCACCACGCCGCGCCGGGAGGACGATCGGGTCGAAATCCTCAGCGGCCTGCTCGACGGGGTGACCCTTGGAACGCCGATCGGGATGCTCGTGCGCAACAGGGACCAACGCCCGCAGGACTACAAGGAAATGGAGGTGGCCTTCCGCCCCTCCCATGCCGACGCCACCTACCAGGCTAAATACGGCATCCAGGCCCGCAGCGGCGGCGGCCGTGCCTCCGCCCGCGAAACGATCGGCCGGGTGGCCGCCGGCGCCATCGCCAAGCAGTTGCTCGCCCATGCCGGCGGGAGCGAGGTGATCGCCTGGGTGCGTCGCATCCACACGATCGAGGCGGCCGTCGATCCGGCGAGCGTGAGCCTGACCGCGGTGGAGAGCAACATCGTGCGCTGCCCCGATGGGGCCACGGCCGAGCGGATGATCGAGCGGATCGAGGCGATCGGTCGGGAGGGAGATTCCTGTGGCGGGGTGATCGAATGCCTGGTGCGCAATCCGCCCGTTGGGCTTGGCATGCCGGTGTTCGACAAGCTGGAGGCCGACCTGGCCAAGGCGGTGATGTCGTTGCCGGCCACCAAGGGCTTCGAGATCGGTTCCGGCTTCGGGGGAACGCTGCTGCGCGGCAGCGAGCACAACGATGCCTTCCTGCCGAGTGAAGGGGGCCGATTGCGCACCGCCACCAACAACTCCGGCGGGATCCAGGGCGGCATCAGCAACGGCGAGGACATCCTGCTGCGGGTGGCCTTCAAACCCACCGCCACGATCCGCAAGCCGCAGCAGACCATCAATGCGGCGGGGGAAGCCACGGTGCTCGAGGCCAAGGGCCGTCACGATCCCTGCGTGCTGCCCCGGGCGGTGCCGATGGTGGAGGCGATGGTGGCTCTGGTGCTGGCCGATCACCTGCTGCGTCAACGGGGGCAGTGCAGCCTCTGGTAACACCGGTCCGAACGCCGACTCAGGCGTTCCCCGAAACCGGACCCACGCCGTTGCCGCCCGACGCCGATGCGGAGGACTCCGGAGCCGGCAGGCGACTGGCGGCCTTGGCCATCCGCCTGGCGACGGAGGAGGCCGTGGCTTTCGGTTTGGCGCGCTTGCGGGCCGTGGGCTTGGCTGCCGCAGGCTTGCTCTCGGCCGCAGCCCTGCTGGGGGACGCCTTGCGGGTGCGCCCCGGGCGCGCCGGTGACGCCGAGCCAGCACCACCGGCCGGGGCCTCAGCCGCGGCCAGACGCCGGCTGCGGTGGGCGAGCACCAGGGCCCATTCCTCCTCGCTGATCGCCGCCGGCCTGCTGCCGTGCAGTTCCACCAGCTGGGCCGCCTTGTCGATGTCGGCCACCAGATTCTTCCAGGAGGTGGCGAAACGCTTGTCGGACTGCGACTTCGCGGCGCTTTCGAGCAGGGTCTCGACGACACCGGCCGGTGCCACCTTCTTGCGCCGCCGGTTGAAGATCTCCTTCTGCAGTTGGGCGATCAGTGCATCGGCCTGACTGCTGATCTGGATCGTGAGTTCGGCCATCAGCGAAGGTCGGGCTTTCTCCGTGCTAACACTTCGCGATCCGTGCTGACAACCGGAACGGGGGCGCGACGGGCCAGACGCTCGAGCAGCCGCAGCACGGCGGGATCCAGGGCGTTAGCCGACGATCCCGGAGGGAACAGAGCGGAGCCGAGGGCCACCGCATCGACACCGGCCTCCAGCCAGGGCAACACGGAGTCGGGCGAAAGGCCTCCTGCGGCGATGCAGAAGGGGAGCGGGCCGAGGGGGGCCTCGAGGCCGCGCCAGTAGGCGGGACCGAGCGCGCCAGCTGGAAACAGCTTGACGATCGGGCAGCCCAGCCGGCGGGCCAGATGCACTTCGGAGGGGGAGAACACGCCCGGCACCAGCGTCACACCCAGGGCTGCGGCACGCTGGAGCAGCGATGGATCCAGCACCGGCGACACCGCGAACGCCAGACCAGCCGCGGCGACGGCCTCGAGGCTCCGCTCATCGCACACCGAGGCGGCGCCCAGGTGAACGGAAGGAAAGCGCTGCTGAAGCTCCCGGCACTCCCGCGCCCAGCCGGGGAAGTTGTTCAAGGCGATCTCCACGTGGCGCAGGCCTGCCGCCTGCAGAGAAGCGATCGCGCCGGAGGCCCCGATCGGGCTGGCGGGCCGAAGCACCGCCAGCAGGGGCTGGGCGCGCAACCGGGCGATCAGCTCAGACGTATTCAGCCACCCGGACGTCGCTGCGGATCAGGAGCTCCTGCAGCTCCTCGGCATCGACGGTTTCCTTCTCCACCAGAAGATCGGCGAGCTCATCGAGCACCGGACGGTTCTCCACCAGCACGCCGCGGGCCCGGCGGTAGGCCTCGGCCACCAGCTGCCCAACCTCCTCGTCGATGGCTGCGGCCGTGTCCTCGGAGAAGTCACGTTCGGCGGCGATGTCGCGGCCGAGGAACATGCCGCCCTGGGAGCGGCCGAGGGCCACCGGGCCGAGCCGGTCGCTCATGCCGAACCGGGTGACCATCTGGCGGGCGACGCGGGCCACCTGCTGCAGGTCATTGGAGGCACCGGTGGTGACTTCGTCTTCGCCGTAGACAATCTCCTCGGCGACACGACCTCCCAGAGCCACGGCCATCTGGTTCTGCAGGTAGGCCCGGGAATAGAGACCCGACTCCATCCGCTCCTCGCTGGGCGTGAAGAAGGTGAGGCCGCCGGCCTGGCCGCGGGGAATGATGCTGATCTTCTGCACCGGGTCGTAGTCGGGCATCAGGGCACCCACCAGGGCATGGCCGGCCTCGTGGTAGGCCACCAGACGCTTGCGCTTCTCGCTCATCACCCGGTCCTTCTTCTCCGGACCGGCCATCACGCGCTCGATCGCGTCGTTCACCTCGTCCATCGAGACTTCGGTGAGCTGGCGGCGGGCCGCCAGGATCGCCGCCTCGTTGAGCAGGTTGGCCAGATCGGCGCCGGTGAAGCCCGGGGTGCGGCGGGCCACCTTGTCGAGGTCCACGTCCTTGGCGAGCGTCTTGCCGCGGGCATGCACCTGGAGGATCTGCAGACGCCCCGCGTAGTCCGGACGGTCGACCACCACCTGGCGGTCGAAGCGGCCGGGACGCATCAGGGCCGCGTCGAGCACGTCGGGCCGGTTGGTGGCGGCCACGATGATGATGCCGGTGTTGCCCTCGAAGCCGTCCATCTCGGTGAGCAGCTGGTTGAGGGTCTGCTCCCGCTCGTCGTTGCCGCCGCCGAGGCCGGCGCCGCGCTGGCGGCCCACGGCGTCGATCTCATCGATGAAGACGATGCAGGGCGCGTTCTTCTTGGCCTGCTCGAACAGATCACGGACGCGGGAGGCCCCCACGCCGACGAACATCTCGACGAACTCCGAGCCGGAGATCGAGAAGAAGGGCACACCCGCCTCGCCGGCCACGGCCTTGGCCAGGAGAGTCTTGCCCGTTCCGGGGGGGCCCACCAGGAGCACGCCCTTGGGGATCTTGGCGCCGACGGCAGTGAAGCGATCGGGGTTCTTGAGGAAGTCGACCACCTCGGTGAGCTCGAGCTTGGCGCCCTCGATGCCGGCCACATCCCCGAAGGTGACCTGGGTCTGGGGTTCCATCTGCACCCGCGCCTTGCTCTTGCCGAAGCTCATCGCCGGATTGCCACCGCCGCCCTGGGCGCGCCGCAGCAGGAAGAACAGACCACCGAGCAGCAGCAGCGGGAAGAGGAGGCTGCCGAGGGCCTGCTGCCAGGCGGCGGGCTCCCGGCTCGGCTGCACGGCGATGTCGACGTCGTGGTCAGTGAGCAGCTTGAGCAGATCCTTGTCAGGGGCCAGGTTCACCACGGCGCGGTTGCCGTCGTTCTCCACCACCTGGGCGGTGCCGCGGTCGGGGGAGATGACCACCCGGGAGATCTGGTTCCCCTGGACGGCCTCGACGAAATCGCTGTAGCGGAGGCTGCGGGGGGCGTTCGCCGCCTCGGGACGCTCGAGGAAGGCCGTGCCGACCGCGATCACCACGACGGCCAGGAGCACGTAGAGCCCCGCGTTGCGCCAGCGCTTCTTCACCCTGGGAACTCCTGATGAGAGAGGTAACGGAATGTTAACCGGGTGCGTGGGCCCTCAGGCGGCCCGCAGCACCTCCACCACGCTACGGAAGGCGAACCACTCCGGGATCTCCTCACCGCCGCGCAGCATCCGCCGGAACTGCGTGCCGCTCAGCTTCTTCACGTGCAGCCCCCGGGTCTCGGCGTGCTCGGCCGTCACGTAGCCCTCCTCCTCCGTGTAGACGAGGTTCAGCGACGGCACCGTCTCCATGCCCAGTTCCGTGGCGTTGTCGCGGGCGAAGTCCTGCGCCTCGTAAGGCCCGTAGAAGTCATCCCCCGTCAGGGAGCTCTTGCAGCCCGCCATGTCGCGGCCGATGATGAAATGGGTGCAGCCGTAGTTCTTGCGGATCAGCATGTGCTGCAGGGCTTCCCGCGGACCTGCCATGTGCATGGAATAGGGGAGGTAGGCCCAGCGGATCCGCGGGTTCGCCACCTCCTCCGCCAGCCGCTCATAGGTCTGGAAGCGCACCTCCCCCGCGATGTCGTCGTCCTGGGTCGGACCGCAGGTGGGATGCACCAGCACCACTCCTCCATCGCTCACGTTGGGGGCATGCAGGGCCCGGGTGAACAGTTCGTAGTGGGCCCGGTGGATCGGGTTACGGCACTGGAAGGCCACCACGTCCTGGCCAGGGGGCAGAGTGGCCCGCACCTCCGCAGGTGTGCGACAAGGAAAGACCCGCCGGGGCAGGTCCAGTCCCTGAAGCATTCCGCCCAGGTAGATCCGCCCACGCTCGGTGGCGATCATCCGCACCGCCGGATGCTCCAGCGACGTGGTGCCGTAGCAGCCCTTCGCCTCCAGCACCTTGTCGGGCTCCCAGCGGCTCTCCACGGTGAGCACCGCCAGTTCCTGGCCGCGGTAGGTGAGCAGCAGCCGCTCGCCGATCCCGATCGACGTCTCGTCGGTGTCGAAGACGATCGGCAGACCGAACAGCAGACCACTGCTGGTGCGGTTCCGCTCCACCACCGACTCGTAGTCCTCCTGGTGCATGAACCCGCGCAAGGGCGAGAACCCACCCACCAGCAGCAGTTCCACGTCACAGGCATTGCGATCGCTGCACTCCACCTGCCGATCCACCGCCGCCCGCAGCGCCTCGCGCTGCTCCGGCGGGACCATCAGATCCACCAGCGTGCCGCCGTGCGGATCAATCAGCCCACTGGAGGAACGGCCGGACGCAACGGGGGTGGACATGGGAGCGATCGGGTTGATTCGGACGATTCTTCCAGAGACCGGCGGCTGGGGAGCAGCCCAGCAGAAAGGGGCCCTCGAGGGCCCCTGGGGAGGTCGCCGACGCGGTGTCCGCGAGAGGCGAGCGGAAGAAAGCCCCCGGGGGCTCGTGGGGTTCAGACCTTCTCGAGACGGCCGTAGAGCTGCCCGGTGACCTTCACGTCCATCGGCTCCTTGCCGCCCATGTCGGTATCGGAGGGCTGGATGGCGGTGAACACGCCGGCGAACTCGCCGGTGCCGCTGTCGACCTTGGTGATCGAAAGGCTCATGGAGCCCTTGCCCTCGATGTAGCGCTTGACGTTCTCCTTGATCAGATCCTCGTCGTCGCCGGCGGGCACCAGACCCACGGCACTGCTGTAGCCGGTGGTGAGGCCACGGCCCTTGGGATCAAGGAAATTGCTGGTGCGGTAGCTGGGGGTGCGGTAAGCGCCCTCGAAATCGGTGCTGGTGCTGATCGCGGCACCGTCGGCAGTGGCCACCAGCTCCTTGCTGGAGAAGGTGAAGGGAACCTCCTCACCGCCGGGGAGGAGAACGGTGATCGGCTGGAAGTCGATGCCACCGAGCTCCTTGAAGGTGAGCTTGTCGCCGGAGACGTCGAGATCGCCGTAGACCTGATCGAGGCTCGAGGTGTAACGGGTGAGGATCCTGCCGGCCACGAACTGGGCCTCCTGGCGCTTGTTCGCCGGTTCACCCTTGACGAACACCTCCGTGGGGTGGAGGCAGATCTCGCGCAGCTGGTAGCGCGCGGAGGAATCGAGGGGGATCGAACCGCGGGCCGAGTCGGGCAGGCTCGGACAGTCGTTCGCCTTCCCGGTGTTGACGATGTCTTCGTAAGTGACGTTGGCCCGGTCAACGGCCTTGGCACCACCGCCACACGCAGTCACCAGGGTGAGGCAGAGCGCCAGCGCGAGAGCCAGCAGAGGTCGGAAACGCATTGGGAGAAGCCGCACAGGCACGGTGCCACCTCGTGGAGGTGTGCCGCCGGCGATCCTACAGATGGATTTCGCGTGGTCCCGATACCATGTTGCGGCTCTCAACAACCCGTCCCCAGCACCGCCCCGGCCCCGGTGTCGCCCGCCGCCGAGCCCCCCGAGGATCTTTCCCCGCATGACCGAAGGTCGTCCCGCCGATCACGCCGCCGGCGCCATCTCCACGGATCAGCGCAGCCGTCTCGACCAGCTGATGGCCGAGGCCAGAGCGCTGGCCGCCGAACTGGACGGCCAGCCCCAGGCGCTGCTGGAGCTTCTGCGCGAGCTGGAGGGGCTGCACCGCTCGATCCAGGACGGCCCGTTCCGCGGCAGCCTTCCGTCGGACCGCCAGGAGCTGTTCGATCTGCTGCAAGGCATGGAGCGCAGCGGAGGCTGGCCCTACATTCCCCGCCTGCAGCTGCGCACCTTCATGGAACTGCTGCTGCGGGATCGGCCGGCGGAGGACAGCGCTCTGGCGGCGTGAGTTCCGGCAGCAGCGCTCCGAGGGCATCGAGCAACCGGTGGGCCACGGCGAACTTGCCGGCCGGAGCGATGCGCTGCTCCCGGGCTCCCGGGCCCAGCAGCCAGCCTTCGTTGGTGGTGGCGCCGAACCCCGCCCCGGGCCGGTCGATGGGATTGGCGAAGAGCAGATCGCAACCCTTGCGGGCGTGCTTGATCCGGGCCTGGGGCAACACGTCACCGGAGTGGGCCGCGAAACCGAGGATCGGCTGGGCGGGCGGGCGGGCCGCCACCAGGCCGGCCAGCAGGTCGGGCACCTCTTCCCAGCCCTCGGCCAGCGTGGCGGCCAGCTGTTGCTTGTCGAGCTTGTCGGGCCGGGGGCTGGCGCGGCGATGGTCAGCCACCGCGGCCGCCATCACGATCGCGTCGGCATGCGGCTGGTGAACGGCGAGAGCCCGGCCCAACTCCTCGGCCGTCAGCACCGGGTGGGAGCGGAGCCCGCGGAGCAGCTCCGGCTCCACCGCCAGCGGACCGTGCACCAGATCGACGCTCGCCCCCCGCAGCCGGGCCGCCTGGGCCAGCAGCACGCCCATGCGGCCGGTGCTGGGGTTGCTCAGACAGCGGGCCGGATCGAGCCATTCCCGCGTGGGGCCCGCGCTGACGAGCAGGCGGCGGCCCTCCCAGTCGCACCGCCAGCCATGGATCAGGAGGGATTCCAGCGCCAGCAGCAGCAGGGCAGGCTCCACCATCCGGCCGTCGCCGCGACGGTCGCAGGCCAGCAGGCCCGCCTCCGGTGCCAGCGCCAGCACCCGCTCGAAGCCGCCGAGCTCCTTCCAGTTGCGCCGCACGGCCGGAGAGCTCCACATGGCCGTGTTCATGGCGGCGGCCGCCAGCACTGGCGCTTCGGTGGCCAGCAGGGTGCTGGCCAGCAGGGTGTCCCCCAGGCCGTGGATCCAGCGGGCGAGCGTGGTGGCGCTCAGCGGGGCGAGCAACACCAGTTCGGCCCACTCGGCGAGCTCCACATGGAGCGGCCGCGGGGCCCGGTGGCTCCACTGGTCGTCCTCCAGCAGACACGGACGGCGGCTGAGGCTGGCCAGGGCCACCGGACTGACCAGCCGGGCGGCGCTGGGGGTGAGCAGGCAGCGCACCTCGGCACCGCGCTGCACCAGAGCGCTCACCAGCAACGGCAGCTTCACCGCGGCGATGCTGCCGCTGATTCCCACCAGCACGCGCCGTCCCGCCAGGGGGTCGGCCGGCGGGGAGGCTGAATCCGCCGCCGGGGGGGACTCAGTCCTCATCGAAGGGTTCCTGATCGACCAGGTGGACGTAGGGCCGGGCCAGCTCCGGCCGGTGGATCGCCAGGGCCCGCATCAGATGCCAGTCCTGCAGACCGGCGAAGGGGTTGGGGTAGTCGTCCTCCTCCAGGCGCCGGGCCAGGCCGGCGATGGCGTCCTCATCGAAGGCGGCCAGCCGCTCGGGGGTGATCGGCTCGGCATCACCCCCGGCGGATGCGGTGGTCGCGGTGGTGGATTCGGCCAAGGCGTTGCTCAGAGACACCAAGCTCATTCCATCGCATCCGGCACTCCCTCGCCGGCGGAACCCTGGAGGGGCCGGGCACCAGAAGCCCGGTGATAAATTGCCTTGAGGGGGGAATTAGCTCAGCTGGTAGAGCGCTGCGATCGCACCGCAGAGGTCAGGGGTTCGAGTCCCCTATTCTCCATTGGCGATTCGGGCTCGAGCCCCACGGCCCCAGGCGATGCAGTGGACTCCGGAAGCCGAGACCAAGCTCAGGGAAGTCCCCTTTTTTGTGCGTCCCGCGGTGCGGCACCGGATCGAGGGGCTGGCCGTCGAAGCCCAGCGGACCTTGATCGACGCCGACTTCTACGAGCAGGCCCGGGCCCGCTTCGCCCGCAAGTGAGCGCCGGCAAGGCGACCATCCCACCGGACGGGCGGGGCATGGGTCCGGCGATCAGGTAAAAGGGAGGGCATCAATACACGCCCGTCCATGTCGCAGTCCAAGCGGGAGCAGGTGGTGAGTCATCTTCGTTACATCCGCCAGGAACTCCGCGAGATGCACCAGGGGGTGATGGAGGATGGACTCCTCCCCGAAGCCGGCGAGGTGCGCGGCGTGATGGCCCAGATGGAAGCCCTGCTCGAACTGCTCGAAGGCAAGGGCTCCCGCAAGAGCAAGGACGGTGACGCCTGAGGCCGCGTCAGGCTTGACAAAGGCAGGGGCGCACGCCGTCTTGCGGACCCTGCCGAAACAGGCTTTTCTGTCGCCGTTCCCATCATCCCGGCCCGGAGTGAGATCCGGGCTTTTTTATTGCCATCCCCCTATCGCTGGCGCCGCAGGGATGCCTGACCGCCAGAAATGGTCTAAAAGGGATCGGGCAGGACCACCGGCCGGGTGATGGGGATCACCAGTCCAAGGCTCTGCCCACCTTCCTCCTTCGCGACACCTCCAGGTGGCTCGCTCCCAGCAGACCCGCCTGCACCGCCAGCTGACCCAGTCGGCCCTGCGGCTGGAAGCCTGGGCCGCCAACCCCTGGCGCCGCCTCTCCCTGCAGCTCATCACCCTGCTCGGAGCCTTCTTCCTTGGCGGCGCTGTGAGCACGATCACCGGGGCACTCGCGTTTCTCGATCCCATTGCCGCCCTTCTCTGCCTGGTGCCGGTGGAGATCTCGGTGCGCACCCGTCGTCTGCTGCTGCGCCGCGAGGGCGACCGCCTGGCCCTGCAGCTCGTTGACGCAGGCCGGGTGGGTCTGCTCTACGGCCTCCTCCAGGAAGGCTTCAAGCTGCTCTGAGCCCGTCCGCCCTCAGGCCGGCCCACCCTCCACGGCCGCCAGCAGATAGAGAAGAGCCATGCGGATCGGTATGCCGTTGCGCACCTGCTCGTCCACCAGCGAGCGGCCGGGATCATCGAGCAGGGCCCCGCTCATCTCCACGCCCCGGTTCACCGGACCTGGATGCAGCACGGGCACGGGCGCACCGCAGAGGGCGAGCCGCCCGTGACTGAGGCCGAATTGGCGGTGGTAGGTGTCGAGGCTGGTGAGCAGATGCTGGTGCATCCTCTCCTTCTGCAGGCGCAGGGTCATCACGGCATCGGCGCCGGGGAGGGCCTGCTCGAGGCAGCGTTCGATCCGGATCGGGCCGCGCCGTGGCACCGGGTCGTGAGACTGGCCGGGGGGAGGGGCGACCACGAAATCGGCGAAGGTCTCCGGCAGAAGGGTGGGAGGGCCGCAGAGCACCACCTCGGCCCCACAGGCGGTGAGAGCCCAGAGGTTGGAGCGGGCAACCCGGGAGTGCAGTACATCACCCACGATCACGATCCGGCGGCCGGCCAGGGCCTGGGGCCGGGGGGATTCGGGGGCGAAGTGGCGGGCGAGGGTGAACAGATCGAGCAGGCCCTGGCTGGGATGGCTGTGCAGACCGTCACCACCGTTGAGCACCGCCACCGACGGGGCTCCATCGGTGCGCCCGGCGTTGAGATCGCGTGCCAGGGCCGCCGGGACACCGGCGCAGCGATGACGCACCACCAGCACGTCCGCACCCATCGCCACATAGGTGCGGGCCGTGTCCAACAGGCTTTCCCCCTTGCTCAGGGAGCTGGAGGACGGGGAGAAACTCTGCACGTCGGCCGAGAGGCGGCGGGCGGCCAGTTCGAAGCTGCTGCGGGTACGGGTGCTGGGTTCGAAGAACAGGCTGGTGACGAGCCGGCCCTGCAGGGCCGGCAGCTTGCGCGAGCCGCTGGTGGGCAGGGCGCGGAAGCGCTGGGCCAGCTCCAGCACGGTGGCGTAGTCGTCGAGGGAGAAGGCCGCCAGATCGAGCACGTGGCGGTGGGTCCAGCGGCTCACGGCCGGCTCTCCGGCAGCGGCAGACCGAGGGCGATCCGCTCCGCATCCATGGCCAAAGCCGGACGGGGCTGCCGATCTCCCCGGGCCCGGCGGCTGACGCTGCGGCTGGCGCGCAGGTACCAGCGCCAGGGCAGATCCTGAGCCCGGGCGATACCGATCCGGGAGGCGGCCACCAGCGGGCTGGCGCCGTTCCGCACCTGCTGCCGCCACCAGCGCCGCAGCCCCGGCGACCGCGGCGCCAGCCACAGGCCGCCCTCTGCCAAAACCGGCTGACGGTCATGGGAGCGGTCGATGCCGAAGCGGCGGGCCAGCAGGCCCGGGCCGGCCGCGACGCGCTCGGGCTCCCCGGGCAGGGCCACGGCCCGCAGCAGAACGCCGTTGGCCCAGCCGTCGCGATCGGTGACCACGTTCACGCAGTGATGCACCCCATGACTCCGGTAAACGTAGAAGCGGCCCGGCGGCCCGAACAGGGTCTCGTTGGAGGCGGAGCGGCGGCGGTGACCATGGCAGGCGGGCTCGCTCTGGCAGTAGGCCTCGGTTTCCACCACCACCCCCCAGAGGAGCTGGCCTGCGGGCCAGTGCCGCAGCAGCAGGCAACCCACCAGCTCCGGCGCCACCAGCTCGGCAGGGCGCGCGAAGAAGGATGGTGGCAGCGCGGCAGTGCTGGGAGGCGGCGGCACTGGGGGCGGCGGCGATGACAGCGGCGGTGCAGGCGCCAGACTGACAGGGGCAGTCCGCCGGCCATGGCGGGATGCCCGTTCCGACCGCTCCTCCTTCGTGCCCGACGTTTCCTCCAGTTTCACGCTCGGCTCCGTGCTGCTGGCCACCAGCGGCCTGTTCTGCCTGGCCACGCTCTACTTCGGCACCCGTGGGGGCTACTACGACACCGACGATTACGACGGCAACGGCACCGCCCACTGAGCCGGGCGATCAGCCCTGGCTCCTGAGCTGCTCCGACTCGGGGCAGTCCTCGGCCGTCTCCAGGTCGTCGGCCTGGGCGCTGCGGCTGAAGTAGGCCAGCCGCGTGCTCACCGCCCCGATCGAATCGAGGCGCACGCTCTCCTCCCAGCTGTGCAGCTCGTCGTCCTCCTCGGCGTCGTAGCGGAGGGTGACCAGATCGCCCTCGATCTCCACCACCAGGGCCTGCTCGATCCAGCGCTGCTGATCGCGGAGAAACACCCACACCGGGCGTTTCTCGCTGCAGAACTGGTCCAGCTTGCGGTGCAGCATTCTCGTTCCGGCACCTGAGCGGGCACCAGCGGGGCCGGGTTCCGATCGGATCCGGTTGTGATCAATCCTAGAGATACTGCAGCCATTCCTCCGTTCGCCGCGGCCATGCCGCCGTCGCCCGCTCCGGTGCCCTCCCCATCAACCCCCAGCCCCTTCCCCGGTGGGGCCTCCACCGAGGAGATCCGGCTGCAGCTGCGCAGCTGGCCCGAGGTGGAGACCTACCTCCGGCACTGCAAGGGCGTGATCGTGCCGCTGGGCTCCACCGAGCAGCACGGGCCCACCGGCGCCATCGGCACCGATGCCCTCACGGCCGAAGCCGTGGCCCTCGAGGTGGGCCGTCGCACGGGCGTGCTGGTGACCCCGGCCCAGTCCTTCGGCATGGCGGAACACCACCTGGCCTTCGCCGGCACGATCAGCCTGCAGCCCTCCACCCTGCTGGCCCTGCTCCACGACGTGGTGCTCTCGCTGGCCCGGCACGGCTTCGAGCGGATCTTCGTGATCAACGGCCACGGCGGCAATATCGCCACCGCCCGTGCCGCCTTTGCGCAGGCCTACGGCACGGCGGCGGCACGGGGGCTGCCGAACGCCCATCGACTCCGTTGTCAGCTGGCCAACTGGTTCATGGCTGGCCCGGTGATGCGCCAGGCCCGCGACCTCTATGGCGAGCGGGAAGGCCACCACGCCACCCCCAGCGAGATCGCCCTCACCCTCCACCTGGAACCGAGCCTGGCCTCCAAGCAGCGACCGTTGCCGGATCCTCCCGCCGCCGGGCCGATCCACGGGCCCGAGGATTTCCGCCGCCGCCACCCCGACGGGCGGATGGGCTCGGATCCATCCCTGGCGACGGCCGAGCATGGCGCCCTGTTCCTCGATCAGGCCGCCACCGCCCTGGTGCGCGACCTGGAGACCTTCCTCGGCGACGGGGAAGCGGCCGGCTAGGTTCGCCCCATCCTGCCCGGTCCTCCACGATGACCCGCATCACGGCCGACGACGTGCGCAAGGTGGCCCGCCTGGCCCGGCTCGATCTGCCGGAAGAGAAGATCGCCACCTACACGGCCCAGCTGGAGCGGATCCTCGACTACGTCGCCCAGCTCGAGCGGGTCGACACCACGGGGATCCCCCCCACCACCCGCGCGGTGGAGGTGGTCAACGTCACCCGGGAGGACCGGGTGGTGCCCACCCCCGTGCGGGAGGAACTGCTGGACCTGGCGCCACAGCGGGAGGGTGATTTCATCCGGGTGCCGCAGATCCTGAGCGACTGATCCGTCGGGACAGGACTGCAGCCTCAGCCCGCCGAGGAACGGGGCAGCGGCGGGCGGGCGAGGGGCGTGACCGCGGTGCGGTGCAGCAGGGCCAGCACGTGACGGCGGCCCTGGGGCGTGGGCATCAGGGCAGCGATGGGCCGCAGACGGCTGCGGCGGCGCTTGTGGCTGCGGATGCCCAGGAAGATGTCGTAGAGGAAATTGAAGCCGTCACGGGGGGTTTCGAACAGACCCAACCGCTGTGGCGAGCCCTTGGCATCGAGCAGGGGCCGCACGGCTCGGTAGGCCCCCTGGTATTCGAACCACGGAATGGAGGGCCATAGATGATGAACCAGGTGATAGTTCTGCCCCATGATCAGCCAGTTCATCAGGCGTGATGGGTAGACGCGGGCGTTGTGCCAGCGATTGCGCGAGAGAAAGGGGCGGTGCGGGAGATAGTCGAAAAAGAGGCCGAGCGTGACGCCCACCATGAGGGCCGGAGCGAACCAGCAGTTGAAGACGAAGGGCAGAAAGTCGTGACGGATGGCCGTGAGCACGATCGCCACGAAGAGGCCACGGGCGATCCCCCACTCCAGCAGTTCCCAGCGACGCCAGAGACGGCGACGGAAGAAGAAGAGTTCGTGATAGAAGAAACGCGGCGCGATCAGCCACAGCGGACCGTAGGTCGAAACGATGTGATCGGGATCGTTCTTCGGGTCGTTCACATGGGCGTGATGCTGGAGGTGCACCCGGGTGAACACCGGAAAGCTGAACCCCAGCAGCATGGCCGCCCCGTGCCCCATCACGGCGTTCCAGAAGCGGTTGGGATGGGCGGCGTTGTGGCAGGCGTCATGGATGACGGTGCCTTCCAGGTGGAGCGAGAGGAAGCCGAGCAGCAGCAGCCAGGGCAGCGGCCAGCCGGCCACGAACCAACCCCAGATCGTCAGACCCGCCAGGGCATAGCCGCCCAGGAACAGTCCCACGGTGGGATTCCAGGCGGCCGGAGGCTCGAGGAACGCCTTGGGAACCGAGCGCGGCAGCGGGAGACCAGGGGCGGTGGAGTCGCGCTGGTCGGGCGTGAGAGCCAAAGCTGGGGTCATCGCCAGATCCAGGGCCTCAAGTCGACAGCTAACTCCACCTTACGGGCAGTGAACGGCGCCCTGCTCCAGCGGCTGGGGAGCCGTGCTGGGACGAACGCTTAAATGGGATCTTCGAAAAGGTCCTGCCAGCCGCGGTTCCGGACGGGGGCTTTCGGCTTCGGATCGTGGCTTCGGATCGTGATTCGGATCGTGATGGTGTTTCCTTTGTCCCCTAGACCCCAGCTCCGCCACCTGCCTCTGACAGCCAGCCTGGTCGCCACCGGGCTGCTGAGCAGCGCCTGCGGCGCAGGCGGCGATCGCCTGCCGTCCCTGAACGCCGCGGGAGCCACCTTCCCCGCGGCCGCCTACCAGCGCTGGGCGGCGGATTACGGCGAAGAAACCGGCAACCAGGTGAACTATCAGTCGGTGGGCTCCGGGGCTGGAGTCCGTCAGTTCGCAGCGGGCACCGTCGACCTGGGGGCCTCCGACGAGCCCCTCAGCGACGAGGAGTTCAAGGCCGGCGAGGCCGGCCGCCGCGGCGCCGTGCAGATCCCGATGCTGGGCGGCACCGTCACCCCGGCCTACAACAACCCGAACTGCCCGGATCTGAAGCTGAGCCAGGCCCAGCTGGCCGGCATCTACCTCGGCCGGATCCGCGACTGGCGCGAACTCGGCTGCCCGCCCCAGCCGATCACCGTGGTGCACCGCTCCGACGGCTCCGGTACCACCTTCGCCTTCACCAACTCCCTGAGCTGCTTCTCACCCGAGTGGAAGCGGCAGGTGGGCAAGGGCAAGGCGGTGAAGTGGCCCCTGGGCGTGGGCGGCAAGGGAAATGAAGGCGTGGCCGGGGTGATCCAGAACACCCCGGGCGCGATCGGCTATCTCAACCAGGCCTTCGTGCGCGCACCGATCCTGGCGGCCGCCCTGCAGAACCGGGATGGCCAGTTCGTGAAGGCCGACGCGGTCAGCGGCGCCGCCGGGCTGAACGGCGTGCGGCTCGACGCGCGGCTCGGCGGAGGCGACTGCAACCCCCCCGGGGCGAAGAGCTTTCCGATCGTGGCCTTCACCTGGATGCTCGCTTACGAGCGGGGCAACGGCGCTGAGAAGGCCGAGGCGATCCGCACCTTCCTGAACTGGTCGCTGCAGCAGGCCCCTCAGAAGCAGGCCAGTGAACTCGGTTACGTGCCGCTCACCGGCGAGGTGCTCAGCCGGGCCCGTGCCGCCGTGGCCCGGATCAGCCCCTGAGCCGCAGGCTCACACTCCCCTGGGAAGCACCAGCTCCATCACCGCCCCACCCTCGGGGTGGTTGCGGCCCAGCACCCGCCCTCCGTGGGTGAGGGCGATCTGCTGCACGATCGCCAGACCCAGGCCGCTGCCGGCCCGGCCGCTGCGCACCCGGGAGGGATCCCCGCGGTAGAAGCGCTCGAACAGGTGCGCCAGATCGTCCTCACTGAAGCCCGGCCCCTGATCCCGCACCACCAGTTCCCACCAGCGGCCGCCGCCACCCACGCTGACCTCCACCAGGCCCCCGTCCGGGCTGTAACGCAGCGCGTTGTCGAACAGGTTGAGCAGGGCCCGGTGGAGCCGGGAGGCATCCCCCCAGAGCAGGCTGGGAGGCCGCGAGGGGAAGTGGAGGCTCACGCCCCGCCGTTCCGCCAGCGGCCTCAGGCTGCCCCAGGCGGCGTCCACCAGCTCACAGAGATCCAGCACCTCGTAGCGGCCTTCGTCACGGGGCAGGCTGTTCTCGAGCCTGGAGAGCTCAAGCAGATCGCTCACCAGGCTCTGCAACCGCTGCAGCTCGCGCTGCAGGCGCTCCACCCGCACCGTGTCGGAGCCGGTGGAGCGGGCGGCCAGGCTGTCGCCCACGAGCATCAGGGCCGTGAGCGGAGTCTTGAGCTCATGGGCCACATCGCTCACCCAGCGGCTCTGCTGATCCAGCTGGGACTCGACCGAGCGACGGCTGCCCAGCCACAGGCCGAGCCAGCCGTCGTCGCCGGGGAGGAGCACCGCCTCGAGGGCCTCGTTGCCCTGCTGCCACTCCAACCTCTGGGGCCTCTGGTGAAGGCGGACGCGGCGGATCGCCTCCTCCAGCTCGCTTCCGGACACCAGGGCGGTGATGGACTGGCCACGCACCAACCGGTCGGTGGGAAGCTGCAGCAACCGCTCCGCGCGGGGATTGATGGCCTGGACGCGCTGCCAGGGATCGAGCACCAGCCAGCCCTGCGGAGCGGCATCGAGCCACGCCCGTAACTGGCGGGGGCCCGGCTCCGGTGGCCCCGACCCGAGCGCGCGCGCGGCGGCGCCCAGGCCCCGGCGCCAGCCCAGCCACCAGGCGAGCGCCAGGGCCAGTGGCACGACAAGGGCGATGAGCGGGGTCATCACGACCGCTGCCGAAGGCCGGAGGTTTCAGCCGAAGCGATAGCCGAAGCCCCTCACCGTGAGGATATGTTCGGGTGCGGAGGGATTGTGCTCCAGCTTCTCGCGCAGCCAGCGGATGTGCACATCCACGGTCTTGGTGTCCACCACGTAGTCGGTGCCCCAGACCTGGTCGATCAGCTGGTTGCGGCTCCAGACCCGACCGGGGTTCTGCATGAAGAACTCCAGGAGACGGTATTCCTTGGGAGACAGCGCCACCGCCTCGCCGTCGCGGGTGACCCGGAATTCATCGGGGTAGAGCGTGATCTCGGCATGGCACAGGGCCGCACTGGAAGGAAAACGCTCGGGCCCCTGGCTGGTGCGACGCAGCAGGGCCCTGCAGCGGGCCACCAGCTCCCTGAGGCCGAACGGCTTGACCAGGAAGTCGTCGGCGCCGAGTTCAAGCCCCAGAACACGGTCGGTCTCGGTGTCGCGGGCACTCACCATGAGGATCGGTGTCCGGGCGTCGCTGCGGCGCAGGTGACGGCAGATGTCGAGCCCACCCACGCCGGGAAGCATGAGATCCAGGAGCACCAGATCGAACCCCGCACCACCCGGAGGCTGCCGTGCATCGATCTGGCGCAGAGCCTCCCTCCCGTCGGCGGCGCAGCAGACCTCGAACCCTTCCTGCTCTAGAGCCTCGGCGAGGGTGGTGCGGATCCCGTCGTCGTCGTCGACCAGGAGCAGACGGGGCATGGGGTCGGCTGGACTCGGAAGCGCCTCCGCCGAGGCTAGGCGATGGCTTCGGATCGCCGGCAAGGGCCTCACCGGCAACGCGGCAGATGGCTGATCACCAGATGGCGGTCATCGTCGATCTGAAGCCAGCCCTCATCCCGCAGCAGACCGATCACCCGGGTGACCGTAACGCGGGTGGTGGAGAGGGCACTGGCCATTTCCTGATGGGTGAGCCGCAGATTGAGACGAAGACCCTGGTCACAGGCCTGGCCATAATCCTGGGCGAGAAGTTCGAGGAATCCCCGCACCCGTTCTTCGACCCGCCGGAGCCCCAGCAGGGAGAGCAAGGTTTCAGCCTGGCGGTGCCTCTGGATCACCGCCTGCATCATCGCCATCGCCAGATGGGGAGCCTGCTCGATCTCCGCGCAGGACAGGCAGAGCAGATCGGAATCGCACAGGGTGAAGGCCTCACAGGCCTGCACATTGGTGAGGGGATCGCCGAAGGGTTCGTTGGGTCCGGCCAGGCCCAGCAGCAGGGGATCGCCGTGAATGGTGACGGCCTCAAGCTTCACCATGCCGCGGACGACCAGCCAGATGCTGTTCTTCAGGAGGGGGACGGAACTGCCCGCACCGATGTGCAGAAGATTGCGATGGCGATAGCTGGTCTCGAGGCAGTCCCGGATGCCGTCGCTGCGGCCCGCATCGCGAAACGGGGACGAGACCATGACGATTGCTGCAGAGCACGGGGTGACTGTATGGAGGAAAACAGACCGCCGAGCAAAGAAGACCTAAGCGATAGGTTAACCCGCGTTTAAGACCGGGGAGCGCGCGTGGCGCTCCCCGGTGGCTCGAGAATCAGGAGCCAATCCGGCTCACGGCCTGGCGCGCGGAACGCAGGATGGCCCCACGCAGGGGCACGTAGCCCAGATCATCGGCCTTCGCCTGGGACGCATCGCTCAGCAGGAAGGTCATGGCCCTGCGGATCGCCGGGGCCTTGGCTCCGTTGCCGCTGCGGTAGGCCAGCACCCAGGTGAGGGTGGAGATGGGGTAGCTCTCGGCACCGGGGGGATTGGGATTCTCACCGGCGAGATTGCCGTCGAGCTTGATGTTGTTGAGGGCGGCAGCACCACTCTTCATGTTCGGCATCACGAACTTGCCGGCCCTGTTCTGCAGGGCGGCCGCCTGAATGCGACCCTTCACGAAGGCCTGGTTGAGATAGCCGATGGAGCCAGGGGTGTTCTGGATCACCCCAGCCACGCCTTCATTTCCCTTGCCGCCCACGCCGACGGGCCACTTCACAGACTTGCCCTCACCCACCCTGCTCTTCCAGGTCGGCGAGAAGGCGGAGAGGGAATTGGTGAAGGCGAAGGTGGTACCGGATCCATCGGAGCGGTGCACCACGGCGATCTTGCCGGAGCCGCACTTGAGATCCTTCCAGTCGTCGATCACACCCAGGAAGATATCGGCAACCTGCTTCTGAGTGAGTCGGAGCTTGCAGTTCGGCCTGTTGTAGGCCACGGCGATGGTGCCACCGACGGCGGGAAACTGCACGACACCGCGGTTCACCTTGGCGGAATCAGCAGAACTGATCGCTTCATCGGTGGCGCCGAAATCAACGGTGCCGGCGATGAACTGACGCACGCCTGCGCCGGAACCGACGGACTGATAGTTGACCTGAGGCCCTCCCGACCTCGCCAGATCGGCGAACACGCGCTGGTAGAAGGGCGCCGGGAAGGTTGCACCAGCGCCGTTGAGGGAATTCTGAGCTGAGGCCGTTGCACCGGTGCCGAGTACCGCCAGGGAGCCGAGGATCAGGGCCTTCTTCGCGAAGGTCATCGGAGCAGCCATTGATTGAGCCCACAACAATTAGCAACACGCTCTGCCGCTTCGTGTTATGGAGACGTTAAGGGGCCGTCAAGATTGGGTTGAATGTTGGCTCGGCGACATCGCAGCCGCGGGGCTGGGGGCCGGCTGGCGCCATGGGGGCCGCAGGGGCGGAGACTGGGTGCCGACCGTGCCACAGCCCAGCCCATGAGCCAGGATCGCGACGAAGTCTTCCGCTTCCTTGCCCGGATCGAGCAGGATCCGGAACTGCGTGAACGTCTCAATCTGATCGAAACGGCCGACGAGGTGGCCGCCCTGGCCTCGGACTACGACCACGTGTTCGACCCGGCCACCCTGCTGGCGCTCTTTGAACTCTGCAACGAGGCTCCCCGCGCCCGGGCCGGCCTGATGGACGAGAAGCTGATCCGGGTGTTCCTGCAGCGCGACCACCTGCTCTGAATCTCCCGCGGCCCGCACCATGCCCCTGCGCCTGCCTGCGTTCGAACCCCTGCCGCCGCCGCCGCCGGATCCCCACGACCTGGAGGAGGTGGCCGTGGGGGCACTGCAGCCCACCCAGCGCTGCGTGGGGCTGGCGGAAGTGCAACACCGCATGGCCGACTTCCGTGGTGAGGCCGCCCGGGAGCGACGTCGCTACCTGCTCGGCAAACCGGTGCCGCTGGTGCGCGCCGCCGATGGCGCCCTCTGGATGGTGGACCGCCACCACCGGCTGCGGGCCCTGCTCGAACTGGACCCCCACGCCACAGCCTTCGGCTACGTGGTGCTCCAACTCGACTGTGCCGAGCGGAGCACGGTGCTGGCGGAGCTGACACAACGGGGGTGGCTCTACCTCCTGGACGGCCGCGGCCGCGGCCCCTGGCCCAGCGAGCACCTTCCCACCAGCCTTCTTGGTCTGGAGGACGACCCCTACCGGAGCCTGGTCTGGAAGCTGAAGCAGGAGGGCGTGATCGCGGCCGCCCCGCTGATCCCGTTCCATGAGTTCCGCTGGGGCGCCTGGCTGCGGCGGCGCCAGCTGCCGCCCTTCAGCTCGCTCCGCCTGGAGCCGGCCCTGCCGGCCGCCCGGGCGCTGGCCCGATCCCGCGCCGCCGCGCAACTGGCGGGGTGGAGGGGCCGCCCGGAAATCGGAGATGCCCACCGGGGGACTTGAACCCCCACGACCTGAGCCACTGGAACCTAAACCCAGCGCGTCTACCAATTCCGCCAGGTGGGCGTGGGGCCGACTGTATCGAGCCGGCGCCGATCGGCACGCGCAGAATGACACTAGTGCTGCCCTGCCGGCCATGCTTGCCACCCTCGGCGGAACCCTGGCGCTGCTCTGCGGCCTGGTGGTGGTGCTGCTGCCGCTGCTGCTGCCGGAACTGAGCCGGCCCCGTGATGCCTTCTGGGGTGCCCTGGTGCTGCTGCTGGGCCTGGTGCTCGTGACCAGCGCCGACCGGCTGGGCGGCGCTCCCATGCTGGCCGTGCTGTGCGGCGGGCTCCTGATCGGCCGGCTGGGCACGGAGGTGGGGCAGGCCCGCTGGCGGGCACTCAGCAGCGACGAGCAGACCCAGCTGAGCAGCGCCGCACGCTGGCGCCGCAGTGCCACGGAACTGGGCGCGGCCCTCGCGCGGCTGGGAGGCCTGGGCGCCTCGGCCGGTGCCGGCGTGCTGGGCTGGTGGCGGCAGCGGCGGCCCGCGGCGGCCCGCAGCGGCAAGCGCTGGGTGAGGCCCGATCCGGCTGCGTCCACCGCCGGGGACGCGACGCCCGGCCAGAGCGGCCCCGAGCCCCTCGAACCAGCCCCGCCGACTCCGGAGGCGGCCGAGGGAAGTGAGCCGGTGGCACCAGCTGAGGACATCGCCCCGGCGGCCGAGGTCACGTCCTTCGAGGAGATCGACATCCTGCTGGGCGAGGTGATGGCCGCCGCCGATCCCCGGCCAGCCGGCGCGGAGGAAGCCGAGGCCGCCACCCCGGCACCGGCCCGGGGTGAAGGTGATGAACGGGCGGACCCTGCCGGGCAGGAGCAGGGGAGCGGGAAAGCCGACGGCTGAGGGCCGGGGTCGATAATTCGCCCTTGCTGCCTCCCAGGCGCCGTGACCGCCAGCCCGGCCTCGTACAAGGACACGCTCAACCTTCTGCAGACACCGTTCGCGATGCGGGCCAATGCCAGGCAGCGCGAACCGGAACTGCAGGCCTTCTGGGCCGAGCAGCGGATCTATGAGCGGCTGAGCCGCGGCAACGACGGCGAGGTGTTCACCCTGCACGACGGCCCGCCCTACGCCAACGGCGCGCTGCACGTGGGCCACGCGCTCAACAAGATCCTCAAGGACATCATCAACAAGTACGCCCTGCTGCGGGGCAGGCGGGCCCGTTTCGTGCCGGGCTGGGACTGCCACGGGCTGCCGATCGAGCTGAAGGTGCTGCAGAGCCTCTCCGCCGAGGAGCGCCGGAACCTCACGCCGCTCGAGCTGCGCCGCCGTGCCCATGCCTACGCCCTCGAGCAGGTGGAGGGTCAGAGGGCGGGCTTCCGCCGCTGGGGCATCTGGGCCGACTGGGACACCCCCTACCTCACCTTGAACAAGGCCTACGAGGCGGCCCAGATCGGCGTGTTCGGCCGCATGGTGCTGGCCGGCCACATCTACCGCGGCCTGAAGCCGGTGCACTGGAGCCCCAGCTCCCGGACGGCCCTGGCGGAGGCGGAGCTGGAGTACCCCGATGGGCACACCTCCCCCAGCGTCTACGTGGCCTTTCCGGTGGTGGAGCTGCCGGAGGCCCTCGGCGCCAGGCTGGCGGCCATCGGCCTGAGCGCGCCGGACACGGCCACCCGCCCGGCGGAGGGCGAGCTGGCCGTGGCGATCTGGACCACGACCCCCTGGACCCTGCCAGCCAACCTGGCCGTGTCGGTGAACGCCGCGCTCGATTACGCCGTGTGCCGGGTGAGGGGCGCTGAGACCAGTGGCTTCCGCAACAGCCGGCATCTGATCGTGGCGGCCGATCTGGTGACCAGCCTGCGCGCCAGCCTGGGGCTGGCGTTCGAGCCCCTGCTCACCCTCCGGGGAGCGGAACTCGAAGGCGTCCGCTACCGCCATCCCCTGTTCGATCGCACCAGCCCCGTGGTGATCGGCGGCGACTACGTCACCACCGAGGCCGGCACCGGGCTGGTGCACACCGCCCCCGGCCACGGTGTCGACGACTTCATCACCGGACGCCAGGCGGGGCTGCCCGTGCTCTGCCCCGTCGACGAGGCCGGCACCCTGACGGAGGAGGCGGGGCCCTTCGCCGGCCTCAACGTGCTCAAGGACGCCAACCCCGCGATCATCGCGGCCCTGGCCGAGGCGGGAGCTCTGCTCAAGGAGGAGCGCTACCAGCACCGCTACCCCTACGACTGGCGCACCAAGAAACCCACGATCTTCCGTGCCACCGAACAGTGGTTCGCCTCGGTGGAGGGCTTCCGCCAGCAGGCCCTGGACGCCATCGCCGCCGTGGAGTGGCTGCCGGCCAGCGGCCGCAACCGCATCGAGGCGATGGTGCGCGAGCGGGGCGACTGGTGCATCAGCCGTCAGCGCACCTGGGGGGTGCCGATCCCGGTCTTCTACGAGCGCAGCACCGGCGAGGTGCTGCTCAACGCCGACACCCTGGCCCACGTGCAGGCACTGATCGCCGAACACGGCTCGGACGTCTGGTGGGAACGCGACGAGGCCGGACTGCTGCCGCCTGCCCATGCCGCCGAGGCGGCGCGCTGGCGCAAGGGCACCGACACGATGGACGTGTGGTTCGATTCCGGCTCCTCCTGGGCCGGTGTGCTCGGAGGCTGCGACGGGACGACGGCGCAGGCCGATCCCACCCCGCTCCGCTATCCCGCCGACCTCTATCTGGAGGGCTCCGACCAGCACCGCGGCTGGTTCCAGAGCAGCCTGCTCACCTCGGTGGCCGTCAACGGCCACGCCCCCTACCGGCGGGTGCTCACCCACGGCTTCACCCTCGACGAGAAAGGCCGCAAGATGAGCAAGTCGCTCGGCAACGTCGTCGATCCAGCGGTGCTGGTGGAGGGCGGCAGAAACCAGCAGCAGGAGCCGGCCTACGGGGCCGACGTGCTGCGGCTCTGGGTGAGTTCGGTCGACTATTCCGCCGACGTGCCGCTCGGGCCGGGCATCGTGCGGCAGCTGGCCGACGTGACCCGCAAGGTGCGCAACACGGCCCGCTACCTGCTCGGCAACCTGCACGATTTCGATCCGGCCGTCGATGCGGTGCCGTTCGCCGATCTGCCGCTGCTCGATCGCTGGATGCTGGAGCGCACCGCCGCCCTGATCGAGGCGGTCACGGCGGATTTCGAGCGCTATGAGTTCTACCGCTTCTTCCAGGCGCTGCAGAACTTCTGCGTGGTGGATCTCTCCAGCTTCTACCTCGACGTCGCCAAGGACCGGCTCTACGTCAGCGCCGCCGGCGACCCCCGCCGCCGCAGCTGCCAGACGGTGCTGGCGCTGGTGGTGGAGCGGCTGGCCGGTCTGATCGCTCCCGTGCTCTGCCACATGGCCGAGGACATCTGGCAGAACCTGCCCTATCCCGTGACGGAGCGTTCGGTGTTCGAGCGGGGCTGGCCCGTCGCGCCCTCCTCCTGGCGCAAGGCCGGCCTGGTCGAACCGCTGCGGCCGCTCCTGGACCTGCGCGGCCTGGTGAACCGCCAGCTGGAAAGCTGCCGGGCCAGCGGCGGCCTGGGGGCCTCGCTGGAAGCGCGGGTGCAGCTGGAGCTCGGCCACGGCGAGGCCGCCGCCGCCCTGGAGCGCGCCCTCACGCTGCTGGGGACCAGCGGCGCTCCGACGGTGGACAACCTGGCGGACTGGCTGCTGGTGTCGGCGCTGGAGATCGGTGGCGCACCGCTGGCCACGCCTCTGGCGGAAGCCGATGAAGGAGGCATCACCGTACGCATCGCCCGGGCGGAGGGGCACAAGTGCGAGCGCTGCTGGCACGTGGAGAACGACGTCGGCCACCATTCGGCCCACCCCAGCCTCTGCGGCCGCTGCGTCGCGGTGCTGGAAGGCTGAACCGGCGTTCAGCCCTGCCAGGCGAGCGGATCGAGAAAGCGCTCCACGGGCAGCGGGCCGGCCAGCCGGCACTCCGAGCGCGGGTCGAGCGGCCCCTGCAGCAGTTCGGCACCGTCGATCTCGGACCCATCCGGCAGGGCCGGCCGGTCGGGATCGACGGCCGTGGGATGGGTCACGCTGCTCGAGAAGCCGCGGTAGATGAGGAGTTCGAACGGCTCGCTCTCCCCGGCCGCCGCGGGCAGGCTGCCACGCAGCCTCAGCACCCGATCGGGACGGTTGCGGCTGAGGGCCTCGAGCCGGGCCAGCAGGGAGGCGCTCATCGGGTTGGACGGTGCAGGGGGGTCGCGTGAAAGGGGAGCGTGGGGAAGAACGGCCTAGAAGCCGCCGGCCACCCGGCCCTGACGGGGCAGTCGCACCAGCAGCCACTGCAGCAGGCCGACCACGTAGGCCACCAGAGCCACATAGGCGATGAAGGCCGTGAGGGTGGGGGTGAGATCGGCGCCGAAGACGAAGCTGAACACCCCGGCGGCGCCGCGGTGCAGCCGGCGCGGCGCCTCCAGCCACAGCTGACAGTGCGGGCGGGCCGCCACCCCGGCGAGGCAACCGAGGGCGGTGGCCGCCAGCGCAGCCGTCAGCGGCGCGAACACGGTGAGGGCCCAGCGCCAGGAGCGCACCGTGAGGGGCAGGGGCCGCCAGGGGGGCAGATCCGCCAGTTCCTCGTTGAGATCCACCCAGAACCAGACGCAGGCCAGCATCAGCAGCGGGGCCACCACCAGCAGGGCGAAGCCCAGCGGCCGGGCGTCCACCAGCAGCATCACGCTGATCGCCAGCAGGCTCGCCACCTTCCAGTAGAGACCCAGCAGCCGCACCAGGGCCTGCTCACGGCGCAGGGCCGCCCACACCAGCAGCACCAGCGGCAGTCCCAGGGTGAACACCACCGCCAGGCGGTAGTCGAGCCACACCAGGGTGCGGTACAGCGCGTCGGCCACAGATGCGGTACGGGAAGGCGCCATTATCCGCGCCATGCTTCACCAGTAGGGTCCCCTGCATGCCTGCGCCCCCCCTGCTCTCCTGGCTCCGACGCGGGGACGAGGCGGCCTCCTGCCGCACCGCCCTCTCCCGCAACGCCTCGCTCGAAGGAGCCGTGGACGAGGTGGTACGGACGCTCGGCAACAGGTCGGCGGCGGATCTGGCCCTGGTGTTCGGCTCCACCAGCTACGCCAGCGACCTGCCGCGGCTGCTGCCCCTGCTGCGGAGCCGGCTCCAGGCCACCCACTGGCTGGGCTGCGCCGGCGGCGGTGTGGTGGGCACCGATGCCGTCAGCGGCGAGGCCCATGAGATCGAACAGCAGCCGGCCCTGAGCGTCACCCTGCTGCGGCTGCCGGGCGCGGTGCTGCAGCCGTTCTGCCTCGACACCACGAACCTGCCGGATCTCGACGGCGCCAGTCAGGACTGGGCCCGGTGGGTGGGGGCGGATCCGGAACAGGCCCACGGCATGCTGCTGTTCGTCGATCCCACCTGCCAGGCCGTCAACGACCTGATCAGCGGCCTCGACTACGCCTTCCCCGCCGTGGCCAAGGTGGGCGGCATCGCCGGCCACCACAGCGCCAGCCACGGCTCGCTGCTGCTGGGCGAGCGGGTGCACACGGGCGCCGTGGGCTGCCTGATCGGGGGCCGCTGGCGCCTCGATCCGGTGGTGGCCCAGGGCTGCCGCCCGATCGGTCCGGTGTATGAGATCGAGCAGGCGGAGCGCAACGTGGTGCTGCAGCTCAGCCGCGGCAACCAGCGCGACAGCCCCGTGACCTGCCTGCAGAGCATCCTGCAGACCCTCGATCCTGCCGAGCGGGAACTGGTGCGCCACTCCCTCTTCCTCGGCGTGGCGCGCAGCAGCTTCTCCCTGGCCGGCGGTCCGCCGGAAGCGGATTCCCCCGCCTTCCTGGTGCGCAACCTGATCGGCGTCGATCCACGCAACGGGGCCGTGGCGGTGGCCGAGCGTCTGCGGGTGGGCCAGCAGGTGCAGTTCCAGCTGCGGGATGCCGCGGCCTCCAGGCAGGAACTGCGCCAGCTGCTGACACGCCAGGCGGCCAGACCAGGCACCCCCCTGATCGCGCTGCTCTTCGCCTGCCTGGGCCGCGGCGAGGGTCTCTACGGAGAGCCCGACGGCGACGTGAGCATCGGCCGGGAGCTCTTTCCCCAGCTGCCACTCTGCGGTGCCTTCTGCAACGGAGAGATCGGTCCGCTGGGGGCGAGCACCCACCTCCATGGCTACACCGCCAGCTGGGGTTTCCTGGTGCCCCAGGAGTCGGACGGTCCGGAGACCTGAGCGGTGGTGCGTCAGCACGTCAACCCCCTCAGCCGCTTCTACCAGCAGCCGCGGCCCCTGCCATCGCCGCAGGAGCTGTTCGCCGATCCCGCCCGCCCGCTCCACCTCGACATCGGCTGCGCCCGCGGCCGGTTCCTGCTGGCCCTGGCGCCGCTCGAGCCGCACTGGAACTTCCTGGGCGTGGAGATCCGCCGCGGCCTGGTGGAAGCGGCGGAGGCCGAGCGGCGGCAGGCGGGCCTCGACGCGCTGCGCTTCCTCTTCTGCAACGCGAACGTGAGCCTGGAGACCTGGCTGGCGGCCCTGCCCCCCGGCCTGTTGCAGCGGGTCACGATCCAGTTCCCCGACCCCTGGTTCAAGAAGAAGCACCACAAGCGGCGGGTGCTGCAGCCCGCCCTGCTGCGGGCCATCGCCAGCGCCCTGCCTGCCGAAGGCGTCCTGTTCCTGCAGAGTGACGTGCCGGCGGTGATCGAGCCGATGGTGGCCCTCACCGAGGCGAGCGGCTGCTTCGAGCGGCCGGCCGGGGATCCCCGGCCCTGGCGCCCCACCAATCCGCTGCCGGTGCCCACCGAGCGGGAGCGGCACGTGCTGGCCCAGGACTTGCCGGTGTACCGGGTGCTCTACCGCCGCAACGGGCAGCCACCACCACCGCTCGACCAGCTGGAGGAGGCGGCCGAGCGGGACAGGCAGCGACGCGGGGCCGCCGATAATCCAGACGCCGTCGCCGCCGCACCGGCGATCCCCGGAGCCCCCTGAATGCCCAGCAGCTCCAGCCCCACCAACCCGCTGCCGGTGCCGCTCCTGCTGCGTTGGCAGGGCCTGCTGGCCGCAGCGCCGGCCGGGCCGCTCTCGGGCCGGCTGACGACCGTGGCCGGGGTGGTGCTCTGTGCCCTCCTGGCGGGGTTGCCGCTGGTGACCCGCAGCGGCCTCAGCCTGCTGATCCTCGCCAGCGGTCTGCTCTGGATCGTCTGGGCCCTGCGCACCCCGCCCTCCCGGATCGGGGCGATCAGCGGCTGGCTGCTGGCTCTGCTGGCGGTGATGGTGATGGCCACCGGCTTTTCGCCGGTGCCCCTGGCGGCGTTGAAGGGACTGTTCAAGCTGCTGAGCTACCTCGGCGTCTACGCCCTGATGCGGCAGCTGCTGGCCAGCGCCCCGGCCTGGTGGGACCGGCTGGTGGCCGCCCTGCTGGCCGGACAGCTGGTCACGGCCGTGATCGGCATCCGCCAGCTCTACGGCGACGCCTCGGCGCTCGCCCGCTGGTCGGATCCCAACTCCGTGGCACAGGGGACGATCCGCATCTACAGCACCCTGGACAATCCCAACCTGCTGGCCGGCTACCTGCTGCCGATCCTGCCCCTGGCGGTGGTGGCCCTGCTGCGCTGGCGTCGCTGGAGCAGCCGCCTCTTCGCCCTCACCTGCCTGCTGTGCGGGTCGGCCGCCCTGCTGCTCACCTACAGCCGGGGTGGCTGGCTGGGCCTGCTGGCCGCGGCCGGCCTGCTGGGCCTGCTGCTGGCGCTGCGGGCCACCCGCCGCTGGCCCCCCCTCTGGCGGCGTCTGTTCCCGCTGCTGCTGCTGCTCGGGGCAGCACTCCTGGTGGTGATGGCGATCACCCAGCTGGAGCCGCTGCGGGTGCGGATGCTGAGCCTGGTGGCCGGCCGGGAAGACAGCTCCAACAACTTTCGGATCAACGTCTGGATCGCGGCGATGGCGATGGTCCGCGACCGTCCCTGGCTGGGGATCGGGCCTGGCAACGATGCCTTCAACCTGATCTATCCGCTCTACCAGCAGCCCAAGTTCAACGCTCTGAGCGCCTATTCGATCCCGCTGGAACTGGCCGTGGAGGGTGGGGTGCCGGCCCTGCTCGCCGGTCTGGGGCTGCTGGTGGGTTCCCTGCGTGCCGGTCTCTCCTGCCTGCACCGTGAGGCCAGCCGGGCGCTGCCCGCCCTGGGAGCTGTGGCGGCCATCGCCGGTCTCGCGGTGCAGGGTCTCACCGACACGATCTTCTTCCGCCCGGAGGTGCAGATCACCGGCTGGTTCTGCCTGGCCACCCTCGCCACACTGCCCGGCCTCCGTGAGCCCCGCGGCAGTGCCACCGGAGCCGCCGGAGGTGGCTGAGAGGACCCTGATCGCCGGCTTCGATGCCGGCCAGACCCACACCACCTGCCGCCTGGCCCTGCTGAAGCCCGGTGCCCCGCCGGAGCCGCTGGCGGAAGGATCGGGGCCCGGCGTGAGCCACCTGGCCGCGCCTGACGGCGAGGAACGGTTCCGCCGGGCCCTGGCGGCGAGCCTGCAGCAGGCCCGCCGCCAGCACCCCGCCAGCGCCCAATCGCCGGTGCCGGCCCTGACGGCGGCGGCGGTGGGAGCGAGCGGCATTGAGCACGGCAGTGCCGTGCAGCGCCTGGGCGCCCGGCTGGCCGCCGAGGCGCTGGATCTGCCGCTCGAGCGGGTGCACGTGACCGGCGACGAGCGGACCGCCCTGCGCGGTGCCTTCGGCGAGCGGGCGGGCATCGTGGTGATCAGCGGCACCGGCTGCATCGCCCTCGGCCGGGACGATCAAGGTCGCGAGCACCGCTGCGGCGGCTGGGGCTGGTTGCTGGATCGGGGCGGCTCCGCCTGCGACATCGGTCGCGATGCCCTCTCCCTCGCCCTGGAGATGGCCGATGGGCGCCGGCCCCCGACCGCCCTGTGGGAGGTCCTATGGCGGGCGTTGCTGGGGAAGGACTCAGCCGGCGAGCCGGACCTCGCGCCGCAGCGGATCAAGGCGCTGGTGGTGGAGCCGGGCTTCGGGGCGGCGGGGTTCGCCCGACTGGCCCCGGCCGTGGAGGGCCTGGCCGCAGCTGGTGACATCGGGGCACAGAAGGTGCTGGAGTCTTCCGCCCGGGCGCTGGCGGAGCTGGTGCGCGGTGTGGCCCGAGCCCTGGAACTCTCCTCACCGGAGGTGTGCGGCCTGGGTGGTGCCCTCGGGCACCTGCCGGTGTTCAAGGCGGCCTACCGCCAGGCGCTCGCCGCAGCGCTGCCCGGGGCGCGCTCCGTGGCGCCGGCGGGCGATGCCTGCCGTGGTGCCCTGGACCTGGCCGCCCAGGTTGTCGCCGGGACGAGCGGCCTCAGCCGGGGTTGAGTTCGGCGGCCGCCAGAGCGGCGAGATGGCTGGACCAGTGGTCGACCGCCTGCTGCTCCTCCGCCTCCACCATCACCCGCAGCAGGGGCTCGGTGCCACTGGCCCGCACCAGCACCCGACCACAGCCCTGCATGGCCGCCTCCGCCTGCGCCACCGCCTGCCGCAGCGGTTCGCACTGCTGCCACTGCTGGCGCCGCCGCCGGTCCGACACGGTCACGTTCACCAGGGCCTGGGGATAGGGCCGGAAGCTGGTGTCCATCCAGTCGGCCAGGGAGCCGCCGCCGGAGCGAACCAGGGTGGCCACCTTCAGGGCCGTGAGCAGGCCGTCGCCGCTCATGCCGTGGCGAGCCGAGAGGATGTGGCCCGACTGCTCGCCCCCGAGGGCGGCCCCGCACGCCTCCATGGCTGCGTGCACGTGCTGATCGCCCACCGGCGTGCGCTCGAGCTGCCCGCCCCGTCCCTGCCAGGCGCGCTCGAAGCCCAGGTTCGACATCACCGTGGCGACGAGCCGGTTGGCGGGCAGCTCACCCGCCTCCAGCAGGGCGCCGCCCCAGAGATAGAGGATCTGGTCGCCGTCCACCACGCGGCCGGTGCCATCCACGGCGAGCATGCGGTCGGCATCGCCGTCGAAGGCGAACCCCATCGTGGCGCCGGTGTCCAGCACAGCCCGCTGCAGCGGCTCGAGGTGGGTGCTGCCGCAGCCGACGTTGATGCGACGGCCGTCAGGCTCCCCGTGCAGGACGGTGAGATCGGCCCCGAGCGCCCGGAACACGGCCTCGCCGCAGGCGGTGGCCGAGCCCCAGCAGAGATCGAGCACGATCGGGCAGCCATCCAGACGGCGGCCGTCCACGCTGGCCAGCAGGGACTCCCGGTAGCCGGCGAGGAGATCAGCCCGCTCGAAGGCGGTTCCGCAGAGCCCGGCCCGATCAGGGTCGGCCGGGCCCAGCTCGGCCGGGCCCGTCTCCCCCCGCAGCCCCGCCTCGATCGCGTCCTGCGCCTCACGGGAGAGCTTCGCGCCACAGGGGCCGAAGACCTTGATGCCGTTGTCGTGAGGAGGGTTGTGGCTGGCGGAGACCATCAGCCCCCCGGCCGCCCCCAGCCGGCGGATCGTGCCCGGCACGGCCGGCGTGGGGCAGAGCCCCAGGGTCCACACCTCCCGACCCGCGGCGGTCAGACCGGCGGTGAGCGCCGCCACCAGCATCGGACCGCTGGTGCGGGAATCCATCCCGATCAGCACGGGCCCCTCCGGCGGCAGCACCCGCCCGCACCAGTAGCCCACCTGCAGGGCCAGGGCCGGGGTGAGCTGGGTGCCCACGCGACCACGGATGCCGTCGGTCCCGAAACCGGCTGCAGCGCTGCCGATGGGGGCGCCGAGGGGGTGGGAGGCCAGCTCCGGCATCCAGACTCGCAATGGTTGGCCAGCAGGCTACGCGGACCGTGGCGGCGCGGACGGGGAAGATCGGCTCAGCGCCAGCGCCGCGGCCACCAGGCCCAGCCCAGCAGCTCGATCACCGCCCAGAGCAGCAGCGCCCCCACCACCCAGCCCGGCAAGACGAGAAAAGGCCAGACGGGCCGCAGCAGGTAGCCCGCCAGGGCTGCCACCGTGACGAGTAGGGCGCGGCGCCGCTGCCGGGAGCCCGGCAGGGTGCTCAGCCACGGGGGCAGGGGGGGGAGCAGGCGCATGGCCGCCAGGCTGGCCCCCCCAGAATGCCAAAACCCCGCCGGCCACGGCCGCACCGCCCCTCTGTGCCCCAGCAGTCCTCCGCCGCCCCGGGCGGCCCGCTGACGCTCGCCCTCACCCTGATCGGTTGCGCCGCCCTGCTGATCACGGGCCGCCAGCTGCTGGCCGCCCGGCCTCTGCCGACACCGGACACACCGCTCGATCGGCTGGAGCGCACGCGTCGGTGGGACCCGGATCCGGAGCGGCGCCGGGAGGCCGCCCTGCTGCTGACCGCCCGGGGCGGCGACCCCGCCCGGCAGCGGGGCTGGCTGCGGGGCCAGGGCTGGGGCGAGGGGCCTCTGGCCCCGGTGGCCCTCAAGCTTGACGCCCTGGCCGCCGAGTCCTCGGGCCGCCGGGCGGAGGCCGTCGGCCTCTGGCGCCAGCTGGCGCGGCGCTTCCCGTCCGCCCCCTCCACCGCCGACGCGCTCTACGCCCTCGGTCGCTCCGACCCCTCCCGCCGGGCCGCCCTGCTGCGCCGCTTCCCGGCCCATCCCGCCGCCCTGGCGGCGGCCGTGGAAGCCGGTGGCACGGCGGACAGCCAGCGCGGTGCCCTGCACCTGGCCCGCTGGGGGGCGCGCTGGCCCGGCGCCGAGGGCCTGCTGCGGCAGACCTGCCGCCGCCCGCTCACGCCCCTGACCACGGCTCAGCGCCGACAGCTGGCCACAGGCCTGGCCCAGCTGGGCGACGGCGGCGCCGCCCTGGCTTGCCTGGGCAGTGGCCAGGGGGATCCGGCCACCGAGCTGGCCGTGGGCACGGCCTTGCTCAAGGGGGACGGGGCTCAGGCCCTCCAGGGGGAGGAGCGCCTGGTGGCGCTCGCCCGGCGCTGGCCGGCACGGCCGGAGGCACTCGAGGCCGGCCGGCTGCTGAGTCAGCTGCCCGACCCACGGGCCAAAGCCGTGCTGCCCCGGTTGGGCGGCGCCGTGGCCCAGAGCGCTCCGGTGCGGGCGCGCCTGGCCGAACTGAGCGGTGTCGGCTGGCGCCCGGTGCTCAGCCGCTGGCCCGGCGATCCCGCCAGCTGGGACCTTCAGTGGGAGCTGGCCCGGCGGCATCTGCTGCAGGGCCGTTGGAGCACCGCCGCCGAGGTGCTGGGAGCCCTCGGCCCGGAGCGGCTGCCGGCGCCGCTGGCGGCCCGCCAGCTGTTCTGGCTGGGCTTCGTGCAGGAGCGGCAGGGGCAGCCTGCGGCGGCGCGGCAGAGCTGGGAGCGTCTGCTGGAGCGCCACCCCTGGGGGTACTACGCCTGGCGGGCGCGGGTGCGGCTGGGCCGGAACGATCCGCCCCTCCGACTGCTGGCCGCCGATGGGAACGGCGACCAGGCTCTGGAGGAGCGGCCCTGGCAGCCTCTGTCGGGCGGCTGGACCACCCTCCGGCAGCTGTGGCGACTGGGCCTCCCGCTGGAGAGCTGGGAGCACTGGCGACACCGACGCCGCAACACGATTCCGATCACGGCGCCCGAACTGGCCCTCGAAGGGCGCCTGCGCCAGGGCGTGGGCGATGACTGGACCAGTCTCGGCCAGCTCGAGCGGGCTAGCCTGCGCTGGAGCGGCGGCAGCTGTGCCGCCACCCTGCCGCTGGAGCGGGCGCTCCACCCCATTCGCTACGGGCCGGTGTTCAAGGCGGCGGCCGCCGCCGAAGGCCTCGACCCCACCCTGCTGCTGGCGGTGGCCAAGCAGGAGTCGCGGTTCAGCCCCGGGGTGGGATCGGTGGCCGGAGCGATCGGGCTGCTGCAACTGATGCCGGCCACGGCCGCCGAGCTGGCGGGCGGACCGATCACGGCGGAGGAGCTCCGCCGCCCGGAGCGCAACGTGCCGCTGGGGGCGCGTTACCTCCAGCAGCTGCTGGGCCAGTGGCGGGGCGACCCCTTCCTCACCGTCGCCAGCTACAACGCCGGCCCCGGTGCCGTGCAGGGCTGGATCGACGCCCGGCTGCGCGAGGCGCCCGAGCTGTGGGTCGAAGCGATCCCTTACCCCGAGACACGGCTGTACGTGAAGAAGGTGCTCGGCAATCTCTGGAGCTACCAGGAACTCCCCCGCCGCGGCTGCTGACGGTTCAGACGCCCCCCCGCCAGGCCCCCTCCAGATGCAGCCAGCGTCCCAGCCCGATCCCCAGCAGCACGTAGACGCTCAGGCAGACGGCCGTCAGCAGCGGCGGCGGCACCACAGAGATGCGGATCAGGTCGAGACGGGCCAGCAGCACGGCCGTGCCCAGGATCGCCACGTCGGCCAGAGCACTGAGATGCAGGAGGTAGAGCCCGGCGATCGTGACCAGCAGGAGGCTCACCACCAGGGTGATCACCCTGCTGGCGGCCATCAGCAGCGAGAGCTGGTGCAGCAGCAGATCCGGCATCGAGGCGATCACCACCACGATCACGGCCTGCAGGCACTCGATCGACCAGTAGAGCCGGTAGGCGGAAATCTGGGTAAGAAGAGGCCGCTCGAAGGAAGGGGCCTGCACCACCCAGTGCATCCCCAGGTAGACGCTGACCAGCAGCAGCAGCAGCAGGAACGGCGCCCGCAGCGGCAGGAGGCTGAACCGAAGCAGGGACACCAGCGGCCCCCCCGTGACCGGCTTCACCATGGCGGCCTCCGGGACAGCACCTCAGCCAGCCTCCAGCACCAGGGCGATCGCCTCCAGCGGGCAGCTGGGGATGCACTGTTCGCAGACCAGGCAGTGGCGGGCGTCGAACTGCAGGCGCCAGAGGGGCGGCGCGCTCTGCAGGGCACCGCTCGGACAGACGCTGGCACAGATGCCGCAGTCGACGCAGCGTTCGGGATCGATGCGGATCTCTCCCGGCGCCCGGTCCAGCTTCAGCCCGAGGTCTTCGAGCCAGAGCTCGGCGGCATCGAGTTCGTCGATGTCGCCGGAGAGCTCCACCACCATCGCGCCGCTCTGATTGGGGGCGATCTGGGCGCGCAGGATCTTGGCGGCGATGTCGAAGTCGACGGCCAGCCGGTAGGTGATCGGCTGGTGGACCGCTTCGCGCGGGAAGTGGAGGGTGAGGCGACGCTTCACGGCAGGCGAGCCGGGGGCGCGTGCATCCGGTGGTCCGCTGGGGTCAATCTACCGGCGAGTCGCCATCCGGCATCGGGGCTGCCAGAGTGCCCCGCAGCCGCCCGACCTGCCGGCGTCGCGATGACCCTGCCCCAGTCCGAGGAAGCCCGCTCCAGCGAAACCCGCTCCAACGAACCCAAGGCTGCCCCCGTCACCGGGATGATGGGACGCCGGGAGCGGATGCTGCTGGCCGGTGTGGCCGCCGCCCTGGGTGTGCTGCTGTTCTGGCTGCGGGGTGGTCTGCAGCCCCAGGCGCCGCTGGAGGCGATGGCCCGGCGTTCGCCGGAGCTGGCCGTCGCCCTGGCCAACGGCCGTCCCAGCCTGGTGGAGTTCTACGCCGACTGGTGCCGCGTCTGTCAGGCGATGGCACCGGCCATCGAACGGATCGAGCGCGATCAGCGCGGCCGGCTCAACGTGGTGCTGCTCAACGTGGACAACCCGCGCTGGCTGCCGGAGATCCGCCGCTACGACGTGAACGGCATCCCCCACCTGGAGCTGTTCGACCGACGGGGACAGGCGGTGGGACGCTCGCTCGGGGAGCGCAGCCTCGGCGAACTGCAGGCGATCGCCAGCGCCCTGATCAACGATGAACCCCTGCCCGAACTGGCGGGGGTGAGAGGGCTGAGCGCCCTCGCCCCCGAAACCCCGGCGGCCGCGCCCGTGGGCCCTCGCTCCCACGGCTAGGCGAGGTGGCCCAAGCCCCCGTCCCGTCCTTCCACCGCCCTTGCCATGGACCGCTTCCGGGTCGAGACGATCGCCGCCACCCCCAATCCCCAGCAGTGCATCTACGCGGCGATGCACCAGGACTACAGCGAAGGCTTCGTGCTGGCCGACCGGGACGGCTGGCCGGACGAACGCCGGGCTGGCGAGATCTGCGTGAAGCGGCTGCTGGCCGGTGAGCGGGGCCACTACGGCCCCCTGGAGCATCCCCAGATCACGCTCAACGTGGGCTGGTTTCCTCATTCGGTGATGCAGCAGGCCCGCACCCACCGCGTGGGGGTGAGCTTCGACGTGCAGAGCATGCGCTACACGGGCGACCGGATCCGGCAGGCAGCCCGCGGGGAGCTGGATCTCGAGGACGTGTTCTACCTGCGACCGGTGGGGACCTACAGCGACCGCCAGGGCAAGAGGTACGCCTACACGGCAGCCGAGCGGGCGACGGATCTGGCCCTGTGCCGCGCCGCCGCCGAGCGCTACGCCGCCCTGCTGGACGCCGGCTTCGCCGAGGAGCATGCCCGGGGCATCCTGCCGTTCGACTACCGCCAGCACTTCGTGGTGAGCTTCACGCTGAGGGCGTTCCTTCATTTTCTCGACCTGCGCTCCAAGCTCGATGCCCAGGAGGAGATCCGCCGCCTCTGCGATCTGATGTGGCCGCGGCTGGTGGAGTGGGCACCGCAGATCGCGGCCTGGTACGAAAGGAGCAGGCTCCACAAGGCCCGTCTGGCCCCCTGATCCGCTGGCCGATGGCACGTCCGCTCCTGTTCCTCCTGCTGCTGAGCCTGGCCCCGGCTGCGGCACGGGCCCAGCTGCTGATCGACGCGGCCGCCGCCGGCGCCATCCAGGGGAGCCTGCAGGGGGCGGCGGCCCCCAGCTATGGCGGGATGCTTCGCCAGATCCGCGAGCAGCTGGGCAGTGGCGGCGCATCCGCAGGCCCCGCCCCGACGCCGCTGCCCAGCACCGACCCCGCCGCGCCACCGGCCAGTGGCTCCACCAGCCAGGCGGCTGAGCCATCGGCGGGGCCGCTCTTCCTGGTGAACGGTCGGCCGATCGGCGCCTGCTCCAGCGGCCTGCCCTGCCTGGGTCAGGTGCGGCGGGCCATCGGCCTGCCCTGAGCCATGGGCTGGGCCTGATCCCTACACCTTGGCCAGGGTGACGCGCTCGGGCTGGTGCTGGTACTTGCCGGCCCGGTCGCTGTAGGTGGTGTCGCAGGGGTCGCCTTCGAAGAACAGCAGCTGGGTGATCCCCTCGTTGGCGTAGATGCGGCAATCGGCGCCGGAGGAATTGCTGAACTCCAGGGTGAGATGGCCCTGCCAGCTGGCCTCGGCCGGTGTGGTGTTCACGATGATGCCCAGGCGGGCGTAGGTGCTCTTGCCCAGGCAGATCACCGTGATGGTGTCCGGCACCTTCAGCCGCTCGAGGGCCACCCCCAGGCCGTAGGAGTGGGCCGGCAGGATGAAGTAGGCGCCGTCGTCGTCCTCGTGCAGGGGGGCGGGCTCGAGATTCGCCGGGTTGAACCGCTTGGGATTCATCACCGTGCCGGGCACATGGCGGAAGATCAGGAATTCCTTGGGCGAAAGACGCAGGTCATAGCCGTAGGAGGAACAGCCGTAGCTGAGCACCGGCCGGGAGGATGTCTCGGGATCGAGATGGCGCACCAGGGAGGGCTGGAACGGCTCGATCATCCCCGCCGCGGCCTGCTCGTTGATCCAGCGGTCGTTCTTGAGCATGGGCGGCTGAACGGGAAGCCATGGGAAAGCCAGTCTCGCCCAGCCAAGCCGGGCGTGACAGGGCCTGGTACGCCCTGACCCAGCTGCGCGGCGTCAGCCGCCGCGGCGCAGCTGGGTGACCTGATCGGCCATGGCCAGCAGATCCGCCGGAATCGACGGACCGGTGAGGATCACGTCGAGGTGGGAGGGTCGCTGCTCGAGCGTGGCGATCACCTCGGCCGCAGGCAGGTAGCCCAGTTCGATCGCCAGCCCCAGTTCATCGAGCACCAGCAGATCCACGGCGGCCGCGATGAGCTGATCCCGGCTGTAGAGCCACACCTCGCGCACCGCCTCGCCGATGGCGGGTTCGGTGGTGGCCGCGGGCTCGGTCAGGCAGGAGGCCACCGCCGGGCGGAGCCACTGCAGCCGGCCGCAGAGGCGGGGAGCCCGCTCGGGCCCCTGGTCGACGCCACCCTTGAGGAACTGGCTGATCAGCACGCGGCTGCCCAGGCCGGCACTGCGCAGGGCCTGGCTGAAGACCCCGCCGAAGCTGCCGCGGAACGGGGCGGTGTGCACCTGCAGCAGCCCCTCGGGCTGGATCGGGGCGGGCGACGGCTGCAGCGGCTGGTCGCGCCCCCCGGGAAGGGGCCGCAGGGCGAAGGATCCAGCCAGGCCGGACCCGGCGGGCACGGGAGTGGCGGTGGCGGCAGTTGGCAGCAGGCTGGCCGTCATCGGCACCCCATCCCAGGCAGACCCGAATGTAGCGGTGTCAGGCATAAAAACAACGACCTCACACCACCCCTAGTGCGAACGGACGTACCATGTCCTCGGGACGAGGATCGTTCCTTGTCACGGGCAACCAGGCTTTGGTGTGAACCGCTACAAGGCCAGCCGAGACCGATCCGTAGCTTCCACCCATCTGCCCAGCCCGGATGGTCGGCGTCATGCGCGGATTCAGCCGCACCACCACCACGCCAGCGCCCGCCGCCACCGGACTTGCCACGATGAACAGCGGCGCCAGCACCCTGCTGGAAGTGATGCGCGGCCTCAGCGGCTGCAATGTCGAGACCGTCGAGCGTGGGAAGACGATCTTCTTCCCCGGCGATCCCGCTGAACGCGTCTACCTGCTGCGCCGCGGCGCCGTGCGTCTCTCGCGGGTCTACGAGTCGGGAGAGGAGATCACCGTGGCGCTGCTGCGGGAGAACAGCCTGTTCGGTGTCCTCTCCCTGCTCACCGGTCAGCGCTCCGACCGCTTCTACCACGCCGTGGCCTTCACCCGGGTGGAAATGGTGGCGGCGCCGGCGGCTTCGGTGCGGCGGGCGATCGAGCAGGATCCCAGCGTCGGTCTGCTGCTGCTGCAGGGCCTCTCCTCCCGGATCCTGCAGACGGAAACGATGATCGAGACCCTCACCCACCGCGACATGTCGTCGCGACTGGTGAGCTTCCTCCTGGTGCTCTGCCGTGATTTCGGCGTGCCCGGCAACGAGGGCATCACGATCGACCTGCGCCTCTCCCACCAGGCGATCGCCGAAGCGATCGGCTCCACCCGCGTCACCATCACCCGGCTGCTGGGCGATCTCCGCCAGGCCGGGCTGGTTCAGATCGACCGCAAGAAGATCACCGTCTTCGATCCGGTGGCCCTGGCCAAGCGCTTCAGCTGATCCGTCGCCGGCCGATGGCCGGGGAGGCGCCGATACTGGTGCTCCTCCGCCCTGCAGCGTGTCCGGCTGGCTTCTGATCCTCGCCCTGCTGGCGCTGGGAGGCGTGCTCGCCACTCTCGGCGATCGCCTCGGTAGCCGCGTCGGCAAGGCCCGGCTCAGCCTCTTCAACCTGCGCCCGCGCAACACGGCGGTGCTGATCACCGTGCTGACCGGCAGCCTGATCAGCGCCGTCTCGCTCGGCCTCATGCTCACGGTGAGCGAGCGGCTGCGCGTGGGCCTCTTCGAACTCGACACCCTGCAGCAGCGGCTGCGCGACAGCCGCACCAGCCTGCAACGGAGCGAAGCGGCCCTGCGGATCAGCCGCCAGGAACAGCAGCAGGCCCAGCAGGAACGGCGCCGGGCCGAGCGTGGCCGGGAGGAATCGCAGCGGCAGCTCGCGGCCGTGGAGGGTCAGGCGCGGCGCCTGCGAGGCGAACTCACGCCGCTCCAGGCCCAGCGCAGCCAGCTGCTGCTGCAGCGCAGCCGGCTCAGCCGCGACATCCGCGCCAGGGATCTGGACATCCGTCGCACGGAGGCCGAACTGAAGCGGGTGAAGCAGCAGATCGCCGCCGGTGAAGCGGAACTCAAGGATCTGGAGAACAAGCTCATCGCCCTGCGCCGGGGCGATGTGGTGATCAGCAGCGGCCAGTCGCTGGCCACCGCCAAGGTGGCCGTGCAGCGCCCCGGCCAGGCCCGCGAGGCGATCGAAGCACTGCTGCGCCAGGCCAATTTCAGTGCCTTTTCGAGGGTCCTGCCGGGGGAAACCCCCAACCGCCAGATCCTGCTGGTGCCCCGCGAGGATGTCGCCAAGCTCGAGAAGCTGATCGGCAAGGGGGGCACCTGGGTGGTGAGCATCCTCTCGGCGGCGAACGTGCTGCGCGGCGAGCGTCAGGTGCTGGGCTTCCCCGACCTCCGCCCGAACCGAGCCGTGGTGCGCCAGGGGGATCTGATGGCCTCCACCGTGCTGGAGCCCGAGGAGCGCTCGCCCGAGCAGGTGCGCAACCGCCTCAACCTGCTGCTGGCGGCCTCCTACGCCAAGGCCCAGCGCCAGGGGTCGGTGGTGGACGGGGTCCAGTTCGACGTGGGCGGCTTCAACCGCCTCGGGCGGGAACTCACCGAGCGACCGGCCGGCCAGCAGGTGACCCTGGAGGCCGTGGCGGTGCGCGACGCCGACACCCCCGATCCGATCGTGCTCGAACTGCGTGTGGCCGAGGGGAGCGAGCTCCGACAGGCGGCCCCACCGCCGTCGCGGCGCTCATGAGCGGCAGCGGCCCGGGAGAGGCAGGTCCGCTGCCCAGGCGCGGCGCTCTGGCGGCCGTGGATCCCGGTCGCAGCAAGTGTGGCCTGGCCCGCACCGATGCGGAGCGCCAATGGATTGAGGAAGCCCTGATCCTCAATCCCGAGGCCGCCTGGCAGCGGCTGAGGGCCTGGCGGGAGGCCGGTGCGGTGGCGGCGGTGCTGCTCGGCAACGGCACCGGCAGCGCCGCCTGGCGGCGCCGGCTGGAATCCCTCGGGCCGGTGCTGCTGCTCGAGGAGCGGGGCACCACCCTGGCGGCCCGCCGGCGCTACTGGGAGCTGTTCCCGGCCCGGGGCTGGCGCCGCCTGTTGCCGCCGGGCCTGCGCCAGCCCCCCCGCGACTGGGACGATGTGGTGGCCCAGCTGCTGCTGGAGCGCCATCTGGGCCACCCGCTCGGGCGCGGGCCGGGGGCCCGGAGCTGAGGGCACCCGAATCAGAAGCGTGCCCGCACCGTGAAGGCGTAATCCCCTCCCGGCTCCAGCTGATAGTCGGCCTTGAGCAGGAACCGCAGCAGAGCGTCCTGGATCAGGGCCCGGCCCAGGGACGGTTCCACGGTCAGTTCGCCACGGTCGAACGCCCAGCGGAAGGTCCAGCGGAAGCCACCGGCCGCCACCTCGCCCTCCAGCAGCTGCTGGCTGAAGCTCTGATGCAGCACCCGGAGCTGGGCGGTGGTGGCGGGAAGTCGACTCACGACGGGGCGGCGGGAAGGCAGAAGTACCCAGCCTCAGACGGGGGCGGGCTGAAAACTGTTCAACCGGTTGCCGGCACGCTCGTAACCGACGCGGCGGATCAGCTCGACACCGGCCACCACCTCGGCGAGCACCTGCTCCAGCAGGGGCCGCTCGGCCTCCTGAAAGCGACCGAGCACATGGGAGACGGTGCGGGCCCTGCGCAGGGCGGGATCGGCGGCCGGTGCCCCGATCCCGATCCGCAGCCGTGGGAACTCCTGAGTTCCGAGCTGGGCGATGGTGCTGCGCAGGCCGTTATGCCCGCCGGCGCTGCCGGAGAGGCGCAGCCGCAGCCGCCCGAGGGGCAGATCCATGTCATCGACCAGCACCAGCATCTGATCGGGGCGCAGATCGAACCAGTCGAGCGTGGCGCGGATCGCCCGGCCGCTCTCGTTCATGTAGGTGGAGGGCTTGAACAGCCGCAGGCGCCGCTCGCCGCTGCCCAGATCGGCCAGGGAGCCCATCAGCCTGGCGTTCTGGCGGAAGCCGGCCGAAGCTCCGGACGCCAGCCGCTCCACGGCCATGAATCCGACATTGTGGCGGGTGAGGTGGTACTTCTCACCGGGGTTGCCGAGCCCCACCAGCAGCCGCAGATCCGCACCGGCGGAGGGGGTGGGGGTCATCGGCAGGGAGACGGCGGAGAGCGCGGGACCGGGTGCGCTCAGGCCGCCGGCGTGTCGCCGGAAGCGGTGGACACCGTGGGCGCGGAAGGTGTCTCGGCAGCGGAGCCATCGGCAGCAGGCCCCTCGGGCGGCAGGCTCGTGGCCTGGACGGTTTCGGTGTCGATGGCGCGGCGGAACTCCTGCTCGAACTCCCGCGAGGCCGACTGGAACCCCTTGAGGGTGCGGCCCAGGGTGCGACCCAGCTCGGGGAGACGCTTGGGGCCGAAGACCAGAAGGCCGATGGCGGCGATCACCGCCAACTCGGGAAAGCCGATCCCGAACACATTCATGGAGTCACGCGGGAGGGGGACGCTGGGGCCTCGGGCTCAGCCGATGCCATTCCAGTTCACGGTGATCCCATCCAGCAGCAGCGACTTGTTGTAGAGCTGCAGGATCACCAGGAGGAACACCAGGAACAGCAGCATGAACACACCCATCACGGGGGTGGTGCCCCAGCCGGGCACGACCTTGCCGTACTCGGAGTTCAGCGGGCGAAGCAGATCTCCCAGGCGGGTGCGTTGGGCCATGGCGACGCTGTGCTCTCGGGCGGAGTGATCAGGCTCGTTACTGTAAGGGCCGCGCCGCGGCTCCCGCAGCGGCTGTCGAGAGTTGTGACGGAAGCCCTGCCGCCGTCCGACACGCCATCCGGTCCGGTGCTTCCCGTTCCGGCCCCGCCGATCCCCTCCCCACCCGCGTCGTGACCGAGACCTCTCCCGCCCTGTCCGTGGCGATCACCGTGCTGGTGGTGCTGCTGGCCCTCACGGGCTTCGGCGTCTACACCGCCTTCGGGCCACCCTCCAAGCAGCTCAGCGATCCGTTCGACGACCACGACGACTGATCCTCCAGCTGGCCAGCTGCCACGGACACAGTTCCGTGTCCGCCAGGGACAGGGGTTCGCCCAGTCCGTCGATCCGCCCCAGCACCACCCAGCCGTCCCCGAGTTCCAGCCGGTGCCGGCAGGGGGAGAGGTTCTGCACCGTGAGCCGTGCCACCCCGGGCCGCGGATCGGCTGTCAGGGCCACCAGCTGCAGATCGGAATGGCCGAGCGTGAGCGGCGGCGAGCCATTCCAGGCGAGTGCCTCGGCACCGCTGGCCGCCGGCCGGCACCAGCAGGGCTCGCGGAACCGCACGGCGGCGCCCGCCACGCCCGCCTGCCGCCAGCCCGGCGCGCAGGGCATCAGGGCAAGACGCAGCCGCTGCGGGCCGTTGTCGGCTCCGGGATCGGGCCAGGTGGGGGCGCGCAGCAGGGACACCCCCAACCGCTCCGGGGTGACGGAAACGCCCTGGGGGCCATCGAGCAGCACCGCCAGACCTCCCCCGGTGGACTGGGTGGCCACCCAGCTGATCGTCGCCACCTCCCAGCGCGCCCGCTCCCGGGCCGTGACGGCGGCGGCCGGCCGTTCCAGCACGCCGGCCGGGGTGTCCGCCGCCCAGCGCAGCGCGGGCTGCTGCAGGGGCAGCTCGAAGCGCAGCAGCTCATGGCGCTGGCGCCAGTCGACCGAGAGGGTCAGCTCGAGCCAGGGGCTGCCGGCCCGCAGCTGCAGATCGAGCCGCAGGGCACTGGCGCCGCAGCGGCCGCGCCACACCAGCCGGCCGCAGAGGGGCCCGTGCTCCACCGCCCTGGGGCCCGCTTCCCAGTGAAGGGGCAGCGGCCGCTCGCGGTAGTCGCCCGCCAGATCCCAGGCGTCCCAGAACTCACCCCGGTCGAGCCAGCGGCACCACTGGGCGGGACCGGCCAGCAGGGGGCGGTGGTCCGCCCCCCAGAGCTGCTCGAGGCCCGAGGGCCCCAGCTGGGCCCAGACCAGACCGTTGCCGAGCCGCCAGCGCTGGCCGCCCCCCTCTCCAACCGCCAGCGGTTCGAGCCGCACCGGCGCCGTGATCGCCGGCAGGGCGGCAGCCGGACCGGCAACCGCCTGCCGGCGGCGACCCAGGGCCAGGCCCGCCACACCCGCCGGGAACGCCAGCTGGACCCAGTGTCCCCCACCCGGAGCCGGCTGGCAGGGGAGGGGCCGCCCCTGCTGCCGCCAGTCGCCGGCGGGGAGCCGCAAGGTGAGGCTGGCGGCCGGGTGGGTTTGGGTCTGGACGATCCACCAGCATTCGTCTTGCTCGGCGGATGAAGCCGCTGCAGGCGCGGCCGGCAAGCCGGCGGCCAGCCAGGCCCGAAGGCCCCGGTCGCGGGCCTGGGACGCGAGGCGGCGCGCCTGGCGCCACTGGGGTTCGGCCTGCTCGAACACCTCCGGGATGGCGGTGCCGGGGAGGATGTCGTGGAACTGCTGAAAGAGCAACGGCCGCCAGTCGGCGGGGTCGCAGGGCAGCCCCTCCAGCGCCAGCAGCGCCGCCGCCAGGTCGGCTTCGCGCAGCAGCCTCTCCAGGCTGCGGTTGTGGCGCTTCTGGTCGGGGCGGCTGGTGGGGCAGCCGCGATGCAGCTCCAGATAGAGCTCGTCGCGCCAGATCGGCAGACGGCCCGCCAGCGGTTCGAGCCGGGCCAGGTGCTGACGCACGGTGCCGTGGCGCTGCGGCGCCACCGCCGGGCTGGCCTGCCACAGCGCCAGCTGCTCGAGCATCTCGGCCGTGGGACCGCCGCCGTGATCGCCCACCCCCGGCAGCCAGAGCAGCTCGGCATCGCCGCTGACCCGCTGCCACTCCAGCCGCTGACGCTCCATCGCCACCGGATCCCCGTCGGTGCCGATGGGGGCGGTCATCAAGGCCAGCACCTCGGCGCCGCAGCGGGCGCGCCAGCGGAACAGGCGATGGGGGAAGGGGTTGGTGGCATTCCAGGCCAGCTTGTGGGTGCAGAACCAACGCACGCCGGTGGCCGCGGCCACGGCCGGCAGCCCGGCGGAGAACCCGAAGCTGTCCGGCAACCAGGCCAGGCCGTGATCCCATTCCGGGAAGGCGCTGCGGCTGTGGCGCTGGCCTTCCTGGAACTGGCGCAGCAGCGAAGCGGTGCCGATCAGCACGCAGTCGGTCTCGACCCATGGGCCATGGAGCGGCTCCCAGCGGCCCTGGCGCATCGCCCGGCGCACGCGGGCATAGAGGGCGGGGCGGTGTCGCTCCAGCCAGGCATAGAGGGCCGGCGTGGAGTGGCCGAAGTGGAGTTCGCCATGGCGCTCCATCAGCCCGAGCACCGATTCGAAGGTGCGCACCGCCGCCTGCCAGGTGTCGGCCACCGGCCAGAGCCAGGCCAGATCCAGGTGGGCATGGCCCAGCACCTGGAACCCGCCCGACGGCCCGGTCCCCTCCCGCGCCAGCGCCCCGGCCAGCCGCCGCGGCGCTTCCGCAGCGGCCGGATCGTGGGGGGCCAGGGCATCGACCAGCCCCTGCCCGGACGGCGCGCCGGCACCAGGCCCGGCGGCGTGGCGCAGACATTCGAGCTCGAGAGCCGTGGCCAGGAGCAGTCCGTCGGGATCGGCCTCGCCGAGGGGTTCGAGCTCGATCCCGCTGCTGATCAGGGCGCCGTCGTCGTGGAGGGGGCTGCGGAGCCGCAGCTCGAGCGCCAGGGTCTCTCCCTGCCACCAGCGCTCGGGGAGGGACCAGCGGCAGGCCGTGTCGAAGAGGTCGCCGCGATGGATGGGCCGACCATCCACCCGAAGTTCCGCCTGCTCCGCCCACCAGCGCAGCACCAGGCGCGCCCGGGCGCCGGCGGGCGGCTCCCAGCCCGGAGGGCACACCAGATCCAGCCGCAGCCGCCGCAGCACCCCGCCCCGGGGCCAGACGATCAGCCCGCGGGCGTGCCAGTCGGGCCTGTGCTTCTCGCCCCAGGGGTCCGCCAGCGCGCCGCGCCGTGAACCGTCCGCGGCCTGAAACCACCAGTGGGGATGGAGATCCAGCCGACAACGTGACCGAAACGTTTCAATCCAGCGGTGAAGGTCAGCCTCCAGGCCCTGCGGCATCGCTCGGCGCCAACGGTGACCCATAGGATGATGCGGCTGCCGAAGGGTCGTTCAGGCCCCACCTGGCGCCTGTCACTCCCTGTCACCCGCCGGACGGACCATGCTCGCCCTCAAGATCTCGGTTTACTCCGTCGTCTTCTTCTTCATCGGGATCTTCGTGTTCGGGTTCCTGGCCAGCGACCCCAGCCGCACCCCCAGCCGCAAGGACCTGGAGGACTGAGCGCTCCAAGGCCGGGTCCACTGGACGTCCTGCCTCCTGCCAACGGATCGGGGGAATCGACCATGGCAGGATCGGCCGCGGTTCAGGAGCTGAGGTGGCCCCAGCAAAGGCAATCCACTGGGCCATCGGCCTGCTGGGCGCGGCCACCCTCGCCACTCCGGGCGCCGGCCGTGCCGGCGAGCCTGAGGTTGCGTCCCCCTGGCCTGCCGGCCTCGACCACAGTCTGAGTCCCGGTACTCCACCCGGTGAGCATCCACCGGACCCCCCGACGCCGGATGCCATCCCCGGGCCGGGGCCATCGCTGTGGGCCGCCGCAGGGCCGGCGAGTCGCCGCGATCCACGGGAACCGTCCAAACCCCTGTTGGCCGCCCAGGCGACGCCGGCCACTGCTACCCAGCCGGATTCTCCGGCGCTGCAGGGCGATCCCCCCCCGGCCGCAGCCATCCCTCCCCAGGCGGACGGGGGCCCCGGCGGATCAGATGCCGGGCCGAAGCCGCCGCTCGAGCTCGACATCAACGCCGATCAGCAGGGCTTCGACCTGGTGATCAACCGGTTCGTGGCCACGGGCAAGGCCACTGCGTCCCTGGCCGGTGGCCGACTGATGGCCGATCGGCTCGAGTACGACACCGCCACCCGCACCCTCTATGCCAGTGGCAGCGTGCGCTTCGAGCGCGGCAACCAGTATCTCCAGGCCAGCCGGATGCGCTACAGCCTGATCGAACAGAGCGGGGAGCTGGAAGACGTCTACGGGGTGCTGGATCTCCAGACCAGCCTGCAGGACCTCGACCTCGACCAGCCACCGGCCCAGCCCCTGCCGCCACCGCAACCTCTGGCCTGCCCGACGGAACTGCCGGCCATCCCCGAATGGCATCCCCACCCCTGGGCCGCCACCCTCTGGGGCGGACAGATGTTCCACTCCGACTTCGGCCAGACCTTCACCGGCCAGGGCGTGTTCCGTCCGGAGTACGTGCTGGGGGCCGGCATCCAGAAGCGCCTGTTCAAGGCCGGGCCCTTCGCCCTGGAACTCGACTTCAACGCCCTGGGCCACTGGGCTTCTCCCCAGTCAGGCACTCGCTACACAGGTCCCTTCAGTCGCGAGGAGGTGGGCGGCTTCTCCACCGACGGCCAGTTCTTCGGTGAGTTCACCGGGGGCATCCTGCTGCGGGCGTGGCTGCAGCCCTGGCTGAGCCTGGGCTTCATCCAGGGCGTCAGCCTCAACACCAACCTGAGCAACTACGAGGACACCTACCGGGAGAAATCGGCCCGCTTCCTCAACTATCTCGGCTTCGAGATCGAGGGTTCGCTCTCGCCCCAGTGGGCGTTGGTGGGCCGGATCCACCACCGCTCCGGCGCATTCGGCACCTACAACGGCGTACGGGAGGGAAGCAATGCCTACCTCCTGGGCCTGCGCTACCGCTTCGGACAGGACGCCCCACCTCGGCGTGATCCCCAGGCCGCCATGCCCGCCCCCCTGGGTTGCCCGAACCGCGGGGCGGAACCCCCCGACCGGCCCAGGTCGCTGCCGGAGGCCCTTGAGCAAGTGGCGATGGGAGGCGAGGCTCCTCCTGAGCCGTCCCCGGCACCAGCGGCCGGAGCCGGTTCGCTTCCGCAGGGCCCCGTGCGACCCTCGTTCCGTCACATGCGCGAGCAGGAACGGCGGCGCGCCGAGGCCAGCGCCCGGATCGAGCAGCGCATCTCGAACGTGACGCAGCGGGAGGGCCTGGTGCTCGAGCGGCGGCGCGGTGGCGTCAGCAATGGAGACACGCTCACCGAGCAGGAGAACGATTTCGGCCCGGCCCGGCCTCCCCAGGTGCGTCGCCTGGCCTCGGAGAAGACGCCGCAGGCGGTGGAGGGAACGCTCACCCATCTGCGCTATCAGGCCCCGCGCATTGTGCTCACCCCCGAGGGTTGGCGGGCCGACCGGGCGAGCTTCACCAACGACCCCTTCACCCCGGCCCAGACCTGGATGGACGCCGACAACGTGCGGGTGAGCCAGGACCCCAACGGCGATCTGCTGATCAGCTCGGATCGCAACCGGCTGCTGGTGGAGGACCGGCTGCCGATCCCCGTGCAGAGCCGCACCCGCATCCGCAAGCAGCAGGAGGTGGAGAACCGCTGGGTGCTCGGCAACGACCGGGACGATCGCGACGGCCTCTACGTCGGCCGTCGCCTGCGGCCGATCCGGATCGGCGAGAAGGGAACGCTGCAGCTCGAACCCCAGTTCCTGCTGGAGCGGGCCTATCAGGGCACCACCGACAGCTACCCCGCTCCCGACGGCCAGGCCGGCGGCGACACCATCACCCAGGACACCAAACTCGGCGACCTGTTCGGACTGGAGGCACGGCTGAGAACGCCGCTGCTGGGCTTCGAGGCCAGCCTCAATCTGGACATGTCCACCTTCAATCCCGACAACATCCTCAACGGCACCCGCAGTTGGGGCGAACTGGAGCGGAACGTGCGGCTGCCGCTGATCGGCGATGCGAAGGCCCGCATCTTCGCGGCCTACCGCTTCCGAGTCTGGAACGGGTCGCTTGGACAGCAGGACGTCTACTCGGCCTACGGCGCTTCTCTGGAAAAGGAAGGTGCCCTGCCGAACTGGGGGCCGCTCAGCAACTCCTACGTGTGGCGCGTCGGCTTCGGCAATTTCCAGAGCAACGAATTCTTCGACAACGAGGAATCATCGAACTTCGCCCAGCTGTGGCGCGGCAGCGCCGGAGCGTCCCTGAACAGTTCCCTGACCCTCTGGCGGGGCCAGCCCCTGCCGGCCACCCCCGATGCCGGCCTGCGCTACTCGCCCGAGCCGATCGTGCCCGGGCTGACCATCAACACCAACCTGCAGGCGAGCCTGGCCTACTTCGGCGACGGCAGCAGTCAGAACGTGCTGGCGTTCTCCGGCGGCCCGACGCTGACGCTGGGTCACTTCAGCCGGCCGTTCCTCGATTTCACCCAGCTGACACTCACGGGCGGCATCGCCGTCCGCGACGGTTCGAGCCCCTTCGCCTTCGATCAGGCCATCGATCTGGGCACCGTGGGGATCGGCCTCACCCAGCAACTGGCAGGTCCACTGCTGTTCAACGGAGGCATCGGACTGAACGTGGATCCCAGCTCGGAGAACTACGGCGAGGTGACGGGGTCGTTCGTGGAACTCCGCTGGCAGCGGCGTTCCTACGCCTTCAGCATCTTCTACAGCCCCTACGAGGGGATCGGCGGCGTCCGCCTTCGCCTCAACGATTTCGGCTTCAACGGCACGGGCGTGCCGTTCGTGCCGTTCCGGCCCGGCACCGCCGGCGTGCCACGCAACGCACTCTTCTGAGGGGCAATCGGCACCCACCGGCGTGAACCCGGCTCAGAGCGCGGCGAAACTCCGCAGGTAGGGGAGCCGCTCGGCCGCGGTCTGCAGCTCCCGATCGTTGGCGAGGAGCTGGCCGGTGCCGTCCCACTGGCCGCTGAGCAGCATCTGCCGTGCGCCGGCGGGGAGCTGGAGCGGCCACTCCCGCTCCCCGCTGCGGATCAGCACCGCCTCGAGATCGAGCCGGAACACCGCCGACCGATCGGCCAGGGCGGCGGCGTGGAGGCTCTCCATCACCCCATGGCCGGCGGCGAGGCAGGGGATGCCCAGGGCCAGACAGTTACCGAAGAAGATCTCCGCGAAGCTCTCACCCACCACCGCCCGGATGCCCCAGCGCATCAGCGCCTGGGGGGCATGCTCGCGGCTGGATCCGCAGCCGAAGTTGCGGTTCACCAGCAACAGGCTCGCACCCTGGTGCTCCGGACGGTCGAAGGGATGGGCACCGGCCAGCTCGGCCCGGTCGTCGGCGAAGGCCCCGGCGGCGAGACCCTCGAAGGTGACGCACTTCAGGAAGCGCGCCGGGATGATCCTGTCGGTGTCGATGTCGTCGCCGGCGACGACCACGGCCCGGCCTTCATGGGCGCGTACGGGACCGGAGGGGAAGGACGGGGCGCTCACGGGATCAGGGCGGAGGAGGCGGGAACCGGCGGATGGTCGGGCACCGAGGGGGCATCCAGGAGCTGGCGCACATCGGTGACCCGGCCGGTGACCGCCGCCGCAGCGACCATCGCCGGGCTCATCAGCAGGGTGCGGCCGGAGGCGGAACCCTGGCGGCCCTTGAAGTTGCGGTTGCTGGAGCTGGCGCTGATCTGGCGCCCCTCGAGCCGATCGGGGTTCATCGCCAGGCACATCGAGCAGCCCGGCTCGCGCCACTCGAATCCGGCCTCGCGGAACACCGCATCGAGCCCCTCGGCCACGGCGGCGGCGGCCACCTGCTCCGAACCGGGAACCACGAACGCCTTGAGGCCGGGGGCCACCCGGCGACCGCGGGCGACGGCCGCCGCCGCCCGCAGGTCGCTGAGGCGGCCGTTGGTGCAACTGCCGATGAAACACACGTCCACCGGCAGACCGGCGATCGGGGCACCGGGGCTGAGGTCCATGTAGCGGTAGGCCTCCTGGGCCAGGGGTCGTTCGTCGTGAGCGATCTGCTCGAGGGTGGGCACGGCTTCGTCGACGCCGATGCCCTGGCCCGGGGTGATACCCCAGGTGACGGTGGGGGCGATGGCGGCGGCGTCGAAGGCCACCTCATCGTCGAAGACCGCATCGGCGTCGCTGGCCAGGCTGCTCCACCAGCCCACCGCACGCTCCCAGTCCTCACCGGTCGGGGCGAAGGGTCGGCCCTTGAGGTAGGCGAAGGTGGTGGCGTCGGGGTTGACATAGCCGCAGCGCGCGCCCCCCTCGATCGCCATGTTGCACAGGGTCATGCGCTCCTCCATCGAGAGCGCCTCGATCGCCGGGCCGGCGAACTCATAGGCGAAGCCCACGCCCCCCTTCACCCCGAGGGTGCGGATGACGTGCAGAACCAGGTCCTTGGCGTAGACGCCGGGCTGGAGGCGGCCCTCCACCCGGATCCGCCGCACCTTGAGCTTGGCGAGGGCCAGGCTCTGGCTGGCCAGCACGTCGCGCACCTGGCTGGTGCCGATGCCGAAGGCGATCGCACCGAAGGCACCGTGGGTGGAGGTGTGGGAGTCACCGCACGCCACCGTCATGCCCGGCTGGGTGAGACCGAGCTCGGGGGCGATCACGTGCACGATGCCCTGGCGGCCGCTGCCCAGCCCATGCAGGGTGATGCCGTGCTCGGCGCAGTTGCGCTCGAGCGTGGCCAGCATCTCCTCGGCCAGGGGATCGGCGAAGGGCCGAGCCTGGGAGGTGGTGGGCACGATGTGATCGACGGTGGCCACGGTGCGCTCGGGATGGCGCACGCTCAGACCCAGATCGCTGAGGGCGGCGAAGGCCTGGGGGCTGGTCACCTCATGGATCAGGTGCAGCCCGATGAACAGCTGGGTGGCGCCGCCGGGAAGATCGGCCACCCGGTGGCTCTCCCAGACCTTGTCGTACAGCGTTCCGGCACTCACGGAGAACCCGTCCCACAGACGGGCCAGCCTAAGGGGAGGTGGGTGTGGACGCCGGCGGGCCCGTGGCCAGAAGCCGCTGCCGCAGCCGATCGAGCGCCTCTCCGATGGTGAGGGCCTGGATCCAGATGCGGCCGCGGGCGGAACCGAAGCGCACCCCCTCGCTGCGGCAGCCCTCCGGGCCGGCCACCGCGATGTGCACCAGGCCCACCGGCTTGGCCTCACTCCCCCCACCCGGTCCGGCGATGCCCGTCACGGCCACGGCCCAGCTGGCCCCGGTGGCGCGGCGGGCTCCTTCGGCCATGGCGATGGCGACCGGATCGCTCACGGCCCCGTGGCTGGCGAGAGCATCAGCCGGCACCCCGAGCAGCGCCTGCTTGATGGAGTCGGCGTAGACGATGGCCCCGCCCAGGAAGACATCGGAAGCACCGGGGATGGCCGCCAGCGCGGCGCCGATGCCGCCGCCGGTGCAGGATTCGGCGACCGCCAGGGTCTCGCCGCGGCCGCGCAGCAGCTCGAGCACCACCGAGGCCAGGGAGTCATCGTCGCAGCCGTAGCAGGCGCCACCGGTGCGGCGGCGCAGCTCCGCCTCCAGGGGGGCCAGCAGGGCCAGGGCCGCCGGCTCCGACTCGGCGCGGGCCGTCAGGCGCAGCTTCACCTCACCGGTGCCGGCGTAGGGAGCCACGGTTGGGTTCTCCTGGGCGAGCAGATCAGCGAGGCCCTCGGCCAGCGCCGACTCGGCCACCCCCCAGAACCGCAGCAGCCGGCTGGCGAAGACCCCCTGGGCCAGCCCCGCCTGGCGCAGCCAGGGCACGGCCGTGGCGGTCCACATGGCCGTGAGCTCACTGGGCACGCCGGGAAAGGTGAGCAGCGTGAAACCCGCCACGGGGGTCCAGATCATCCCGGGGGCCGTACCGGTGGGGTTCGGGAGCACCGCGGCGCCCTCGGGCAGCAGGGCCTGGCGCCGCAGGCTCGGCGTGGGGGTGCGGCCCCGCGCCGCCAGCTTGGCCTGGATGTCTTCCCAGACCGCGGCGTGGTGCACCAGCGGTGCTCCGAAGGCGGCGGCAATCGCCTCGGTGGTGAGGTCGTCGGGCGTGGGGCCGAGGCCGCCGGTGGTGATCAGCACGCGGCAGCGGCCGGCCGCCTCGCGCACCATGGCGATCAGGCGCTCGCGGTTGTCGCCCACCACCCCCTGGCGGTAGTGGGGAATGCCGAGGGCCGCCAGCTGCTCGGCGAGCCAGCGGGCATTGCCGTTGAGGATGTTGCCGAGCAGAAGCTCGGTGCCGACGCAGAGGATCTCGGTACCGCCGGCGGAGGGTGGCTCAGGACTATCGACCATCTCCGCGATCGCAGGGGGTTGGAGCGGCCTCGACCAGGCGATGCATCTGCCGCCGCGAGGCGGTGACCACGCCGATCAGCACGGCGGTGGCCAGGCCGAGCCAGAGGAAGCGCATCTCCACGTTGGCCGCCACCAGGGCCAGGGCCGCCAGCCACTGGGTGAAGGCATAGATGAGCAGCACCGTGCGCCGATGGCTGAAGCCGGCCCGCAGCAGGCGGTGGTGGAGATGGCGCCGGTCGGGATAGAAGGGCGAATGACCCTCGCTCAGCCGGCCCATGATCACCGCCGACATGTCGGCCAGGGGGAGCGACAGGATCAGCAGCGGAAACAGCAGGCTCACCGTGGTGAGCCCCTTGGCCGGCCCGACGATGCTGATCGCCGCCAGGGCGAAACCCAGGAAGTAGGAACCACCGTCGCCCATGAAGATGCGGGCGGGGTTGAAGTTGTGGCGCAGGAAGCCCAGGCAGGAGCCGGCCAGCGCCGCCGCCAGGAGCCCGGCGGCACTCTGCTGGAGGCTGAAGCTGACCGACAGCAGACCCACCGCGGCGATGCCACTGACACCGGCGGCCAGGCCGTCCAGACCGTCGAGCCAGTTGATCGCATTGGTGATCCCCACCAGCCAGATCACGGTGGCCAGCAGACTCAGGCCCTCGGGCAGCACGATCGCGCCCTGGCTCAGACCGAAGACTCCCAGGGGGAGGTCGATGGCGCCGATGCGCACCCCTTGGCTCCAGACGGCCATGGCCACCGCCACCTGACCCACCAGGCGTGGAAGGGGCGGCAGGGCGAAGAGATCGTCCGCCAGGCCGATCACGAAGTAGCAGAGGGCACCGGCCAGGGTGGTCCAGATCAGCTGGTCCTTGACGGCAGGGACATTGCCGAACCCACCCATCGCCCAGGTGAGCGCCAGGGCCAGGGAGAAGCCCGCGACCATGGCCACGCCGCCCAGCCGAACCATCGGCTCCGCATGCTGCTTGCGCGGATCGGGGGGATCGATGAGGCCATGGCGCAGGCCCTGGCTCCGCACCACCGGCACGATCAGCGCCGTGAGCAGGGCCGCGATCAGCAGGGTGACCACCGCCGCGGCCAGCGGGCTGGAGGCGATCGTCACGATCGCTGCGGCGCGGACCGGCATTGCGGCACGGACCGGACCATGGACTGGATCGCCGGGCAGGCCATGGACCGTCGGATCGTCGGCAGCAGCTTAGGGAGCGACGGTCAGGCCGTCTGCAGCCGGCGTTCGGTGCCGTAGAGGGGAAACCGCTCGCACAGGGCCGCCACGCGTTCGCGGCAGCGCCGCTCGATGGCACCGTCCTCGGGGTTGAGCAGCCGGTCGGCGATCACGTCGGCCACCTCCCGGAACGCCGCCTCATCGAAGCCGCGGGTGGTGCAGGCGGCGGTGCCCAGGCGCAGACCGCTGGTGACGAAGGGCGACTGGGGATCGAAGGGAACCGTGTTCTTGTTGGCGGTGATGTTCACGTCGCTCACCAGCAGGTCGGCCACCTTGCCGGTGAGACCGATCGAACGCAGATCCAGCAGCACGAGGTGGTTGTCCGTGCCGCCGCTCACCACCGCGATGCCGCGCTCCTGGATCCGCCCCGCCAGGGCCTGGGCATTGGCCACCACCTGCTGGCTGTAGGCGCGGAAGGAGGGCTGAAGAGCCTCGGCGAAGGCCACGGCCTTGGCGGCGATCACGTGCTCCAGGGGGCCGCCCTGGCTGCCGGGAAAGACGGCCTTGTCGAACTGCCTGCCGAACTCGGCGTCGCCCGTGAGGATCAGCCCCCCCCGGGGGCCGCGCAGGGTCTTGTGGGTGGTGGTGGTGACCACATGGCAGTGGGGGATGGGGCTGGGGTGGACCCCGGCCGCCACCAGCCCGGCGATGTGGGCCATGTCGGCCAGCAGATAGGCGCCCACCTCGTCGGCGATGGCGCGGAAGGCGGCGAAGTCGATCGTGCGGGGGTAGGCCGAGTAGCCGCAGACGATCAGCTTCGGCCGGTGCTCCAGGGCGAGCTGGCGGATCGTGTCGAAGTTGAGCCGCTGGGTGTCGGGATCCACGCCGTAATGCACGGCCTTGAACCACTTGCCGCTCACGTTCACGGGCGAGCCGTGGGTGAGGTGGCCGCCGTGGGAGAGATCCATGCCCAGGATCGTGTCGCCGGGCTGCAGCAGGGCCAGGAACACGGCGAAGTTGGCCTGGGCGCCGCTGTGGGGCTGCACGTTGGCCCAGGCCGCGCCGAACAGCTGCTTCACCCGCTCGATGGCCAGCTCCTCGATGGCGTCGACGTGCTCGCAGCCCCCGTAGTAGCGCTTGTGGGGCAGGCCTTCGGCATATTTGTTGGTGAGCACCGACCCCTGGGCCTCCATCACGGCCCGGGAGGCGAAGTTCTCGCTGGCGATCAGCTCGAGGTGGCTCTGCTGACGCTCGAGTTCCTTGGCGATCAGGGCGGCGATGGCCGGATCACCCTGCGCCAGGGACTGGTTGAGGGCCGTGCCGGAGAGATCCACCATGGCGTCGCGTCAGGACGGTATGGGTGGATCGTAAGGAACCGCCGCCTGGCCTTCGGCTCCGTGCCGCGGCGTCCGCCAAAAAAAACCGTCCCGGAGGGACGGTGGGAAACGTCCCGGAAGGACGGTTGGAAACGTCCCGGAAGGACGATGGAGAAGCGCGCCTGGAGAGATTCGAACTCCCGACCCTCTGATCCGTAGTCAGATGCTCTAATCCGCTGAGCTACAAGCGCCTGCCCCGTCATTCTCACCGCACGGGGGGCCCATCCGTCAACCGGTCCGGCGCGGCGGGCCACAATCGCTGCAGATGCCGCGCGGAGCGCCGCTCCCTCACCCAATGCCGATCCGCTGGTACGGCCCCGCCGACCCTGACGATCCCACCTACCGCCATTTCGCACGGGTGGTGAACCTCTGCCTGCATGGCGGGGTGTTCGCCGCCCTCAACAGCGGCCTGTGGTTCGTGCAGGAACTCCGGCATCCCTGGAGCCATCTTGATCGGCTGACCCTGGGCTGGGCCGGGGTCCTGCTGATCCACCTCATCGTCGTGTTGCGGCTGCGACCGAAGCCGCCCGCCGGTGCGGCATCGTGAGAACAGCCGCGCCCCCACGCCCTTGAGTCTCACGGCCGGCGAACTCGAGGAACTGCGCCTGGCCCTGGCCGACCGGCTCTACATCCAGGTGGCGGGGTGGCACCTCTATCTCGGTGACGCCGGCCTGGCCGGGACGCTGGCGATCGAGTGCGCCGCGCGGCTGGATCAGGGGGCCGGGGTGTGCGCCCGCCAGGCCCTCGAAGCGGTGCAGGTGCCGATCGGCGGCGGCAATGCCCGGCTGCCGCTGGCCCGGCTGATCCCGCCTGGCCAGCTGCGCGACCTGGAGGACGTGCTGGAACCCTTCGCTCGCTGAAGAACGGCGACAGTCCGGGTGGCCGAGGGTGCCGCCGGATAGGGTTTCAGCCCCGCCGCAGGCGCCGGATGCTGGTCATCGAGGTCACCAACGCCCGCGACGTGGTCCGGCAGCGCATCGGCCGGCTGGGCGGTCGCCTGATCGGCAAGGTGGTGGATGCCGAGGCCCAGGTGGAGAAGGCCCTGATCCAGGAGCTGGAATCGGCCTTCCGGGATTTCGGCATCGAGGCCCGCATCTACTCCATCGACGGCCCCCAGATGCTCGGCCGCAGCCATCTGGAGATCCCGGTGCAGGTGCGCGAGGAGCGCCAGGTGCGGCTCAGGAACGACGGCTGAGGCGGGCGGTGAGCTGCCGGCCGAGATCGCGGGCTTCGGGCACCCCCGCCCAACCGGCCAGCACCCCGTAGAGCCCCAGCCCCAGCCCGCCGCCCAGGCTGCACTGCAGCAGCAGACCCGCCAGCCCGGCGGGCCAGGCCACGCGAGTGGCCAGAGCCCAGGCCGCCAGCCCCCCGGCCGTGGCGGCCAGCAGCAGCAGGACGCTGTCACGGGCCCAGACCCGCAGCGGCAGGCCGCCCAGCCGCCCCTGCAACGCCAGCAGCAGCCCCACGCTGGTGATCAGGTTCACCGCCACCGTGGCCAGCACCAGGCCGGGGGCCCCGAAATTGAGCGCCGGCAGCCGCTCGCCCCAGGGGGTGGGGCCGCCCACCAGCAGCCAGTCGAAGATCACGTTCATGCCGATGCCCGCGATCGACCAGCGGAAGGGGGTGGTGCCGTCGCCAAGGGCATAGAACACCCGCACCAGCACGTCGCGGCCCAGGTAGGCGGGCATGCCCACGCCGTAGGCCATCAGCAGGCCGGCCACCAGGCGACCTGCGGCCGCGTCGAACGCCCCCCGCTCGTACACCAGCGCCACGATCGGCGCGGCCAGGGCGATCAGCAGGGCCCCGAGTGGCAGCATGCTGGCGGTGGAGAGCATCAGGCCCTGGCGGATGCGGGCGATCAGGGCGGGCCGGTCGGCCGGTGCCGTGAGGCGGGCGAACACCGGCAGCAGCGGCACCAGCAGGGCATTGGAGAGCAGACCCAGGGGGGTCTGCACCAGCAGGTTGGCGTAGCCCAGCCCCGCGGCCGCCCCGACGATCCCCGAGGCGAAGAACAGATCCACGAACACGTTGATCTGGAGCATCCCCGAGGAGAGGGTGGCCGGCGCCATCACGTGGAGCACCTCGCGCACGCCCGGGTGACGCCAGTCCCAGATCAGGGAGAGCTTCTGCAGACCCTGGCGTGCCAGGGCCGGCAGCTGGATCAGCCACTGCAGCACCGCTCCGAGGGTGGTGCTGGCGGCCAGCACCACGCCCCCCAGCAGCGCCTGATCGGGCGCACCGACGGCCGGACCCAGCTGCCACCAGAGAATCCCCAGACCGGCGATCACCGCCACACTGGAGAGCAGCGGGCTCACCGACGGCAGCCAGAACTCATCGGCCGCGTTGAGGGCTCCGAAGCCGAGGCCGATCAGGCCGGCGAACAGGGCCATCGGCGCCATCCAGCGGAGCTGCAGCACGGCGATCGCATGGCGTTCCGGTCCGAGCGCCGGACCCACCAGGGTGATCAGCGGGTCGGCCGCCACGATCAGCAGCAGGGTGACCACGATCAGCACGGCACCCACCAGGGTGTTGATCGCCGCCAGCACGTAGGCGCCCTCCTGACGGTCGCGGCGTGCCAGCACACTGACCATCGCGCTATGGAACGGGCCGTTGATCCCACCCAGCAGGATCAGCAGGAAGCCCGGCAGCACGTAGGCGTAGTTGTAGGCGTCGTAGGCGGCACCGACGCCGAAGGCAGCGGCGATCACCTGCTGGCGCAGCAGGCCTGCGAGCTTGCTGAGCGCGGTGGCCACGGCCACGATCAGGGCAATGCGCCTCAGGGACTTCGCCATCCGCTCAGGCCGTGGGCCCCATCGATCGGGCGATTCTCCACCGCGCCAGCCGGCACCATGGGCGCCATGCCGCGCCTCGCGGCCGCCGCGCACCCCATGGCACCGTTCTCTCCGCAGCCTCCACCCGCCGGCCCCGTGCCGCAGCCCGTGCCGATCCTTCGCTTCGAGCCGCTGGTGGAGGGGATTCTGCGGCGCCGCTACAAGCGCTTCCTCGCGGACGTGGAGCTCGATGACGGCCGACTGGTGACGGCCCACTGCCCCAACACCGGTCCGATGACGGGGGTGCTCCTTCCTGGCGGGCGGGTGCGGCTGCGGCACGATCCCCGGCCCGACCGCAAGCTTGCCTGGACCTGGGAGCAGGCCCTGGTGCCCGGGGCCGACGGCGAGCCGTGCTGGGTGGGGGTGAACACGGCCCTGCCCAACAAGCTGGTCAGAGCCACGATCGAGGCCGGCTGCCTGGAGCCTTGGCTGGGGCCGGTGGACGGGATCCGCCCCGAGGTTCCCTATGGGGCAGGCCGCCGCAGCCGCATCGATCTGCTGCTGACCCCGGCGGCGACGGCTGCCGATCCGAGGCCCATCTACGTGGAGGTGAAGAACACCACCTGGAGCCGTGGGGAGCTGGCCCTGTTCCCCGACACGGTGACCGAACGGGGGCAGAAGCACCTGGAGGAGCTGGTGGCGCTGCTGCCGGCGGCGCGGGCCCTGCTGGTGCCGTGCCTCAGCCGGGAGGATGTGGTGCGGTTCGCTCCGGGGGACAGTGCCGATCCCCGCTACGGGGAGCTCTTCCGCCAGGCCCTGAGCGCCGGCGTGGAGGTGCTGCCGTGCCGGTATCGCTTCACTGTGGATGGAGTGCACTGGCTGGGCGTGACCCCCGTGGAACCCCGCGAGCAGGAAAGGTAACGGTGATCAGAGTGAACGGATCGGAGATTCCGTATCGGTTGCAACCGGGAAAAGGCTCTCCAGCGTGCACTTTTGCCGCTGAAGGAACGCTTCTCAGCGTGATCCATCCCCACTGCAGCCCTCAGCGACGTTCCGCTCCATGACAGTTGCATCACCCCCCCTCCGCCGCCGCCGGCCTCGGCGACTGCAGGAGGCCAGTCTGCTCGAGGCCCCCGGACTGCTGCTCGGCAGTGTCCGTGGGCTGTCCAATCCCCGCACCCTCACCTGGCTCGCCTGCGTCCCGGTGGCGCTGTTCGGCCTGGGGATCTTCAACCTCTCGGCCCATGCCGCCGAGCTGCCTGAGCTCACGCCCGCGTTCCTGATCAACAATCTCTGGCTGACGATCGCCGCCATGCTGGTGATCTTCATGAACGCCGGCTTCGCCATGGTGGAAGCCGGCCTCTGCCGCCAGAAGAACGCCGTCAACATCCTGGCCAAGAACCTGATCGTCTTCGCCCTCGCCGCCACCGCCTACTGGGTGATCGGCTATTCGATGATGTACGGCTCAGCGGTGATCCCCGGCTGGCTCTTCTACGGCAAGGGCGGTCCGCTCGGCCTCTTCTTCGATCCCACCGTCACCCCCGACATGGTGAAGGACGGCCTGCTGGTGCCGTCCGTGGACTTCCTCTTCCAGGTGGCCTTCGCCGGCACCTCCGCCACGATCGTGTCGGGCCTGGTGGCGGAGCGCATCAAGTTCGGCGAGTTCGTGATCTTCTCGCTGGTGCTGGTGGCGTTCATCTATCCGATCGCCGGTTCCTGGAAGTGGAACGTGGGCAACGGCTGGCTCGACAAGGCCGGCTTCATCGACTTCGCCGGCTCCACTCTGGTGCACTCCGTGGGCGCCTGGGCCGGCTTGGTGGGCGCCATGCTGCTCGGCCCCCGCATCGGCAAGTTCACCGACGGCAAGGTCAACGCGATTCCTGGCCACAATCTGGCGATTGCCACCCTGGGCTGCCTGATCCTCTGGCTCGGCTGGTACGGCTTCAACCCGGGCTCGGTGCTGGCGATGACCGAGGCCGTTCCCTACATCGCCGTCACCACCACCCTGGGGGCCGCCGGCGGTGGCATCGCCGGCACGATCGTGTCGCAGATGACCTCCGGCAAGCCCGACCTCACCATGACCATCAACGGCATTCTGGCCGGCCTGGTGGGCATCACGGCCGGCTGTGACGGCTTCTCGATGCCCGCGGCCTGGGTGGTGGGCTTCATCGCCGGGGTGCTGGTGGTGTTCTCGGTGAGCATCGTCGACGGCCTCGGCATCGACGATCCGGTGGGCGCCTGGTCGGTGCACGGCACCTGCGGCATCTGGGGCACCCTGGCCGTGGGCCTCTTCAACATGGACAAGGGCCTGCTCACCGGCCACGGCTTCGGCCAGCTCGGGCTCCAGATCCTGGGCATCGTGGCCTACGCGATCTTCGCGATCGTCACCTGCTGGATCGCCTGGTCGATCATCGGCTCCCTCTTCGGCGGCATCCGTGTCACCGAAGCGGAGGAGATCGAAGGTCTCGACATCGGCGAGCACGGCATGGAGGCCTATCCCGACTTCGCCTCCACCACCAACTGACCTCCATCAGCGTGGCTTCCCGCCATGGCGGGAACACCGCTTCCCTTGACCCCCGGCGATGGCCGGGGGTCTTTTTTCGTCAGACCCGCGGCTCCCACCCATAGAGTCAGCCCAGCACTGCGGCGACGCCATGGACACCCGGGCCTTCAAACGGTCGCTGCACCATTCGGAGCGCTACAACCGCCGCGGCTTCGGCCGGGCCGACGAGGTGGCGGGCAGCCTGGAGCAGGCCTACCAGAGCGCCCTGGTCGCCACCATCCGCGAGAACGGCTACGAGCTGCGGCACGGCCGCCTCACGGTGCGGCTGGCCGAGGCCTTCGGCTTCTGCTGGGGGGTGGAACGGGCGGTGGCGATGGCCTACGAAACCCGCCGCCACTACCCCACCGAGCGGATCTGGATCACCAACGAGATCATCCACAACCCCTCGGTGAACGCCCACCTGCGCGACATGGACGTGCGGTTCATCCGGGTGGATGAAGGGGTGAAGGACTTCTCGGAAGTGGCCAGCGGCGACGTGGTGATCCTGCCCGCCTTCGGCGCCACCGTGCAGGAGATGCAGCTGCTCAGCGAACGGGGCTGCCACATCGTCGACACCACCTGCCCCTGGGTGTCGAAGGTGTGGAACACCGTGGAGAAGCACAAGAAGCACGCCTTCACCTCGATCATTCACGGCAAGGTGAAGCACGAGGAGACCCTGGCCACCAGCTCCTTCGCGGGCACCTATCTGGTGGTGCTGGATCTGGTGGAAGCCCAGATGGTCTGCGACTACATCCTGGGGCAGGGCGACCGGGACGCCTTCATCGCCCGCTTCGCCCGGGCCTGCTCCCCCGGCTTCGATCCCGACCGGGATCTGGTGCGGGTGGGTGTGGCCAACCAGACCACCATGCTCAAGAGCGAAACCGAGGAGATCGGCCGGATGTTCGAGCGCACGATGCTGCAGCGCTACGGCCCCACCCAGCTGAACGAGCACTTCCTGGCCTTCAACACCATCTGCGACGCCACCCAGGAACGGCAGGATGCCATGTTCTCCCTGGTGGATGAGCCCCTCGACCTGATGGTGGTGATCGGGGGGTACAACTCCTCCAACACCACCCACCTCCAGGAGATCGCGGTGAGCCGCGGCATCCGCTCCTTCCACATCGACACGCCCGAGCGGATCGGCCCGGGCAACCGCATCGCCCACAAGCCCCTGGGGGGCGAACTGGAGGAGGTGGAGCCGTTTCTGCCCGCCGGGCCGCTGCGGGTGGGCATCACCTCGGGTGCCTCCACCCCCGACCGGGTCGTGGAGGACGTGATCCAGAGGCTGATGGACCTCAGCGACGGCTGAGGCAGCGGGAGGACCGCTGTCACATCGGCTGCGAAGCGGCCCGATGGGCGCCGTTACATTGAGTGATCCTTTCCGGCCATCCGTGGCCGGAGCGTCCAGCCCAATTCCGGGCTTCGAGGAGACCCCAGTCTGTTGACCAGCGCCCTGCCCCGTCTCACCACCGGAGCGACCCGCCACGAGGGACTCCTCTCCGGCAAGCCCCCCGCCGCCGCCGGCCTGCTCCGCCATGCCGACGATCCGCGGGTGCGCTGCTACGGCAGCCACTTCGCCGACGTGATGGAGATGTGCTCCGAACGGCTGGCGGTGGCACGCTATCTCGACCATCACGACGGCTGGTTCCGCCGCTGCGCAGCCCCGATGCAGGTGCTTCCGCTCGGGCGCAACGGCTACGTGCTGACCCTCGGGCGGTTCGGCAACTTCGGCTTCGAAGTGGAGCCCACCATCGGTCTGGAACTCCTCCCCCAGAGCGAAGGGGTGTATCGGATCGTGACCGTGCCCCTGGCCGCCGGCGACGGTGGGCTCCAGGAGATCTACGACGTGGAGTTCAACGCCTCCCTCCAGCTGGAGGAGCCCAGTGACGGAGCTGATGGGCAGGGCACGGTCACGCTGGTGCGCTGGGAGCTGGATCTGAGCGTGTGGATCCGGCTACCCGCGGTGATCGGGCTGCTGCCGGAAGGGCTGGTCCAGTCGAGCGGTGATCACCTGCTGCGCCAGATCGTGCGGCAGATCTCCCGCAAACTCACCTGGAAGGTGCAGGAAGACTTCCACGGCACCCACGATCTGCCCTGCCCGCCGCGGCGGCACGCTCCCTTCTGAACCGGGTCTGAACCGAGCCGCACTCAGCGGCTGGTCCAGATCTTGTTGACGATCTGCATACCGGTGACGGCCTGCCAGAGGAAGAGCGTCATCACGGTCATGTTGAGGCCCACGTGCGCCTTGCGGGCGATCAGGTTTCCCTGCTGCATCAGGGGAGAGAGCGAGGCAGCCACCGCCAGCAGGGACACCATCACGATTCCCACCAGCAGGTGAGGACCCACGAACAGCTTGCCGTTGTTGAGGTAGGTGACGGCCATGCCGCCGAAGGTGCCCAGCACCATCACGGCGAGCACCAGGCTGCCCGACTGGAAGTGGCGCAGGGCGAAACGACCCTTGATCAGCTGCTTGCGCGTCTCGGCGTCGGCGGTGCGGGTCTTCTTGGCCTTGATCCCCAGGAACAGGGCATAGCCGGAGAGGGCGAGCAACGCCCACATCAGCAACGGATGCAGGAAGTTCAGACCGAAGGCGAGGGATTCCGGCATCGGGAGGGCGGCAGGGCAATGGCAGCGAAGCTACAACTGCCGCTCGCCCCGGCGGTGTTCAGTGGAGGAAGTGCCGCCGCCCGGTGCGCACCATCGCCAGGCCGAGTTCGTCGCAGGCGCGGATCGAATCGGCGTCACGCACGCTGCCACCGGGCTGGATCACCGCCGTGATCCCATGCCCGGCGGCCAGCCGCACCGTGTCGTCGAAGGGGAAGAAGCCATCGCTGGCGAGCACGGCGCCGCGGGCGCGATCCCCGGCCGCCTCCAGCGCCAGCCGGGCCGAGCCCACCCGGTTCATCTGGCCGGCGCCGATGCCCAGGCTGACCCCGTCGCGCGCGACCACGATCGCATTGGAGCGCACGTGCCGTACCAGCCGCCAGGCGAAACGGAGGTCGTCGTGTTCGGCGGCCGTGGGCGGCCGGCCGCTCACCACCTCCCAGCCTTCCTCCGACACCGGCTCGTCGTCGCCATCCTGGGCCAGCACCCCGCCCAGCACGCTGCGCAGCTGGAGACGGCCGGCCCGCCCGATCGCCCCGGAGGCCAGCTCGAGCACCCGCAGGTTGGCCTTGGCCGCCAGCTGCTCACGGGCCTCGGCCGCATAGCCCGGCGCCACCACGCATTCGAGGAACAGACCGGTGAGGGCCTCGGCCATGGCCCCGTCAACCGGGGTGTTGAGGGCCACGATGCCGCCGAAGGCCGAGACAGGGTCGGCATCGAGGGCACGGCGCAGGGCCTCGGCCCCATCCACACCGACCGCGACGCCGCAGGGGTTGGTGTGCTTCACGACCACGGCCGCGGGCTGCACGGTGCCGGCCGTGCCATAGCCGAACTCGCGCACGGTGGCCAGGGCGGCCTCCAGATCGAGGAGGTTGTTGTAGCTCAGCTCCTTGCCCTGGAGCTGTTCGGCGCCATCCCAGCCGGCACCGGGCTCGGAGTACCAGTGGGCCGGCTGGTGAGGGTTCTCGCCGTAGCGCAGGGTCTGGCGCAGGGGAAGCTCCAGCCGCAGCGGAGACTGGGACTCGGCCGGCTGCGCCGGCTCGGCCTGGCGCTCCGCCAGCCATGCCGCGATGGCTCCGTCGTAGGCGGCGGTGTGGCGGAAGGCCTCCAGGGCCAGGGCACGACGCAGCCCCTCATCGACGCCGCCGGCGGCGAGGGCCTCGAGGAAGCCGGCGTACTGGTCGGGGCGGGTGAGCACGGCCACGTGGGCGTGGTTCTTGGCGGCGGCCCGCACCATGGCGGGACCGCCGATGTCGATCGTCTCGACGGCGGTCTCCCAGGACACCGCCGGATCGGCCACCGTCTCGCGGAAGGGATAGAGGTTCACCACCACCACATCGATCGGGGTGATGGCCTGGTCCTCCAGATCGGCGCGGTGGGCCGGATCGTCGCGGCGGGCCAGGATGCCGCCATGAATGCGGGGATGGAGCGTCTTGACCCGGCCGCCGAGGATCTCGGGTGCGCCGGTGTGGTCGGCCACCCGCGTGACCGGCAGGCCGGCGGCCGACAGGGTGGCGGCGGTGCCGCCGCTGGAGAGCAGGACGAACCCGTGGCGATGGTGGAGCGCCTCCGCCAGGGCCACGACGCCCGCCTTGTCCGACACACTCAGGAGGGCGGTGGGCGCCATGCGATCGGGAAGGCTCGACCGCCACAACCTACGCAGCCATCCGGCCCCCTACACCGACCCGTTCCCTGCCCCTGACGCCCATGCCCGATGACCTGCTGAGCCTCGGTCCGGCCGACGCGGACCACCGGCTGGTGCTGCTGCACGGCTGGGGCGCCGATGCGGACGACCTGCTGGATCTGGGCCAGGAACTGAGCGGCCCCGGCACCGCGCTGGTGGCCCTGCGGGCGCCGGACCCCCACCCCTACGGCGTGGGGCGCCAGTGGTACGACCTGCAGCAGCCGCAGTGGCCGGATCTGCCCACGGCTCGGCGGGCGCTGCGGGGCCGGCTGGAAGAACTGGGCAGCGAGGTGCCGCTGCAGCGCACGGCGGTGCTGGGGTTCTCCCAGGGCGCGGCCATGGCGCTGGACGTGGCCAGCGCCCTGCCGATCGCCGGGCTGATCGCCTGCAGCGGCTACCCCCATCCCGACTGGACGCCGCGGCCTCCCCTGCCGCCGGTGCTGCTCACCCACGGCCGCCAGGACCCTGTGGTGCCCTACGCGGCCAGCGAGGAGGTGCAGCGCAGGCTGGAAGCGGCCGGCGGCCGGGCCGAACTGCTGGGGTTCAGCGGCGGCCACGCGATCGATCCGGCGCTGTTCCCGGCCCTGCGGGCCTTCCTGCAGCGGCACTGGGAAAGCCCCGGTGGATCGGGCGGATCCACCGGGGCTGCCGATCGGTCGCCCGGGGAGGGGGAGTGAAGCCTCAGACGAAGGCGTACTCGTACTCCTCCATCTCCTCCCAGTCGTCGGCCGCCATCGATTCCAGCCCGGCGAAGAGGGTGTCCTCACCGATGTCGTCGACGATCTGACGCAGGGAAGGGAAGAGAAAATGATTCTCTTCGGCGTACTGGGCACTGAAGAGACCCTTCTCGCCCCAGAAGAAGCGGTCGGTGGTGTGCTCGTTGCGGCGCACGTTCAGCAGGGCGGGAGCCATCAGGCCGGATTCGGCGATGTAGCGACGCGCTGCGGTGACGGGCTTGTGGTTGCCGGTTTCGAGGTTGTGGGTGGGCACGTGGGCGAGCACGCGCTGACCGGCGAGACGACGGCGGCTGATCCGCTTGCGCTTCTTGGACATGGAACCACTCCCGAAGGGGAGTTCGAGGGGATGGGGGGTGGAGGCGGGCTGGCAGCGGACGGCCGGCCCCGGCGACCCCGCTCCCGGAGGAGCGGCGGCCAACGTCCAAACGTCTTTCGACCGGGAGGGGTGGGCCGTGGCGTCTGCTTCCAGACGACCACGCGGCTGCCAGTGAGACGACAGAGCGATGTCCGGCCGGAGCCGGACATCGAACAGAGAGGGACGCATCAGCCTCTGCTGTAGCCTCGGATGCAACGAAAGTGCAACCGACGCCGCCGCCACTCCGCCTGGCTGTCCGCTCCCGGACTGCGAAGTATTGGTCGATACGTAAATTTTAAGCCGAATTCCCCGATTTCGAACACGGTCTCCGGAAATTCCGCCACCGACGCCGCCGCTCAGTCGCCGCTGCGGGTTTCGCCCCGCTTCCAGGCCCTGCTGCGCCACCAGCTCGACCAGTTCTGCGACCGTCCTGACCTCCGGTCACTGGTGGTCTACCTGGCCCTGCCAGGCACCGATGGCAAGCCCGGCCTGATGCCGGTGGGCCAGTGGCCCCGCAGCGAGCTCCATCTGCCGGCCGTCGACGAGGATCCCAGCCTTCAGCTGCCGAGCGACCAGCGCCGCTGGCTGCCCCTGCGCCGCAACCAGCTGCTGCTGGGGGCGCTGCGTGTGGAAACGGCGGCCCTGCCCTGGCCCGCCGCACTGATGCCGCGACTCCAGGCGGTGGCCCATTGCCTCACCGAAGCGCTCTGTCTCGATCTGGAACAGCAGCAGCTTGAGGCCGAGCTGGAGCGGCAACAGGTGCAGCTGCGGGTGCTGCTCCACCAGCTTCGCAATCCGCTCGCCGCCCTGCGCACCTTCGCCCAGCTGCTGAAGCGGCGGCTCGAGAACGATCCGGAGAACCGGGCACTGGTGGAGGGGCTACTGACGGAGGAGCGGCAGCTCAACCGCTATCTGGAGGTGATCGACGACCTCGGGGCGCCGGAGACGATCGCGCCGGCCCGGGCCGAGCCCGCGCCGCTGCTGCTGCCCCCCGCCTTCGGCGACGGCGAGGCCCGCCCGCTGCAGGAGCGGCTCGAACCGCTCCTGCAGCGGGCGAAGGCCACCGCCACCCTCCAGGGCCGGCCCTGGCACGGCCCGGGCACCCTGCCGCCCTGGCAAGGCAACAGCGCCGCCGTGGCCGAGATCCTGGCCAACCTGCTGGATAACGCCTTCCGCTACAGCCCCGAAGGATCACCGGTGGGGCTGCACTGGCGCTCGACGCCGGACGGCCCCCAGATCAGCGTCTGGGACGGGGGAGCGGCGATCGCCGCCAGCGAGCGCGAGGCGATCTTCCAGCGGGGGGTGCGGGGTGAGCGTGCACTGGGGAAGGCCGGCACCGGCATCGGCCTGGCCCTGGCCCGGGAATTGGCCAGGGCCCTGGGCGGCGACCTCCGGCTGGTGGTCCCACCCTCCGCGATCGATCCGGCCCTGCCGCCTTCCGGCAACGCCTTCAGGCTGCAGCTGCCGCCGGACACCTAGATCCCCGCGGCCAGCGCCAGCAGGCCAAGGCTGAGCGTGTCGCTCCACTCCACGCAGGCGCCGTAGCTGTCGCCGCTGTGACCGCCGAGGCGCCGGCCGAGCCAGAACGGAACCAGCAGGCCCGGGATCAGGCCGAGCCACCCCTGCCACGACGCTCCCAGCCCGGCGGAGAGCAGGGTCAGCCCCACCAGCAGCGGCAGGGACGGCCGCAGTTCCCGCCCCAACCCCCGCCAGTGGGCCCGGTGAAATCCGGCGCTGCCCTCCGGACGCAGGTAGGCGAACCCCTCCATCGCCACCAGCGGCGCCAGGCGCCCCCACACCGCGGCCCACACGAGGGCCACAGCCACCAGCGGCGCGGCGGTCCGCTCCGCCAGGGTGAGCAGGGCCGCTGCGCGCAGCAGCAGCAGCAGCACCAGGGCCTGCACACCGCTCGCCCCCACCCGGCTGTCGTCCATGGCCTCGAGGGCCCGCTCGCCGGCCGCCAGCCCATCGGCGGTGTCCATCACCCCGTCGGTGTGGATCCCGCCGGTGAGCCAGAGCCCCAGGGCCAGCACCAGCGCCACCTGAGCCCCCACCGGCAGGCGGCCATCGCCGACGAGCCAGAGCAGACCCTGCAACGCCGCCAGTACCGCGCCGATCCAGGGGGCGAAGCGGGCGATCCGCTCGAAGCGGGGCCGCGGCCGGGGCCAGGCCGGCAGCACCGAATAGAAAATCCAGGCCCCGGCCAGATCCCGCAGCCAGGCTGGCGCCGCGGGCGGACGGCCCGGAGCCTTCACGTCCTCGGAAACGGTTCGGGTCGGGGACACGGAGGGGGCCGGCCAGGTGATCCACCTAGGTTCGTTCCCCTGACGCCACGCCGCCGTGACCCGCTCCGCCGCCGGAGCCGCCCCCTTCCACTTCGAGCTCACCGCCCACTGCGGCCGCACCCGGGCCCGCTGCGGCCGCTTCCACACCCCCCACGGCAGCGTGGACACCCCCCGCTTCATGCCGGTCGGTACCCTGGCGACCGTGAAGGGGGTGACGCCGGCCCAGCTGGCGGCCACCGGGGCCCGGATGGTGCTCGCCAACACCTATCACCTGCATCTGCAGCCGGGCGAGGCGGTGGTGGCCGAGGCCGGCGGCCTGCACCGCTTCATGGGCTGGAGCGGGTCGCTGCTCACCGATTCGGGCGGCTTCCAGGTGTTCAGCCTCGGGGCCATCAATCGCATCGACGACCAGGGCGTCACCTTCCGCTCCCCCCGCGACGGGGCGCGGATCACGCTCACGCCGGAGCGGTCGATGGAGATCCAGATGGCCCTGGGAGCCGACGTGGCCATGGCCTTCGACCAGTGCCCGCCCTACCCGGCCAGCGAAAACGACGTGGCGGAGGCGAACCGGCGCACCCACGCCTGGCTGGAGCGCTGCCGGGCGGTGCACCGGCGGCCCGATCAGGCCCTGTTCGGCATCGTGCAGGGGGGCACCTTCCCGCGACTGAGGGCCGAATCGGCCCGGGCCGTGGCCGCCCACGACCTGCCGGGGATCGCGATCGGCGGCGTCAGCGTGGGGGAGCCGGTGGAGGCGATGCACGCCATTGTGCGCCAGGTGAGCCCGCTGCTGCCGGAGGACCGGCCCCGTTACCTGATGGGGGTGGGCAGCCTGCGGGAGATGGCGATCGCGGTGGCCCAGGGGATCGATCTGTTCGACTGCGTGCTGCCCACCCGACTCGGGCGCCACGGCACCGCCCTGGTGGGGGGCGAGCGCTGGAACCTGCGCAACGCCCGCTTCCGCCACGACCACACCCCGCTCGATCCCAGCTGCCCCTGTCCGGCCTGCGGCGGCCACAGCCGGGCCTACCTGCATCATCTGATCCGCAGCGAAGAGATGCTGGGCCGCACCCTGCTCAGCCTCCACAACCTCACCCAGCTGATCCGCTTCACCGACGCGATGGCGAACGCCATCCGCGACGGCTGTTTTTCAGAGGATTTCGCTCCCTGGGAGCCGGGATCCCCGGCCGCCCACACGTGGTAGCGTCCAGCCCATTCCCAGTCGTGATCCCCCGGGATGGCCGTCCTCGCGCTGCTCACCGCCGGCACCTCCGCCACCGCCCTGGCCCAGCTGCCCGAGGCCTACCAGGCTTTCGGCCCCCTGGTCGACATCCTGCCGATCATTCCCCTGTTTTTCCTGCTGCTGGCCTTCGTGTGGCAGGCCTCGGTGGGTTTCCGCTGAACCCTCAGCGGCCGGCACGTTCCCGCAGCACCGTCCAGGCGAAGGCCGGCAGAGCCAGCATCCGCCGCCAGCGGGCTGGCTCCTGCACCAGGCGGAACAGCCATTCGATCTGCAGGGCCCTCATCCAGGCGGGGGCCCTTTTTTTCGTGCCGGCCCAGACGTCGAAGCTGCCGCCCACCCCAATCCACACCCCGCCATGGCCGCGGTGGAGGCGCTGGATCCAGGTTTCCTGCCGCGGCACCCCCAGGGCGGCGAGCACCAGATCGGGGCGGGCGGCCAGCAGCTCCGCCTCCAGGCCTGGCCAGCTTTCCGCCGCCTGATAGCCATGGGCGGTGAACACCGGGTTCAGCTCGGGCAACCGCCGCCGCAGCCGTTCCAGCAGCACCTCCATCACCTGCGGGCTGGCACCCACCAGCGCCACCCGCCAGTGCCGGGCGGCCGCCTGCTCCAGCAGCCGCTCGGCCAGCTCGATGCCCGGCGTGCGCCGCACCCGGTGGCCCTGGAGACCGAGGGCCCACACCACCCCGGCCCCGTCTGGAATCACCAGATCGGCATCGCGGATCACGGCGGCCAGGGCAGGGTCCTGGCGGGCCGCCATCGTCATCTCGGCATTGAGGGTGACGATCTGGCCGCCGCCACGGGCCTGCAGGGCGATCGCCGCGGCGAGGATGTCGGGGCAGACATTCACCGGCAGCCCCAGCACCGAGGAGCGCAGGCCGCTGGGGGCGGTTGATTCCGTCACCATCGCTGCCAAGGGCCCGTGGAGCCGCAGGAGAGAATCTACGGAGAGTACCGACGCGATCGGCGACGGGACCCAGGCCATGCCGCGATCGGAACGGGAATGAGCGAAGGCTGGAGCCGCGAGAGCAGACTCGGTGCGCGGCGGCAGCCGGAGGCCGCTGTGGCGGCGGGACGGCTGCACGACGGGGCCGGAGCGGAACGGCAGGGGCCGTGCCAGCTCTCCGAGGAGGAGGCCCTGGCGCTGCTGTGGCGGCTCGACGACCAGATCGAGCGGGTGGTGCTCACCCGGCAGCACCCGATCAGCGGCCTGCTGCCGGCCAGCACGGCCCATACGGTGCACGGCAACTACGGCGACGCCTGGGTTCGCGACGGTGTCTACTCGATTCAGTGCGTCTGGGGTCTGGCGCTGGCGCACCGGCGGCTGAACGGGCCCAGCACCCGTGTCTTCGAACTGGAGCAGCGGGTGCTGCAGCTGATGCGCGGCCTGCTGGCCGCGATGCTGCGCCAGGCCGCCAAGGTGGAGCGCTTCAAGCACAGCCTCCAACGGCTCGATGCCATCCACGCCAAGTTCCACACCGCCACCGGAGAGCCGGTGGTGCAGGACGACGGCTGGGGGCACCTGCAGCTCGACGCCACCGCCCTCTACCTTCTGCAGCTCGCCCAGCTCACCCGGGCCGGGCTGGTGGTGGTGCAGAGCCGCCATGAATGCGACTTCGTGCAGAACCTCGTCTACTACGTGGCACGGGCCTACCGGGTGGCCGACTACGGCATCTGGGAGCGGGGGGACAAGGGCAACCACGGCGAACCCGAACGCAACGCCAGCTCGATCGGCCTGGTGAAGGCGGCCCTCGAATCGCTCGAAGGTCTCGATCTCTACGGTCCCCATGGCGACGGCCGCTGCCGCCTGCACATCCCGCACGACGCGATCGTGCGTCTCCGCCGCGCCCTCCAGGCCCTGCTGCCGCGCGAATCAGCCAGCAAGGAGGTCGACAGCGCCTGCCTCTCCGTGATCGGCTATCCGGCCTGGGCGGTGGAGAATCCCCAGCTGGTGGAGCGCACCCGGGCCCGCATCCGCCAGGACCTGGGCGGCGCCTACGGCTACAAGCGCTTCCGCCGCGACGGCCACCAGACCCTGGTGGAGGACCACACCCGCCTGCACTACGAGCGCGAGGAACTGGCCCAGTTCGAGGGGATCGAATGCGAATGGCCCCTGTTCCTGGCCTACGAACTGGTGACGGCCTGCTGCGAACGGCGCTGGCCGGAGGCCTGGTGCTGGCGCCGCCGCCTGGAGGCGGTGAGCCTGATGGTGGACGGGGTGCCCCTGCTGCCGGAGCTCTACCTGGTGCCGGAGGAGGCGATCGCGGCGGAACGGCGCCAGCCCGGCAGCCAGGCGCGCATCGCCAATGCGAACGTGCCGCTGCTCTGGACCCAGAGCCTCACCTGGCTGGGTGATCTGCTGCTGCATGGCCTGCTCCTGCCCGAGGACATCGACCCCAGCGGCCGGCGCCTGCCCGCCCCGCTCGGAGCCGAGGAGGTGCTGGTGGCCCTGGCGCCGACGTCCGCCGAGATCGCGGCGGGCCTGGAGGCCGCCGGCCTGCCGGTCAGCCCCGACGACGGCACGGTGCGGGTGGCCAGCTCGAAGGAGCTGGCGGGGCGGATGGCGCAGATGGGCGCCAACGAACGGCTGGGGCTGAGCGGCCATCCACCGGTGCGGATGGAGACCATGGCCACGGCCCGCCTCTACCGCTGCCCGGCCGAACAGGGCTGCGAGACCGTGGCCTTCCTGCCGGCGGTGCTCGAGGAGGGCACCTTCTACCTGGCCGACGACCCCGAGCAGCTGGCCGACACCGTGGTGAGCGAGCTGCGGCTGCTCCAGCGCCACTGGCGGGGGCCGGGCCAGCCGTTGCTGGTGATCCCGATCGCGGCGGGGCCGTTCCAGCGCGATCCCGAGGCGATCCTGCGGCTGGGCCGCACGCTCGGCCAGGGCCAGGTGGAAGGGGTGACGGTGCGGCTCGAGCGGCTGGAGGCGCTGGCGGATCGCGCCTGCTGGGTCGACCTGCCGGCGCGGGCCGCCGGATCGGCAGCGGCGGCGGTGGCCGTCGTGCCGGTGCTGCAGAGCAGCACCAGCCAGCAGCCGCTCACGATCCAGCAGGAACAGGAACTGGAGGACATCCCGATCCCGGACCTGGCCGAACGGCTGTGGCGCAGCACCTCGCTGCAGGAGCAGGCCGAGGTGCTCGAGCAGCTGGTGCGCCGCCTTGGTCCGGGGGCGATCCTGCAGGGCCCCTCCAGCAGCGGTCCGGTGAAGCTGCGGGCCCTGGTGGAGGAGATCTACCGCCGCGGCCTGGCTGAGGCCGACTGGAACGTGGTGCGCCGCTGCGCCGGGGTCATGCAGCTGGTTCACCCCCAGCTGGAGGATGCCCTCACCGATCTGCTGGTGCGGCAGAAGCAGGTGGTGGTGGGCCGCAACTACACCCACGAGTCGCTGATCCGCGAGCCCCAGGGCAGCGCCCTGATCGGAACCATGATCCGCCGCTTCAGCGGCGAGGATGGACGCGAGTGGATGCTGCAGCAGGAGCTGCTGCTCGCCCTCGACGGACTGGCCCGCCTGGAGCCGGCCCTGCTCAGCGGCAGCCTCACGATCCAGCTGGGCCAGCTGCTGCTGCTGCTCACCGGCGAGCTGGCGGCCGAGCGCGACCTCACCCCCGACGACGCCTTCGAGGCCCTGTGCGACCTGCCGCCCCATGCCATCCGGCGGCGCCTGCGGGCGGTGCTGGCTGATGTGGAGCATGCCCGCCAGGCGCTGCACCGCAAGGAGCGGCTGCACCTGAGCGGGCGGGTGCGCTGGGAGGTGCCGGTGCCGGCCGAGGAACTGCCCGGCGGCAGCGGCTGGATGCAGCAGCGTCAGCGGCTCGGGGCCCTGCAGCGGGTCCCGCGCGACTTCTACGCCGGCATCTGGGATCTGCTGCACCACTGCCGCGGCCTGGTGATCGGCGACAAGCTGGAACGCCGCAACCGGCTGGAGAGCGAGCCGCTGATCTCCGAGAAGACCGCGGGCGAGCGCAACTTCGCCGCCCTGGTGGACCATCTGCTCAGCAAGATCGAGGCGCCGGAGTACCGGCAGCTCTGCACCGAAACCCTGCTGTCGCTGGTGGCGTTCGTGGGGGCCAATCCGGAGGTGCGCTTCGACGACTACCTGGCCCTCGACGTGGTGATCGGCCACGCGGTGCGGGTGGGCTGGCAGCAGACCCATCCGACCCTGCCCACCGAGGACTACCCCCGCCACAAGGCCGCCGCCTGGGATCTCTTCTACGCCTCCTCCCCGGCCGTCTGCCGCCGCTGGCAGATGCTGGCCCTGCGCGACCTGGCGGAATCGGGCGAACCCACCGGCTCGGCCGATCCCTCGGCCCGCGATCAGATCGGCGCGTCGAGCGCCATGCAGAGCGAGGGCTGATCCACCGCCAGCTCGATGAGGTTGGCCAGCACGAGGGCCCTGGAGGCCTGCTGGCCGTCGACCGCGGGGGTCGCGCGCCCGCGCAGGCAGAGCAGGAAGTGCTCCAGCTCGGCGTAGAGCGGCTCGATCGAGGTGGTGCTCACCTCCTCGATGAAGCCGTCGTTGCGATAGAGCAGCTCACCGTGGTCGGCCGACACCCACTCATGGGCGCGGCGGTGGACGTGCAGGCGCCGGTTGAGGAAATCGGTTTCCACCAGGCTGGCGCGGCAGTGGGCGCTGAGGCTGCGGATCTTGCGGTGGGCCATCTTGCTGGCCGTGAGGCTGGCCACCACGCCGTTGCCGAAGCCCAGCGTGGCGTTGACGTAGTCGATCGGCCCCTCGGCGCTGCGCCCGCCGGCGGCCGCCAGCCGCACCACCGGCGCCCCGGCCAGCTCCAGCACCAGGTCGATGTCGTGGATCATCAGATCGAGCACCACCGACACGTCGTTGGCGCGGTCGGCGTGAGGGCTGTGGCGACGCGCCTCCAGCACCACCACCTCCTCGTTGGCCACCACCTTCACCAGTTCGCGGAAGGCGGGATTGAAGCGCTCGATGTGCCCCACCTGGAGCTGGCGGCCGGCGGCCTCGGCCGCCTGGATCAGCTCACCGGCCTCCTCCTGGCTGGCGGCGATCGGCTTCTCAATCAGCACGTGCACCCCGGCCTGGAGGCAGGCCATTCCCACCCGGTGGTGCAGCAGGGTGGGCACCGCGATGCACACCGCCTCCACCTGGGGCAGAAGTTCGTGGAAGTCGTGGAACCAGCGGCAGCCGAACTGCTCCACCGCCAGCTCACCGCGGCGCTGGTCGGGATCGGCCACCCCCACCAGCTCGGCGTCGCGCAGGAGGCTCAGCACACGGGCATGGTGCCAACCCATGTTGCCGATGCCGATGACCCCCACCTTCACCGGGGTGATGGGATCGGTGGTCATCGCGTCACTTGAACACGCGTCAACGTGAACACCCGTCTTCCCACTGCGGGCATTATCAGGGATGGGCCGATCCGGCGGGGCTCGGAGCTCAGTCGGCGGCGCGGCGCGTGATCTGCACGCGTTCGATGCGGGGCCCGTCCATCGCCGTGATCACGAACTGGTGACCTTTCCAGCGCAGGCTCTCGCCGGGCGCGGGGATGTGCTGCAGGCGTTCCAGCAGGAAACCGGCCAGCGTGTGGTGATCGTCGGCCTCGGGCAGCTGCAGAGCGAGCTGGCGGTTGAGCTCGAAGATCTCCAGGTCGCCGGCCACGAGCCAGGTGTCGTCCTGCAGCTGCTGCAGATCGTCCTCGGCCGCCTGGGTCGACTCCTCCTCGCCCACGATCTCGCCGGTGAGATCGGCCACCGTCACCAGGCCCTCGGTACCGCCGTGCTCGTCGACCACCACCAGCAGGGGCTGGCCGGCGCGGATCAGCGGCAGCAGCTCGGCCAGCGAGAGGCTCTCCTGCACCCGGGTCACGGCACTGATGTAGGGGGCCAGCGGCGTGTCGCCGTGGAGCTCGCCGCGGGCGATGGGCTCGGCCAGGCGGCGCAGGTCGAGCAGGCCACGCACGTCGTCGAGCGACTGGCCGATCACTGGGAAGCGGGCATGGGCCGTGGCGTGCACCGCCTCCATCATCTGGGCGAAGGACACGTCCAGCGGCAGGGTGACCATGCCGGAACGGGGCACCATCACCTCCCGCACCTGAGTGTCGCGAAGGGAGAACACCCCCTCGAGGATGTTGCGCTCGTCCGGCAGCAGCCCGGTGACGCTGTTGGATTCGATCAGGGTCTCCAGCTCGCCGGCCGACAGGGCCGGCACCAGGGCATCCCAGTTGCGCGGCAGGCCCAGCAGCCGCAGCAGCGCATCCGACAGGCGCTCCAGCACCAGAAGCAGAGGCGCCAGGGTGCGGCTCACCGATTCGAGCAGCGGCGCCAGACGCAAGGCGGAGGATTCGGGCCGGTGCAGCACCCAGGCCTTCGGCAGCACACCGCCCAGCACGGTGGCCAGGCCCACCAGCGCCAGGAAGACCAGGCCATCGATCCAGATCCGGCTGGCCTCAGGATCGAGCCGCACCGCCAGGCCCCGGCCGGCCCAGCCCAGGGCCACCAGCGCCAGGCAGCCGCCCAGCTGGGTGGCCACCAGGGCCCGGCGCAGCCGCCGCTGCAACCGCTCGATCGCCAGGGCGCCGGGATGGCCCCCGGCCGCCAGCACCTGCACCCGGCTGGGCCGCAACCGGATCAGGGCGAGTTCACCGGCGGCGAAGAAGGCCAGCAGCGCCAGCAGGGCGGCCAGCAGGGCGAGCAGACGCATGGGCTCAGACATGCGGGGCGGGGGCGGCGCTCACTCGACGGTCACGCTCTTGGCGAGGTTGCGGGGCTGATCCACATCGAGGCCGCGGTGGGCGGCGATGTGGTAGCTGAGCAACTGCATCGGAATCAGCGTCAGCAGTGGGCTGAGCAGTTCGTCGACCTCCGGCACCGGCAGCAGCACGTCGAAGAGCTCGGTATCGGGGCCGAGGGGCGCCACGCCGATCAGCTGGGCGTCGCGGGCCTTGGCCTCCTGCGCATTGGAGAGCACCTTGTCGAACACGGTGCCGGGCACGGCGATCGAGACCACCGGCACCCGGGCATCGAGCAGGGCGATCGGACCGTGCTTCATCTCACCCGCCGGATAGCCCTCGGCGTGGATGTAGCTGATCTCCTTGAGCTTGAGCGCCCCCTCGAGGGCGATCGGGAAGTTGATCCCCCGTCCCAGGAAGATCACGTCCTGGGTGTCGGCGAACAGATGGGCCAGCTCGGCGCAGCGGCGGTCGTGCTCCTCCACCAGGGCCTGCAGCTGGCTGGGCAGGGCCCGCAGGCCGCTCACCAGGGCGTGGAGCTGGGCCGGGCTGCGGCTGGCGCGCCGCTCCGCGAAGGCCAGGGCGAGGCCATAGAAGGCCAGCAGCTGGCCGAGGAAGGTCTTGGTGGCGGCCACCCCCACCTCGATGCCGGCGCCGATGTCGAGGATGTGGGGAACCAGGCGGCCGAGGGAGCTCTCGGGCCGGTTGGTGATGCCGAGCAGGCGAGGGGCGTAGGCCGGATCGGCGATCAGTTCCCGCCGCTCCTGCTCCATCTGGAGTGCCGCCAGGGTGTCGGCCGTTTCGCCCGACTGGGTGACGCCGATCGTGAGCATGTGGGGAGCCAGCGGAGGCGGGGCATAGCGGAATTCGCTGGCGTAATGAACCGCCGTGGGAATGCCGGCCAGCTGCTCCAGCAGGTAGGCCCCCACCTGGGCCGCATGGCGACTGGTGCCGCAGGCCAGGATCTGGATCCGCTCGACCCCCTGGTAGAGGCTCTCCTCCAGGGGCAGCGCGACCAGGGAGGGGGTGCCGGGGGCAGCCTCGGGCTCGGGCAGATGGCGGGCGATCCAGAGCGCGGCGGTTTCGGGCTGCTCGTGGATCTCCTTGAGCATGAAGTGGCGGAAGCTGCGCTTGTCCGCCACGTGCTCGGTGCCGCTGAGCAGGCTGGGGGTGCGCTGCACCCGGGCGTTGGAGCTGTCGTAGAGCTCGATACCCAGGGGAGTGAGCAGGGCGGTCTCGCCGTCCTCGAGCGGCAGGATCGTGCGGGTGAAGCCGGCCAGGGCCGGGGTGTCGCTGGCGCAGAGGAATTCACCCTCACCCAGGCCGATCAGCAGCGGGGCCTGACGGCGGGCCACCACCAGGGCGCCGGGGGTTTCGGCCCACACCACCGCCAGGGCATAGGCGCCATGGAGCAGCGGCAGCACCTGCTGCACCGCCTCCAGCAGCAGGGCCGGGGAGGGAACGTCACCGGCGGCGCGGCGCTCGGCCAGCCGGCGGGCCACCAGGTGGGGGATCACCTCGGTGTCGGTGTCGGAGCGGAACACCACCCCCTGGCCCTGCAGTTCCTCGCGCAGGACGCGGTGGTTCTCGATGATGCCGTTCTGCACCACCGCCAGGGTGGCGCTGCCATCGAGGTGGGGATGGGCGTTGCGCTCCTCCGGCTTGCCGTGGGTGGCCCAGCGGGTGTGGCCGATGCCGCAGTGCCCAGGGGCCCCCTGGCGCTCGTAGCGGCCGGTGAGGTTCACCAGCTTGCCCTCGGCCCGCAGGCAGGTGAGCCGGCCGGCGGAGGAACCGGGTTCAAGCTCCACCGTGGCGATGCCGGCCGAGTCGTAGCCGCGGTATTCGAGCTGCCGCAGGCCCTCCAGCAGCAGGGGTGCGGCTTCCCGCGAGCCGATCACCGCAACGATGCCGCACATGGGCCGACCGGGGCGAATGGGCCGTTTCTAAAGGATCGCCGCGTTCCCGCAAAGCCCACCCTCAGCGGCACCGGGGGCCCGACCGGCCGGGCGGCCATGAAAAAGCCCGGTCGAGGCCGGGCCGAGGACGTGATGGAGGGGCTGACCTCAGTAGGCCAGGCCCATGCTTCGGGTGGTCTCGTCGCCGAGGTAGACGCGGATGCTGAGGAAATCGGTGGGGCAGGCGGTTTCACAGCGCTTGCAGCCGACGCAGTCCTCGGTGCGGGGGGAGGAGGCGATCTGTGCGGCCTTGCAGCCGTCCCAGGGAACCATCTCGAGCACGTCGAGAGGGCAGGCGCGCACGCACTGGGTGCAGCCGATGCAGGTGTCGTAGATCTTGACGGAGTGGGACATGCCCGGCCGGGAAACGAACGGCGTCCGGTCAAAGTACCCAAGGCGGCCGGGGCCAAGCCGGAGCCGCCGCCAGCCCGTCACCCTTTTTCATACGGGCCCGGAGGCCGTTCGGGGCGACCCGTAGGATGCGGCCTCCCTCACACCGGTCATGTCCCAGGAAGCGATCTTCGAGAAAGTGCGCTCGATCGTTGCCGAGCAGCTCAGCGTCGACGCAGCGGAAGTGAAGCCCGAGTCCAACTTCCAGAACGACCTGGGCGCCGACTCGCTCGACACCGTCGAGCTGGTGATGGCCCTGGAGGAAGCCTTCGACATCGAGATCCCCGACGAAGCCGCCGAAGGCATCACCACGGTGGGTGACGCCGTGCAGTACATCCTGGACAAGCAGGCCTGAGAACGTCGATGGTTGAGGGTCTCCGCCGCGTCGTGGTCACGGGCCTCGGCGCGGTCACACCGATCGGCAACGACGTCGCCGACTACCTCGAGGGCCTGCGGACGGGTCGCAACGGGGTCGCTCCGATCACCCTGTTCGATGCGTCGCGCCATGCCTGCCGCTTCGCGGCGGAGGTGAAGGGGTTCGACCCGAGCGGCATGCTCGATCGCAAGGAGGCCAAGCGCTGGGACCGCTTCTGCCAGTTCGGTGTGGTGGCGGCGAAGCAGGCGGTGGCCCAGGCGGGTCTGAGGATCGACGAAACCAGCGAGAACCGCGTCGGCGTCGCCATCGGCTCCGGTGTGGGCGGCCTGTTGATGATGGAGAGCCAGGCGCATGTGCTCGCCGACCGGGGACCCGACCGGGTGAGCCCGTTCTGCGTGCCGATGATGATCCCCAACATGGCCGCCGGGCTCACGGCCATCGCGCTCGGGGCCAAGGGTCCGAGCACCGCGGTGGCCACCGCCTGCGCCGCCGGCTCGAACGCCATCGGCGATGCCTTCCGGCTGATCCAGCTCGGCCTGGCCGATGCCATGGTGTGCGGCGGGGCGGAATCGGCGATCACGCCGCTGGGGGTGGCGGGCTTCGCGAGCGCCAAGGCCCTCTCCTTCCGCAACGATGATCCCGCCACCGCCAGCCGCCCCTTCGATGCCGAGCGCAACGGCTTCGTGATCGGCGAGGGTGCCGGGGTTCTGGTGCTTGAGAGCCTGGAGCACGCCGAGGCCCGCGGCGCGGCGATCCTCGCCGAGGTGGTGGGTTACGGCATGACCTGCGATGCCCACCACATCACCTCCCCCTCCCCCGGCGGCGTGGGCGGTGCCGAGGCGATGCGGCTGGCCCTGGTGGATGCCCGCCTGCAGCCGGAGGAGGTGGACTACGTGAACGCCCACGGCACCAGCACCCAGGCCAACGACAGCAACGAGACGGCCGCCATCAAGGCCGCCCTGGGAGAGCACGCCTACCGCATCCCGGTGAGCTCCACCAAATCGATGACCGGCCACCTGCTCGGCGGCAGCGGCGGGATCGAGGCCGTGGCCGGCGTGCTGGCGATCGGCCACAACCTGGTACCCCCTACGATCAACTACCAAAATCCGGATCCGGCCTGTGATCTGGATGTCGTGCCCAATCAGGCGCGGGAACAGAAACTGAACGTCGTGCTTTCGAACTCCTTCGGGTTTGGCGGTCACAACGTCTGCCTCGCCTTCCGTCGGATGCGCTGACGCGCTGGTTCCGCCAGCCGTCGCCGCCCGGATCGCTCCAGCCCACCCCCCCTACTCCTCAGCCATGGTCGCCGCCCCCACCCTGGACACCCTGTCCATCGACAACCTTTGCGTCAACAGCATCCGCTTCCTGGCGATCGACGCGATCAACAAGTCGAACTCCGGCCACCCGGGCCTGCCGATGGGGGCGGCACCGATGGCCTACGCGCTGTGGGACAAGGCCCTGCGCCACAACCCGGCCAACCCGAAGTGGTTCAACCGCGACCGCTTCGTGCTCTCGGCCGGCCACGGCTGCATGCTGCTCTACGCCCTGCTGCACCTCACGGGTTACGACAGCGTGACCCTGGAGGACATCAAGCAGTTCCGCCAGTGGGGCTCGAAGACCCCGGGACACCCCGAAACCTTCGAGACCCCCGGCGTGGAGGTGACCACCGGCCCGCTGGGGCAGGGCATCTCCAACGCGGTGGGGCTGGCGATCGCCGAGGCGCACCTGGCGGCCAAGTTCAACCGGCCGGGCTGCACCGTGGTGGATCACCACACCTACGTGATCATGGGCGACGGCTGCCACCAGGAGGGTGTTTCCGGTGAGGCCGCCTCGCTGGCGGGCCACCTGGGGCTCGGCAAGCTGATCGCCCTCTACGACGACAACCACATCACGATCGACGGCAGCACGAGCGTGTCCTTCACCGAGGACGTGCTGCAGCGCTACGAGGCCTACGGCTGGCATGTGCAGCACGTGGCCGACGGCAACACCGACATCGCGGCGATCGCCAAGGCGATCGAGGCCGCTAAGGCGGTGACCGACAAGCCCAGCCTGATCAAGGTCACCACCACGATCGGCTACGGCTCGCCCAACAAGGCCGACACGGCCGGCGTGCACGGTGCGGCGCTGGGGGCCGAGGAAGCCGAGCTCACCCGCAAGGCGCTGGGCTGGAGCCACGGACCCTTCGAGGTGCCGGAAGCGGCCTACGACCACTGGCGCGAGGCCCGCGAGCGCGGCGCCGCCCTGGAGGCGGAGTGGACCAACACCCTGGCTTCCTACCGGCACCAGTACCCGGCGGAGGCGGCCGAGTTCGAGCGCCTGCTGCGCAACGAGCTTCCCGTGGGCTGGGACCGCAACCTGCCGCGCTTCACGCCCGACGACAAGGGCCTGGCCACCCGCCAGCACTCCTACAACGTGCTCAACGCGATCGGGCCCGACCTGCCGGAGCTGATCGGCGGCTCGGCCGATCTCACCCACTCCAACCTCACCGACATCAAGGGCGAGGGCAGCTTCCAGAAGGGCAGCGAGTCCAACCGCTACCTGCACTTCGGCGTGCGGGAGCACGCCATGGCCGCTGTGCTCAACGGCATCGCCTACCACGACAGCGGTCTGGTGCCCTACGGCGGCACCTTCCTGGTGTTCGCGGGCTACATGGTGGGCGCCATCCGCCTGTCGGCCCTCTCGGAGCTCGGCGTGATCTACGTGCTCACCCACGACTCGATCGGTCTGGGCGAAGACGGCCCCACCCACCAGCCGGTGGAAACGCTCGCCTCGCTGCGCTCGATCCCCAACCTCCTGGTGATCCGCCCCGGCGACGGCAACGAGACCAGCGGCGCCTACCAGGTGGCGATCAGCAACCGCAAGCGCCCCACGGTGCTGGCCCTGAGCCGCCAGGCGATGGTGAACCAGGCCCACTCGGCGCCCGAGAAGGTGGCGCTGGGCGGCTACATCCTGGAAGACAGCGACGGCACGCCCGATCTGATCCTGATCGGCACCGGCACGGAACTGGATCTGTGCGTCAAGGCCGCCGCCGAACTGCGCGCCGAGGGCCGCAACGTGCGGGTGGTGTCGATGCCGTGCGTGGAACTGTTCGAGGAGCAGGACGCCGCCTACCGCGAGAGCGTGCTGCCGGCCGCCTGCCGCAAGCGCCTGGTGGTGGAAGCCTCCGGTTCGTTCGGCTGGCACAAGTTCACCGGCTTCGAGGGCGACACGGTGTCGATCGATCGCTTCGGTGCCTCGGCGCCGGGCCCGGTGTGCATGGAGAAGTTCGGCTTCACCGTGGCCAACGTGGTGGCGAAGGCGAAGGCGCTTGGCTGATCCCGGCCTGGAGGTCGAGAGGATGGCCCCGGGGCGGAAAGCCGGCGGGAAGGCGGCAGCTCTGCTCCTTCCTCTGCTCGGCACCGGCCTGGCCCTGCCGGTCCTAGGGGCCCTGGCGGCCTCAGCCAAACCCGCCGCCAAGCCACCGGCGGCGGGTGCCACCTACGCCATCGAGGCCATCACCACGTCGGGGATGGGGGCGATGGCGCTGGGCGGCGCCAACATGATGCAGATGATGATGGGCGGGCAGCCATCGCTCGAGGCCGTCACCCGGCAGCTGGAGCTGCGGCTGCAGTCGCCGCAGGCCAGCAGCAGCCCCACGGCGGAACACCGCATCCCCGCCGCCCTGGCGATGGGAACGGCCCTGCCGCTCCAGAGCGGCAGCGATGGGCCACCGGGGCAGCCCCCCCGATGGAACGAGGAGGAGATCGCGGAAGGCAAGGGGCGGCTCCTGCTCTTCCGCGGCTGCGGCGAGAGCTCCGCTGCCGGACAGCCGGAGATCATCCCCCTGCAGGGGTTGCGGCCCGAGCAGCGCCGTCAGGCGATGCAGGGCCTCAAGCGCATGGCGACCCTGCCGTCGCCGGCGGGCAGCCCGGGCACCACAGGCCGCTGGCCGGAAGGCAGCGATGCTCCGGCCGTGCCGCTGCAGGGCTCGCTGGTGGGCACCCATGAGGTGGTGAGCAACTACGCCCCCGCCATCCGCTTCCAGGTGGATGCCGGCCACGATTTCCTGGCGCCGGTGAAGCTGCAGAGCACCGCGAGCGGCGGCGCCCAGCGGCTGAGCTGGCAGACCATCCCCACGGCCCTCGGCTACCAGGCCACGGCGGTGGGCATGGGCCGCCAGGGGGGGGACATCGTGATGTGGACCTCCAGCGAAGCGCCCTGGGGCGAGAGCTCGGTGCCGAACGCGCTGCGGGCCGCCGAGGCGGCCCGGCTGGTGCAGCGCCAGGTGCTGCTGCCCCCCGAGCGCACCACCTGCTCGGTGAGCGCCCAGGCCATGGCGGCGATGCAGACGGCGATGCTGACCTTCACCGCCTACGGCGACACCCTGATCCTCAGCAGCCCCAAGGGCAGCCCCGCCTGGCGCCTCAGCCTGGAGCGCCGCGCCACGGCCCTTCGCCCGCTCGGGGAAGGACTGGAGATGGTCGATCCCGGCGCGGGCGCCAACAGCGAGGAACCGCCCAGGAAGGAGAGGGGATTCAACCCGTTCAGGCTGTTCTGATCCGTGGGCGTGGCCGGACCGGTGCCTCCAGGGTTGGCCAGCCAGCTTCGCCGCCTGGCCGTTCTGGCGATCGCCGCCGTTGGCCTCGCCGCCTGCGCCACGGCGGCCGAGCGGCCGCCCCTGGAGCCGGTGGCGCTGACGCCGGTGGTGGAGGGGCTCGCGCATCCCTGGGGCATGGCCTGGCTGCCGAACGGCGATCTGCTGATCACCGAGCGCGGCGGGCGGCTGAGGATCGTGCGCGGCGGGACGCTCGATCCCGCGGCGGTGCCCGGCGTGGCGCCGGTGGCGGATGTGGTGGCCGACCAACTGTTCGCCTCCAGCCAGGGGGGCCTGCTCGACATCGCCCTGCACCCCCGCTTCGCCGAGAACGGCTGGGTGTATCTGAGCTACGTTCACGGCACCCAGGAGGCCAACGGCACCCGCGTCGCGCGGGCCCGCTTCGATGGCCGGGCCCTGCGCGACTGGCAGGTGATCTTCCGGGTGAACCGGAGTAAATCCGGCGGGCAGCATTTCGGATCGCGGCTGGTGTGGCTGCCGGATGGCACGCTGCTGGTGTCGATCGGCGATGGCGGCAACCCGCCGGTGAGCCTCGACGGCGACCTGATCCGCCTCCAGGCCCAGAACCCGGCCAGCCACCTGGGCAAGGTGATCCGGATCCGCGACGACGGCTCCATTCCGCCCGACAATCCCTTCCGGAGCGCAACGGCGAACGGGAAGGCCGCCGATCCGGCCGTGTGGAGCCTGGGCCACCGCAACATCCAGGGCATGGCCTACGACCCGGTGAACCGCCGGGTGTGGGCCACGGAGCACGGCTCCCGCGGCGGCGATGAACTGAACCTGCTGAGCCCCGGCGCCAACCATGGCTGGCCGCTGGTGTCGCACAGCCTGGAATACGACAGCGGCCGCCCGGTGGGGACCGGCCGGTCGGCGCCGGGGTTCGTGGACCCCCGCCGGGTCTGGATGGACGCCATCGCCCCGTCCGGTCTGGCGGTGTACCAGGGGGAGCGGGTGCCGCAGTGGCGCGGCAGCCTGTTCGCCGGCGGACTGGTGGCCCGAGGCCTGCGCCGCCTGCAGCTCGATGGGCAGGGCAAGGTGGTGGCCGAGTGGGCGCTGCCGGTCGGCGAGCGGGTGCGCGACGTGCGGCAGGGGCCCGATGGCGATCTCTACGTGCTCACCGATGAGCCCCAGGGGCGGCTGCTGCGGGTGCGGCCGGCCGGTTCCTGAGGGCAGCGCATCGGCCCAGGGGGCTCCCCGGGCAGCCAGCCGAACCGTGTGACGTTGTTCGAAGCGAAGGCCGAGGCGAAGGACCTCCCACCACAGGATCGTGCACGATCGGAGAGAGTTTGATTCTGATCCGCGTGGCCGCCCGAGCCAAACCGCTGACGCTGGCGGACGTCACCGATCGGATCAAGGCCCTGCTTGTCAAGCCGGAACTCAGCGAAGCCGACCTGCTGGCCTTCGCGAAAGCGGTGAATGGTGGCGACTTCAAGGCGCCACCGACCCCGAAGGCCAAGAGCCCCACGGCCGCTGAGATGAAGGCGAAGGTGCTGGCGCATTTCGGCTGCCAGAGCCTCACCGAGCTGAAGAAGAACAAGAACTTCCAGATGTCGATGACGGGCGAGGCGGTGGCGTTCAGAACCAAGGACGACTGGCTGCGGCTCTACCGACGCTTCATCGGCATTCCGGCGAACGAGCGGAACCTGGAGGACGGGCCCACCGTGATCAACGGGATCGACGTGCTGCAGCACTTCCGGCCCTGGGTGGTGTTCGGCCTGGATCCGAAGACGGCCACCGCCGACGACGTGCGCGAGGCCTTCCGCAGGCTGATCCAGCGGCATCACCCCGACCACGGTGGTGATCCCCGCGTGGCGGAACGCCTGCAGACGATGAAGGACTCGATGCTCGCCCTGATGCCCTGAACCGGAGAATTGAACCGCGCCAACCATGAGAGATCTGCTGACGGATCGGGAAACGGCCAGGATTCTGGGCAAACGCGTGACCGCGCTCTACCGGATCGTGGATGAGTTCGACGCGAATCCCAATGACGAATGGGTGTTGGAGGAAGGTGAGCACTTCGAGTTCTGCGGCCCTCCTGTCGCGGGCTCGAACGGCCAGCGGCCGCGGCGCTTCAGCGAGGAGGGCGTGGAGGCGCTGGCCCGCTTCATCGAAGACAGGGAGAAAACGGGTGTGCTCGGCTGGTTCCGCGAACGGCTGTTCCAGCTGAAGCAGAAACGCAAGCAGCTGCTCGTTTCGCGCCGCATCACCCAGGAGTTCATCGAGGCCGGCGGAACCCTGGAGATCCGGGGTGAGCTGGCCTTCGTGAGCCGCAAGACCACCGTGGGCATCCTGCAGACCAACTACAAGGGCCTCAACAACTCCTGGGAGCGGCTCCGTGCGGCCGGCACGGAAGAGGGAGAGGAAGCCCTGGTGATCGAGAAGGATTTCCTGGAGAGCGAGGAACGGCAGCTGCTGATCAGCCAGCGGGGCATTGCCCGGGTGGCCCGGGACATGCGCGCCAACAGCAGGATCACCAAAACGCGCCAGGCCTGGATCGAAGCAGTGGGAGAAGTGGTGGAAACCTGCTTCAGCTCCGAGATCCGCTATCTCACCGAGGGATCGGACCGGGCCGTGAAACGGGCCAAGGCGGCGGCGGGACACCGCTGCGAGATCACCGGGCAGAAGTCAGCCCCGCACCGCAAGATCGACCTGGCGGGACACCATCTTTTCGATCGCCGCACCCGCCCGGATCTGGCCGATCTGCCGGAGAACATCCTGGTGCTGGTGCCCGATCTGCACCGGGAGTTCCATGGCTGGAAGAGCGGCCCCTGCACCCCCGGCGATTTCCTGCTCTTCATCGAAACCGCACGGGGTGATCTGTTCGATCCCGTGAACGCCAGCCACATGAAACGTCTGCGGTCGCTCAGCCACAGGCTGCAGAGGCTTCAGAGCGAGCGGGAGGGGCAGCAGGTGAGGTATCACCGACAGGTCTGAATCAACCGGTCCGTCCGTATCCCCCTCCTGGCCGGACAGGGTGAGCGCACGATCCAGGTCTCAGTCCGTGAGCTGATCTCGCACGCGGTTCGGTCGGCGATGCTCGATCCCCAGGTGAGCGGGCCCAATACTCCCTCCTGATTGGAGACCGGCACGCCGGAACGCTGGCTGCGGATCACCGCCGCCCTGGTGCGTGGCTCGAAATCGCCATCTTCGGGGCCGGCATCGAAGCCCTGGAGGTTGAGGCCCTGCTGGAGGCGAAGCACATCGGGCCCCTGATCACCCTGGCGCAGGAATTCGCCCGGCAGCCGCGGCCAGGCGGGCGGCCCGGGCGGCTTCGGCACCAGGGTCGACCAGGTCTGGGCGCCCACCACACCATCCACCGTGATGCCGCGTGTGGCCTGGAAGTCGCGCACGGCCTGCTCGGTCTTCGGACCGAAGTCGCCATCGAAACCACCCAGAGCAGCGACGGAGACCGGGCTGCGGAAATGCAGCAGGTACTGAAGATCGACCACCTCCGGACTGCACGATCCCCGGTTCCGCCATTCCTGCCAGCCGGCACCCCGGCGGCTCACACGGGTTGATGCACCCCGGGCAGCCGGCCGCGCGCCAGCTGCTGCTTCGGGTCGAACTGGCGCTTCACCGCCTCGATCAGCGGCCGCGACGGCGCATCCTCCCAGGCGGGCACGGCGCTGCCCTCCGGCTGGCGCAGCACCGTAAGAACCCCGCCGCGGGCGGCGCAGCAGCGGCGCAGCTCCTCCACCCGGTAAGCCGGCAGCGATGCCGGCGCCCAGGCATCGCCCAGGCCCGTGCCGGCCCCCAGCACCACCGGCAACTCCCGCAGCGCCCGCTCCGCCAGCAGGCCCGCCGTTTCGGCCGGCAGCACCCCCAGCCGCAGCAGCCAGCCGGCCTCGGCCGGATCACCCAGCGCCACGGCCCGCAGCGCCTCCAGCCGCTCCGGATCCAGGGGCCGGTTCGTGAGCCCCAGATCGTCGGCGCGGCCGCGGATCTCCCGGCACTGGCCCGCCAGCGCCGCCTCGCTCACGCTCGCCAGGCTCAGCAGCAGGGCCGGCAGCGGTTCGGCGCCGGCCCGTGCCGCCAGGGGCGCACTCCACCAGTCGATCAGCTCGGGGGTGAGGCTCGAGCGCAGCAGCCATCGGCGCAGCGCCTCGAGGGCCTCCAGGGGCCCCTGCAGCAGCAGCCCCCGCCGCTCGGGTGGCTGCGGCTGGGTGCGCAGCGTGAGTTCGGTGATCAGCCCGAGCGATCCCCAGCTGCCGCTGAACAGCCGCATCAGGTCGTAGCCGGCCACGTTCTTCACCACCCTGCCGCCGGCCCGCGCCGCCGTCCCATCGGCCCGCAGCAACGCGATGCCGATCAGCTGATCGCGCACACCCAGATAGCGCTGGCGCAGCCCGCCCGCCAGCCCCCGCGCCACCAGGCCGCCCACCGTGCCGGCGCCTGCGCCGTCGGCGCCGCTGCCCCACGGCCAGTCGATCGCCAGCCACTGGTTCTCGGCGCGCAGCGCCTCCTGCAGCTCCCGCAGCGGCAGGCCCGCCTCCACCGTCACGGTGAAGTCGCCCGTGGCGTGCTCCAGGATCCGGTTCAGCCCGGCGGTGCTCAGCACCGTGGCGGTGTCCCGCACCGGTGGGCCCCAGGCGAGGCGGCTGCCGCTGCCCGCCGGCAGCCAGGGCGTGGCCGCCGCGTGCAGGTCCCGCACCAGCGCGGGCAGATCGTGGGGATCGGGCGTGATCACGGCACGATCGTGCCATGTCCACCGGGGCACCTCAGACCGGCCGCCATCCCCCTATGGTTTGCCCCCGGGCCGGAACCCATGCCCTATGCGCCCCTGCTTCTGGAGCTGGGCCAGCACGAGCAGGAGGTGGCCGCCACCCTGATTGAGGTGGGGCGCTTTCTGCTGATCTTCGTGGCGGCCCGCGCCCTGGCCGAAGGAATGGTGAGGCTGCGCCTGCCCACCATCCTCGGTGAGCTGCTGGCCGGGGTGCTGATCGGCCTCTCGGGCCTGCAGCTGATCCTGCCGCCGGGAACCCAGGCCGAGCTGAGCGGCTGGTTCGTCAACGCGCTGGCCTCGCTGGCGGACGTGACCCCCGAGCTGATCCGCCACATCGATGCCGACACCTTTCCCAGCCTCCAGGCGGTGGGCACGCTGGGCCTGTTCTCCCTGCTCTTCCTCACCGGCCTCGAGAGCGACCTCGATGAACTGGTGGCCGTCGGAGCCCAGGCCGCCGGCGTGGCGCTCACCGGCGTGCTGCTGCCCTTCACGCTCGGCACCCTCGGCCTGCTCCACCTCTTCGGTGTGCCCCTGATTCCGGCCGTGTTCGCCGGGGCCACCATGACGGCCACCAGCATCGGCATCACCGCGAGCGTGTTCGGGGAGCTCAAGGTGCTCCGCAGCCGCGAGGGTCAGATCGTGATCGGCGCCGCGGTGCTCGATGACATCCTCGGCATCGTGCTGCTGGCGGTGGTGGTGTCGCTGGCGGCCGGGGGCTCCATCGCGGTCGGTCCGATCCTGAAGCTGGTGCTGGCGGCCGTGGTGTTCGTGCTGGTGTCGCTGGTGCTGAGCCGCACGGCAGCCCCGCTGTTCGACCGCCTGCTCGACTGGCTGCAGGCCCCGGGCGATGTGGTGGTGGCCTCCTTCGTGGTGCTCTGCCTCGGCTGCTTCGCCGCCCAGGCCATCGGGCTGGAGGCGGCGCTGGGAGCCTTCTCCGCCGGTCTGATCCTGAGCAGCTCAAAGCACACCCACGCCATCGAGGCGGCGGTGAAGCCGCTGGTGGCCCTGTTCGCCACCGTGTTCTTCGTGCTGATCGGCACCACGATGGACCTGTCGGTGCTCAATCCGCTCGATCCGGCCAATCGCCAGGGCCTGGTGGTGGCGGGTTTCCTGCTCGTGGTGGCCGCCCTCACCAAGCTGGCGGCGGGCTGGTCGTACCGCAGCGGCGAACCCACCAATCGGCTGCTGGTGGGCCTGGGGATGATGCCGCGGGGCGAGGTGGGCCTTATCTTCCTGGGACTTGGCACACAGGCCGGCTTGCTCGACGCGTCGCTGGAGGCCGGCATCCTGATCATGGTGATCGGCACCACGTTCCTGGCTCCGGTTCTGCTGCGGCTGTTGCTCAGCCGCCGTGAGCCCGCAGCCACCACCGCCAGCTGACCCATGGCGCCGCGGCGTTTCCCACGGCTGCTCCTGGCGGCGGCTCTGCTCCCGGCCCTCGGCGGCTGCGGCGGCCCCGCCCTCACCGCACCCCCCCCCCTGCCGATCAAGGTGGCCACCGCCGAGCTCGCCCCGGTGGACGACAAGACCGAATACCTGGGCTCGCTGGAGGCCGTGAGCCAGACCCTGCTGCGGCCCCAGATCCAGGGCCGCATCCGTTCGATCGAGGTGCGGCCCGGCCAGCGGGTCAGCCGCGGCCAGACCATGTTCATCCTCGACAGCGACCAGGTGAGCGCCGACGCGGCCGCTGCCCGCGCCGAGGTGGTGCGCCAGGAGGCGATCCTGCGCGAGGCGGAAACCAGCTACCGCCGCCAGCTGTTCCTGGTGTCGCAGGGGGCCACCGCGAAGGAACAGCGAGACCAGGCCCAGCGTGAGTTCCGCGCCGCCCAGGCCCAGCTCGCCGCCGCCCAGCAGAACGCCGCCGCGCGCCAGGTGAACGTCCAGTACACGGTGGTGCGGGCCCCGATCGCCGGCATGGTGGGCGACTTCCGCCTGCGGGTGGGGGATTTCGTCAACACCGGCGCCGATCTCACCGCCATCGTTCAGAGCGACCAGCTGATCATCAACATCCCGGTGCCGCTCTACCGCGTGCCGCAGCTGCGCCTCGGCCAGACGGTGCGGCTCTCCGATCCCTTCTCCAAGCGCACCCTCGCCGAGGGCCGGGTCGACTTCATCGCCCCCGATGCCACCAAGGCCGAGCAGACGGTGCTGGTGAAGGTGCTGGTGCCCAACACCGGCGGCCAGCTGCGCGACGGCCAGGTGGTGCGCGCCCAGATCGTCTGGAGCCGCAAGGACGCCGTGCTGGTGCCCACCGCCGCCGTGAGCCCGCTGGCCGGTGCCGATTTCGTGTACGTGGTGCAGCCCAAGGCTGACGACAAGGGGGCCCTGCAGGTGCGCCAGCAGGCGGTGAAGGTGGGGCCGATCTTCGATCGCCGCTACCAGATCCTCTCCGGCCTCCAGCCCGGCCAGCAGGTGGCCACCACCAACCTGCTCAGCCTCACCGACAAGGCGCGGGTCACGGTCCAGACCGGCTCCTGAACCCCGCGAACCCATGTCCCTCTCCAACGGGTTCATCAAGCGGCCGGTTCTCACCACGGTCTGCTCGATCCTCATCACCCTGATCGGCCTGGTCTGCCTGCCGCTGCTGCCGATCGAGCAGCTGCCGGAGATCGCCCCCACCCAGATCCAGGTCACCTCCACCTTCGTGGGCGCCGACGCCGAAACGGTGGAGAAGACCGTGACCTCGGTGCTGGAGAACTCGATCAACGGCGTCGAGGGCATGGAGTACATGACCTCGGCCAGCTCCTTCGGCCAGAGCCAGATCCAGGTGTTCTTCAGCCCGGATCGCTCCCCCGACCTGGCCCAGGTGGACGTGGACAACCTGGTGAGCGTGGCGGTGCCGCTGCTGCCCCAGGCCGTGCAGCAGCAGGGGGTGACGGTGCGCAAGGCCTCCCCCTCGATCCTGCAGCTCTACACCTTCACCTCCCCCGGCGGCGAGGTGGACGCCCGCTTCATCAGCAACTACCTCAGCCTGTTCGTGCAGCCGGCCCTGGCCCGGGTGCGGGGCGTGAGCGAGGTGCGGCTGCTGGGGAGCCTCGAGTATTCGATGCGGCTCTGGCTCGATCCCACCAAGCTCGCCAGCTACGGCCTCACCGCCGACGACGTGGCCTCGGCCCTGCGCAGCCAGAACCAGATCATTCCGGCCGGCCAGATCGGTGCCGCCCCGAGCCTGCCGGATCAGGCCTACACCTTCATCCTGCGGCTCAGCGGCCAGGGTCAGCTGGCCACCCCCGAGGAATTCGGCAATCTGGTGCTGCGCAGCGGGCCCGAGGGGGCCCTGGTGCGCCTGCGCGACGTGGGCCGCGCCGAGGAGGGAGCGCGCAGTTACGCCATCGACACCACCGCCGACGGGCGGCCGGGCGTGGCGGTGGCGATCTACCAGCTGCCGGGCAGCAACGCCATCGACGTGGCCAACGGCATCCGCGATCAGCTGGCGATCCTGGGCAAGCAGTTCCCGCCGGGGCTGGAATCCAAGCTGATCTTCGACGTGACCGATTTCGTGAACGCCTCGCTCAGCGAGGTGTTCATCACCCTGCTGCAGGCCATCGCCCTGGTGGTGCTGGTGATCTTCGTCTTCCTGCAGGACTGGCGCACCACCTTGATCCCGGCGATCGCCATCCCGATCTCGCTGATCGGCACCCTGGCGTTCATCAAGATCTTCGGCTTCTCGATCAACATGCTCACCCTGTTCGGCCTGGTGCTGGCCACGGGCGTGGTGGTCGACGACGCCATCGTGATCGTGGAGGCGATGGTGGAGCGGATGCAGCAGGGCCTCACCCCCGTGCAGGCGGCCCGCAGCTCGATGGACACCCTGTTCGGGGCCGTGATCGCCACCACCCTGGTGCTGCTGGCGGTGTTCGTGCCGGTGGCCTTCTTCCCCGGCGCCACCGGCCGGATCTACCAGCAGTTCGCCCTCACGCTCAGCTTCGCGGTGGTGCTCTCCACCTTCAACGCCCTCAGCTTCTCGCCCACCATGGGGGCCTTGCTGCTGCGCCCCGCCGGCGCGCCGCCGGGCGGCTGGCTCGGGCGGTTCTTCGGCTGGTTCAACCGCTCCTTCGAGCGCCTGGCCGGCGCCTACGCCGCTCTGCTCGAGAAGCTGCAGCGGCTGCGTTACGCCGTGATCGCGGTGTTCGCGGCCGGCCTGCTGTTCACGGTGTGGCTGTTCTCCGCCATGCCCTCGGCCTTCGTGCCCACCGACGACCAGGGCTACTTCCTGGGCCTGGTGATCGGCCCGGAGGGCTCCTCCCTGGAGAACACCAAGGCGGTGGGCCGTCGCGTGCAGCAGGCCCTCGAGGCCGAACCCGACGTGACCGGCACCGCCGTGATCTCCGGCTTCAGCGTGGTGGGCCAGGGCAGCAACTTCGGCCTCTACTTCGCCTCGCTCAAGCCCTGGGATCAGCGCCGTTCACCGGAGCAGTCGGCCGCGGCGGTGGTGCAGCGGCTCAACCGCAAGTTCGCCGCCGAGATCAGCGAGGCCACCGTGCGCACCCTGCTGCCGCCCGCCATCCCGGGCTTCGCGGCCTTCGACGGCGTGCAGTCGGTGGTGACGGACGAGACCGGCGGAGCCCTCACGATGGGCGAGTTCCTGGAGTCGGTGAACCGGATCATCGCCATCGCCCGCCAGAACCCCGCCACCCGCCAGACGATCACCAACTACACCGCCAATGCGCCCCAGCTGGAGATCGAGGTGGATCGCGACAAGCTGGCCGCCCTCGACGTCGACTACGGCGAGGCGATGCGCACGCTCGGCACCTACACCGGCGGCCAGTTCGTCAACCAGCTCACCCAGTTCGGCCGCTCCTACCAGGTGCTGATCCAGGGGGATGAATCCTTCCGCGCCACCCCCGATTCCCTCGCCCAGACCTACGTGCGCTCCCGCAGCGGCCGCATGGTGCCCCTGTCGGAATTCGTGACGCTCAACCGGCAGGTGGGCCCCCAGTTCATCAACCACTACAACCTGTTCCGCTCGATCCAGATCGACAGCTTCACCCCCCAGGGCTTCAGCTCCGGTCAGGTGATCGCCGGGGTGAACGAAGCCTTCCGCAAGGCTGGATTCCAGCGCTTCGGCAGCGGCCTGCTCGGCCTGGCACGCGAGGAGGTGGCAGCTGGCGGGCTGGCGCCGCTGATCTTCGCCATCGGCATCGTGGTGGTGTTCCTCACCCTCGCCGCCCAGTACGAGAGCTACCTCGACCCGCTGATCATCCTGCTCACCGTGCCGCTGGCGATCCTCGGCGCCCTGCTGTTCCTCGCTGCCCGTGGCCTGCCGGTGGACATCTATGCCCAGGTGGGCATGGTGATGCTGATCGGCCTCTCCTCGAAGAACGCGATCCTGATCGTCGACTACGCCAACCAGGCGATCCGCGAGGGGATGAGCATCCGCGAGGCGGCTCTGGATGCGGCCCGCCAGCGGTTCCGCCCGATCATGATGACGGCCATCTCCAGCCTGATCGGCTTCTTCCCGCTGGTGATCGCCGCCGGCGCCGGCGCCCCGAGCCGCTGGTCGCTCGGCTCGGTGGTGTTCGGCGGCCTGCTGGCGGCCACCGCCCTCAGCCTGCTGGTGGTGCCGCTGCTCTACGTGGTGCTCAAGTCGCTCGTGGCCCGGCTGGTACCCCCCCGGACGGCCGGCTGAGGTGGACGACCCTCGCGCCGGGATCCGCTGGGGCTCGCTGCTGATGGCCGGCCTGCTCTTTGCCGTCTGCGGCTACGTGATCGGCCTGGTGCTCGCCTCCGAGCGGTTCGCCGTGTTCGACTCCCAGCTCTACCGCGCCGTGCGCCGCCTGCTGCCGCCGATCTGGGCGGTCCTCGTGGGCGCCTGCGGCATGCTCATCGATCTGGTGCGCCAGGCCCAGCGCGGGAGGTGACGGCGCAATCGGCGATCGGAGGGAATGGACCTGGGAGAGGCGAAACGCCTACTGCGAGTAGATCAACACGCTGTAGGGCGCAACGGAGACGGAGGCCTGAAAAGGAAGCCCGTCACACTCGCCCGGAGCCGCCTGAGCGTCACCGCTCGGGTGCCCCTCGAAGATCTCGCTGTATCCGTGCCAGTCGCTGTTGAAACGCAGTGTCCACTTGCCGCTGGCCGGAAAGCCCAAGACATAGCCATCCTGGGGTTCATGCAGAAAGTTGGCGATCACAACCACATCATCCGCTGAACCGCCCTGATCCCATCGGTGAAAGGCCAGCACCTTTCGCTCCTCATGGAGATGATAAACCTGTGTGAACTGTCCACAGAGACCACGGGAGATGCCCTCCCGATTGAGCCGCAAGCGGATCAGATCCCGATACAAGCGAACGATCCCTCGAAACTCATCGCGCTGATCCCAGTCGACGGGAACCGTATCGCGGAACCAGGCACCCTCGAGGAACTCCTGCCCCTGAAACAGCATGGGAATGCCAGGTGCCACAAAAACCATCGCGGCCGCCATGGTGGAGCGCTTCTGGGCATACCAGCCCGTGGGATCACCCGGGTTCACCTCCTGGGGAATCCGGGCCTGGCCATTGGCAACGTCGTCATGGGATTCGCTGTAGATCACGCGCTCGAACGCATCGTCGTTGTAGCGATAGAGGATGGCATCACGGATGCTTTCCAGAGAGCGGTTCTCATCCTGGGGCGTGATGATCGCCTCACGGATGGGGCGGACGAAGTGGGGGTCCCATTGCGAGCCAAACCCCGCACCTCCGGCGCCAACATCCTTGGTGATCCAGTCATTGCTTTGCAGGTCTTCGGCAATGGTGATGCTTCCTGGGCGATGCTGCACCACCGTTTCGTTGATGGCCTGGAGCATGCTCCAGCCATCGGGAAGCTCCTGGGTTCCAGCTTCACCAGCATTGCGGATGTAGAGAGTGCTGTCGAAACGAAGGCCATCGATGTGATACCCCTCCAACCACATGCGCACGTTATCCAAGATGTAGTCCCGCACCTCCCCCCTTCCATAGTCGGGCCGGGTTTCGCCCCAGGGCGTCAGCGCACGGTCGTCGTTGTAGAAATAGATACCCCCTCTGCCATTCTCCGACCAACCATCAAATTGCCACAGGTCGAGATCGCCCGGGCCAAAGTGATTGTAAACGACATCAAGAATCACGGCGATTCCCGCCTGGTGCGCTCGCTTGATGAAACGCTTGAAACCCAGCGAGCCTCCGTAGTCGGAATCGACGGCAAAGATGTGCGACGGATTATAACCCCAGGAGCGCATTCCCGCGAACTCTCCCACGGGCATGATCTGAATGGCATTGATGCCAAGCCGCTTCAGATGCTCCAGCCGAGCGGTGATCGAGATGAACTGCCCCGGCCGACTGGGATCATCATCATTGAAGGTGCCGACATGCAATTCATAAATGACAAGCTGATTCCACTCGGCCATCGAGAACGCGTCATCATCCCAGGCGAAGCATGGATCATGAACAATGGCATTCCCCACGGAGTTGGTGACCTCACGCGCATAGGGATCGATGCGCTTGATCACTCCCGCCTCTGTCAAGAGCTGATACTTGTATTGATCGCCCACTTTCGCGCCCTCGACATCCCTGTACCAATAGCCCCTGTCCTCCGGAGTCATCGGATGGGCCGCCGCATCCCAGTCATTGAAGGTTCCGATGACGGAGACCTGCTGGGCGTGGGGTGCCCAGACGCGAAACGCCACACCGTCAGCATGGAGGATTGAGCCCATCCCTTGAAGAACTGGCTTCTCGCCCATGTTCTCGCTCATGGCATTGGCAGAATTGCCTTACTTGAAGCTTCAATTTCCAGGCTGAGTCGACTGACTCAGGCAGCGTCAGTGGCGCAACAATTCGATACGCCCTTGGGGCTCCTTGCGGCAAGTCGTGTTCCACCCGCCGCCACCCTCAGAACGAGTTGAATGCGACAAACAAGGATTCAACCCATGCCCAGTTGGCTACGTTGAGAAGGTAGAGCACGGGGTGAGAACGACAGGGAAGCTGATGCCTCCCTCTAATCCATGCCAAGGATTGTGCTGGTCGCTCTCTGGCTGCTTGGCCTGTTCACCTCCTACACGATGGGAGGATTGATTCACATCCTGCTCGTCATCGCAGTGATCGCCATCCTCTTGCGCCTGATCAGCGGGCGACGTCTCTGCCCCCCTGAACTCACCACCCATGAAGCCCATGAATCCATTCTTCATCGCCGACACGCTCAAGTCGTTCGAGGAGGCATGTGCGGATCTACAGACTGCTGTGGCAGCAGAGGGTTTCGGGGTGCTGGCGGTGCACGACCTCGGCGAAAGCCTGCGCAGCAAAGGCGTCAGCTTCGCCGAGAATTGCCGTGTGTTCGAGGTGTGCAATCCCCAGCAGGCGGCCCGGGTGCTCAGGAACGACATGTCCCTGAACATGGCGCTGCCCTGCCGGATCTCCGTCTACACCGAAGCCGGCCACACCCGGATCGGCATGATCCGGCCCGAGGACATGCTCAGAACCCTGTCCTCCGATCCTGAACTCATGGACGTGGCCCGTCAGGTCGACGTCTCCACCACGGCCATGATCAGGGCTGCGGCGTCTCCTGCCTCGGCCTGAGCGAATACAGCTCCTCAGGTGTGGAACACGTCAAGGTGGTCGGGATGGGCGGGGTCCTCGATGAACACCAGCGGCCGGCACATCGGCAGGCGCGAGCGCAGGCTCAGATAACCCGCGAACCCCTGGATCCGGAAGCAGCGGGTGCCGCGTGGAGGCAGGCTGAGCTCCGCCAGCACCGGTGGCGTCTCTACCCGTCCCTCACCGCCGAACAGCGTGATGGTTTCTTGGCTGGTGCAGGGATTGATGAAGCAGAGCATCACCCGCTCGCGCTCGGCGAAGCGGTGCTGCGGCGTGTAGAGAAAGGTGCGCCGCCGTCGCGCCAGGTGGCGCGTGCGCCCGGTGCGGCCATCGCCCGCCAGCCGGATCCCGCCGACGTTGCCGTGCACGGCCGCGTACACCGAGTGCTCCGTGCGGCGGTAGAGGGCATAGCCCCGGTGCAGCCGCCGCAGGTTCCCCAGCTCCGGGCGCCGCGCCGCCAGCTCCCGCAGCACCTCCGGCGCATAGCGGCTGGTGTGGATGTAGCTGGCCAGCTCGGCGCCGGGATCGCCCACGTCGATCGCCGCGAACAGGCGGGTGCTGGCATGGTCCTGGTGAGCCAGAAAGCGGCCGTCGGCGTCGAAGAAAGTGAGCGTGTGCGTCACCGGCACCGGCTCGCCGCTCAGCAGGGCCAGGGTGTTCTCCGCCACAAAGCGGTGGCCGGCCAGATCGCCGCGGTAGAGGAACTGATCCGAGAGGGAGGCGCCGGAGGGGAGCAGCGGCAGGCTCGTGTAGGGCAGGCTCGAGCGGTGCACGATCCGGCCGAGGGTGGTGCGCAGCGGCTGGAGCGCCTTCACGACAGCCTCGCTCCCAGCCAGGTGCGCTTCAGGGCACGGCTGCCGTTCAGCCGGTCCTGGTCCCAGAAGAGCTCGGTGGGCGGATGGGTGTGCTCCACACCCATCGAGGCGGGAGCGTCGGCGCCCGAGAGGGTGAGGAAGATCGGGATGCCCACCGAGCCGGTGCTGCGGAACACGAGTTCCCCGTCGGGGATCGCCCCATGGGGCAGCTCCAGCAGGCAGCAGCCGTTGCGGCGGTAGGGCACCGCCCGCAGCAGCCGGCGGCTGTGCGCCTCGAAGCACTCCAGCCGCTGCGGCGTGCCGTCGTCGTGGCGGGACACGTTGACGAGGCAGAGCAGGGTGAGGGCGCCGGGCACCGAGGCGTGCAGCAGCGGATCGAAGCTCACCATCGTGCCCTGGCGCAGCTCGGCCATCCGCAGGGGATATTCCCCCTGGTAGGAGCTGCTCACCCCCCGCCAGTGGAAGCCCAGGCTGCAGCGTTCCGCCACCGGGGAGCGATCCACCCGCTTGCTGGCGGGCACGGGCAGCAGCTCCGGCCGCTCCTCGCTCTGCGCCTGGCGCGCCACCGGCACCCCCACCAGGAGCTCACCGGCCGCCAGGCCGTAGTCGCTCGATCGGGCCACCACGTCGCCGGCATCGCCGGGGGAGAGCCGGTCGACCAGTTCCCAGGGGTCGCCCCCCTCCGGTTTGCGGTAGAGGGCGAGATCCAGCGCCTGGCACTGGGGGGAGCGACGCTCCGCCGTGGCCTCGTTGAGGGTGAAGACGCTGTAGGTGACGCTCGAGGTGATGCCGTGGGGCAGACCGATCAGCGGGAAGTAGCAGGTCATGCCGCGGTCAGCCGCCGCCGGCGCTGCGCTCGAGCAGCTGGATCGGGTGCAGCACCGGGATCGGCCGCGGGGCCTCCTCCATGTGCTGGCGGATCTGCAGGCTGCAGCCGATGTTGGCGCTCACGGCCAGATCGGCGCCGGTGCCGCTGAGGTCGGCGGCCTTGAGACGCCCCAGCTCGGCGGCCTGCTCGGGCTGCACCAGGTTGTAGATGCCGGCGCTGCCGCAGCACACGCCCGCCTCCACTGCCTCGCGCAGCTCGACATGCGGGATGCGGCGCAGCAGCCGGCGCGGCTGCTGCTGGAGCCTCTGGCCGTGCAGCATGTGGCAGGCGTCGTGATAGGCGAGACGGACCGGTCGCTCAGCGCTGGCGGGTTCGCCGTCGGGATGGCGCAGGGGGTGCAGCCTTGCTTGGAACTCCTCGCTCAGGCCCACGCGATCGAGGAATTCCTGGATGTCGGCCACCTGGCGGGCGAAGGGGCCGGCCTGAGCGGCCCAACGCGGCTCGCCGGCCAGGATGCGGTCGTAGGCCTTGAGGGTGTGGCCGCAGCCGGAGGCCGCCACCAGCACCGCATCGAGCGGCTCGTCGCCGGCGGCCTTGCCCGGGCCGATCACCGCGGCGAAGGCATCGATCAGCCCCCCGGCCAGTTCCCGCGTCTGCGCCAGCTCCCCCTGGTGATGGGTCATGGCGCCGCAGCAGTTCTGCGCCGGAGGGATCACCACCTCGATGCCGTTGGCGCTGAGCACCCGCACCGCCGCAGCGTTCACGGCCGGATCGAACAGCCGCTGCACGCAGCCCAGCACCAGACCCACCCGGAAGCGCCGCTCCCCCTCGGCCGGCACCACCACCGGAAAACCGCCGGCCGGGGACTCGGGAGGCAGCGGCGGCAGCAGCCGCTCCATCGCGGCGATCTCCGGCCCGAACAGCCGTGTCAGCCCGCTGCGGCGCGCCAGGGCCTGCAGCGGCGTGCCGGCATAGAGCCGCAGCGGCGCCAGCAGGGCCCGCAGCCGCTGCGGATAGGGCAGCACGGCGAACAGCAGCCGCCGGAAGCTGCGCTGCCACGGCGTGCGCAGTTCAGGTGCCGTGAGCCTGGGCCGGGTGGCCTCGATCAGCTCGTCGTAGCGCACCCCCGAGGGGCAGGCGCTCACGCAGGCGAAGCAGCCCAGGCAGGAATCGAAGTGGCTCGCCACGGTGGCATCGAGCGTCAGCTCACCGCGCTCGATCGCCTTGAGCAGATGGATCCGGCCCCGCGGCGAATCCATCTCGGTGCCCATCACCCGGTAGCTAGCGCAGCTGGGCAGGCAGAAGCCGCAGTGGATGCAGGGATCGGCAGCGTTCATCCGCCGAAGTGGCGCACCACGGCCTCGGCGAAGCCCGAGCAGCTCACCGGCTCCACCCTCGGCTCCATCAGGCGGGCCAGATCGTAGGTGACCTCCCGGTTGGCGATGGCGGCGCTCAGACCCTGGGTGATCAGGTCGGCCGCTTCCTGCCAGCCCATGAACTCCAGCATCATCACGCCGCTGAGGATCACCGAGCCCGGGTTGATGCGATCGAGGCCGGCGTGCTTGGGGGCGGTGCCGTGGGTGGCCTCGAAGATGGCGGCGTTGTCGCCGATGTTGGCGCCCGGGGCCATGCCCAGGCCGCCCACCACCGCCGCGGCGGCGTCGCTCACGTAGTCGCCGTTGAGGTTGAGGGTGGCCAGCACCGAATACTCCTGCGGCCGCGTCTGGATCTGCTGGAAGATGCTGTCGGCGATGCGGTCGTCGACCAGCACCATGCTCTTCCATTTGCCGTAGCCATGGCTCTCGCCGATGGTGTCGACCACGCCCTTCACCTCGGCGCAGATCGCCTCCTTCTTCTCGGGGGTGAGGCTGTCGTACCCCGGTTCGATCAGCCGGGCGTTGTCCTCGGTGCTGAGGGAGTGATCGCGCTCCAGGTTGTCGAGGATCCAGCTCTCGCGCTCGGTGACGCAGACGTCGCGGAACTCGCTGGTGGCCAGTTCGTAGCCCCAGTCGCGGAAGGCCCCTTCCGTGAACTTCATGATGTTGCCCTTGTGCACCAGGGTCACGTGGCGCTTGTTCCCCTCCAACCGCAGAGCGTGCTGGATGGCCTTGCGGATGTGGCGCTGGCTGCCGTGCTTGCTCACCGGCTTGATGCCGATGCCGGAACCCTCCGGGATGCGCCGGTTGCCGAGCTTGCCGTTGGCGGGGATCACCACGTCGTTGAGGTGCTGGATCAGCTCGAGGCACACCGGATCGTCGGCCGCCCACTCGATCCCCATGTAGATGTCCTCGGTGTTCTCCCGATAGACGATCACGTCGAGATCCTGGGGGCGCTTGTGCGGGCTGGGGGTGCCCTCGTAGTAGCGGCAGGGCCGCACGCAGCAGTAGAGATCGAAGATCTGCCGCAGCGCCACGTTCAGCGAGCGGATGCCGCCGCCGATCGGCGTGGTGAGGGGGCCCTTGATCGCCACGCCGTACTCGCGGATGGCGGTGAGGGTGTCCTCCGGCAGGTACTGGTAGGTGCCGTAGAGGTCGCAGGCCTCATCGCCCGCGTACACCTTGAACCACTCGATTCGGCGCTCGCCGCCGTAGGCCTTCGCCACCGCCGCATCCAGCACACGCTGGGTGGCGGGCCAGATGTCGACCCCGGTGCCGTCGCCGCGGATGAAGGGAATGATCGGATCGCTCGGCACGACCGGCAGCCCGTTCTCGAAGCGGATGGCGGTTCCGCTGGCGGGAGGCGTCAGCTTCTCGTAGCTGGCGGTTGAGCGGACAGGAGTGGTCGCCATCGGCGGCAGCAGGCGGGGGGCAACGGGTGCACGACCAGGACGGGGCCGTGGTCATCCGCCGACCATTTCGCACAGCGGCCTCTCGGGCGCAGCAGCATGAGGTCGGCCGGGCGAGCCTAGGTTCCGCCCGATCCGCCGTACTGCTCAGGGGAAACGCGCATGAATGCGGCAGAGCTGGCCCGCAGTCCGGAGATGGCCCAGGCCATCGCCTCGGCGGCCGCGCTCTTCCGCCGCCATTTCCCCGATGCCCGCGCCAACCTCGCCCCCTGGCGCGACGACCCGGTGACCCGGCGCTTCGAGGAGGAGGAGTCGGTGGATCTGGCCTTCCACTTCCCCGGCTGGAGTCCGAAGCTCCAGTGCCGCAGCCTGCTGATGCAGCTGCGCCTCACCGAGGCGCCGGGCGCCGGCGATTCCCCTTCCCCACCCCGGTTGCTGGGGGTGCTGATCAGCGGGATGACCTTCCAGGGCGAGCAGTGGCGGCTGGCCACCGTGGGCGAGTGGCAGCCCAGTGGCCCGCACCTGCCCCGCCCCGAGGTGGTGGAGAAGCTGCAGCTCGTCTGCCGTGATCTGTTCCGCCTGCTTCCGGGCGCGCCGACTGACGGCCGCCACGGCGATGGAGAGCATCAGGCCGCGTAACCCTTCGCAACCTTCCGCCGACCCGCCCCGCACACCAGCCCTACCTTGTCTGTTCCGTCCAAACAGCAGACCGGCTGAAATGGCTGTCGCCCTTGCTTCCCAGTTGCGCGAAGGCACCAAGAAGGCCCACACGATGGCCGAGAACACCGGCTTCGTGACCTGCTTCCTCAAGGGAGTGGTCGACAAGATCAGCTACCGCAAGCTGGTGGCCGACCTCTTCTTCGTCTACAGCGCGATGGAGGACGAGATCGGCAAGCTGCGCAGCCATCCGGTGGTCGGGCCGATCGCCCACGACGCGCTCAACCGCCGCGCTTCGCTCGAAGCCGACCTCACCTTCTACTTCGGTGGCGACTGGCGTCAGCAGATCCAGGCCACTCCCGCCGCCCAGGAGTACGTGGCCCGCATCCACCAGGTGGCCAAGGAATCGCCCGAGCTGCTGGTGGGCCATCACTACACCCGCTACATCGGCGATCTCTCCGGCGGCCAGATCCTCAAGAACATCGCCCAGAAAGCGATGAACCTGGGCGAACACGACGGCCTGCGCTTCTACGAGTTCGACGCCATCGCCGACGAGAAGGCCTTCAAGGCCGACTACCGCACCACCCTCGACAACCTGCCGATCGACCAGGCCACGGCCGATCGCATCGTGGCGGAGGCCAATCACGCCTTCCACCTGAACATGAAGATGTTCCAGGAACTGGAGGGCAACCTGGTGGCGGCCATCGGCAAGGTGCTCTTCGGCTTCCTCACCCGCCGCCAGCGCGCCGGCAGCACCGAGGCGCTCGCCGCCTGAGCTTGCGCCCGCTCCGCTTCCTCGTTCCCGGCACCACCGGCCGCTACCGCTGCGGCGGCCTGCTGGTGGAACTGCAGACCGCCCGGCTCACCAGCGCGCTGCGCCCCACCGAGGTGGTGACCTATCGCCAGCGCGAGGCCGGCCGGCCCTTCCTGGCGGATCTGCTGCGCGCCGAAGCGGCACCGGGCCCGGCGCTCTGGATCGCCAGCTGGGGCTTCGACGTGCCCCGCCAGCTGCGGCTGCTGCGCGGCCGGCCCGCGGCCTATCACGCCCACAGCAGCGGCTACGGCTTCGCACTGCCCCCTGGGGTGCCGGTCCTGGCCGTGAGCCGCAACACACTCGGCTACTGGGGCGACCGGGCACCGCGCCAGCCCCTCTTCCTGGTGCCCAACGCCCTCGAGCCCCAGTGGCTGGAGCGCGGGGCCCGCCCCGGCGGGGCCGCCGAGCCGCCCCGCCCGATCGACGTGCTGGTGCAGCGCCGCAAATGCAGCGCCTATGTGCTGGAGCGCCTCGTGCCGGCCCTGCGCCAGCGGGGGCTGCGGGTGGAGGTGCAGGACGGCTGGGTCGACGATCTGGTGGGGCTGTTCAACGGCGCCCGCGTGGTGCTCTACGACTCCGCCGACTACTGGCGGGGCCGCGGCGTGAGCGAGGGATTCGGGCTGCCCCCCCTGGAGGCGCTGGCCTGCGGCTGCGTGGTGTTCGCCAGCCTCAACCACGCCCTGGCCGACACGCTCGATCCCGGTCGGCTCGGCCATCAGATCGGCTGCGGCACGCTGTCGGCCGATCTGGAGCGGATCACGGCCGCCGCCCGTGACCCGGCCGCCTGGCGTGCCGACCCGGTGCTGCTGGAGGGGCTGCTCCGCCAGAGCGATGAAACCGCCCTGAGCGAGCGCTGGCGGGATGCCCTGGAGGCCATCGACGCGCACTGGGACCGGCTGCTCGGCCAGGGGTCGGCCATGCGGCCCGAGCCGCCGCTGCGGGCGCCGGCCCAGTGGCGGGTGCGGGGCCGGCAGTGGGTGGGGCGCTTGCAGGGCTGGCTGTCCCGCTGAGCCGAGTCGGATCCGGTCACATACCGTTTGGACTCGATGGACACCGCTCCGCTGCGCCCTCCGACCCGATCGATGCCGCGTGTTCGCAGCAGGACCGTCGACCAGCTGCGCCGCCTGCTCTCTCACCTTCCCCCCCAGCGACTGCGTGCCCTGAGGCTGCTGCTGCCGCTGTCGATCCTGCCGGGTCTGCTTGATCTGGCCACGGTGGCGATGGTGGGCCGCCTGATGGGCGCCCTGGTGGGCAGCCGCCTGCCGAACACCCTTCCCGGCGTGAAGGTGTTCGGCGGCGACGTGATCGATCAGAGCCTCTGGCTGATCCTTCTGCTGATCGTGCTCTCCTGGCTGAGCTCGCTCTGCAAGCTCGGTCTGCAGTATTTCCAGCAGCGCCTCACGGCCAGGATCTGGATTGATCTCTGCAATCTCATCCATTCACGGGTGCTCGCCCAGAGCTACGAGTTCCATCTCGCCAAGAGCACCGCCAAACTCTCCACCCTGCTGCTCAGCCACATCAAGAAGACGTCCAACTCCGTGGTGAATCCGCTGCTGCGGATGGTGGGCAGCATCTTCTCGATCGTGCTGCTCTCCCTCGGGGTGCTGGTGGTGGGCCGCTGGGTGGCGGTGATCCTGATCACTTGTCTGGTGGGCGCCTACCTCACCCTGTCGCTGCTGATCACCCCCTACCTCCGCCACGCCTCCAAGCAGAAGCTGAGGCTGGAATCGCGCACGGCCCACATCCTGCTGGAATCGCTGGGCTCCATCCGCGACATCCGTCTCACCGGTTCGGAGCACTACTTCCGCGATGCCTTCGTCGCCACCGGCGAGAAGGCCAAGCAGTACTCCTGGGCCTCGGAGCTGCTGCCCACGGTGCCACGGATGCTGATCGAGCCGTTCGGCATCACCCTGATCTTCGCGGTGGGTGCCGTGCCGGCCCTGCTCAGCGGCGATCGCGACCGCATCATCCAGATCATTCCCTTCCTCTCCACCCTCGCGGTGGTGGCCCTGCGGCTCACCCCTCCCCTCCAGGACTTCTTCGCCGCCCTCACCCAGCTGCGCGGCGGTCTGCCGGTGATGGAGAAGACCCTGGAATACCTTGATCTCCCCGGCGATCGCCCCACCCTGCTGACGCCCGGCGTTCCCACGCCCGAGGGCATCTTTCCCACCCGCACGATCCGGCTGCGCGATGCCTGGTATCGCTATCCGGGCAGCCATGAGTCGGTGCTGCGGGGCGTGAGCCTCTCGATCCCGGTGGGTTCCCGCATCGCCCTGGTGGGCTCCACCGGCAGCGGCAAGACCACCACCGCCCACCTGCTGCTGGGCCTGCTCACGCCCCAGCCCGGCAGCCTGGAACTCGACGGGATCCCGGTGAGCGATCTGGACGTGCCGGCCTGGCAGGCCAGCTGCGCCCAGGTGCCGCAGTTCATCAACCTGCTCGACGCCAGCATCCTCGAGAACGTGGCCTTCGGCCAGACCCCGGAGCAGGTGGATGTGAACGAGGTCTGGGAGGCGCTGGATGCCGCCCAGCTGGCCGAGTTCGTGAGCGAGATGCCCTACGGCCTGCACACCCCGGTGGGGGAGAACGGCCTGCAGCTCTCCGGCGGCCAGCGCCAGCGACTGGCCCTGGCCAGGGCCTTCTACCGCCGCGCCCGCTTCCTGCTGCTCGACGAGGCCACCAGCGCCCTCGACAACCGCACCGAGAGCGAGGTGATCGAGGCGCTGGAGGTGGTGGGCCGGCGCTGCACCACGGTGGTGATCGCCCACCGGCTCAGCACCGTGATGCGCTGCGACCGCATCTACGAGTTCGAGCAGGGCCGGATCAAGGCCTCCGGTACCTTCGAAGAACTCAAGCAGCGGTCGGACACCTTCCGTGATCTGGCCTCCCTGGAGCGGAAGCTGGTGAGCTGAGATCCCCGTCCGCCCGTTTCCGAATCCCGCTCCGCCCCATCCGTTTTCTCCAGTCCCAACCATGAGCTTCACCCTGATCGCCGGCCCCTGCGTGATCGAAAGCCCCGAGCTGGTGTTCACGGTGGCTGAGCGGATGAAGGCGATGGCCGAGCGGCTGGGGATCACCTACGTGTTCAAGGCCAGCTTCGACAAGGCCAACCGCAGTTCCGGCGGTTCCTTCCGCGGGCCGGGCGTGGAGGAGGGGCTGGCGGTGCTGGCCGAGGTGAAGCGGCGCTTCGGTCTGCCGGTGCTCACCGACATCCACGAGAGCCATCAGGCCGCACCGGTGGCGGCGGTGGTCGACGTGCTCCAGATTCCGGCCTTCCTCTGCCGCCAGACCGACCTGCTGCTGGCAGCCGCCGATGCCGTGAAGGGCACCGACAAGACCGTCAACGTGAAGAAGGGCCAGTTCCTGGCGCCCTGGGACATGGCCCAGGTGGTGCAGAAGATGCGCGATGCCGGCGTCGAGAACCTCTGGCTCACCGAGCGGGGTTCGAGCTTCGGCTACAACACGCTCGTGGTGGATTTCCGCAGCCTGCCCCAGCTGCGGGCCCTGGGCTGCCCGGTGATCTTCGATGCCACCCATTCGGTGCAGCAGCCCGGCGGCCGCGGCAGCAGCAGCGGCGGCCAGAGGGAATTCGTGGCGCCCCTGGCCAGGGCCGCGGCGGCCGTGGGGATCGACGGGCTGTTCATGGAGGTCCACCCCGACCCCGACCGGGGTCTGAGCGACGCCCCCAACATGGTGCCGCTGCACCGGGTGGAACCGCTGCTGGAGCAGCTGCTGGCCATCCGTCGGCCGCTCCAGGAGCAGGGCGAAGCCGTCACGGTGCTGTGAGCGGCTGGCTCGCGGCCGCGGCTGGCCGGCTCGGAGAGTGGCGCTGCCGCGCCCGTCTGCGGGATCTGGGGCTGCTGGTGCTCGACGTCGACGGCGTGCTCACCGACGGTGGCCTCTGGACCACCGAGACGGGCGAGGTGATCAAGCGCTTCGACGTGCGCGACGGGCTGGGGATCCGCCTGCTGCAGCAGGCGGGTGTGGAAATCGCTTTCCTCAGCGGCGGCAAGAGCGGCGCCACCGAGCAGCGGGCCCGCTATCTCGGCATCAGGCACTGCCTCACCGGCGTCAAGGACAAGCCGGCCTGCCTGGGCGATCTGCAGCACCAGCTGGGGCTCGATCCCGGCCGCACCGCCTTCGTCGGCGACGACCTCAACGACCTGGCGGTACGGCCCGTGGTGGGTTTGCTGCTCTGCCCGGCCGATGCCGTGGCGCCGCTGCGCCGCCGGGCCGACTGGGTGCTCGATCGCCGCGGCGGCGACGGGGCTGTGCGCCGACTGGCCGAGGCGATCCTGCGGGCCCGCGGCAGCTGGCGGGCACTGGCCAGCCAGGGCTGGCGCGATCGCAATGGCTGAGCGCTCAGGCGGAATCAGGGAGCGCCTGCGCAGTGGTCTGCGGGATGCCCTGCGCGCCGGCCGGCTGGGCCCGCTCGGCCGGCTGGGGCGGCTCGACCGGGATCAGTGGCAGGCCCTGGCCGCCTACCGCGGGCTGGTGCATCAGGCCTTCAGCCTCCGGCCGCTCGCCCCCAGGATCAGCGCCGACCTCTGGGAGCAGGGTGAGTTCCGCAGCTCGGCCGGCCGCAAGCCGTTCTTCAGCCCGGCCCGCCGCGAATGGGAGAACGCCTCCCACCACTACGGCCACGACATCCTGCTCAAGCGCCATGCCGGACTGCCCCTGATCGGCGCCCCGCTGCCCCTGCTGCTCGAGCACGGGCTGAAAGTGAGCCGCGAGGCCACCTTCGAGACCCCCCGCGCCTGGACACGGGCCTACCTCTGCATGGGGCCCCTGCGGGCGGGCTGGATCCGGGAGCGCTTCGGTGTGCCGGCGGTGCCGATCGGCCCCTGGATCGCCTACGCCCGGCCGCTGCTCCCCCCCGAGGAGATCGCCCGGCTGCGGGAGGAGCTGGGACCCACCCTGCTGGTGGTGCTGGCCCACAGCTGGGACCAGGTGGAGCGCCGCATGGACCTGGCGGCCTGCATCGCCGCCGTGCGGGAGCAGGCCGCGGCCGGCGGCTACCGCTCGGTGATCTGGCTGCGGCACTGGAAGGATCCGGACCTGCCCGCTCTGCCGCCGGGGTGGATCGTGGCCTGCAACGGTCACCGCTCCAACCCCTGGTTCCTCGATGCGATGCGCACCCTGCTGGAACTCAGCGACGGGCTGGTGAGCAATGCCTTCGGCACCCACCTCGGCTACGGCGTGGCACTCGGCAGGCGACTGCACTGGATCGACACCACCGCTGAGCAGGATCTCTCCGGCCTGGCCGGCCCCAAGGCCGAGGAAGAGGCCCGCGAGTGGGCCGAACGCCAGCGGCTGAGCGCGGAGCTGCGAGCCTGCCTGGCCGATCCCGCTTCCGCCGCGACGGCGGTGCGGGGCCTGCTCGATCCCTTCTGGGGCTTCGACGCCGTGCGCGGGCCCGGGGAACTGCAGACCCTGCTCCGGAATGCCTCCAGCGGGCGCCTGCCCTGATCGAAGCCATGGCTCCGTTTCCCACCGAAGCGCCGTTCCGGCTCGATCAGGTCACCACGGCCCCGCTGCTGATGGCTGGCCTGTTCGCGGCCCAGATCGCCGCCGCCACGGGGCTCAGCTGGGCGGGGCTCAGGGCTCGCCAGCGCCTCTGGTGGGTGGCCGCAGCCGCGCTGCTCGCCCTGGTGGCCGTGTTCTTCACCCTGGCCAGCTGGGGCAACAGCGACACCACCAAACTGAGCTACGCCTTCGCCGAGCCCGGTTTCCGGCAGGAGGGCGAGCCCCTCTGGACCCTGCTGGCCCCCCTGGTGACGCAGCTGCCCTACCGCATGTCGGCGATGCAGGGGCTGGTGGCGGCCGGATACGCTGCGGCGGCCCTGCTGCTGGCGCGCAGCTGGCGGGCCCCGGCCTGGGGCGGCTGGTGGGCCCTGCTGCTCTGCTGCAGTCCGCTGCTGCGCAACTTCCTGCAGAACGGGGTCACGCGTCAGGCCCTGGCGACCCTCCTGCTGCTTCCCCTGTTCCTCTGGGCTGGCCGGATGGCGCCGCTGAGCCGGAGCTGGATCGGCCTGGCCACCCTCGGCTCGGCGATGGCCCACACCACCTTCCCGGCCAGCGCGCCGCTGGCGCTCCTGCCGCGGCTGCCCGGGGTGGGTGCCGCCGCTGGCGTCGGCTGGATGGGCCGGACGTCGCGGCCCCGGCGTGCCTGGTTCGCTCTGCTGGCGATGCTGGCAGCCGCGCTGGTGCTGATCGGGCTGGCCCTTCCCACCATCCTCGAGAAACTGGAGACCTACCTCCACGACGACGACTACTTCAACAGCTATCCGGTGGCGGCGGTGGTGCAGCGGCTGCAGCTGGCGATGGCGCTGGGGGTCGGTCTCACCTGCTGGACACGGCGCCTGGGCTGGCGGGCCCTGCTCGGCTGCGGAATCACCCGGCAGCTGATGGCCTTCGGCCTGCTCCAGCAGCTGGTGCAGGCTTCGGTGCGGGCCGGGTGGATGCCGCAGATCACCACCCGGCTGGCCGACGTGGTGGGGCTGTTCCTGCTGGTGAGCTTTCTGGGCTGGCTGCACCGCCACCGCTGCCATTGGGCCGTTCTGCCAGCCCTGTTCGTCACCCTCGACTACTGGCTGCTCGAGCGACTGCTGCCTTCCCGCTGGCTGAGCTGCGGCGCCAACGACGATTTCCTCTGCGTGCCCGACCGCTGGCCCTGGCAGATCCGCTACCCCGTCCACCCATGACCGTTCCGGCCTTCCCGCTCGAAGCTCCCTTCCGGATCGATCAGGTCACCCAGGCCCCGCTGCTGCTGGGGGCCCTGTTCCTGGGGCAGGTGGCGGTGGCGTTCGCCCTTCACCTGCTGGGCGCCTGGCAGCGGCCGCGGCCCTGGCTCGCCTTCGCCGCGCTGCTGCTGCTGCTCACGCTGGTGTTCTTCACCCTGGCCAGCTGGGGCAACAGCGACACCACCCGCTTTTCCCACTACCTGCAGTGGGAGCCCGAGCGCGGGCCGCCGGAACTGCTCTGGCGGCTCCTGCGGCCACTGGTGCTGGTGCTGCCCTACCGGATGGCAGCGGTGCATGGACTGGTGGCCGCCGGCTTCGCCGCCGCCCCCCTGCTGCTCGCCTGGTTCTGGCGGGTGCCCAGCTGGGGGGGCTGGTGGAGCCTGCTGATCTGCTGCAGCCCGCTGCTGCGGGGGTTCCTCCAGAACGCCCACACGCGCCAGTCCCTGGCGACGCTGCTGCTGCTGCCGCTGTTCCTCGGCGTAGCCCGGCTGATCCCCTGGCGACGGGGCCTGACGGCCGCCACGGTGCTGCTCTCCGCGCTCAGCCACAACACTTTCGCCTGGAACCTGCTGATCGCCGCTTCGCCCCTGCTGCTGAGGCTCCAGGCCCTGGGCACCACCCTGCGGCTCCGGCGGCGCCACTGGCCCTGGCTGCTGCCGCTGGCGGGCCTGCTGCTCCTCGGGGTCCGGATGGGTCCGCACCTGCTGGATCGCCTGCAGGACTACGCAACCGATGAATACTTCAACGACTATGCGGTCCGCAAGATCGTGGGACGGCTGCAGCGGGCCATGGCCGTGGGCCTGATCCTGGCCTGCCTGCAGCGGCGGCTCGACCCCCGCCGCCTGCTGCGCTGCGATCTCACCCAGTTGCTGCTGGGGCTGGGGCTGCTCTACGGGGGGATCCAGGCCTCGATCAGCCATCTCTGGTATCCCCAGATCACCAGCCGACTGGCCGATGGGGTGGCCTTCTTCCTGCTGATCACCTTCGTGGCCTGGTCGCACCGCCACAACGCCCACTGGTGCGTGCTGCCAGCGCTGTACGTCACCTTCCAGTACTGGTTCGAAGGGCGCATCCTGCCCTCGGCCACCTATCCCTGCGGCGAGAACGACGGATTCCTCTGTGTGCCCGACCGCTGGCCCTGGCAGGTGCGCTGGTGATCCCGCCGACTCACCAGCGCTCACACGCCAGCCGTTCAGTCCGCAGGGCCCTCAGCCGCTCCCCGATCGCCGGGCCGGCCGGCAGGCCCTCCGCGAGGAGCTCCCGTGCCGTGATCGGGGCGGTGATGGTGCGCCAGCGCAGCAACCAGCGCAGCAGGCCGCGCCGCCAGTGCCGCCATCTCCCCAGCCCCTCGGGGGGCCCGCTCACCACCGCCAGCAACACCGCTTCAGGGCCGAAGCCATGGCGCTCCAGCACCTCCGCCAAGCCTGCCGGGCCCGTGGCGGCAGCAGCGCCATGCTCCGCCAGCCAGCGGCGCAGCCGGACCAGTCCACGCAGCACTTGCTGACTCCGGTGCGGCAGCTGCAGCCGATCCGCTGGCGCCAGCGGATCGGCCAGCCCCGCCAGCAGCGCCACCAGTCGCCATGGCTCCGCCGGCCAGGCTGGCAGGGCCGCCAGAGGGAGCAGCCGTTCGGCCCAGCGCAGCCGCCGCCTCCAGTGCCGGTCGGCCTGCAGGCCCGGATCCAGCAGTGTCAGGGCACCCCAGCCCTGCAGCAGGTCCAGGGCCCGGGGCCAGGGCTCGCGGCCCAGCAGCTGATCCAGTTCCATGCGCAGGCGGGTGCCGAGCGCCGGCGGGGTTCCCCCTTCACCGCCACGCCAGGGCCAGAGCGCCAGGGTTTCGTGGAGCTGCAGCAAACTGACGGGCTCCAGATCCATCCCCAGCCGGGCTCCGTAACGGGCCGCCCGCACCGCCCGGCTGGGGTCATCGCGCAGGCTGCTCCCATGCAGGAAGCGCAGTCGCCGCATCGCCAGATCCGCCCGGCCGCCATGGGGATCGAGAAGGCGGGATTCCAGCGCCGGGTCCGTCCCAGGCTGCGCTCCCGGATCCGGCTCCAGCTGTTCCGCGGCCAGCACCAGCGCCATTGCGTTGATGCTCAGGTCGCGACGGGCCAGGTCGTCCTCCAGGCTGCCGAAGACCACGCAAGGATTGGCGCCGGGCTCCTCGTACCACTCGCGCCGGGCGGTGGCCAGATCGAGCAGCACCCCGTCGATCTCCAGTTCGGCTGTGCCGAAGGCCTCGTGGAGCTGGCAGAAGCGCAGTGAAGGACCCAGCTCGGCGCGCAGTCGGTGGGCGATGCGGTGGGCGGCGGGCCGCTCCGGCAGCGGTGGATGGTCCTCCACCACCAGATCCAGATCCGGCAGTCCGCGCCAGGGATCGTTGTGCACCCGGTGCAGCAGCAGGTCGCGCACGGCGCCGCCCACCAGGGCCACGCGCAGCGGGTAGGCCGCCTCCACCACCTGGCGGAGCACCCGCCGCAAGGCGGGATCGAGCCCGATCAGCACCGGCCCTCCAGCTGGCGGGTGAGCCAGGCCATGCGCCACACCCGCAGCAGCCGGTGCAGGAACTCCAGCGGCTGGCGGCGGTAGAGCGGGTTGCGGCGCCAGAGCGGCCCCAGCCGCAGCCATACCACCCGTGCCGGGGTGAGCCGGCGCACGCCGTAAAGGGCCGAGGTGAGACCGGCCACCACCAGCTCCCGGCCGGGTGCCGCCGCCGCCAGCCCCCGCACCAGCACCTCCACAGGCACGGCCGAGCGGATCGGAGAGGTCACATCGGTGGGCAGAGTCGGCCCGAAGCTGCCGTCCGGAGGCGCCTTGGGATGGTCGATCAGCAGCAGGCGGCTGGGGAAGCCTCCATCCAGCCCAAGCTGGGCGAGCCAGTCGCCCAGCAGGGCGAGCGGCAGGTGGCCGCCGGGAAACTGACGGGCCAGGTTGGGCACCGAGCAGACCCAGAGCGGGCCGTCCGGCGGGCTCGCCGCCAGGCAGCGCCGCACGATCGGGCTCCATTCCGGTTCGAGGGCCTCCACCAGAAAGGCGAAGAGCTCGGAGCGCAGCAGCGCCGGCACCGGCTCCACCGGCCCGGGCGGCCGGTGCCAGGGCGGCTGGGCCCCCTCCAGCACGTAGCGCACCCTGCGCCTGGGCTCCGGGATCGGGCGGTGCAGCAGACTCGGCAGGATCGCCCGCGGCTCCCGGGCGCAGCGGTAGTAGATCCCGAGCCCGTCGCCGCAGACGATCAGCGCCGGGATCCGCAGCCGCTCCACCGGCTCCCGCTGGCTGGCGTTCCACTGGTTGTTGAGGCAGGCCACGTCCCACTCCCCCGGCTGGAGCAGGCGGAGATCGCGCACCAGCCGCACCACGCCGAACCGCTGGGGCTCGGCCCGCTTCAGCGTCGCCAGCCAGAGGTCGATGGCATGGTGCTGGTCCTCAAGCGCCGCCGGATCGTGCACCAGAACGCCGGTGATGGCGACCGCCACCTCCCGCGTGGGCTCGGCCAGGGCCACCGCCAGCTGATTGACCAGATGGATGAGGCCACCGCCGAGGACAAGGACCCGCGGGGCGTTCGTGCCCGTGCTCACAGGGGTTCGATCGGAGCGAGGCGCGGATCGAGGATCTTCGGGCCCATCCCCTCGAATTTCACGGCGATCGAGATCTTCTCGCCGGAGCCGAACAGGTGGGTGATGTGGCCCTCACCGAAGTTGGCATGACGCAACCGGTCCCCCACCACCCAGGGACGCGAGGGGGTCCGCTGGCGCACGGCATTGGCCGGTGCCGCGGCGGCCCCACCGGCGGCCACCCGGCGGCTCTCCTCACGGTCGACCCGGGTGAGCCGCTCCAGCCGCTGCTCCCGCCGCAGGGCGGCGCCGCCGCTGCGGGGCACGTCGCCCTGCACCAGCTCGGGCGGCAGCTCCGAGAGGAACACCGACGGCACCGCCGGCTCGCGCATGCCGCCCCAGAGCCGACGCTCGCTGGCATGGGAGAGGAACAGCCGCTCCTTGGCGCGGGTGATACCCACGTAGCAGAGGCGTCGCTCCTCCTCCAGCGCCGCCGGATCCTCCAGCGAGCGGTAGCTGGGGAAGAGGCCCTGCTCCAGCCCCACCAGGCACACCACCGGGAACTCCAGCCCCTTGCTGGCGTGGAGGGTCATCAGCACCACCCGGTCGGCGGCGGTGTCCTTGTCGTCGGCGTCGCTGGCCAGGGCCGCGCTGGCCAGGAAGCCCTCCAGCGACCCCTCCTCGTTCTCCTCCTGGTACTGGAGGGCGGCGTTCACCAGCTCCTGCAGGTTGCGGCGCCGCTCCTCGGCCTCGTCGGTACCCTCGGCGATCAGCTCGGCCACGTAACCGCTCTGCTCCATCACCCGCTGCACCAGCTCGGCGGGCGGCGCGTCCTGGATGCGTCGGGCCAGGTCGGTGATCAGTTCGCTGAACTGCAGCAGGCCCCGGGCCGAACGACCGGCCAGGGAGCGCACCGCCTCCGCGTCGCTCACCACCTCCCAGAGCGGCAGCCCCAGCTGGGCCGCGGCGTCGCTGAGGCGCTGCACGGTGGTCTTGCCGATGCCGCGCCGGGGCACGTTCAGCACCCGCAGCAGACTGACGCTGTCGGCCGGGTTCACCAGCAGGCGCAGGTAGGCCAGCACGTCCTTGATCTCGCGCCGGTCGTAGAAGCGCAGGCCGCCCACCACCAGGTAAGGGATGCCCCAGCGCACCAGCGACTCCTCCATGGCCCGGCTCTGGGCGTTGGTGCGGTAGAGGATCGCCATGTCGCCCCAGCGCAGCTCCGGGTGGGCGGCCTCCAGCATCCGCAGCCGGTGCACCACCGCCTCGGCCTCGGCGATCTCGTCGTCGCAGCGCGTGACGGTGATCGGCTCCCCCTCACCGCGGGTGGGCCTGAGCACCTTGTCGATCCGCTCGCTGTTGTGGGCGATCAGGGCGTTGGCCGCCTCCAGGATCGTGGCGGTGGAGCGGTAGTTCTCCTCCAGCTTCACCATCGTGCGGGTGCTCTCGTCGCTGACCCGATCGCCGAAGTCGTCCTGGAAGCCCATCAGGATCGTGAAGTCGGCGGCGCGGAAGCTGTAGATGCTCTGATCGGCGTCGCCGACCACGAACACCGAGCGGTCGCCCCAGTCGCCGAAGGCGGCGGGTTCCTCGCCATTGGTGACCAGCAGCTTGATCAGGTCGTACTGGGTGCGGTTGGTGTCCTGGTACTCGTCCACCAGCACGTGGCGGAAGCGGCGGTGCCAGTAGTGGCGGATCTGCTCGTTGCCCTGCAGCAGCTGCACCGGCAGCAGCAGCAGGTCGTCGAAGTCGAGGGCGTTGTTGGCGGCCAGGGCGCGGCGGTAGCGCCGGTAGGTCTCGGCAACGAGCTTGCCCCGCTGCCCCTGCTGCTCCGCCTCCAGCCGCTCCGGCAGCCAGCCCTGGTTCTTGGCGTTGCTGATCGCCCAGCGCACCTTCTTGGGTTCGAAGCGTTTGGGATCGAGGTTCAGCTCCTGGGTGACGATCTCCTTGACCAGGGTCTGGGCGTCGGACTCGTCGTAGATCGAGAACTGCCGCGTCCAGGTGAGGCCTTCCGGGTCGCGGTACTTGTCGATGTCGAAGCGGAGCAGCCGGGCGAACAGGGCATGGAAGGTGCCGATCCACAGATCCTTGGTGACCTCGCGGTAGATGCGGCTGCGCAGCTGGCGCTGTTCCTGTGGCGGCAGTGTGCTCCAGGGCTGGCCGAACTGACTCTGGGCCAGCCGCTGCGCCAGCAGCACCTCCAGCCGCTCCTTCATCTCGCGGGCGGCCTTGTTGGTGAAGGTGACGGCCAGCAGGTGCTGGGGATCCACCCCGTGGTGCCCGATCAGGTGGGCGATGCGATGGGTGAGGGCCCGGGTCTTGCCGCTGCCGGCGCCGGCCACCACCAGCAGCGGTCCGGTGTGGTGGTCGACCGCCCGGCGCTGGGCATCGTTGAGGCCGGAAAGAAAGCTCATCACAACCAATTGTATCGAACCAAGCCGGCGGAGCCGGATGATGCGATGGATCAGGGCATGGACCGCACCCGCTCTTCGGATCTAGATCCGCGCTGAAAACCTCAAAAACAGGACCCGCTTATCTGCACCTCTTCTATTCCTGAGCATGGCGGCGGCAGCATCACTCAGGGCCGGTGATCCCTGCCATGGCACGGCGGCAGTCTGATCGGCGGCCTCGAAGCTTCAGCAGCGGTGCGGCATCCTGAGTATCGCCCCATGCTGATGCCGCCATCCCCCACGGGTAGATTGCGCCCGTTCGAGGCTGCCGCTGGTGACGTCCGACCTGCCGATTCCCATCTTCATCGGCTACGACCCGCGCGAACGGGCCGCCACCAACGTGCTCATCGACAGCCTCTACCAGCACAGCAGCGTGCCTTTGGCGATCACCCCGCTGGTCACCCCGCAGCTGGAGCGCCAGGGGCTCTACCACCGCAACCGGGATCCCCGCCAGAGCACCGCCTTCTCCTTCACCCGCTTCCTGGTGCCCCACTTGATGGGCTATGCGGGCTGGGCCATCTTCATGGACTGCGATGTGCTCTGCCGCGGTGACATCGCTGAGCTCTGGGCTTTGCGCGAGGACACGTTCGCAGTGCAGTGCGTGCAGCACGAACACGTGCCCGGGGAAACAGTGAAGTTCCTTGGCGAGGTTCAGAGCGCCTACCCGAAGAAGAACTGGAGCTCGCTGATGCTGCTGCAGTGCAATCGCTGCACCGCCCTCACTCCTGACTACGTGAACAGCGCCAGCGGCCTGGAACTGCACCGGTTCCACTGGCTCGCCGGGGATCACGAGATCGGGGCGCTGCCCGATCGCTGGAATCATCTGGTCGACGTGCAGGCAGCGCCCGCCGCTGCCGCCACCGAGGGCGGCCCGGCGCTGCTGCACTGGACCCTGGGCGGCCCCTGGTTCCGGGACCAGCGAACCATGGGCGGGCCTTTGGCCGCCGAGTGGTTCTCCGCCCGTGACGACGCCCTCAAGCTGTGGGACTGAGCCCGGGCCGGGGTCTCAGCGTCGTCACCGTCTGCATGAACCGGCGCGAGCATCTGCTCCGCTCCAGCGCCGCCCTGAGCCGCTGGCCCTGGCACCATGAACATCTGATCGTCGACTGGAGCAGCCGCGAGCCGCTGCGGCGCGAGGAACTCCCCGCCGATCCGCGGCTGCGCCTGCTGCGGGTGGAGGGCGAGGCACGCTGGAATCTCTGCCGGGCCTACAACTTCGCCCTGGCCCGGGCACGGGGCCCCTGGCTGCTCAAGCTCGACGCCGACTGCTGGCCCACCGAGGCCTTCGCCCTCGACCGGCTCCTGGATGATGACGCGCCGGATCCCGCCGCCTGGGCCCTCGGTCGTGGCGCCGAGGGACGCAAGGGGCAGTTCCTGATCCACCAGGACCTGTTCGCCTCCGTAGGGGGGTTCAACGAGTACCTGGTGGGCTACGGCTTCGACGACAAGGACCTCAGGGCCCGCCTCGAAGCGCACACGGGCCGCTCGCCGGCGGCGATACCGGCCGACTGGCTGGCGGTGATCAACCACAGCGACGCGGAGCGGGCCGAGGCCGGCCGGGAGGAGGGGTCCAGGGCACTCGGTGAATCGCTCGGCCTGGCCCGGATGCGCGCCACCCGGCTGGCGAACCGGCTGCTGGTGGCCTACCACCCCTGGAGCACCCATGCCGCCGCCAGCTCCTACGCCCTGCAACCCGATGGCAGCTGGCTTGTCCTCCCCGCCACGGTTCCCACACCGTCAGCAACGATCGCCGCTGAGATCGACCACGCCCGGCGCATGGTGTTCTGGAGCACGTTCCTGGCGATCCCTGAGGTCTTTCTGGAGACACTGCCGTTCCAGTTGTTCCCACCGGCCCGCCAGGGCCACTGGCCGGTGCGCTGGTGGCATCGGCTCTACTGGTTCACTGGCCGCCGGCTGCTGCAGCTGCCCGTGATACTGGTGGCCTGGGGCGGGATGGCCGTCCGGGCAGGCCGCAGGATCGCCCGCCGGCGCTGACTACATTGCGGAGGTGCTCGAGGCGCTCGCACGTGGAGGATGGGACCGGCGGGCAGGGTGAGCGCCTGGCCGTGGTGACGGTGTGCATGAACCGGCGGAAGCATCTGCTGCGCACCGCTCCAAGAGTGGCGGCCTGGCCCCATCACCAGGAGCATCTGATCGTCGACTGGAGCAGCCGCGAACCGCTGCGGCGCGAGGAGCTACCCCCCGATCCGCGGCTGCGCCTGCTGCGGGTGGAGGGAGAAGCGCGCTGGAACCCCTCCCGCGCCTACAACTTCGCCCTGGCGCAGGCGAGAGCCGAACGGCTGATCCGTCTCGACGCCGACTGCTGGCCCACGCCGGCCTTCGATCCGGCAGCGCTGCTGCGCCGCGGCCCGCTCTGGGTGGGGGCCGGCACCGAGGGCCGCTACGGCCAGTTCCTGATGCCCCGGGCGCTGTTCCGCGCGATCGGCGGCTTCAACGAGTTCATGAGCGGCTGGGGCTTCGAGGACAAGGACCTGCGGGCGCGGCTGGAACTGCAGCAGGGGGTGGTACCAGGCGCAATCCCCACGGCGGCGATCGGCGTGATCGACCACACCGACGCGGAGCGGATGGGCCAGGCCAGCCCGGCCAGACACCATCCTCTCCAGGACTGCCTCGCCCTGGCCACGATGCGGGCTTCCCGACTCGGCAACCGCCTGCTGGCGGCTCACTGTCCCTGGGGCGCACGCACGCCGGCCTGCGCCTACGTGGAGGAGCGCCCCGGACACTGGCGCGTCGAGCCCGCCCCTGTGCCCCGCCCCAGCCCGGGCGTGGGGGG
>CALRKZ020000012.1:0-117363 GCA_943368365.1 Mesorhizobium carmichaelinearum
GACGAGGTCGACCACGCCCGCCGCATGGCCTTCTGGGGGTGCTTCCTCGCCCTGCCCGACGTGGCCCTGGATCTGCTGCCGCTCAAGCTGGTGCCACTCGAGCGGGGCGGGGTGTGGCCGGTGCGCTGGTGGCATCGCCTGCACTGGTACACCGGCCGGCCCCTGCTGCTGCTGCCGGCTCTGATGCTGTCGCTGGGGCGGGGCCGCCTCCAGTCCCTGCGCCGGGGCGTCCGCTCCGCCTGAGCTCTGCCGTTGTGCTGCGACTGACCTTCGTCTTCAACGGGATCCATCTGGAGGCGGCCCGGCGCCTGAGGTGCTCCCATGCAACGGAGGCTGCGGGCCGGCCGCCGCGGCTGGAACTGCTCCTCTACGAGCGTCGCCGCACCATCCCAGGTGCGCGCGACCGTCTTCTCTGGCCGCTGCGGCTCCCCATCACCGCACCGGTGATGGCCGCCATGGCCGTGCTGGGCCATCTGGGGCTGGTGCGGGAGGTGTGGCTCTCCCATCTGCGCGATGCGGGCCGCGCCCTGCGACACCTGGTGGCCGGGGGGCCGGCGCTGCTCCTGCTCGACGATGGGCTCGACCAGTACCGTGCCACCCCGCGGGCTCTGAAGCCCGAGAGTTTCCCGGCCGGCACACCCCTGGCCCTGTTCTCGGATCACACCCATGGGCGGGCCGGGTGGTGCGGCCGGTTCCGGGTGCTGGAGCTGGGGCCGCTCCACCCCCCCGCCATGCCTCCACCAGACCCGGCGAACTCCCCGGGATCCGCCCTGGTTCCCGGCGAAGGACTCGATCCTCCGGGCACCTTGATCGTCGACTCGCCCGGGGTGGAACGCCTGATTGCCGTGCCGGAGCGTCTGCCGCGGCCCTGGCAGCTCCTGGCCCACCCGGTGCCGGCCAAGCGGAGCTGGGCCCTTCCAGTCGACCGGGTTCTCGATGCCACCGGCGGCGGTGCCGTGGAAGCGAGGATCGCCGCCTTCCCAGGCCGGATCGTGGTGGGCGAGAGCATGACGCTGCTGGCGGCACTGGCGCGGCGAAGTGCTGGAGCCACCGTGCTGGTGTCGCTGCCGGCCGGCGTCGATCCGCATCTGGCCCGGCTCGTGGCCGAGCGGGCCGCCGGCGATCCGGCCGTGTGCCTGTTCTGAACCTGCCTTGGGTCAGGCCAGCGCGCGCAGCAGTTCCTCCACATGCCGGGCGGTGTCGCTCCAGCGGAATCCGGCCGCCCGGCGGAGGCCAGCCTGGGAGAGCTGCGCGGCCAGCGCCGGCTGGGCGATCAGGTCGGCCATGGCGGCCGTGACCGTGGCCGGCCGCAGGGGATCCACCAGCAGGGCCGCCTCGCCCACCACCTCCGGCAGCGCACCCGCCGCCGCGGCGATCACCGGGCTGCCGCAGGCCATCGCCTCCAGCGCCGGCAGCCCGAAGCCCTCCCAGAGGCTGGCGAGCACCAGGGCGCGGCAGCGGTTGAGCAGCTCCAGGCGCTCCGCGTCACTCACCCAGGCCAGCCAGTCGCAGCGCGGGGCGATCCCCAGCTCGGCGGCCAGCCGCCGCAGCCGCGGGGTGTAGCGCCGGTCCTCGGGGCCCACCAGCTTCAGGCGGTGCTCCCGGTCGGGGAGGGCCGCGAAGGCCCGCAGCACCCGCGCCAGGTTCTTGTGGGGGTCGTGGCGGCCGAGCACCAGGAAGAACGGCTGGCGCTCCAGGGCCAGCGGCCGCAGCTGGCCGGGATGGAAGCCCAGGCGGATGGGCACCAGCCGCCGCGCCGGCACCCGCAACCGCCGGTGCACCTCCCGTGCGGTGGCCTCGGAGTTGCACAGCACGCACACCGCCCGGTGGAGCACCAGGGGCACGTAAGCCAGGTGGTAGGCGAGCAGCGGCGTCAGCTGGGGATGGCGCAGGGGCAGCAGATCGTGGGCCAGCACCACCGCACGCACACCCCGCCCCAGCGGGGCCTCCGGCAGGGGCGAGAGCAGCAGCGGCGCGCCGCTGGCCTGCAGCAGACGCGGCAGCTCCCGCTGGGTCCAGCGCAGGCGCCGCAGGTGCCCGGCGCGGCCATGCTCCGGCGAGAGATCGGCGGGAATCGGCAGGCTGCCCGGTCGGCCACCCCCGAGCGGATCGAGCAGCGGCACCAGGGCTGGATCGAGGGCCGCCACCAGATCCCTGGCCACCACTCCGATGCCGGTGGGGCGGCGGCTGAGGTAGCTGCCGTTGAACAGCGCCAGGGGGCTCACGCCGGCTCCGCTCCATCGCGATCGATCCCCGGCTCCGGCTCGGGCGGCGGCGCCACGGCGGTCGCCGGCCAGGAGCCGACGGCCTGAGCCAGCCCCTGCAGGGCCGCCAGACCCCTCTGCGGCTGCAGCGGCAGGCGGAGCAGGGCATTCAGCAACAGGCGCAGGCCGCGCAGACGCAACACCCAGCCGGGCCGGTGCCGCCGCAGGAAGCGCACGTAGCTCAGGGTGGAAAGCCGCAGGCGCCGCGTCCCCGGGGTGACGCTCCCCGCGCCCCGCCCATGACCCACCGCCGGCGTGGGCAACCACAGGATCGGCGCTCCGTCGCGAGCCAGGCGCAGGCAGAGATCCATGTCCTCGTAGTACAGCGGAAAGGCGGGATCGAAGCGTGCCGGGGGGGTGTGGGCGGTGGGCCGCAGAGCCAGACTGCAGCCACTCAGCCAGTCGACGGCGAGTGCCGCGCCCCCCCCCGTGGCATGGCTCTCCGTCAACCGGCGGCGGCGGAAGTCGAGGCCGGGATCCAGCCAGCCGCCGCTCCCCTCCAGCTGCCCGCGGGGATCGCGAACCGCGGTGCCCACCACCCCCCGGGGCGGCAGGGACAGCAGGGCGGCGGCGAGGCGCTCCAGCTCGTCACCCCGAGGCAGGCGGATATCGGGGTTCAGCAGCCAGACCCAGCCGCTCCAGCCCTGCCGCTCCAGGTGGGCGAAGCCCCGGTTGCACCCCTCGCCGAAGCCATCACCTTCACGACCGGACAGCACCTCCAGCGGCAGGCCGGCCAGCACGGCGTCGCCGCCGGTGAGCACGGCCGGACCCAGTGGCGCCGATCTGGGGCTGTTGTCCACCACCAGCCAGCGGCTCGGGGCCAGGCTCTGGCGGCTGAGATCAGCCGCCAGGGTCCGCAGAGCAGCCTCGCTGTGGTAAGCCACGCTGAGGATCACTGGGGCCCGCCGCGGGAGAACGCTGCCGATGATCGATCCATCGCTGAGCGCAGCTTCGCAGCCCGAGGCCGGGCCTGTCGTCTGCGGGGTGTGCCGGCTGCACGACGACCGCCGGGCAGTGGAGCGCTTCGAGATCCATCGGCAGGAGCGCTGGCTGCTGCGCCATCACCCGCTGCCGGTCCCCCTGGCCGGCTGGCTGCTGCTCGACACCCGCCGCCATGTCGGCGGGCCGGCCGATCTGAACGCCGAGGAAGCGGCCGAGTTCGGCCCGCTGCTGCAGCGCTGCTGCGCCCTGGTGCGGCGGCTCACCGGCTGCGAGCGCGTGTACACGATCACCTTCGGCGACGGTGCGCGCCATCTGCACGCCCACCTGATCCCCCGCCATGCCGAGCGGCCCGAGAGCGAGGCCTGGCGTGTGGCCGACCTCTACCGGGCGGTGGTGGACGGGACGACACCCGCCGCCGCGGAGGGGGAGGTGGAGCGGCTCGTCCAGCAGGCGCGGGAGCTCACGGCGGGCTGGAGATAGGCTCCGCCGCAGCGGCAACGACAGGGTGAGCACGGAGCAGGACAGCGCCGGCGGGCTGGGCCGGGAGGCCGCCTGGCACGTCGTGGTGGCGGTGCCGGCGCGGCTCGAGTCCTCGCGGCTTCCCAACAAGGTGATGGCCGACATCGGCGGCCGGCCGATGATCCGGCGCGTGCTGGAGCGCTGCCGCCAGGCCCGCCGCCCGGCGGCGGTCGTGCTCTGCACCGACAGCCGGGAGCTGTCGGAGCTGGCCGCGGCCTGGGGCTTTCCAGCCCTGCTCACCAGCCCCGACTGCAGCTCCGGCAGCGAGCGGCTGGCCTCGGTGTGCGAGGAGCTGGTGGCGCTGGCCGGTGACGACGGCCCCGTTGATCCGGCCCACACCGTGATCCTCAACGTGCAGGGCGACCAGCCGTTCATCGATCCGGCCGTGATCGATGCCATGGCGGCCGAGTTCGCCAGCCGCACGCCGAGCCCCGAGGTGCTCACGCCCGTGTACCGGATGGGCGAGGCGAAGGTGCACGATCCGAACGTGGTGAAGACGCTGCTGGCCTCCGATGGCCGCGCCCTCTACTTCTCGCGCTCGGCCATTCCCCACGTGCGCGGCGAGCATCCCGACGACTGGCACCGCCATGCCCCCTACTGGGGCCATGTGGGGATCTACGGCTACCGCGCCGACGTGCTGGCCCGCTGGGCCCATCTGCCCCACTCGCCCCTGGAGCACACCGAGAAGCTGGAGCAGCTGCGCCTGATCGAGGCGGGCGTGGCCGTGGGCACCTTCCCGGTGGAGGGGGATTTCCTCTCGGTCGACACGGCCGAGCAGCTGGAGCAGGCCCGCGCCCTCGCCGCCGCTTCAGACCGCTGACGGGGCCAGGCCCGCCTGCACCAGATCGTGCAGACGCAGCAGGCCCAGCATCGGTCCCTCCGCCACCACCGGCAGCACGCCGATGGGCTTGCGCCGGTTGCGCTCCATCCGCTCCAGCGCCTGCACCGCCAGCAGACCGGGGGCCACGGTGATCGGATCGGCCGTCATCAGTTCGGCGGCCCGCAGTTCCGCCCAGGTGCCCGGCGGGTGATGCTCCAGGGCGCGGCGCAGGTCGCCGTCGGTGATCAGCCCCGCCAGCCGGTGGTCGCTACCGGCCCGGCGCACCCAGCAGGCTCCCACCCCATCGCGGGTGAGCCGGGCGATCACCGCGCTGAGCGAATCGGATTCCTCGAGCGGATGCAGCTGCTCGGCGGGCACCATCAGATCCGCCACAGTGAGGGTGAGCTGCTTGCCCAGCGCGCCGGCCGGGTGGTTGAGGGCGAAGTCGGCCGGCGAGATGCCGCGCCGTTCCATCCACACCGCCGCCAGCGCATCACCGATGGCCATCGCCACGGCGGTGCTGGCGGTGGGCGCCAGGTTGAGCGGACAGACCTCCCGGTCCACCGAGCCGTCGAGCACCACGTCGCAGCCGCGGGCCAGGCTGGAGGCCACCCGGCCCACCAGGGCGATGCGGGCGGTGCCGCGCCGGCGCAGGTGGGGCAGGATCTCGATCAACTCCTGGGTCTCGCCGCTGTTGGAGAGCAGCAGCACCACGTCCTCCGGTGCCACCACCCCCAGATCGCCGTGCAGCGCGTCGAGGGGATTGAGGTAGAGGGCCATCAGCCCGATCGAGGAGAAGGTGGCGGCGATCTTGCGCGCCACGATGCCGCTCTTGCCCACGCCGGTGATCACCAGCTTGGAGCGCTGATCGGCGCAGCGATCGAGCAGGACGAGGGCCGCATCCACCTGCTGCGCCTCCAGCCGTTCCGCCGCGGAGGCGATCGCGGCGGCCTCCTCCTGCAGACAGCGGGTCAGTGCCGACATCCGTAAACCCATCCCGTGCTGAGGGCGACTGTATGGCTGCAGGTCGGCCGTCGGGCTAGAGCCGTGCCAGTGCCGAGCGCACCTCGCGGGCATCCTGCTTGCGCTTCTCCTCCTGCCGTTTGTCGTGCAGCTTGCGGCCCTTGGCCAGGCCGAGGGTGAGCTTGATCCACGACCCCTTGAGGTGCAGGTTGAGCGGGATCAGGGTGAGGCCCTTCTGCTCGAGGGCCACCCGCAGCCGGTCGATCTCGCGCCGGTGGGCCAGCAGCTTGCGGGTGCGCAACGGCTCGTGGTTGAAGTAGGCCCCGGCGTGGCTGTGGGGGGAGATGTGCACGTTGTGCAGCTGCAGCTCCCCGTTGCGGATCAGGCAGAAGCCGTCGCGCAGGTTGGCCTTGCCCGCCCGAATCGACTTCACTTCGGTGCCCACCAGCTCGATGCCGGTTTCCAGGGTTTCGAGGATCTCGTACTGGTGCCGGGCGAAGCGGTTGTCGGCCAGCAGCCGGTTCGCGGCATCCCGTGCCGCCTTGCCCGTCTTCCCGCCCTTGGCCATCACCCGCCCCGCTCCTCACCCGACCCTATCCAGCGCCCGGTCTGACTACGCTCCCCCCATGGCGATCGTCTCCTCCGCAGCCGGCCACGGGGCCCAGCCCCCGTCCCGCCTGGTCGATGCGCGGGAGCTGCCGCACGAGCGCTCCGCCGCCGAAGCCGGCTCCGGCGCCCCGGCCGAGGCGCCCCCGCCCCACCGCGACGACGGCCTGCGGCCCCGCCGCCTGGCCGACTACGTGGGTCAGCGCGAACTCAAGCAGGTGCTCTCGATCGCCGTGGAGGCCACCCGGCGGCGGGGCGAGGCTCTCGATCATGTGCTGCTGCACGGCCCGCCCGGCCTCGGCAAGACCACCATGGCCCTGGTGCTGGCGGAGGAGCTGGGGGTGCGCTGCCGCATCACCAGTGCCCCGGCCCTGGAGCGCCCCCGCGACATCGTCGGCCTGCTGGTGAACCTGCAGCCCGGCGAACTCCTGTTCATCGACGAGATCCACCGGCTCAACCGGGTGGCCGAGGAACTGCTCTATCCGGCGATGGAGGATTTCCGCCTCGATCTCACCGTGGGCAAGGGCACCACGGCCCGCAGCCGCACCCTGCCCCTGGCGCCCTTCACCCTGGTGGGAGCCACCACCCGCGCCGGGGCGCTGAGTTCGCCGCTGCGCGACCGTTTCGGTCTGATCCAGCGGCTGGAGTTCTATGCCCTGGAAGACCTCGAGGCGATCGTGGTGCGGGCGGCGGGCCTGCTGGCGATCGACCTGGAACCGTCGGCGGCGCTGGAGGTGGCGCGCCGCTGCCGCGGCACCCCCCGGATCGCCAACCGGCTGCTGCGCCGCGTCCGCGACGTGGCCAGTGTGCGGGGGGAGGGCCGGATCGGACCCGAGCTGGTGGCCGAGGCCCTCGACCTGCACCGCGTGGACGATCGCGGCCTCGATGCCAGCGATCGCCGCCTGCTGCGGCTGCTGCTGGAGGCCCATGGCGGCGGGCCGGCCGGGCTCGAGACGCTGGCGGCGGGTCTGGGGGAGGATCCGGTGACCCTGGAAACGGTGGTGGAGCCGTTCCTGCTCCAGCTGGGTTTCCTGCAGCGCACCCCCCGCGGCCGGATCGCCACCGAGGCGGCCCGGCGCCACCTGGGCTGGCCGGAGGCCGCCTGATGCCCCCATCGCGCCGCCTCGGGCGGTTCTGGGTGGCCTTGGTGCTTCTGCTGGGGCTGTGGCTGCTCGGCCCGGTGCCGCCGGCCGCGGCCGAGGGTGCCCCCCCGTTGACCCAGCTGTTCGAGCAGGCGCTCAGCGCCAGCCGCGAGGGCCGGTTCGGCGAGGCCCTGCCGCTGTGGGAGGCCGTGCTGGAGCGCAGTCCCGACGACGCCTCCGCCTGGAGCAACCGCGGCAACGTGCGGCTGGCTCTGGGGGATCCGCAGGGGGCCATCGCCGACCAGGACCGGGCGGTGGCCCTCGAGCCGGCCAGCGCCGATCCCCGCATCAACCGGGGCACCGCCGAAGAGGCGTTGGGTCTGTGGGAGCGGGCTGCCGCCGACTACCGCTGGGTGCTGGAGCGGGATCCCGCCGATGCCGCGGCGCTCTACAACCTCGGCAACGTGGAGGGTTCGCTGGGCCACTGGGACGCGGCCCGGGAGCGCTTCGAGGCGGCGGCCGCCGCCCGCCCCGGTTTCGCCATGGCCCGTTCGAGCGCCGCCCTGGCCAGCTTCCAGCTGGGTGATCTGCCGGCGGCGGAGCGGGAGCTGCGCCAGCTGATCCGCCGCTATCCGCTCTTCGCCGACGCCAGGTCCGCCCTCACCGCCCTGCTCTGGCAGAAGGGGGCCGCCGGCGAGGCCGAGAGCCACTGGGCCGCCGCCTCGGGCCTGGATGCCCGCTACCGCCAGCCAGAATGGCTTCTGGAGATACGGCGCTGGCCACCGCGGCCGGTGCAGGCTCTCGAGGATTTTCTCCATCTGGTGAGCCGATGACGCCCCCCGCCACTCCTTCGTCTGCGCCACCCCTGGCCGGTGCCGGCCCGGCGAGCGAGGGGAGCGGCCCGGCGGAGCTCTGGGAGAGGCATGGGCTGGCCCGGGCCCTGGAGCAGGCCCTGCCGGAGCTGATCGGTCTGCGGCGCCACATCCATGCCCACCCCGAACTGAGCGGCGGCGAGCACCAGACCGCCGCCCTGGTGGCCGGGGAACTGCGGCTGCTCGGCTGGCAGGTGCGGGAAGGAGTGGGCCGCACGGGGGTCGTGGGCGAGCTGGGGCCCGAGGGGGCGCCCCTGGTGGCCCTGCGGGTCGACATGGACGCCCTGCCGGTGGAGGAGCGCACCGGTCTGCCGTTCGCCTCCAGCCAGCAGGGGCTGATGCATGCCTGCGGCCACGATCTGCACACGGCGGTGGGGCTGGGGGTGGCCCGGCTGCTGGCCCCGCTGGCGGAGCGACTGCGGGCGCGGGTGCGGCTGCTGTTCCAGCCCGCCGAGGAAACGGCCCAAGGGGCGGCCTGGATGCTGGGCGAAGGAGCGATGGAAGGGGTGCAGGCCCTGTTCGGGGTGCACGTGTTCCCCAGCCTGGCGGTGGGCAGCATCGGCGTGCGCAGCGGCAGCCTCACGGCAGCGGCGGGCGAACTGGAGGTGGAGGTGCTGGGGGAGGGGGGCCACGGGGCCCGGCCGCACCAGTCCACCGATGCGATCTGGATCGCGGCCCGGGTGGTGAGCGGCCTGCAGGAGGCGATCAGCCGCCGTCTCGATGCCCTGCAGCCCGTGGTGGTGAGCTTCGGGCGGATCGAGGGCGGCAAGGCCTTCAACGTCATCGCCGACCACGTCCGCCTGCTGGGCACAGTGCGCTGCCTCGACACCAAGGTGCATGCGGAGCTGCCCGGCTGGATCGAGGACACGGTGCATGCGATCTGCCGCGGCTATGGCGGCGAGGCGCGGGTGCGCTACCGCTGCATCTCGCCGCCGGTGCACAACGACCCGGCCCTGACCGCCCTTGTGGAGGAGGCGGCAGGGGCGCTGCTGGGTCCGGCCCAGGTGCTGCGGCTGGAGCAGCCTTCTCTCGGGGCCGAGGACTTCGCCCAACTGCTCACCGCTGCGCCTGGCAGCATGTTTCGCCTGGGGGTGGCGGGCCCGAAGGGGTGCGCGCCACTCCACAACGGCGGCTTCGACCCGGACGAACGCGCCCTGGCGGTGGGGGTGGAGGTGCTGACCCTCAGCCTGCTGCTCTGGATGGAGCGACTGCCGTGAAACGGATGCGGGCGGCTGGTCGGCCCCTGCTTGCCCTCGCGGCCCCGCTGCTGATCCTGCTGGCGCTGTTGAGCCTGCTCTCCCGCCGGGGCAGCCAGCGGCTCCAGGCCGTTCCGGCCCTGCTGATCGGTGCCGGTCTGCTCACCAGCAGCGCCGTGCAGCGGGCCCGCCGCCGCCGGCTCCTGCTCGATGCCCTGCGCAGCACGCCCCCCGGCGCCGGCCCCGGGCCCGGCATGGGATCGTGAACGGGGCCCAGGCCCCAGCGAACCGATGAGCACGACCCCAACCCCGCCGGAGCCCGATCTCCAGCCGCTGCGGGAGGCGATCGCCTCGGGGGATCCGGCCCGGGCGATGCCGGCCCTGGCCGGGCTGCGCCAAGTGGAGGCAGAGCAGGCGATCCCCCTGCTGCTGCTGGGGCTGGAGCAGCAGACCTTCATCATCCGTTCGCTCAGTTGCGCCGGCCTGGGGGTGAAGCGCAGCGAGGCGGGCTGGCAGGCCCTCAGTCGCGCCGTCGAGCACGACGAGGATGCCAACGTGCGCGCCGAGGCGGCCAACGCCCTGGCCAGCTATGGGGTGGAGCGGGCCTGGCCGCTGCTGCGGCAGGCCTTCGAGCGCGACGACCAGTGGCTGGTGCGCTGCAGCATCCTCTCGGCACTGGCGGAGCAGCCAGCGATCGCGCCCGAGGTGCTGCTGGAGCTGGCCCGCCTGGCGATCGCCGCCGGCGACGGCACGGTGCGGGTGGGAGGGGCCGAGATCCTGGGGCGCCTGGTGCGCGATGGCACCTCGGCGGCCGCCACGGCGCGGGAGTGGTTGAGCACCCTGCAGCAGGATCCCGATCACCGCGTGGTGGCCGCCGCCCTCGACGGACTGCAGGGCTGAAGGACTGCTGCTGCCCCATGGCGCGGCAGCGTTGCTAGGTTTCCAGGGTCACTAGGGGTGCCCGGCCGGATCCGGCTGTGGGCTGAGATCACACCCTCCGAACCTGATCCGGGTCATGCCGGCGCAGGGAAGTGTCCCGAATTCAGCCGCGGCCTCCGGCCCGGTCGGCCTCGGCTCCGGAGACGTGCTCCTCGGCCTTTCGCTCCCCGGCCCGATCACCGTCCTGCCGAGCCGATCATGCGTAGCGCCTGGATTGAGAAGCGCCGTGGCCAAGCCAACGTCACCCAGCTGCATTACGCCCGTCAGGGGGTGATCACCGAGGAGATGGCCTTCGTGGCCAGGCGGGAGAACCTGCCCGAGAGCCTGGTGATGGAGGAGGTGGCCCGGGGCCGCATGATCATCCCGGCCAACATCGAGCACCCGAATCTGGAGCCGATGGCGATCGGCATTGCGTCCAAGTGCAAGGTGAACGCCAACATCGGCGCTTCGCCCAATGCCTCCGATCTGGATGAAGAGGTGGCGAAGCTGAAGCTGGCGGTGAAGTACGGCGCCGACACGGTGATGGATCTCTCCACCGGCGGGGTGAACCTCGATGAGGTGCGCACGGCCATCATCAACGCCTCCACGGTGCCGATCGGCACGGTGCCCGTGTACCAGGCGCTGGAGAGCGTGCACGGGATGATCGAGAAGCTGGATGAGGACGACTTCCTGCATGTGATCGAGAAGCACTGCCAGCAGGGGGTCGACTACCAGACGATTCATGCCGGCCTGCTGATCGAGCACCTGCCGCTGGTGAAGGGCCGCCTCACCGGGATCGTGAGCCGCGGCGGCGGCATCCTGGCCCAGTGGATGCTGTACCACCACCGTCAGAACCCGCTGTTCACCCGCTTCGACGACATCTGCGAGATCTTCAAGAGCTACGACTGCAGCTTCTCCCTGGGGGATTCGCTGCGGCCGGGCTGCCAGCACGATGCCTCCGATGCGGCCCAGCTGGCCGAACTGAAGACGCTGGGTGAGCTCACCCGCCGCGCCTGGAAGCACGACGTGCAGGTGATGGTGGAGGGTCCGGGCCATGTGCCGATGGATCAGATCGAGTTCAACGTCAAGAAGCAGATGGAGGAGTGCAGCGAGGCGCCCTTCTACGTGCTCGGCCCCCTGGTCACCGACATCGCCCCCGGCTACGACCACATCACCAGCGCCATCGGCGCGGCCCTGGCCGGCTGGCACGGCACGGCGATGCTCTGCTACGTGACGCCGAAGGAACACCTGGGCCTGCCCAACGCCGAAGATGTGCGCGAGGGCCTGATCGCCTACAAGATCGCCGCCCACGCCGCCGACATCGCCCGCCACCGCCCCGGCGCCCGCGACCGCGACGACGAGCTGAGCCGGGCCCGCTATGCCTTCGACTGGAACAAGCAGTTCGATCTGAGCCTGGATCCGGAGCGGGCGCGGGAGTACCACGACGAAACCCTGCCGGCCGACATCTACAAGCAGGCCGAGTTCTGCTCGATGTGCGGCCCCAAGCACTGCCCGATGCAGACCAAGATCACCGATGCGGATCTCGAAGGTCTGGCGGAAGTACTGGAACAGCAGAAGGCCGGGCAACTGCCAGTCGCCGAAGCCGCGACGCTCTGAGGGGGTGCTGGGTGGCTGATCGGCAGCCGTTCAGCAGGCGTGTTCGGATGGATCGTCAGCCGGTCGACCAGGACCAACCCTGAAGACCCTGGCCAGATTCGGTTCATCCGATGGGGTCCTGGATGACGCCCCCACACCTCGGGGAGGGGTAGCTTCTTTGTGGGTGATTCATCAGGAGGGATACCCCGTGACGTGGCGATACCTTGCGGCTCCAGTGAGTGGTCTGCTGTTGTCGATCAGCGGGCTTCTTCCAGGCATGGGCGGGCCTGGCAAGGCCGACGTCATCCTGCACGCCTTCGACTGGTCGTATGCCGACATCGCCAAACAGGCCGATGCGATCTCCGCAGCCGGCTACAAGGCGGTGCTGATGACGCCACCACTGAAATCCCCGAAGTCTGGCGGCTGCGAGTGGTGGCTTCGCTATCAACCCCAGGATTTCAGGATCATCGATCACTGTGACGGCAACAAGGAATCCTTCAAAGCAGCGATCGAGGCCCTGACGTCTCAAGGTGTCAGGGCCTATGCCGATGTGGTGGTCAACCACATGGCCAACGAGAGGAATGCCGCCACCAGTTTTCCTGGCGATGCCACGCTCACCCAGTATGAAACCAACCCCGGTTACTGGCGCAAGCAGATCCTCTACGGAGATGGCGATGGCAACGGCGTGTTGGACAATGGCCTTCTTCCTGATGACGGAAAACCGGATGGACTGTTCAGCTTGCAGGACTTCCATCCTGCAGCATGCATCAGCGATTATTCCAACAAGACCTCGGTGATCCGGGATCGCATCTGCGGGAAGTCTCCAGATCCCGGCCTTCCAGACCTGAAGGACACCGACCCCTCTCAACGCTGGGTGAACGATCAGCGACGACAGTACATCCAGGCCCTTTACGACCTCGGGGTGCGGGGCTTCCGGCTTGATGCCGCCAAACACATGCCGAACGAGGTCATCAGGTCCTTCGTGCCAGAGGCAGTGGCGAATGATGCCCATGTTTTTGCCGAGATCATCACCTCCGGTGGAACCTCCTCCGAGGACTATCAGACTTTTCTCGAACCCTATCTGAGGGAGCTGCCCTCCCAGTTCACCGCCTACGATTTCCCACTTCTCAACGCCCTGAGGAAGGCCTTCTCCTTCGGCAATCCGCTCTCCGATGTCGCCTTCCCCTACTCCACTGGAAACGCACTGGAGAACAGTCGCGCAGTGACGGTCGTCGTCACTCATGACATCCCCTACAACGACGACTTCCGTGACTTGATCATTGACAAGGATGCGGGCAGCTCTGTGGATGAAGATCTTGCCTATGCCTACATTCTTGGACGCGATGGTGGCACGCCCCTTGTGTTCGACGATCAGTCCGATGGCCGCTCCAACAACGGCCGCTGGCGGAACGTGTGGAACAGCGACCGGATGAAGCGCATGATCAATTTTCACAACCGCATGCACGGCAAGCCGATGGAGATTCTGGCCGCCGATGGCTGTACGCTGCTCTGGCGGCGGCAGGAAGATGGAATCGTCGCCATCAACAAATGTGCCGAGGAGCGGTCGATCACCGTCGACACCCGCTTCAGGTTCAAGTGGAATCATCCCTACCGGGACAGCCTCACCGACAGCCTGCTTCCCGAGATCAACAATTCCAGTTATACCTTCAAGGTGCCGGCCCGCAGTGCCCGCCTATGGATCGCCCAGTGAAAGCACTCACGGGCGATCCATAGGCGGGCGCCTGCGAGCGTGGTGGCACCGCTCACCCTGAGTTGCTGAGAGGTGATGGCGGAACGTCCGGACCGATGGGCATGACGCGGTGGCTGGGCTGGGCCGGCTGGCTCGCGCTGGGGTACGCCGGCCTTTGCCTGGTGATGGCCCTGACTCAGCGCTCCCTGATCTACTTCCCCCGGCCCGCGGCCGATCCGTCGGGCCGGTTGGAGCTGCTGGTGGAGGGGAAGCGGGTGCTGGTGGCCCACCGCCCCCATCCGGGCCCGCGGGCGCTGATCTATTTCGGCGGCAACGCCGAGGACGTGTCCCTCACCCGCGCCGAGCTGGCCACCCTGCTGCCGGACACGGCCCTCTACCTGCTTCACTACCGCGGCTACGGCGGCAGCGAGGGCAGACCGGACGAAACGGCCCTCCGCGCCGATGCCCGGGCCCTGCATGCCTACGTGGCCGCACGCCACAGCGCTGTGACGGTGGTGGGTCGCAGCCTGGGCACGGGCCCGGCGGTGCATCTTGCCGCCAACCACCCGGTGCAGCGGCTGGTGCTGCTGGTGCCCTTCGACAGCCTGCTGGCGGTGGCGCGCGGGGCCATGCCCTGGCTGCCGGTGAACCTGCTGCTGCGCGATCGCTGGGATGCCGCGGCCGAGGCACCCGGGGTGAACGCCCCCACCACGATCGTGGCGGCGGCCTTCGATGCCGTCGTGCCGAGGGCCCGCGCCGAGGCGCTGCACCGCGCCTTCCGGCCCGGCCTGGCACAGTTGGTGGTGGTGCCTGAACTCACCCACAACACGCCGATCCTCGCTTCGCCGGCCTTGCGCGATGCCTTGGTGGAAAAGGCTCCACGACCATCGACCGGCGTTGATTGGCCGGCCATCCCTCCCGGTCCCCGTTGACCCCGCAACCGATGCGGGCCCGACCCGTCGAGCGTCCAGGTGAAGGGGTGATCCGTGACGCCGATCCATGGGAAGGGATAAGTTGCGGGAATCGGGGGCCGGTTCAATGGCTGCGTTGTTCCCCAACGGCATCACCGCCTACCTGCAGGGGGGCCTGCTGATGGGGCTGGGTCTGGCGTTGCTCTATCTCACGCTGGGCGTCAAGGCCGGCGCCAGTTCCTTCCTCAGCTCCACCCTCACCTACTTCACGCCCCTGCGGGCCGAGCGCGGCTCCCGGGACTGGCGGCTCGCCATGGTGCTCGGCATGGTGGCGGGCGCCTGGCTGTATGCCGCCTGGCGGGGCGCCTTCTTCCAAACGGCCGTCGCCCCCTGGCGCCTGGCGGTCGGTGGTCTGCTGGTGGGCTACGGCAGCCGTGTCTCCTCGGGCTGCACCTCCGGCCACGGGCTGATGGGCCTGGCCTCCGGCTCCAGGGCTTCGCTGCAGGCCGTGCTGGTGTTCATGGCGGTGGCGATCGTCACGGCCCAGCTGGTGTGGCGCCTGGGGGTGCGGCCATGAGGTCGCCGCTGCGGCTGATCTGGGCGGTGGCCGGTGGGCTGCTGTTCGGGTTCGGCCTGGCCTGGAGCGGCATGGCACGCCCCGAGGTGGTTCTGGGCTTCCTGCAGCTCCGGGATCTGGGCCTGCTGCTGGTGATGGCGTCGTCCCTGCTGGTGCTGGCCCTGGTGTTCTGGCTGGCACCTCGCCTGGGGCCCGCCACCCTCCTGGGCGAACCCTGGTCGAAGGAGGTGAAGCCCTTCCATCGGGGGCTGGTCCCTGGGGCGGTGATCTTCGGGATCGGCTGGGGGCTGACGGGGGTCTGCCCCGGCGCCGGCCTGGCCAGCCTGGGGCTGGGCAACGGCCCCGTGCTGATCGCCGTGGCCACCATGCTCGTGGGGGCCTGGCTCCAGGGCATCCAGAAGGAGCGGTGAGCCGGCGCTGGATGGCCCTGATCGGAGCCGCGGTCGTGGCGGCGGGCAGCCTGGGCCCAGCGTCCCCCACCGTCGCCCGCCCGCCGGCCATGGAGCTGAGCTTCGACGGCAAGTCCTGGCTGCACCGCTGGTCGAAGGCCGGACAGAACGAGTTCACCCCCGACGGCCAAGCGGACCTGAAGCGCTGGCAGGACATGCTGACCCTCAACGTGCACGAGCGCGTGCGCAGCGGCGACCAACTGGCGGCCCTGGCCAACGCCGTGCTCGCCCGCTACCGGGAGGCCGGCCGGATCCTGCGCACCGCCTCGCGGCCCCGCACGCCCGAGCGGCCGGCCGAGCACCTGATCGTGGCGGTGCTGGCCGCCGACGGGGCCCTCGAGGCCGCCTTCGCGCGGGTACTCCTGGTGGATGGGGTGGGCATGGTCGCCGTGGTGGCGCGCCGCGAGAGTGGCACCGATGCCGCCGGCCAGCTGGGCCCCTGGCTGGAGCACAACGGACCGTCGCTGGAGCGGGCCCTGATGACCTGGACCGCCATTCCCAGCCCCGCCGCGCTGCGGCAGCTGCCGGCCACGCCTTGACCACCACCTCAGCCTGGCCGAGGCCGGGCACCGCTCCTGTGGCCGAATCCTGACAATCTGGCCAACCTGAGGGAGGCCGTTCCCTGTCCTGTGAGGTCCCAGCCATGAACCTCCCCCGCAACCTCGGTGGCACCGATCGCCTCCTTCGCGCCGGCGCCGCCACCCTGCTCGTGCTCCTGCAGCTCACGGGCCGCTTCTCGGGCCTCACCTCCCTGCTGATGGGAGTGGTGGCAGCCGTGCTGCTGCTCAGCAGCGCCATGGGCACCTGCCTGGTCTACGCCCCGCTGCGGCTCTCCACCCGGCGCTGAGGTGGCCGTTCGGCCGCGCTCCCCTCCATCAGAGCCCAGGCCTGCCGCAGGGTGTCGGCGTCCCCCAGGTTCCCCGGGAAGGTGAGCAGCGGCAGGGACGGGGCCAGGGGCGAATCCGCCGGCAGCCGCACCAGCGAGAGCCCTGGCAGCAGCTGCCCCTCCAGCCGCACCACCGTGGCGCCGAAACCCTGGCGCAGCAGCGTCTGGCTGGTGATCCCCCCCTTGCTGATCAGATAGCCCAGCTGTGGCGCCAGCCCGGCCGCCAGCCGCGCCATGGCGCCGGCCAGGGCCTCGCCGAGGGCGCGGCGTTCGGCCCCGTGGCGGCAGGCCCGTTCGCCGCGGCTGGTGTAGAGCACCGGCGTGCGGCCCGCCGCCAGTTCGGCATCAAGGCCTTCCAGCCACTCCGCTTCCAGCGACGCCATCAGCCGATCGGGCAACGGCCCCTCCAGCACCCGCTGCACCCGGTCCACGTCGATGAGCACACCGCCGCAGCCAGGTGCGGCCAGCAGCGCCGCCAGCTGGGCATCGGCCAGGGGCACGTGGGAGCCCACCAGCACCAGACCCGGCCAGGGGCCGGCCGCCCCCCGCCGCCGCAGCGCCGCCAGGCCGGCGGCATCGAGGGGCTGGGGCGGCAGGGCCGCCAGGGCATCGATCAGGCTCGCCGCGCTCTGGAACAGGAAGCGCCGCGGCCGACCCCACGGCCCTGCGGCGGCCGGGTCCGTGAGGTCCCCCACCGCCGCGGCCAGGGCCGCCAGCTGCCGGGGTCGCTCCCCATCCACGGCCACGCAGACGTTGGCGGCGAAACCCGCCAGGCGACGGCGCAGGGCCGCCGCCCCATCGGCGCTGGCGGCCGCCGCCTCCAGTTCCGCCCGGTCGATCCGCTCCACCTGCTCCGCCGCGATCCGCCCCGCCGTCTTCTCCGCCACCCAGGCGGGCAGGAAGCTGCTGGTGTAGGCGAACAGCCGGTCGCGGGCGAAGGGGGTGGTGTGCACCGGTTCGCCATGCAGCCGGTGCACACCACCCCCGGTGGCGCGTCCCCCCGGCAGGAAGGCCGGCACCAGCAGGGTGGCGTCGAAGGGACCCAGTTCGGCGGCGACCGCGTCGGTTTCGAGGGGGAAGTGGCCCCTCAGGGTGGAATCGCCGCGGCTCACCACCAGCCAGCGCCCGAACCAGCCGGCCGCCAGCCCCTCCGCCAGGGCGGGCCGCAGGGCCCGGCAGAGCTCGAGGATCCGGGTGCGGGCCTGCTCCGGCGGCAGGGCGCGGCTGTCGGTGAGCAGGAAGAGCAGCGGCGAGGGATGGGCCAGGGCGCGGCGCAGCGTGTCCCGATCCCAGCGCAGCAGCAGCGGGCAGCCATGCACCGTCTGCGAGCCGGTGGGGTCGTCGTCGAAGACGATGATCTTCAGCCGGTCCGTCCGGGCCGCCCCCGCCAGATCGGTCATCGACCCTCAGGCGGCGAGCGTGCTCAGGCCGTAGCGACAGGCCAGGCGCAGGCTCGCGCCGGGGGCCAGCTCCAGCCGCCGCTCCCCGCTGGCCAGGGCACCGCGGGGCGCCGTCCAGGGCTCCAGGCACACCATCGGCCGAGGTGGATCGCTCCACACCACCACCAGGTCGAAGGGAGCGCCGGACTGCAGCTCCAGCGCCACCCCCTCGGCCCGATCCAGCAGCCGCACCGGAGCGGCAGGGGCGGCCAGCAGGTCCACCCCACTGGTCAGCACCGCCAGCAGCGAGGCGCTGTCGGCAGGGGCCATGGTGCGGTGATCCAGGCAGCGCGACGGAAGGCCCTCCAGCGCCGCCTCCTCCAGCGACGACACGGCGAAGTAGGGGTGCAGGCCGAAGGCGAAGGGCAGCGGCCGCTCGCCGGGGTTCTCCACCAGCACCGCGATCGCCAGGGCGCCGGGTTCGGGCCGCAGCTCCAGGCTCAGCCGGAAGGCGAAGGGGAACATCGCCCGACTGGCCGGGCTGTCGCTCAGCGCCATCCGCACCCCGCCCCCATCGGCCAACGGCTCCAGGCTCCAGGGCAGATCGCGGGCGAAGCCATGCTGCGGCAGGGTGAAGGTGCCGTCGGGCAGGTCGAGCCGATCGCCGGGCAGGTTGCCGCAGATCGGGAACAGCACCGGCATGCCGCCCCGCACCGACAGCGTGGGGTCGGCGAAGCGCTCCTCATCGAGATAGAGACATTCACGCCCGCCGCAGCGCCAGCCGCTGAGCAGGCCGCCGCGCTCCGGCACCAGCCGCAGCCGGTCGCCGCCGGCCGCGGTGAACTCCCAGTGGGGATAGGGCTCGACGTGATGGGTCAGGGCCATGGCGGGACGCGGCGATCAGCGGAGCTGCGCCATCCACTCCAGCAGGGCCGCGTTCACCTGGTCGGGCACCTCGTCGTGGGGGCAGTGCCCCGCCTCCAGCACCACCTCGGTGGTGGCGGCGGGGGCATGGCGCTGGAAGGCGGCCCGGCGCCCCGCGGCATTGATCCAGGGGTCGCGGATACCCCACAGCAGCAGCAGCGGCGCACGCAGCTCGGCGAACAGCTCATCGAGCGGCTGGCCGCGGGGGATGTCGAACACGGTGCGGAACACACCGAAGGCGCCGGGATCCAGCGACGGCCGGCGGATCGACTCCACCAGGGCCTCGTCCACGTTCGTGCGGTCGACGTAGACCTGATGGAGGGTGCGGCGGATCGTGGCCGGGCGCCGCAGGTTCTCGAACAGCAGGCGCTGCAGCACCGGGCTGCGCAGCAGGGCGGAGCCGATCGTGCGGCGGGCGATCGCCCCCCAGCCCCGGGGTTCGGCCTGCTCATCGCTGAAGGGACCGGCGGCGTTGATCAGCACCACCCCCGCCGCGTCCTCGCCGAGGGCGGCGCCGGCCGCCAGGGCGGCGAAGCCCCCCAGCGAATTACCCACCAGCACCGTGGGGCGGCCGATGCGCTCGCGCACGTAGGCCTGGAGCTGGTCGCGCCAGAGGGCGCCGCCATAGGTGAGACCGGCCGGTTTGGCGCTGCGGCCGAAGCCCAGCAGATCGAGGGCGTGCACCTCATGGAGCTCGGCCAGCACGGGGACGTTGAAGCGCCAGTGGTCGGTGGAGGCGCCGAAACCATGCACCAGCAGGATGGCCGGACCCTGCGGGGCCGCGGGGCGGCGCTCCAGGCAGTGCACCGGATGGCCACGGAAGGTCCAGCCGGGCTGGAGCGACCCGGAAGCGGCGGCAAGGGGCGCTGCGCTGGAGACGGACACCGGAACCGGGCTGGGTGGTCGATGCTAGGGAGCATCTGAACGGATCCGCCCCGTGCCCCACTGGTCGAACCTGCTGCCGGGAACGGCGCTGTGGGCGCTGGCGCTCTACCTGCCCCTCTCGGTGCCCCTCGGGCGGCTGGAAGCGGCCCTGGCCCAGGCACCCTGGGGTGAGGCGGCACGGGAGGCGGCCCTGCTGGCCAGCAGTCTGCTGTTGGCGCTGGCGGTCGGTGCCCTCACCCAGATCGGACTGAGCTGGGCGCTGAGCCCCAGCTGGGCCGCCAGTCTCGGGCTGATGGGGGTGCTCTCCGGCGCCTTCTGGACCCTGGCCAGCCGCCGCGACGACTGAGGCTCAGCGCCAGTCGAGCCAGGGCAGGGCGGGCACGATTGCCGGCATGACGGCGCGGTAGGCGGCGTAGTCGGGATGGCGCGCCAGCAGGGCCCGCTCCTCCCGCCGCGCCTTGCCGCCCAGCACGGCTGCCAGCGCCAGCAGCAGGGCCAGATGCAGCAGGCTGCCCAGGGCCACCGTCAGCCCCAGCGAGCAGATCAGCAGCGCCTGGTAGAGGGGGTGGCGACAGCGGCCGTAGGCACCACCGGTCACGAGCGGGGCAGCGGGCTTGGGCTCCGGCAGCGGGGTGAGACTCGGCCCCAGGGAGCCGAAGGCCTGGGCCGCCAGCAGCAGGCCCAGGGCCAGCACCGCCCAGCCGAGCAGCGACAGCGGTGGAGGCCAGAGCAGCCCCAGACGGGCCGGTGGGGGGAACGCCGGCAGCAGGTGCAGCAGGATCAGGGCCGCCTGGACCGCCAGCCACCACTCACCACGGCGGTTATCCAGCCACCCTCCCCAACTGAGCCCCCAGTGGCGGAAGGCCTCGCCCGGCGAAGCCGACTCAGGTGGCGGCGGGTTGCTCGGCAATGCTCTCCTGACGACTCAGCACGACGCGCAGCAGGATGGGCGCCAGGAAGGTGGTGCCGATCACCATCAACAGGATGGCGGCTTCCAGGGCGGGCGTCAGCAGCCCGGCCTGGGTGCCGAGGCCCAGGAAGATCAGACCCACCTCGCCGCGCGGCATCATGCCGATCCCCACCACCAGGCGGTTGGTCTTCTCCTTGCTGAGGTAGGTCCAGCCGGAGGCCACCTTGCCCAGGATCGCCACCACCAGCAGGAACACCGCCATCACAAGCCCGGGCCGGTTGGCCGGCTCCAGGGGGTTGAGCACCGAGAGATCCATGCTTGTGCCGATCAGCACGAAGAAGATGGTGGCGAACAGCGAGACCAGCGGCTTCACCGTTTCCTGAATGGCGTGGGTGTGCTTCGAGCCGCTCAGGATGAGACCGGCGGCGAAGGCCCCCAGCGCCGCCTCCAGCCCGATCGCCTGCGAGGCGAAGCAACAGAGGCAGAGCACCACGAAGGAGGCCACCACCACCTCGCCGGGAGCCTTGAGCTGATCGAGCAGCCAGTCGAAGGCGGGCGCGGCGGTGCGGCTGAGGAAGAGCGAGGCGGCCACGAACACGGCCGCGGCCACCAGCAGCTTGAGGATCGGGCCGATCTCCAGCGAGCCGCCGCCGGCCACGGCCACCACCACCGCCAGGATCACGATGCCGAGAATGTCATCGAGCACGGCGGCGCCGATCACGGTCTGGCCCTCGCGGGTCTTCAGATACTTGAGCTCGCCGAACACGCTGGCCGTGATGCCGATGCTGGTGGCCGTCATCGCCGCACCGGCGAAGATCGCGGGGATCAGCGGCACATGGAAGAGATAGAGCAGGCCCAGGGTGCCGAAGGCGAAGGGCAGGGCCACCCCCGTGCAGGCCACCGTCGTGGCCTGGGCTCCCACGGCCACCAGTTCATCGAGTTCGCTCTCCAGGCCCGTGAGGAAGAGCAGGGCGAAGAGCCCGAGCGTGGCCACCGCCTGCAGGCTGGGGAAGGTTTCGGCGTAGATCTCCTGCACCGCGTCGATGGGCAGGTCGGAGAGCGAACCCACGGCGGCGGTGAACCAGGAGCTCAGCTGGGCACCGGTTTCCGGCGGCAGGATCAGGTGCAGGCCGGAGAGACCGATCAGCACCCCGGCCACCAGTTCGCCGAGGATGGTGGGGAGCTGCAGCCGCACCATCAGTTCGGCCAGGGTGCGGGCCGCCAGGAAGATCAGCAGAAAACGGCCGACCCCGATCAGGGTCTCCGCCACCTCGAGGTTGTGGTTACCGATCTCGAGGAGCAGGGTCGGAAAGGTCATGTCCTGGGAACAGAGCGGCCGTAGGACCGTGCGAGTGGCGGCGAGACTAAAGCCAATCACTGCGAGCGGTGGCCTGCGCGACAGGATTGGCCGGAACCGCCCCCAACCCCGGGGGTGTGGAAACCAGAACGCCAGGAATCCGGACACACCTGGTGCTCTCCGGGACGGCACCAGGAGCCCTGCCTAGCGTGGTCGCAGCGCCCCGCAGCGTCCCGCGCCATGACGGCCAGCACCACCTCCGATCGGCCCGGCGGCCCCGGTGTCGACCCGGCTCCGCTCGACGAGCGCGAAGTCGAGCTGCTGGATGCCTGGTGGCGTGCCGCCAACTATCTGGCGGTGGGGATGATCTACCTGCAGGACAACCCGCTCCTGCTGGAACCCCTCCGGCCCGAGCACATCAAGAACCGGCTGCTGGGCCACTGGGGATCGAGTCCGGGCCAGTCGTTCCTGTGGGCCCACGCCAACCGCGTGATCCGCCGGTACGACCTGGAGATGATCTACCTCTCCGGGCCCGGCCACGGGGCCCCCGGCGTGCTGGCACCCACCTACCTCGACGGCAGCTACAGCGAGATCTATCCCGACAAGTCGCAGGACACCGAGGGGATGCGGCGATTCCTCAGGCAGTTCTCCTTCCCCGGCCACATCGGCAGCCACTGCACCCCCGAAACCCCCGGTTCGATCCACGAGGGCGGCGAACTCGGCTACGTGCTCTCCCATGCCTGCGGCGCCGTCTTCGACAATCCCGACCTGATCGCCCTGGCCTGCGTGGGCGACGGCGAGGCCGAGACGGGCCCGCTGGCCACCTCCTGGCACATCAACAAGTTCCTCAACCCGATCGGCGACGGGGCGGTGCTGCCCGTGCTGCACCTCAATGGCTACAAGATCGCCAATCCCACCCTGCTGGCCCGGATCGGCCACCAGGAACTGGAGAACCTGCTGCGCGGCTACGGCTGGAATCCCCTGTTCGTGGAGGGGCATGACCCCGCGGCGATGCATCGCGCCATGGCCGCCGCGATGGACACGGCCGTGGGCCAGATCCTGGCGATCCGCCGCCAGGCCCGCGCCAGCGGAGAGGCCTTCCGGCCCGCCTGGCCGATGATCGTGCTCCGCTCTCCCAAGGGCTGGACGGGGCCGGCCGAACTCGACGGCAACAAGCTCGAGGGCTTCTGGCGGTCGCACCAGGTGCCCCTGCCCGATCCCCGCCACGACCCCGGCCAGCTGGCCCAGCTGGAAGGCTGGCTGCGCAGCTACCGGGCCTGGGAGCTGTTCGACGGGAACGGCCGGCTGCGGCCCGAGCTGCAGGCCCTCTCCCCCACCGGCAGCCGGCGGATGGGCTCGAGCCCCCACGCCAACGGCGGCCTGCTGCGCCGCAAGCTGCGCCTACCGCCCATCGACGCCTATGCCGTGCCCGTGCCGGCCCCCGGCCGCAGCGAGGCGGAGAACACCGCCCCCCTGGGCGCCCTGCTGCGCGACACGATCGCCCGCAACCCCGACACGCTGCGGGTGTTCGGACCCGACGAGACGGCCTCCAACCGGCTGCAGGCGATCTATGCGGTGAGCAAGAAGGTGTGGATGGAGGATTTCCTGCCGGAAGACCTCAACGGCGGCGAACTCAGCCGCGAAGGCCGGGTGGTGGAGATGCTCAGCGAACACACCCTGGTGGGGATGATGGAGGGCTATCTGCTCACCGGCCGCCACGGCCTGTTCCACACCTACGAGGCGTTCGCCCATGTGATCGCCTCGATGTTCAACCAGCACGCCAAGTGGCTGGAGAGCTGCATCCACCACGCCCCCTGGCGCGCCCCGATCGGGGCCTGGAACTGCCTGATCTCCTCCACCGTGTGGCGGCAGGATCACAACGGCTTCACCCACCAGGACCCCGGCTTCATCGATCTGGCGGGCAACAAGAGCGGCGAGGTGGTGCGCGTGTACCTGCCGGCCGACGCCAACAGCCTGCTGGCGGTGGCCGAGGAGGCCTTTCTCGAGACGAACGTCTGCAACATCATCGTTTCCGACAAGCAGAAGCACCTCCAATACCTCAGCCTGGAGCAGGCCCGTGAGCACGTGGCCAAGGGGATCGGCCTGTGGAGCTGGGCCAGCAACGACGACTGCGGCGACGAACCCGACGAACCCGATGTGGTGATGGCCTGCGCCGGCGACATCCCCACCAAGGAGACCCTGGCGGCGGTGGAGATCCTCCGGCGCGAGATGCCGAGGCTGCGCATCCGGGTGCTGAACGTCGTCAAACTGTTTGCCCTCACCCAGCCCAGCGAGCATCCCCACGGCCTCTCCGACCGTGACTTCGACACTCTGTTCACCACCGACAAGCCCGTGATCTTCAACTTCCACGGCTATCCGTGGCTGATCCACCGCCTCACCTACCGCCGCACCAACCACCCCAACTTCCACGTGCGCGGCTACAAGGAGAAAGGCAACATCAACACGCCTCTGGAGCTGGCGATGAACAACCAGATCGATCGCTTCAGCCTCGTGATCGACGTGATCGACCGGGTGCCGGCTCTCGGCTCACGCGCCGCCCACGTGAAGGAACGGATGAAGGAGGCGATCCTGCGCCACCGTGCCCATGCCCACACCCATGGCATGGATGCCCCCGAGGTGACCGGCTGGCGCTGGAACCTCGAACCGACCGGAGTCCGGCCATGACCGAAACCTCGCCCCGCCAGCTCAGGCTGCCCACGCCGGGCTGCTACGCCGACCCCGACCGCAGCGGCCTCACCGCCGACGGGGTGTTCGACGGCATGACCGAGCACCTCTTCTACACGCTCGGCAAACTCGCCCCCACCGCCACCCGTCACGACCTCTACCAGGCCCTCAGCTACGCGGTGCGCGACCGGCTGATGACCCGCTACCTGGCGGGCATCGAGGCCATCGCCGCCACCCCCACCCGGGTGGTGGCCTACCTCTCGGCTGAATTCCTGATCGGCCCGCAGCTGGGCAACAACCTGGTGATGCTGGGGATCGAGGCGGAGGCGGCCGAAGCCGTGCAGCGCTTCGGCATGGCCACGCTCGACGAGATCCTGGAGGTGGAGGAGGAACCGGGACTGGGCAACGGGGGCCTCGGCCGCCTGGCGGCCTGCTACCTCGAATCACTCTCCAGCCTGGAGATCCCGGCCACCGGCTACGGCATCCGCTACGAGTTCGGCATCTTCGACCAGCTGATCCGCGATGGCTGGCAGGTGGAGATCACCGACAAGTGGCTCAAGAGCGGTTGGCCCTGGGAGTTGCCCCACCCCGATCAGGCCTGCTTCGTGGGCTTCGGCGGCCACACCGAGACCTACCGCGACGACCACGGCAACCACCGGGTGCGCTGGATCCCCGCCGAGCACGCCATCGGCATTCCCCACGACGTGCCGGTGCTCGGCTACCGGGTGAACACCTGCAACCGGCTGAGGCTGTGGGCGGCGGAAGCCTCCGAGAGCTTCGACTTCTACGCCTTCAACATCGGCGACTACTACGGCGCCGTCGAGCAGAAGGTGGGGTCGGAAACCCTCTCCAAGGTGCTCTATCCCAACGACGGCACCGACGAGGGGCGCCGCCTGCGGCTCAAGCAGCAGCACTTCTTCGTGAGCTGCAGCCTGCAGGACATGCTGCGCAGCCTTGACCTGCGCGGCCTGGCGGTGACGGATTTCCCGGCGCACTGGGCCGTTCAGCTCAACGACACCCACCCCTCGATCGCGGTGGCCGAGCTGATGCGGCTGCTGATCGACGACAAGCACCTCGACTGGGACACCGCCTGGGACATCACCACCCGCTCGGTCGCCTACACCAACCACACCCTGCTGCCCGAGGCCCTGGAGAAGTGGGGGCTGGATCTGTTCGGCTCGCTGCTGCCGCGCCACCTGGAGCTGATCTACGAGATCAACCGGCGCTTCCTGCAGAGCGTGCGGCTGAAGCACCCCGGCAACGACCAGATCCTGCGGCGGGTCTCGATCATCGAGGAGGACGGCAGCAGGGCGGTGCGCATGGCCAACCTGGCGGTGGTCGGCAGCCATCACGTCAACGGCGTGGCGGCCCTGCACAGCACGCTGGTGCGCGAGCAGCTCTTCGCCGACTTCGCGGGCCTGTGGCCGGAGAAGTTCACCAACGTCACCAACGGCGTGACGCCGCGGCGCTGGATCGCCCTGGCCAACCCGCTGCTGCGGCAGCTGCTCGACGAGGCGATCGGCAGCGACTGGCTGCGGGATCTCGAGCGCCTGCGCGAGCTGGAGCGTTTCCAGCACGACAGCGGGTTCCTCGAGCGCTGGGGGCAGACCAAGCTGGCGGTGAAGCGCCAGCTGGCCCACTACATCCACCGCCAGAGCGGACTGCTGGTGGATCCGGCCTCCCTGTTCGACGTGCAGGTGAAGCGGATCCACGAGTACAAGCGCCAGCACCTCAACGCCCTGCAGGTGATCGCCCAGTACGTGCGGATCAAGAACGGGCTGGGCGATGACCTGGCCCCCCGCACCGTGATCTTCGGCGGCAAGGCTGCCCCGGGCTACTACATGGCGAAACTGATCATCCGTTTCCTCAACGGCATCGCCGACACCGTCAACGCCGACCCCGACATGGATGGCCGGCTGCGGGTGGTCTTCCTGCCGGACTACAACGTGAAGCTGGGCCAGCGCGTCTACCCGGCCTCCGACCTGTCCGAACAGATCTCCACCGCCGGCCTGGAGGCCTCCGGCACCGGCAACATGAAGTTCGCCATGAACGGGGCCCTCACGATCGGCACCCTCGATGGCGCCAACGTGGAGATCCGCGAGCAGGTGGGAGCCGAGAACTTCTTCCTCTTCGGCCGCACCACCGAGGAGATCGCCGGCCTGCACAGCAGCGGCTACCGCCCCTGGGAGCTGATCAACGCGATCCCGGAGCTGCCCGAGGTCCTGCGTCTGATCGAGCAGGGCCACTTCAGCCACGGCGACGGCGATCTGTTCCGCCCCCTGCTGGAGAACCTCACCGGCCGGGATCCGTTCTTCGTTCTCGCCGACTTCACCGACTACCTGCGCGCCCAGGATGCCGTGAGCCGGGCCTGGGGCGACCGGCAGACCTGGAACCGGATGTCGCTGCTCAACTGCGCCCGCACCGGCTTCTTCTCCTCGGATCGCTCGATCCGCGAGTATGCCGAGCGGATCTGGCGGGCCGATCCCTTCCCGGTGGCCATCCGCTGCGACATCGACTGAGGTGGTAAGCCTGCCGCCGGCCCCGGCTGCCGGCGGCAGCACGGCCGGGCTGATCCTGGTGCTGAACGTCGGCAGTTCCAGCCTCAAGGCCTGCCTGTTCGATCCCCTCGGGCGGAAGCGGTGGCAGGGGCAGCACCGCCTTGGCGGCTCCGGCGGCGAACTGGATGCCGCCGATCCGTGGCCGGCGGCCATGGCCTGGCTGGAGGCCGCCCTGGCGCCGTGGCCGGCGCCTTGGGCCCTGGCGGCCCATCGGGTGGTGCACGGCGGCGAGCGCTTCGCGGCACCGACGGCGGTCGACAAGGACGTGGAGCAGGCGCTGGAGGCCCTCATTCCGCTGGCGCCCCTGCACAACGGCCCCGCCCTCGCCCTGATCCGCCAGCTGCGGGCGCGATGGCCCACGCTGCCCCAGTGGGCGTGCTTCGACACCGCCTTCCACAGCACCCTGCCGGCCGAGGCCTTCACCTACGCCCTCCCGGCCGCCTGGCGCGCACACGGGCGGCGGCGCTTCGGCTTCCATGGCCTCAACCACCAGCACGTCAGCGAGGTGAGCGCCGAACGGCTGGGCTGGCCGGCGGAGCTGCGGCTGATCAGCTGTCACCTGGGGGCCGGCTGCTCCCTGGCGGCGATCCGCTCGGGCCGCTGCCTCGACACCAGCATGGGTTTCACCCCCCTGGAAGGGCTGGTGATGGCGACGCGCAGCGGCTCGGTGGACCCGGGCCTGCTGCTGCAGCTACTGCGAGACGGGGTGGGGGTGGAGGAGCTGGAGCACAACCTGCAGCGGCGGAGCGGCCTGCTGGGGCTCTCGGAGCTCAGCGGCGACATGCGGGTGCTGCGCCAGGCGGCCGCGGCAGGGCATGGGGGCGCCCGGCTGGCCCTGGCGGTGTTCCGCCACCGGCTCGTTCAGGGCATCGGCGCCATGGCCGCCAGCCTCGGCGGGGTCGACGCCATCACCCTGAGCGGTGGCATCGGCGAGAACGACACCATCCTGCTGGAGGAACTGAAGACAGCCCTGCGATGGATGGGGCCCGTCACCTGGCTGCAGGTTCCGGCGGACGAGGAAGGGATGATCGCCCGCCTGTGCCGGAGGGCACTCAGCCCCGATCCGGCAGATCGGGAGTCTGGTGAAGCAACCGGTTGAGCCGGAGCCGGTCGGCATTGAGGGGATCGGGAGCCAGCTCACCGGCCACCTCGCGGAACTTCTGCTCCACCTCTTCCGGCACGCGCACATCAAAGATGCGCTCCATCAAGGCCTCAATCGAGAAGAGGTGGGCGTTGATGTTCTCCAGATCGCCGATCGCCTGCTGCATGCTGTCCTGATCGGCGGCCGCGGCACCGGCTCCTGGGGTGACCGATGGGGCGGGGGCCTCAGGCTCGGCGTCGCCGTGGATCTTCTGCAGTTCCTCGAGGACCCGTCCGGCCAGGGTGCGGAACGACTGCAGGGCAGCCCAGCTCAATTCCTGCTGCTGCCGCAGCGTGGGGTTCTCCCGGATCAATCGGTCGTGTTCCCGATAGAACCTCTGGCAGTCGGGGCATTGGCAGGGCTCTTCGGGCACCGCAGCTCCCTTGCTTCCTCAGCTCCCATCATGACACCGAAGGACAAGACCCGCCGGTCGGGCCCGCCGGAGAGGTGAAACCGACCGGATCAGGCCACCGAATCGAACTCGCCGTCGTCCTCACAGGGAGGCGGCAGGGGAATCTCGATGGAACTGACCAGGTGGATCACGTCCCGCAGCCGCATGGAGTCGGCGAACCAGCCCATCGCCTGCTCCATGTCACCGCGGCGTTCGGCCTCGCCGGACTGCTCCTCGTGGGCCTCGGCCAGCAGGGCCAGCCAGCAGAGGCAGCGCGCCTGAACAACGGAGAGGTCGAGCTCGTCGGGCTGGCTGCGGGCGATGCGCTCGCTTTCCTGCTGCACCAGCAGCCGCAACCGCAGATCATGGAGCTGGGTCATGGGGCCTCACCGCCTGCCCCACGCTAGCCACGGAGGTCCGCTTGGGTAGGCCGCTACCCGTAGCGCTGGCTACCGCCCGCGGGGTGGCGGGAGCCGAACCCACGACCGGCGGTTCAGGAAACCGTCTGGACCACGGGCGCCGCAGGAGATCGCGGCCTCTCCTGATCGAGTCACCTGCCTAGATCACGTCCGACGAGAGCGACCCTCCAGCGGGCACTCAGCCCGGTAGTCGTGCGGCCAGATCAGCCGGCACGCGGAAGACCTCCCTCCAGCCGTCTTTCACTGGGAGGGGGCGGTCACGCTTCGCCAGCTTCTGCAGATCGCCCGAGCCGACTGATTTGTTCACCCCATGGCTGCTCTGGTGGAATCTCCTTGACTGCCACGGGGATCTGATCCGGCGGCGCAGCTTGCGTCCGGAGGTGCTGGCGGAAGCAGAGCAGGACGCCATGCTGCTCAGATGACCTCCCGCGATCGCACAGCCCTGCTGGACATCCTCAGGACCATCCACCGGATCGAGGGTTTCCCCATCCCTGATGAGCAGGCCTTCTGCCGGGCAGACGATCGGCAGGATGCAGTCATCCGTTGCCTGCAGGTGATCGGGGAGGCCACGAAACGGCTCTCCCGCGATCTGCGGGCGCAGAACCCGGAGATTCCGTGGCGGGAGATGGCCAACCTGGGCGATGGGCTCCTCCCTGCCGACGACCCGATGGATCTCGAGGAGGTCTGGGTCAACCTGCGGGAGCAGCTTCCTCGGCTCAAGGAGCAGATCGAGGCCCTGCTGGAGGAATGAACCCACGCGGCTCACGGGCAGGTCCATCCACCCGATCGCACTGCGCCTCGATGAGCACGGACGCCACCTGCCGTGCGGCCTTGCCGGCAGCGGGCTCCCGGCGCAGGAAGGCCACCGAGGAAGCCCCTTCCATCAGCAGCTCCAGCTGGCGCGCTGGCGCCATGGGCTGCGGGCAGGACAGTTCGGCGCGGAGCCGCTCGAGCAGCGCTCGGCAGGTGGCCTTGATGTCTTCGGCGGCCTGGCGGGGCAGATCGTCGGGGTGGGGGTACTCACCGGCGGCCTTGGAGAAGAGACAGCCGTGGAAGCCCGGGTCCTCCACCCACTCCTCCAGCCAGTCGAACACCGCAAGCAGGCGCATCCGGGCAAGACCTGGAGGGCTGGAGGGCACGGCCTCGATCCGGGCGGTGATCTCCGCCGCGATCTGGGCGCCACGCCGCTCCAGGACCGCGCCGATCAGCTCCTCCTTGGAGCGGAAGTGCTTCTAGAGGGTCATCTTGGCGACCCCGGCCCGCTGCAGCACGGTGTCGATGCCCACAGCGCGGTAGCCCTCCACGCCGAAAAGCTCCAGGGCGCTGTCGATCAGGGCCTCACGCTTGCTGGAGGCCCCCCCGGCTGCCTTACCGCTGCTGGTGGCTTCGAGCATGGGATCCCCTCGCGCGGACGTCACGCTAGCCAGTGGACAGATCGGCCTGTTCCCGTGACCAGGCAGACGGGTCTGCCTATTTGTTGATCCATTTCTGCCGCCTCCGTCGTCCTGGGGTCGCCCCCCATGCTCACGCTCCACGGCCACAAGCTCTCCGGCAACAGCTACGAGCCCCGCCTACTGCTCCATCTGCTTGGGCTCCCCTACCGCTGGGTCCGGGAGGACCTGATGCAGGGGGAGCACCGCTCTGCGGCCTATCGGGCCCTCAATCCCTTCGCCCAGGTGCCGCTGCTCATCGACGACGGCGACGGGGCCGAGCTGCAGCTCGCCGATGCCCAGGCGATCCTCGTCTGCCGGGCCCGCCGATACGGCGGCGATGACTGGCTGCCGCAGGATCCGATCGGACTCGCCCGTGTGGTGCGCTGGCTCTCCACCGCGGCCGGTGAGATCCGCCAGGGACCCGAGAGCGCCTGTCTGCACCATCTCTTCAAGGTGACGGCGATCGATCCGGTGCGAGCTGCCCAGAAGGCCGCCTTCATCCTCGAGCGACTCGAGGACCAACTCACCGGCCGCCTCTGGCTGGAGCTGGAACGCCCCACGATCGCGGATGTCGCGGTCTTCCCCTACGTGGCCCTGGTGCCTGACGGCCACATCGATCTGGAGCCCTACCCACAGGTGCGCGCCTGGATCGCCCGGGTGGCGGCCCTGCCCGGGTTCGTGCCGATGGACGGGATGGCCCTGTCGGTGGGCGCCCCATGAGCGAGCACGACCTGCACCGGCATCTCAGCCCGGCCGTGCGCCAGGCCCAGCAACGCAGCTACGGCCAGGCAGGACCGCTGCCGCCCGATCCCGGCCCCGACCGTCTCGGGCCGAGGGAGATGGCCTTCATCGCGGCCCGCGACAGCGTCTACCTGGCCAGCGTGACGGAGAGCGGTGCGCCCTACCTGCAGCACCGCGGCGGGCCGGCCGGTTTCCTGCAGGTGCTCGATCCCGGCACCCTGGCCTTCGCCGATCTCGGCGGCAACCGTCAGCTGCTCACCGTCGGCCACCTCAGCCGCGAGCCTCGGCTCGCCCTCTTCCGGATGGATGACCCCGCCCGGCGTCGGCTCAAGCTCGACGGCGTGACCGAGGTGCTGCTGGCCGGGGCGGCACCGGAGCTGGCCGAACAGCTGAGGCCCAAGGGTGTGAAGCCTGAGCGGGTGGAACGCCTGATCCGGATCCATGTCGAGGCCTTCGACTGGAACTGCCCGCAGTGGATCACTCCCCGCTGCACGGCAACGGAGATGGAGCCGTGGCTGAAGGCGGCGGCTGCGCGGGCCACCGCACCGCTGCAGCGGCGCATCGCCGAGCTTGAGGCCGCCCTCGTTGCCGCTCAGGCGGGTTACTTGGGCGGTGTCTGAGGCTGTGCCCCTTCACCAGGATCAGCCCATGAGCCCTGCCGATCCCCTTCCCACGCCGCTGTTGATCGACGGTCCCGATGCCGCGCCAGCCACCGTGCTGCTGGCCCATGGGGCCGGAGCTCCGATGGACAGCCCCTTCATGGCGGCCATCGCCGGCGGTCTGGCGCAGCAGGGGTGGCGGGTGGTGCGCTTTGAGTTTCCCTACATGGCCCGGATGCGCGAGACAGGCCGCCGCCAGGGGCCCGACCGGATGACGGTGCTGCAGGAGGCGTTCCGCCGGCAGGTGCAGCTGGAGACGTCCGCCAGTCCGGCCCGGCCGGTGTTCATCGGCGGCAAGTCGATGGGCGGGCGGGTGGCCAGCCTGCTGGCCGATGAGCTGGCCACCAACCATGGGGTGCGGGGCTGCCTGTGCCTGGGCTACCCCTTCCACCCGCCCGGCAGGCCGCTGCAGCTGCGCACCGAGCACCTGGCGGCCCTGCGCACGCCCACCCTGATCCTGCAGGGGGAGCGCGACAGCTTCGGCCGCCTCGAAGAGGTGGAGACCTACGACCTTTCGCCGCAGCTGCAGCTGCGCTGGATCCCCAGTGGGGACCACAGCTTCAAGCCCACCCGCAGCTCAGGCCTCAGCGAGGAGCAGAACTGGACCACGGCGGTGGACTGGAGCAATGCGTTCCTGCGGCAACGGCTGAACGGCTGAGCCCGGTGCTGCCATGGGTTGGATGCCAGAGCATGCCCACAAAGCTGGCGGCCACGCAGCTCCCTTGGCCACGAGAGAAATGCTGGCCTGGTTGCCATGCCGAAGTACGCCGTCTTCTTCCATGGAAAGTCCGGTGCAGCTGTCCTCTGCCTGGACGCCCTGTCAAGCGACACTGAAAACTGAGCCAGCCGCGTCCCCAGCGCTGAGCGATCCGGACCTGAAGCGATCAGCCGGGATGGACTGCATCCCGCTGCTTACCTGCCCGCTGCACCAGGGCTTGCTGGCCCACGGAGGGGCACCTCGCCCGCCGCTCCAAGGGCTGGATCGATGACTTGACTTGGCAGCAGGGCTGGGCGCCAATGGTGGCCTGATCAGCCCCCAATGAATGTCACTGACAGGCACCGCCGCTCACCGCTCTCCCCTCGGGAGGGTTGGATCAGCGACGGGCGGCAGGTGCTGGACTTCAAGCGCTCCGCTACGACTGGTGGAGCCAGGCACTGGAGGTGACCCTCGGGGAGTTGATCCCCGGGGAGCCGGCTCCGCTGCTGAAACGCAGCAAGGAACTGACCCCTAAGCAGGCCATCAAGCTCTGGTCCGAGAAGCGGCAGCAGGGTTGGCGTACCTGTCCACCGCAGTGGATCCCGCCGCAGCCACCACGGCCCTGAATGAAGCCACCGCTGATGGATGGGCCCGTCAGCATGGGGAGCCCTGTGGACCCGCTGTGCTGCTGAACCCCTTCTGTCCGTTCACCACGGCCAAGGTGGTGGCCCTCAAGGCCACGGTGCTGCTGCTTCTCACCCTGCTGATCAAGGCCAAGATCCGCATCACCGCCTTTTCAGCACTGGGCATCGTCCTGTTGCTGCTCCAGACCCTGGTGTTTCTGGCCATCAGCGGTGGCCTGGTTCTGGCGGCCGGCGGGGCAGCGCTGTATGTCACTCAGCAACGTCGGCAGGCAGCGGCCTAAGGCCGATCCATGGCCGTTGGTTGATGCAGCTGCGTGATGAGATGCCTTCGATCGTCCCCCCCGGCTGCTGGGGGATCTTCGGTGGACACCTCGATCCGGGCGAGGCGCCGAAGCTGACCCTGGGACGCCAGCTGCTGGAGGGCCAGGACATGGTCTGGGTGTCGGCAGAGGACTTCCTGGCAGGATCGATCTGGGGCACCCATCTGGGCAGCCATCGCCCCCTGGCCGATGGATTGCTGGAGTTGATGCAGCGGGTGGCGACTCAATCACGCTGAGCTGTGGTTCGCTCCAGATCCAGACGGCGCCACCTCCAGCGATCGCAGCAGGGGATCAACTTGGTTCCACGGCAGGATCACATGGCATCCTTGGAGAAGGTGAGGGGGAACCATGAGTGATCACAGCAGACAACAGCTCACACCCCGAGAGATGGTGCGGGCCCACGCCTACCCAGTACTTGCTGGTATCAGCAGCTTGAGCCTCGTGACCATTGCCTTGTTGCAGATCCCTGGGGCCGTCAAAGACCATCGCTACAATCTCTGCATCGATGAGCAAGTGAAACTCAGACATGCAAGCAACCTCTCAGGGCAGGAAGGCCCTGGCAAGTTGATCTATCTCAAGGCTGTACAGCACTGCGAAGGACTCTGATACTCCGCCGATCGATCCACGGCTTCTCAGTGGCGATGCCGGTGATGGGCATCACTCACGTGGGGGTGGACATGCTCCAACTGCTCATGGCGGTGCTCATGGGCATGCCAGAACGGGCGATCTGCAGGGATGCCCGCCAGGTCCACAGGCGCGTGATGGTGCTCGTGATGGGGATCTCCACCGCGAGGATCATGTCGATGCCGATGGGCATGGCGAAAGTCGTCATGGCGATGCCAGTGGCTGTGTTGCTCCCGCAGCAGCAACACCACGCCAGCGGCCATCAGGCCAGCCGCCAACAGCAGCTGCGGCGAGAAAGGTTCCCGGAGGATGGAGAGAGAGAACAGCGCACCCACGAAGGGAGCGGTGGAGAACAGCACCGCCTCGCGGGCGGCGCCGAGATCCCGCAGGGCCAGCAGGTCGAGCCAGATCGAGATGCCGTAACCCAAGGCTCCGATCGCCAGCAGCCCCAGGCAAATCGGCAGGTTTGGAAAGCTTTGCCCAAGCAGGAGGGCCAGGGCGAGCATCGGCAGCGAGGCCCCTGCCGCTTTCCAGGAGGCGATCTGGATCGGATTACGCAGGCTCAGGCGCTGGCTGAGGTTGTTGTCGATGCCCCAGGCCAGAGTGGCCAGGGCAATCAGTGCGCTACCTGCTGCGCTGGCCCCACTTAGGAAGCCTTCGGAGAGCACCACCGCCCCGGCGATGGTGAGCCCAGCAGAGAGCAGGCCAAGCCTGCCGAGGTGCTCGCGCCCCAGCAACACGGCAATCGCCAGGGTGAAGACCGCCTCCAGATTGAGCAGCAGCGAACTGGAGGCGGCGGGCAGGAGCGCCAGCCCGAGAACCAAGGCCACGGGTCCCACCACGCCGCCGAGCAGGGTGAGGGCCGCCAGCGCCGGCCAGTCCTGCCGGCCCACGGGGGTTTCGGCCTGTGTTCCCCGGAGCAGACCCACCGCCAGCAAGGCCAGGGTGGCGCCGCCATAGAGCAGCCCGGCAATGCTCAGGGCGGACCCGGAGCCAGTGAGGGTGCTGATCAGGGGGGCGCTGCAGCCGAACAGCACCGCAGCGGCGAGTCCGGCCAACTGTCCGCGTCGGAAGGATGACCAGCGCATTGACTGCTCTCTGCCTCTCGATCAGTTTTCCCTTCGTCGCCGTTCCCCAGCCAGGGCATCGCGCAGCTTTGCCGTGTTCCCGCTCAGCAGGAGCTCGCCGCCGCGCACTCCTTGCTGGATTTCAACACGTTCAGCGGACTGCTGGCCCACCACCACCGGAACGGGCTCCACCACGCCCCGTTGATAGCGGAACACCACCGCCATTCCATTGAGCAACTGAACGGCATCGGCCGGCACCGTGAACCGCTGTTCGGAGGCCGGCACCTGCACGAAGGCCGTCACGGCCGTGCCGGCAGGGGGCATCGGCGCATCCACCGTCTCGGCGCGCACCACGGTGACCCGACGTCCACCGCCACTGTCCGGGACCACCGCCACCACGCGCGCCCGCAGATCCCGTGTTCCTGCTCTCACCCGCAGCATCTGGCCGCTCTCCAGGCTGGCGGCCAGCACCGGCGACACCAGGAAACGCAGTTCGCTGCCGCGGGCATCGCTGATCTGGGCCACCTCATCGCCTGTCTGGAGCACAGCCCCGAGGGAGGTCTTCACGGCGGCGATCTGGCCACTGATCGGGCTGCGGATCAGCAGGCGTCCCATGGCATCGGGCTGTCCCATCGCCATGGCCCTGGCTGCCGCCGCCCTGGCATTGCTGGCCGCGGTCACGCTGGCAATGCGGCGGGTCTCCAGTTCCTGGGCCGAGAGCGCCCCCTGCCGGGCCATCGGTAGGGCGAGGCGGTACTGATAAGCCAGGGACTGCGCCGTGGCCCGGGCTGTCTCCGCGTCGGCTCGCACCACTGCAGCGTCGGGGCTCTGCACTTCAGCGACCGGCTCACCGGCCTGCACGGCAGCGCCTGGGGCCACCAGCAGGCGCACGATGCGGCCTGCCACCGGCAGGCTCGCACTGGAGCGCGCTCCGACGGCCGCTTCCACAAAGCCGGAAATCGGGCGTGTGGTGCCCGTGCTCAGGTCTGGGCGAATGGTGCTGAGCCCCGAGCGCTGCAGTTGCTCTTCACTGAAGGCAATGGAGCCGCTGCGCTTGGTGCTTGTTGTGGCCTCAGCGGAGGGGGCAGCGGTGGTGCCGCCTTGGCTGCGCCCCAGCACGATGCCCAGCAGCAGTGATCCCCCGATCGCCAGGGGAAGCAACACCCGGGGCTGACGCAGACGATCCGTGATGCGATGGAGGCTCGGGTTCATGGCTGGGACGCAGCAAGGGAGGGCGACGGAGCTGCAACAGGGGGCAGCAGCCAACGGCCAAAGCGGGCATACAGGGCCGGAATCACCAGCAGCGTCAGCGCCGTGGAGGTGATCAGCCCCCCCAGCACCACGATCGCCAGGGGCTGGAGGATCTCATTGCCTGCCCCGAAGGCCAGGGCCAGGGGCAGCGTGCCCAGGGCCGAGGAGAGGGCGGTCATGAGGATCGCGTTGAGGCGCTCCAGGCTTCCCTCACGGATCACCGCCTGCAGCGGCTGACCTTCGGCGTGGCGGCGGTTGTAGTTATCGACCAGCAACAGACCGTTGCGCACGGCGACACCGAAGAGGGTGATGAAGCCGATCAGCGAAGCGATCGAGAGCACCCCACCGGTGAGCAGCACCGCGATCACCCCACCCACCAGGGCCAGGGGCAGGTTGAGCATGATCGCGACGGTGGCCGGCAGCGATTTCACGGCCGCCACCATCAGCAGGGTGATCAGCACAGCAGCCACCAGGCTGTAGAGCACCAGGCTGCTGGTCGCCCGCTGCTCCGATTCGAACTGCCCTCCGTAGAGGATCGTGTAGCCCTGCGGCAGCCGCACCTCACGAGCCACGCCCCGCTGGATGTCGCCCACCACGGAGCCCAGAGCGCGGCCGCTGACATTGGCCGACACCACGATCAGGCGGGAGACGTTTTCCCGGTTGACGACGTTGGCCCCCAGACCTTCCTCGACCCAGGCCACGCTGCCGAGCGGCACCGTCATGCCATTGGAGAACGCCACCGGCAGGGAGCGGATGGCGTCAAGGCTGGTGCGGCTGACCGCGTTGAGCTGAACCAGCACGTCGCTGCGTACCGCGTCTTCAACGACGTGACCGACCACCTTTCCATTGAGGGCGATCTCCACCGCCTGGGCGAGCTCATCGATGGTCAGACCGAGTGCCGCCGCCAGGGGCCGGTCGTAGTGGATCTGGATCTGGGGGATGGGCAGCTGGGGCTCCAGCTGAAGATCCACCACCCCCTGAATCGGTTCGACCACCTTCACCACCTGCTCGCCGATGCGCCGCAGTTCGCCCAGGTCGGTGCCATTGATCTTGATGGCGATGGCGCTGCGCACACCGGAGAGCACCTCATCCATGCGGTGCGAGATGAAACCGCCGATGTTGGGTGCCACGCCAGGCAGCCGCAGGAACGCCTGGCGGAGTTCAGCAATGGCGGCCGGGCGATTGGCCATCGCCTGATCGCTCAATTCCACATCGACGTGGGCCAGGTTCACGCCGGCACCATCGGCGTCTCCGGGTGCGCGGCCGGTGCGCACCTGCACCCAGTCGACAAGGGGGCTGTTCTGCAACGAGCGGGTGAGGGCCAGGCCGGCGCGGTTGGTCATCTCCAGCGACACCCCGGGATAGAGCACCATCGAGTTGACCAGCGATTTCTCGCGGAACTCTGGCAAGAAGACCCGACCCAGGGCCGGCAGGATCGCAGCGGAGGCCACCACCAAAGCCAGGGCGATCGCGAGAAGCCGCTGCGGCCTCGCCATCGCCATGGCGAGCCAGGGCTGATACAGCCGCTCGCAGCGGGCGGCGAGCCAGGTGCTCTCCGGCGGTAGGGATACCGGTGCGAGCAGGATGGCGCAGAGCGCCGGGATCAGCGTGAGAGCCACCAGCGAAGAGGCGGCGATCGAGAACAGGTAGGCCAGACCCATCGGCGCAAAGATGCGCCCTTCCACTCCGGTGAGCGAAAAGATCGGGGCGAACACGATGATGATGATCAGACTGGAGAACAGCACCGGCTGGCGCACCTCCACCGAGGTTTCAAACACCACCTGCAAGGAGGGCTTGGGATTGCCCGCAGCCTGATTGCTGCGCAGGCCGCGATAGCAGTTCTCCATATCCACGATCGCATCGTCAACCACCGAACCGATGGCGACCACAAGGCCGCCCAGGGTCATGGTGTTGATGCCGATGCCGAGGGCCTTCATCAACATCAGGCCGATCAGCAATGACAGGGGGATGGCACTGAGGCTGATGACCACTCCGCGCCAGTTCATCAGGAACAGCACGATCACCAGAGATACAATCACCACACCCTCGACCATCGCCGAGCTGACGTTTTTGATGGCTCGATCGATGAAGCCGCTCTGACGGAAGGTGCCGTGAATCTGCACATCTGGAGGCAGAGTCCGGTTGAGGTCGGCGATCCGTTGCTCCACCGCATGGGTCACCGTGGGGGTGTCCACATCGGGCTGTTTGTTGATCATCAGCACAACCGCCGGCTGGCCGTTGAAGCTGGCATCACCCCGCTTGAGCGCCGCACCGCGCTTCACCTCGGCCAGGGTGGAGAGCAAGACGGGCTGGCCTTGCTGATCACGCACGGCCACATCGGCCAGATCACTCACCTGGGTGATCTGGCCCATTGGCCGGATCAGCCGCTCCCGGCCGCCACCAATCAGGAAGCCGCCCGGACTGGTGGCCATCGCTTCCGAAACACCCTGCATCACCGTCTTGAGCGTGACGCCATGCACCTGGAGCTCGTGGGGATCAAGCAGGACCTGGTGCTGCGGTTCCTCGCCGCCATAGACCGTGACTTGAGCCACACCTGGCACAGCCAGGATCGGGTTCCGGTAGGAGCGCATCACCAGCTGATGCAGATCCAGCAGGGAAGTGGCGCCATCGCCCCTGAGCGTGAAGGCGTACTGGAGCACCGTCCCCAGCGGGGACACCAACGGGGAGATCTCTGGTGCTCCGGCATTCGCCGGAAGCTGCGACTCCACCTGCTGGATGCGTTCCGACACCGACTGCCGGGCCCGGAAGATGTCGGCGTTCTGGTTGAACACCACCTGCACCATCGACAGGCCGGCCTTGGAGGAGGAGCGCACGGTCTCCACGCCAGCAATGCCGTTCACTGCCGATTCGATCGGCAGGGTGATCCGCGACTCCACCTCCTCGGGCGAAAGGCCATCGGCGGTGGTCTGGACGTCCACCTGGGGCGGTGCGAACGGCGGAAAGACGTCAAGCGGCATCTGGGGCACCACCACCAGACCCCAGACAGTGATCACAACCGCGGCCACCACGATCAACCAGCGGCGGGCAATCGAAAACCGCAGTGTGGTGTTGAGCAGCTTTTCGATCATTCGCCCTGCTTACCCCGGCGCTTGATCAGCACCGCTCCTGCGGCCACCACCACAGCAATGCCGGCCGCCCCTGCGATCAACGGCAGGTTGCCGCTGGAGTCGGAATCGGTCTCGACCTTGGCCACAGCCCCGTCATCAGCCGCAGGAGTCTCCACCTGCTGGGTCTTCATCGACTCGGCGTAAAGCGAGAGCGCACCCGCAATCACCACGTCATCGGTGGGATCGATTCCCTCCGTCACAACCACGCGGTCTCCCTGATTGGCTCCGGTCTCCACGAAGACCGGGTCATAGGTCTTCTCGGTCTGCACGAACAGCAGGGGCTTGCCATCGGCATCCACCAGTGCGGTGGCGGGCACGGTGAGGCCATCGGGGCCTTGCGCCGGTTTGACCGTGGCCACACCCAGCAGCCCATCGCTGTCGGCATGGCGCTTCACCTGGCGCACATCCCCCTGCTGCTGGAACTCATCGCCATGCCCGACGTGAGCCATGGCCACAGGAGCCGCGTGGGGTAAGGCGAGCAAAGCGGCGGTTGTCAGGCTGGTGCTGGCGGCGAGCCGCAGAATCCGGTTGCGCAAGACCCAGGGATGCAAGTTCTTGGCGGAGGATCGCGCAACCGGGATGAAAAACAGGTGAAATCGCTGGTGCTCACTAGCATCTGCCAGCCCCAGACCACCCCTGATGCCGCTGCGGATCCTGCTGGTGGAAGACGAGGAGGATCTGGCCTCAGCCATTCAGACGGTGCTGCAACGCCAGGGCCATGTGGTGGATCACTGCCCAAGCGGTCTGGAAGGTTGGGCCCTGCTGAGCAGTGAGCTCACCCGCTACGACCTCGCCATCCTTGACTGGATGCTGCCGGAACTCAGCGGCCTTGAACTCTGCCGGCGTGCCCGTGCCGCCGCCATGGGCCTGCCGCTGCTGTTGCTCACGGCCCGCGCAGAGACGGCCGATCGGGTGGAGGGACTCGACGCGGGCGCTGATGACTACCTCAGCAAACCCTTTGCGATGGAGGAGCTGCTGGCACGGATCCGGGCCTTGCAACGCCGCCACCCTGGCTACCGGGAGCCCCTGTTGGCAGTCGGCAGCTATCGATTGGATCCCACTGCAGGCACGCTGCTGGTTTCCACCCCCACCGGTGAGGTGAGCGTGGAACTGTCGACAAAGGAGCAGCAGCTGATGGCCTACTTCCTGGAGCACCCAGGCCAGATCATTCCCGGTTCCCGGCTGCGCCACCAACTCTGGGACCTGCATCAGGACCCGGTGAGCAATGTGGTGGCAGCCCAGGTACGACTGCTGCGGCGCAAGCTGGCGGCCCACGGCCTGCCCTCACCGATCGAAACGGTGCCCAGCAAGGGGTATCGGTTTGCCCTGCCTGCGCCTGTGGAGACGTGAGCGATCACCGTTCCCCAGCTCCGAGGTTGCTGTGGCGCGCCCGTCTGCGCCTGGCAGGCCTGTCGCTGCTGGTGATGGGCACGCTGCTCTATGCCGCTGGCTTTGCGATGGGCCGGTTGCTGCTGCAAACCCAGGAAGCGGCGATCAGGCGTGAGTTGCAGAGCCTCGCCGGCACGCTGCACGACAGCCTCAAGCCCGCCTTGCCGCAGGAGGCCAGGCCCTCCGTCGCACTGGCTGCGGTGCTGCCCGGCCTCTGCTTGGCAGGCGAGCCCTGCATTCGACCGAGGGATCTGGTCCATCGGCATGCGATCAGCGCCAGCGATCCCGACCGGTACAAGCTGCGAGTCTTCAATCACCACGGGGACCTGATCGCCAGCTCTCCTGGCGCCTTGCCGGTGGGGCCAAAACCTGGGCTGCTGGGCTGGGCACTGACCGTTGATCGTGCCGGAGAACGCTGGGGCACCTACGCGATTCACTTGCATCACTCCAACGGCCCCGGCCAACCCGTCTGGGGCTACTTGCAGATCTCCAGCAGCCTGGCGGACCTCGATGCCGAAGCGAATCGCTTGTGGTGGCTGGGCCATGGAGTCTTCCTTCTGGCGACGGTGGGGGTAGCCGCGGCGAGCTGGTGGCTGGCGGGGCTGGCCATCGCTCCCCTGCTTGAGGCATACCGGCGCCAGGAGGAATTCAGCGCCGATGTGGCCCATGAGCTGCGCACTCCTCTGGCCAATCTGTTAGCCGTGGTGGAGGCGGAACGCGGCGCCATCACAGATGCAACCCACTCCAAGACCGCCAAAAGTCTGGATCGGGTTTTGAGCCAGGGGCAGCGCCTCCAACAACTGATTGGTGATCTGTTGCTGCTGGCCAGTCTGGAGCGACCCTGTCCCCAGCACCAGAAACAGGTGTGCGATCTGGGCGAAATCACCGCCGATGTGCTGGAGGACTTCGGCGAGATGGCTTCCGCAGCCCAGGTGAGCCTGGAGCAGGAGCCATGGGGCTGCGCTGCCAGGGTGCTGGGCATCGAGTCGGAATTGAGCCGGCTGGTGATCAACCTGCTCAGCAACGCGTTTCAGCACACCCCTGTGGGTGGTCGTATCGGTGTTGCCCTGGAGCGGCGCGGCCGGGAGGTCAGGCTGTCCATTCGTGACAGTGGGCCTGGTATCGCAGCGGCTGAGCAGGAGCGCATCTTTGCTCGCTTCACCCGTCTTGATGCGGCCCGCTCCCGGCAGCAGGGAGGCACAGGTCTGGGGCTGGCGATTGCCCAGGCCATTGCTCGCCGCCACAGGGGGGGCATCACCGTGCAGTCTGCCCCCGGGTTTGGAAGCTGCTTCTGCGTGGCGCTGCCAGTCGCCGATTGAAGAGGACCGGCGGAGGGGGTCAGCAGTGGGCAGCACGGGGAGGCCGGGATGCCATGGATGGAACGATGAGACGCGCCACCGACGGTGAGCCGCTTCCTGTCCCGGCTTCCCGAGCCTGTGGAGGGCCAGCTCGCTCAGCTCGAGGCCCAGGGGAAAACGGCCATGCTCCTGGGGCGTGCCGATCAGATCCTGGGCGTGATGGCGGTGGCCGACACGGTGAAAACCGAGGCCCAGCAAGCCGTGGCCCTGCTGCGGCGCCGAGGGGTGCGGGTGATCATGGTCAGCGGCGACAACCGCACCACTGCTGAATCCATCGCCCACCAGGTGGGGATCGAGGAGGTGATCGCCGAGGTGCGGCCGGCCGACAAGGCGGGAACGATCCAGGCACTGCAGCAGGCGGGGCAGGTGGTGGCGATGGTGGGCGATGGCGTCAATGACGCCCCGGCCCTGGCCACGGCCGACATCGGCTCGGGTTCGGATGTGGCCAAGGAAGCCGGCGACATCATCCTGATCCGCAGTGACGTGCGTCTGGTGATGAGCGCCATCGGCCTGTCGCAGGCCACGATGCGCAAGATCCGCCTGAACCTGATCCGGGCCTTCATCAACAACGCGATTGGTATCCCGATCGCCGCTCTGGGCTGGCTGAACCCCATGATCGCTGGTGCGGCCATGGCCATGAGTTCGCTCTCGGTGATCATCAACTCGTCGCTGCGGCGGCGGTACCGAGCGGCCTGATCAGGAAGTCGGCGTTGCTGGCTTCCTGCCGATTCGACGGCCCAGCAGCAAACCGATTCCAGAGCCGGCGATGAACAGGGTGAGGACACCGAGGACTGTGGAGTAGTAAGGCTGCAGATTGACGGCACCGAAGTTGCCGGTGTGCAGCTTCATCAGCCAGAAGGCGTCGATCCCGCGGGCCGAGAGGGCGCCGTAGAGGGAACCGGAGAGGGCCGTGAGCAGGAGCGGCAGTGCCGCGAGGGGCACCAGGGTGCGGTGCAGCCGGCGCAGCAGGTGATGGCGGCTCACTCGTTCTGAAGTGCCTTGTGCAGGGCCTGCTCATTGGCGCAGGGCATCCATAGGTTGCCCATCGCAAAAGTGCCCTTGCACTTGAGTTCGGCGGCACGCTTTTCAGCCTCCTGCCTGGTCTTGAACATGCCCTTCATGTGCGCCGCAGCGGGTGCGGTGGCCAGAAGCGGGGCGAAGGCCACCGCTGCCAGAGCAGCCAGCATGGTCCACCGGCAGGGCTGCTGGAGGGCACTGGTGGGGTTCGGGGTCATGGAGTTGTCGCGGGGATGCTCAGGGCAGGAATCAGAGCTGGGAAAGGAAACGGTGGACTCACTTCTCCTTGGAGACGGCCTTCTCATAGAGATCGAAGTTCTGGCAGGGCATCCATTCCTTGCCCATCGCAAAGGCGCCGCTGCACTTCAGGTCCTTGGCTCGCTGCTCCGCAGCGGCCTTGCTCGGGAACATGTCGTTGGCTTGGGCGCGGGCGGTGCCGGGTGCCAGGGCAACGCCTGACGAAAGGAGGAGAGCCAGAGCGATGGGGTTCACGGAATTCCGGCAGTGGGAGACAGGGCTCAAGACAAGCTTGGAGTCTCCCCACAGGGAGAGAGTCAAGCCCCTGCGCCACTAAGAGAACTGGGCTTGCTGCCGGCGATCGGCCGCGGCGAAGGCGGCTACCGCCTGTTCGCTGAGCAGAGCCTGCGGCGCCTGGAGTTCTTCCGCCGGCTCAAGACCCTCGGGCTCAGCCTGGAGGAGATCCACGGCTGCCTGGCCGTGCATGACCTTGGCCAGACGCTGCGCAGCAAGGGGCTGCCGTTCCCGGAGCAGTGCCGCATCTTCGAGGTGTGCAACCCCCAGCAGGCGGCTGCGGTGCTGAGCACCACGATGGCGCTCACCATGGCCCTGCCCAGCCGGATCTCGGTTGACACCGAATCCGGCCGGACCCGCATCGGCATGATCCGCCCCGAGGCGAGGCTCGCCGGCCTGTCCTGCGAACCATCTCTGCGGGAGGTGGCCCGGGCCGTGGAAGCCTCCACCACAGCAATCCTCAAGGCTGCTGCTAGGAGGAGACTCACTGCAACCCCCGGGCCATGAACCGATTCCCTGCACACGCGGTGCTGGCCGTCTCCGGGGTGGCGCTGCTGCTGGCCTCCGGCAGTGCCGGACTGGCACGGCCGAACCCCGGTGGGCTCGGTGGTCCTGCCTCCGGGGCGGGTGTGGCTCCCGGCGCGGGGTTCGGGGCGGCAGGGGCGGGCCTCGATCGGGAACCGGGTGTGGGTGTGGAGGAGCGGCCTGTGGAGAATCCCGGTGGCCTCGGCGGGCCGGCCTCCGGTGCCGGCGTGCGCCCCGGGGCCGGTTTCGGGGCCCCCGGCGCCGGCCTCTACCGGCCCTGATCGCTCTACAGCGGCTGCGGATCCCGTGCGAAGGACCAGCCGTTCCGTCGCGCCGGACGGGGGTGGGGACGCAGGCGGTTGGGGATGGAGGCCGGCGAGGCGACAGCGAAAACTGAGCCAGCCGCGCCGCCAGCGCTGAGCGATCCGGGCCCGTGGTGATCAGCGGATCCAGAGCCCGCACCCCTGCCCGAAAAACCGCTGCAGCTGTTGGCCACGCAACGCGGCGATCGGGGCAGGAACGAGGCGGCAGGGGCGCACCGCCTGGCCGGCGGCATCGAGGAACCCGATGCGGGCCTGGGCACCGGGGCGATCGGCCGGCTCGATGAACTCGACGCCGATGCAGGCGATGGCGGCCATGGATGGCGAGCTAAAGACAGCCGCGCCACGCCCCGCCAGCGACGGGCGCCACCACAGGGCGGGCCACGCCAGGGCTGGACCGACCAGGACCCTTCTGCTAGTACAGGCATACTGTCTGCCCGTGGTGCCTTGGCCCCCGCCCCATCCCGCTTCCATCGCTCTCGCCTGTCGGTCGATCCCCCTGCGGGGGAGGGGGACATTGAGGATTGGCCCTATCTCGATGAGGAGGTGCTGCGCGGCAGCCGCAGCCGCAGGGTCTGCCTCACTTGCCATTTCTTCCGCCACCACTCCGGGGTGAACTGCATCCCGCTGCTCACCTGCCAGCTGCACCGTGGGCTGATCGTCCACGGCGAGCACCTCACCCGTCGCTGCACGAGCTGGACCGAGGACCTGCAGCGCCAGCGGGGCTGGTCGCCCGAGGGTGCATGAGCCGCCGGCCGCTGCTCAAGACCAGAAAGGCGAGCTCGAGGTGGCTCAGTTTTCAGTGTCCCTTGACAGGGCCCTTCATCCCCACCACCGCCACCAGCCCTTGCGGACAGGTCTGGCGTGACTGCCGTCGCAGCGGGGGTAACGGCTGGAGAGACCGCAGGTGCACATCAGCACGGTGGTGGTCTCCTCCAGTCGCAGCTCCCGCGGAATCAGCCCGCTGCCAAGGTGGGCCCCATCGCAGAACCAGCCGTGGCGACTCCGGCCGCAGCTGCAGAGCAGATAAATGCCAGCCGGAAGTTCCACCGGCTCGGGACCCGCGCGGGAAGAGGGAGCGTCGGCCATGGCCAAGGCGCAGCAATGGAGACGCTGGTTCCAGTCTGGGCGCCGGAGGCGACTGCCGCACTCCCTGCACTTCAGCAGCAGGAGGAAGGTCGGCGTCGCAGTGGCTGGATGGTGCTGACCGCCTGAGGCTGGCTGCGCCGGATCCGCACCCGGTAGGCACCGTGGGCCGGCCCGTAGTGCTCGATCAGGGCCTCGCGGGCCTCGTGGTGCAGCTCCTCCAGAGTTGGAGCCGCGATGCGGAGGGCAAGACCCTCGGCCTGAGCCTCCAAGTGGCCGAGGCGCTCGTTGAGGATGCGGAACACAACCTCTCGCATGCCGGGGTATCTCTTTCTTTCCGGCTCCATCCTTGGGCCGATGCGGTCGCCGTGGGCGTGCCGCCGGATACGGGGAACCGCCCTCGAACACACCCTGTGGGAGGTAGGCAGCGTCACCGCAGCGGTTCCCAGACCATGGAAACAAAGGCGATTCCGTGGCAGCGAATCATCTCTCCCACCGCGCGAAACCCGAGAGCCTCATCGATAGGAACTGCATGGAGGCCAGCGTTGACCGTGAAGGACCGCTGGGCCGGGGGAGCAGGCAGCGTCTGGATCGCATGGCGTCAGAGGGCACGCCCAATCCTCTGACCCTGAAACGCTCTGGCGACGAAGAGATTGAACAGGTGCACCTCATCGCGGATCGCGATGAAGCCGATGAGTTCACCGTCAGCTTCCGCCACGATGAAACGGAAGCTGACGCAGGCCAAGTTCGCAGCATGGGCCCACTCCGACATGGACTCCCAGAACGGCTGGGCGGCGTCGGGATCGACAACCAGCTCAGCTTCGACCGAACGCGCCAGAGCAGCGATGGCTCTGGCGTCAGTGGATCCCGCCGGGCCCTGATCCTGCGGTACCACCAGGCGGTGAGCCTGCGCATTCAGGGTGAGGTGCTCAGGTGCCCATCGATCAGCGGCGCAACTTCCTCGGCGTTCTCCCTCCCCAGATCATGGCTGCCGCCTGGAAGCACGACCAGCCGAGCCTCGGGAAGGAGCGCGGCCAGGCGCTGACCCACCGCCACCGGGCTGATCGGATCGGCATCACCCCACAGCAGCAGGGCGGGAATCGAGACGTCAGCCAACTGATCACTCAGGTCCACGCTGGCGGTGGCGAACCAGTCCGGCAGCTGGGGATGGGCCGTGCGGAAGGCCTCCCGCCAATCCTCGGCTCCGTGCTCGGCCATCGGCAGCCCGCCGGACGTGACGGTCAGGACCAGATGGGTGATCGACTCAGGGCGTAGCAGCGCGGCCTGCAGGGCCAGGACACCACCCATGGATTGGGCGATCAGGGCCGTGGGTCGATCCAGCTGGGCGAGAACGCGTGGAAGCAGATCGGCCATCTCCTTCACCTCTGGATCCGGTGGCGTGTCCCCGAATCCCGGCCAGCCAAGGTGCACGCGTTCGGCATCGTGCTTGAGCCGCATGGCCACAGGCCGCCAGAAGGCGACGTTGCCGGAAGCGCCGGGCAGGAACAGCAGCCGGGAAGGAGGATCGATGGTCGGCAAGGGCTAGCGCATGAATTCGGAGGATGGCTCAGGCCACCGCTCCACGGCCACGGCCCAACCGTGGAGGGCCGGCAGGTTGTAGGCGATCAGATGACCGGAGGCGGTGCCCAGCAGGAACACCACCCACACGATCCACAATGCTGCCGCATACAGCCGGCCGCTCCAGGGTCTGCGGCCCTCGCTGCCGGCGGCGAATCGCGGGCCGATGCCCAGCTCGCTCAGCGTCACCATCACCAGCCAGACCGGCAGGGTCACGAGCCAGACGGTGAGGGGACAGCTTCCTCCGAGGAGGTAGTAGAGACCGATCTGCCGGGTTTCGCGGCCTTCGATCTGCTGCGCCGGGAGCAGGAGTCCTCAGCAGAAGCCGAGCAACCACGACCACTCCTGATCAGCGGCAACCTCCGCCCCCGCGGCGTTGGCGACGTGGCCGATGCGGTGCTCAATGCCAGCGAGGCAGAGGAGTTCCATCGCTGGCAGATCAGGGTGCTCAGCCGGGCCGACGTGGATCTGGTGTCGGCGTTCACGATCAGCGCGGTACCCGAGGCCATCGGCATCGTCCGTGCCGCACAGATGGAAACGGTGTCTGTGGTGATCTCCATCACGGTGGAAACCGACGGGCGACTGCCCAGCGGCCTGCCCCTTGGCGAGGCGATCGAGGAGGTCGATGCCGAAAGTGATGCGGCGACGGCCTCCTTCATGGTGAACTGCTCCCATCCCAGCCACTTCGCGGCGGTGTTGCGGGACGCTGGGAGCTGGCGCAATCGGATCGTGGGGCTGCGCACCAATGCCTCGCGCCGGAGCCACGCTGAACTCGATGAGGCCGAGAGCCTGGATTCCGGCGATCCGGAGGAACTCGGTTCGCTCCACCGAGAGATCAGCACCCTTCTGCCCAGGCTGGCGGTGCTGGTGGGCTGCTGTGGCACCGACCAGCGGCACGTCCAAGCCATAGCGCGCGCCACCTCCCGGTGCTCTGGGAAGGGCTGCAGCAACTCTGAGTCGGCTTGATCCTCGTCCGAGCAGACCTGGCTCTCAGGTCCAGGTGCGCCAACGCCACATGGCCGGCTTCTTCCTGCCGGTCCTTTCAGCCTCCAGCGGGCAGCACTGGCGACGACCGAACCGATCCAGCGCCACCAGAGTGAGAGGAGAACCGATGCCTGCCCCACTCCTGATGAGCACCACCCCCCAGCCACGCCGCTACCGGCTGGTGGATCAGCAGGGTCAGCCCCACCTTGAGCTCGATCAGCACTTCGACTCGCTGGAGGAGGCCTGGGCCTTCGCCAGCTGCTGGTGGCACAGGACTGGCGACGGTGGCATCGGCGGCACTGCTGACGGCCCGATCGGCCTCGGCGTGGAGGTGAGCACCAGGGCCGGCCACTGGCGCACCCTGCGTCACCCCCAGGGGTGAGCGGAGCCTGGGGAATGTCAGCCCTGGCTTGAGCCCTGGCTATCACAGTGGGCTTCCCCCGGTTTTCAGGACAAGTCGATAGGGGTCACGCCATGAAAACCATCCAGGCTGGTCGCCATCAAGACAGAGCATTGACCAATCACGGGGGTCATCCGGGCGGGTAGGCCGACCAGCTTCGACCAGGGGACGACGTGAGGGCCGCTGGACAGGGGCGCTTCATCCATCAGTACGTCCAGGCGAAAGCCACCTGCCCCGTTCGCCCTGGCATGGCATCGGCCGGTTGCGTGGATTCGGGCCATCCACTCCCTGCCCCTCTCTCTTCAACCGTGACGACCTCCACGTCCGGCGGACACCTGGGTATCGATGCAGCGGTTGTGCGATCAGCCGTGGCGATCGCCGTAGGGGCAGCAGTCAGCGTGCTGCCGATCCCAACGACCCCGAGAGCTCGACGATCACTTCACGCCAATGGTCTTCCAGGAGTGCTGTCCTGGTGGTTCTCCCCCAAACCAGCCCCTGCCGCGAGCCTGTCCTGTGGCATGGACAACCACCGCGGTGTGCGGCTGGGGCTGCCAGGGGTCTCTACGTTGCGGTGGACGATCCCGGGAAGGTCCCATGGCCGTGGTGAACCGTTGTGCCGTGGGCATCTCCCCCGCTCAGCCCCTGCTGGAGTGGGCCCGGCTGCTGGACCTCGACATCGACACCGCGGGGGCACGGGAGCCCTGCCTCTATCTGATCCCTGAATACGACACGGCGGCGGAAGCCGAGGAGCTGCTGGAGCAGCTCTACGGAGCGATCTTCGAGGCCGAGCTGGACTACTGGCACCCCGACAGCGGCGCCTGGCCGGCGGAGCGCAGCTATGCGGTGTTCCGCCACTGGTTCAAGGTGCGTTTCTACCCCCTGATCCAGGATCTGCTGGACGATGATCTCTTCGCCACCGAAGTGGATGAGGCCTTCATCGACACCATACGCACCGCGTCCGACGGCCAGGAGCACCCATCCCACCCAGCCTCCTGAGACCCGTCGGGCCGGGAGACCAGAGCCAAACCAATTCCGGCCATGACAGGGCTTCGTTCATTGCTCCCAGTCCTGCTGCTCCTTGCTGCGGCGGCGGTGCCCGGTGGCATCACCCGCCCCTGGGACATCCGCCGCAGCAGAGTTGCGCCGCAAAAGGCGGGCGATTCCGGATCCGCATCTGCTGACCGCCGAGATCTGTAACAGCAATGGCGATGGTGAGCCCTGCGAAAGTCAGCACCGCTGAGCTGACGTTCAACCACAGCATTTCACCGCTTACACCATCACCTGCTGCCTTTGCATGTCTGCAACACATCTTCCATGCATCGCCCTGACCGGATCTGACCTGCCAACGAACATCAAGGGTTCGACGATGTCTCGAAATCCGATCTGGTGCGGGTCTGCGGCTACGTGAGCACCAAGAAGGACGGCGGGGAACGGTTGAACCTCACCACCTTCTACGAGGCCCTGCTGGAGGCCAAGGGCATGACCCTCGGTGATGGATCCGGCAAAGGGAAGGGCAAGGCAGGCCGCTCCCTCAGCCACCAGACGAAGATCCAGTTCAACGGCAACCTTCTGATCGGCAAGGCCTACACCGCCCTGCTCGATCTCAAGCCCAGCGATGCGTTCGAGATCAAGCTCGGAAAGAAGCAGATCCGCCTGGTGCCTGTCGGCGGCGCCGACGAGGGGGAGTGAGGGGCAAACCGATGCGGCTCCATGGCTTTGGAGCTCAGCAATGTCGTGCCCTGCCCGGCGGAGCTTGAACGGGACAGCAGGCGCCGGTGCTGCAAGCGTTCATTGGGCCATGGACGGACCAATGTCCCCATTGGATCGACCCTGGGACGAAGGATTGGGGTTTTCTGGATCCCATGGTCGCTGCCGCCGCCATGGCCAGGGGTGTTCCCAACCCCGGAGGCAGCCCATGAACGTCAGCTATTCCGCGAAGGACGATCGGACCGAGGCGACTGGCGAGAGCAGACGAAAGCCAAACCCTGAGCCCGTAAGCGCGGATCGAGCTGGCCACCGATCTCTGCGAGCGGCATCGACTGGGGCCTGCCGGGCTTTGGCGACACCCGAATCACCAAGAACCTGCAGCAGCTGCTGGCCGCCGGGAGGGCGCCCCATTGACAAACGGTGCCATGCTGATCCCAGAGTCCGACTTTCAGGGACCAGAATCATGAAAGTGACCGTAGAGCTTTCAGATAAAGAGATGGCCGAAATCCTGGATCTGACGGGCGAACGCAAGAAGGGCCCCGCCATCCGCCGACTGATGGAGGAAGCGCTGCAGCAACGGCGCAGAGCGCAGATCGCCCAGCGATTCCTCAGCGGCGAGTGGGGAGTGGAGCTGGAGACCTACGAGGCCGACCAGGAGCGCGAGCGCCTGCGGACAGAGGAGATCACCTCATGACCCTGCTGCTCGACACCAGCCTCTGGATCGACTTCACCCGCTCCCGCAGCCCCGCCCCCCTGAAGCAGTTCATTGCGCCCTACGTGCTGGATGCCAGTGCCCATCTGGCCGAACCGGTGCGCTTTGAGGTGCTCCGATCCGCCCGGCCGGAGGAAGCCCGCCAGCTGGAGGCCCAGTTCGCCACCCTGCCCTGCCTGCCCACACCAGCGGATCTGTGGCAACAGGCGATCGCCCTGGGGCAGGCCTGCCGTCAGATCGGCCGCACGGTGCTGAGCCTGGATCTGCTGGTCGCCGCCGTGGCCCTGCACCACAACGCCGTGCTGGTGAGCTTCGACGTCGACTTTGAGGCCATCGCCTCCGTGAGTGCGTTGCGCCTGAACCGCCTGAACCGCCCTGCCTGAGCCCATCACCACCCACTGGAGGGGATCGATGCGGCATCGGGGCGGGAGGAGATCCGCCGCATCTGCTCAGCAGGACCAGGCTCGCGCCGATGAGCGACCACGCGCGGCCTGGGAAGAGGCCATTCACCATTCACAGATCGAGGCAAGACAACGCATGGATTCCGAGGCCGAGCAAGCCAAACCACAGGACGACGTGTTGTCGTTGAATCCACCCAATGAGCCGGGCGAATTGCCTCCGAACCCTGGCAAGTGAGCCTCTCGCGACTCAACAGCCCCTGGCAAGAGTTGTTGTCGGCACAGGACGGTGAGTGAACTGGAGGCACCGCACCCATCTGGCGGCCCTCCTGGGCGGCGAGGGAGGCCTCGATGCCCTGCTTCTCCTGGGTGGGGTCCTGGACCTGCACATCGGCGGCCTACACCGCCCGCCCTTGCTCGGCGCTGGGCGCCAGGGCGCCGTAGGGCTTGGTGAACAGGGCCCTGAGCGTCTCCTCGGTGAGCGGCGGCGTGATGACGGCAGTCATGGGGGGCCCGTACGGCGGCAGGGGGCGGACGGAGAGACTGGCAGCCGGAAGGGGTGTGGCATGAGTTCGCGCCGGTGCCCCTGGTTCTAGGCCTTCGGTGCTCTGACAACCCTTGCCAACACTGGGGTCTTGGAGTACGGGGCTGGCGGGACTCGAACCCACGACCTGCGGTTTAGGAAACCGCTGGCAGCCGTTGCGGAGGAAGGGGTCTGCTCATCACTTGCCTAACGGCTTGCCTAGCCAGGTACCTGAACGGATGATCTCGATATGATGTACAGGACACAGGACGACACAAGTGGCGGGTCGCGACCCCCTGATTTCGGCCGAACCGCTGTTTATAGCAGCCGGCAAGTCAGCCCTTGAATATCAAGTCTGGAGACTCTGCACACTTCCTTTCCTTAAGGGCAAAAAGGCCTTGTCCGGTTGGCGTGCAGAAGTCCTTGAGGCTCCGGAGGCCGAGCACGCGATTGCCGAAGCGTGGCTCAAAGAGCAGTCCAAGAAGCACGATTATAATGCAGCTCCTGGGCCCACTCCAGAGCTGCTGACCAAAGCAGAGGTCCTTAAACAGCTCGATGAGAATATCCACTCTGCCTTCGAAAAAGCAGTAAGCCGAGCGGCCTCGAACGTTCAGCGAGGAACAGCCACCCTTCCATGTCCCCTTGGCGGTGCCGGACAAGGGTGGGCCCTTGCTCGCCTTGGTAGGGGCGGACCCGGCAACAGCCACCTCTACCTGCGTACCGGCTAAAGAATCGCCGCCTCCAGCCCCTCCTACAACCCCTGCCAGTGCTCGCCGACCACAGCCGCAGCTGATCGGCCTGATTCAGCCGCATCGGCCATCAGACAGTTGATCAGGTCCGCCAGACCGCCGCGGGTGGCCAACTGATCGAAGTTCCGCAGCAGCGCCAGCACCAAGGCCCGCCGCCAACCCGCACGGTCAGGGTCGATCGTGGCGCCGGTGGCTTCCAGCAGGACTCGGCGGCGTGGGTTCGTCGCCACGCTCAGAGCCACCTCCTCGGACGCCAGCCGCGCCCGGATCGCCCTGCGAACTTCAATCCGCACGTCGAGATCCGAGACGGCCGGCAGCTCCACCCCCACCAGGCTCAGCAGATCGAGCTGGCGGCTTTCAGCAGCCTCTCGGAGCCGCGCTTGCGCGGCGATGGCGCTCGCTTCGACGGTCTGATCAGCGGACCAGCCTCGCGCCTTCGACAGCCGCCAGAGCGCGAGCTGGTGGGGGTGCTCGGGGGTGCTGGCGCCGACCGCGATGGCCACATCCACCACCAGCCGGCCAAGGGCGGCAGCTTAGAAAATCTCATCCGCCAGGCCGGGCAGCGCCTGGGCGTCCCGCAGCAGCGCCGACCTCAAGTTGATGCCCTGCCGCTCCATCCGCTTCGCCGATGCGCCACCACGTAGCACCCGCGCCGCATCCAGCGCGGTGGCGTGACCGTCGCCTAAATTGATCAGTGCGCCGATCATCCTGGCCTCGCGCTCGTCGGCTGCCATGATAAATCTACAGGCCAGCACCGTTACACCGAGGCGGGTGGCGAGCACGAATCTGTGATGACCATTCACCACCCAGAATCGATCATGCTCGGGGTCGCGCCAGACAGCCAGAATCCCACACAGATCATCATTCCAAACCTGCACACAACCGAGCCGTCCATTCGTTCTACTCTTCCCACATTTTGTGCGGAATTGGAAACGCTCAGCGTCTACGTGGAGATCACTCAGCGGAATCAGCCTGATGGTCACGGGTGAATTGTTCCAGATCGTCGAGTTCCTCTTCGGTCATCAGGTCTGGGATGGCGACCCGCCCGCAATATGCGCACTGCGCAATATCATCGCCCGTTTCTTCACGTTGGCGGAGGCGATTTACGACCGTGAACGGGAGCATCGCCGGGGCGTGCTCAGCTATCGCTTCCTCAAACAAATAGAAAAGCATCTCGGCTGCTGCTCCGTTCAAGCGGATGTTGCCGTGCTCGCTGAGATGCTGCGCCACATCATCCCAAAATTCGTCTGTTTCCAGGTCCTCGGTCTCAGCAGCCACCACTTGCGGAGGAGCAACAGCGAGTCTGGGCGGCGGACTGACTCCCCGTGCCGCCAATCTGATCGGCTCGGGCGTGGAGACACCCACCCTCGTGGCCCGCGCCACCGCTACCGCCAGGCCATCGAGTTCCAGCATGCGCCGGCCGTCGGGTAGGTCCCGCAGGTGGGTATTGAGGCGCCCCAGGTCGATCAGCCTCCTGAGGCTTGAGCTGGCACGGTACCCAAGCTCCAAGGCGGCATCCTGAATGCTGATCAGTGGCACTTACGGTAGCCTGCAAGGTTACCAAAAGGCTAGTCAGGGAAAATCGGGGATAACCGGGATATTCAGGCATATATCTACGGAATGCGACCTAGTCACTGCCTTATCTTACATCAGGAATTCAGCGCTTACGATGAGGCTGAGTACAGATTAGCTGGGGTCCGAATTACTACGCATTCCAAGCCACAGAAAGGACCCGCGAGATAGCGACAGTCCGGGAGCCGTGCTATAGTTCTTACATCGGAATCCACGGGCATGAGCCCGCCCCGATCCCTACAGAATTGGAACCATGATTGAACTGATGCACGGCGAAGACGTGGAGTTCTTCGCTGATCTCGACCACTACAGCGGCTGGACTGTCCAGCAGAAATTCAGAGGCGTCCGCTTCGCCTGGGACGGGCAGCAGGCTTGGACCCGCCAGGGTCGGCCGGTAGAGCTGCCCGAGAGCTGGCAGGCATCCCTGCCCCCAGTGCCGCTCGACTGCGAGCTTTACGACGGCATCGACGGCGAACGGCGCTGTGCTTCGGCGGTCCGGTGGCTGCACCACTGGCCGGCCACGGTGCGGCTGGTGGCGTTCGACATACCCGACTCGACCGCTGGCCCGTTTGAGGAGCGGATCGCGCAGGTGCGGCAGGCAGTGGGTGCGGCCGGTGTCCCGTGGCTGGAGGCCGCAGCCACCTGGACCGCTGGCTCAGGCGAGCAGCTCAGGGAGCAGCTGGAAGCCGTGCAGCGGGTGGGAGGCGAGGGGCTGATGCTGCGGCGGCCTGGGCTTCACTACAGGGCCGGGAGGACGGCAGGCATGGTGAAGTTGAAGCCAGCCTGATCCCAGACAGAGAACCTCATAGGGTCGCTGTTCATTCTCGTCCAGACGACTAATGCACGCTGAAGGGACCGGAATCAGATTGGCAGTATCTGCTGAAGTACCGAAATCTTCCAGATGCCCCGTAGCTGAATGAACATATTATTCTCGGACCCTCCCATTTTTCCCGTGCCCAGGGGCGAAGCCGCGCAAATACCATACGCTGGAGGGAGTTCCAGAATCAGAGCAACACTCAGAAGATCTCCAATTCAGCCGCAGAGCCCCGTACCGGATGGATGGAGAACCCGCCTAAATACTGTTGGACTGACTAAGGTTGGGCTGCGGCTACGCAGTTAGTATCCCGTAGGCCACTTAGCATGAACAAGAAGGTCATTCATCTGGAAACATGAAGCCGATACCCATCCTGAGATCTTTGTCAACATCTTTTCTTGCTTCTGGCTTAGTGGGCATTTTTTCAGCTGCCATAGCAGCCCCGCCAACCCTCACTGGCTTTGCCTATCGAGAGGCCGGGTTTAGCGGCTGCCAAGGAAGTGCTGTGCGCAAAGGGCAAGATCCAGTCAAGGGAGTGCAACTGGCTGCATGGGAATACGGAGGAAGTGGACCAGGAGTTGTAAACTTTGTCATTGCCTTGGATGGTGTCATGCATAACCTGGCGGCCCGCAATGCGCAATTCAAGGATGGCGATGGAAAGATTCGCTCGACTTATGAGTCGGAATTTGGCGTTTATAGAATATCGATAGTCTTTGTGCTTTCGGACCTAAGAGGGAGAGAAGTCTTGGCTGGTGATGGCTCGATTCGAATTGAGAATACCACTGAGCCTGGAGATGCCAATGTAATTCTGATTAGCGCAGAGGAAGGATGCTGACACGGTGGCAGCCCAACATCAAGTGCAGAAGACGGGAGCAGATGGTGCTGAATTAAGATGACAAGACTACCCCCGCTACTGATCTGGAGCGTTAGGTTAATCTAGAAAGGACGTTCAGATGTTCGAAGCAGGAAGGCTCTACAAGCGCAAGGAAGACTTGCATGGAAAATACGGGGGACAAGCGCAGGGCGGAATTTCTACGCCGGCAAGTCACGACTTAATCCTGGTTTTTACCAGCGACGCTGGTCATAACTACGGGTACGAAGACCACTTCCGACCCGACGGTGTCTTTCTCTACACGGGGGAGGGCCAGGTTGGGGATATGGAGTGGGTCAGAGGAAACGTAGCAATCAGAGATCACGCAAAAAACGGCAAGACGCTACATCTCTTCGAATACATTCGGAAGGCATACGTAAGATATGTTGGCGAGGCGATCTGCATAGGGAGCCATGTCGAGCAACGACCAGACCGCAACGGCAATCCAAGAAATGCCATTGTGTTTCATCTTTCTATCCAGCCACTTGGCATGCCTGGAATCCAAGGGCCCATAAATAGACACAACGATGAACCTGCACCTAAGCTGAAAATGTCTCTGGAGGAATTAAGGGCGTTAGCCCTCAAGCCCGCTGTAGAGAGTGCTACGAAGGAGCAGCTCGAACGAAATACGTATATTCGCTCGGAGGCGGTGCGCCTCTATGCTCTCAAACGGTCTAATGGAAAATGCGAGGGCTGTATTTCTGGAGCTCCATTTATTGGAAGGGAGGGACCTTTTCTTGAAGTGCACCACCTGCAGCGTCTGAGCGACGGCGGTCCGGATCACCCAGAAAACGTAATTGCCTTGTGCCCAAACTGTCACCGCAGGGTTCACTGCTCTATCGATGGTGATCGATATAACCAGCAGCTCATCACATTGCTGGTAGATATTGAGCGGAGATGTACCTAACCAATCGTTGCAGGCGCGACGGACCTGACGGGCCGCGGCCTGAACTAAATCGTTAGCTAACCCCTGGATAATCAAGCCAGATCACGTGAAAATGGTCCTGTGATCACTAACGAAGACTTGGCTTGATGGCTGGTAAGTAGCTGAGATTCGGCGACTACGAGCAATCCACGGCAAGCAAACGCACAAAGCGCGAGAAGACCCTGGCCGAGATGGAAGGAGTGGTGCCTTGGCAGGCCCTGCTTGATCTGATTGAGCCCCATTACCACTGACGTGGACCCCGGAAACCGGCCCAGGGTGAGAGAGAGTCTTCAGCCGGCCAGACTAGGCCGGGGACTCGTCCATGAAACGCACCAGACACACGCCTATGCAGATCATCCGCAAGCTCATAACCGCCGATCAGCTGATCGCATAGGAGGCTGCTGGAAACCCAGCCGAGCCGCGGGAGAATGGCACAACGGCACTAGGTCGATGCGCGGCCAGCAGGAGCTGACCGGCCACCTGTTCCACTACGTCCCCACCGCGGAGCTCATCCCCAAGGGCCATCCCCTGCGGCAGGCGCGGAAGCTGGCGGATCAGTCACTCGATTGGCACAACCCCACATTCTGCAGGCTCTACCCCGTGGGCGGCAGGCCCTCAATTCGGCCGGAGCAGTTGCTTCTGGCCTTGCTTCTCCAGGCGATCTACGGCATTGGCTCCGAACGGATGTTGATTGAGCGGCTGGACTACAACCTGCTCTTCCGCTGGTTCGTCTTACTCAATCATGACGATCCCGTCTGGCACCCGACCACGTTTACAAAAAAACCGTGACCGGCTGCTGTTCCCCTATGGAGAAATCCGAATGCCTGACAGACTGCCTACCCAAACACTCGCAAGTACAAGCACTACAAGTAAGGGGCAAGTTGCAAGTCCCTAGAAAGCCAATGCCACAGATGGCTGCCGATCACAGCCCAAGCTCCTTCTTTCGCATCGCCTGATATTCCTCATCAGTGATAACACCCTTTTCCTTTAAGGTCGCCAGCTCAAGAATCTTGAGTTCCACCTGAGCAACATCCACCGGTGGGGGAGCGAGGGCCGGCACAGGATCTGCCACGGGTGCCATTGTCTTGACGCCTGGGGGTGGACAGCCCGCGTCAATCCACCTAGCGACAATCACATCGATTGCTCTTTGATACTTATTCGTCTCATTGCTCGCCCACATTGCCATCAGTATCCCCGGAAGAATGGCAAGAAGGAACCCAAATCCAATCGCAATCGAATTGAGGCAACCATTGGGCGGGTTGGGTAGTGGGTATCCCATTGAGCGAGCCCAAGCCAAAGCCCTGCGCTCCTTCTCGGCTCTGCTTGAATTGTCCGAAAGAGACTCCTGCTGTCTCTGCTGGTGGTCAATGAAGTCTCTAACTGATCCTACGGAATAAACCCTTAACTGCTTGCCATTGCTGTCTCTGAGAATTACTTGCGCACTGGTGACAGCACATTTCTCTGGATCAGGATCCGGCGCTTGTTCCGGGATCCACTTGCTCTTCTTGGCACCGGCATACATGCGTGCCGCAGCTTGAATAAGATCATCCATGAGTTTCCAGGCCAAGCTGGTCTCGTAGGTTTTACTGCGCTCTCACGGATCCTGTGGTTCAATCAGCATTTTGATATAAATCGCCACTAAGCAGTCGTAGATCGATTGGATCCAGGAATTCAGGGTGGGGTGTTCGCCAAGTCCCCACTATCGATGGATGGCAGCCCTCCATCCCCCGACGCCAGGACCTCCGTGGGAACTCCCCCAGGCCCTGGTAGAAAGCCTGGGGCTAGTTCATCTGGCTCCACCAGGTGTACAGCTTCTCCAGATCGCTCGATCCAGAACGCCCCGTCAGCCCTGAAGGCCTCAAGCGGTCCCCGCCAGAACTCGGTGTCTGTGGGGTCGAAGGGCCGCTCCTCGTCTGTGCGGAGATCGGGTCTGCTGAGGGGGCTGGAGTCCTGGAAGAGGACCGCGTGGCGGTTGCCGTAGACGGTGAGCCAGAGCATGGCGGGTGGGTAGCTGCCTTAAGGGTTCCCACATCCGGACCGAACTGTCTGCACCATCCTTGACTCAAGCGACACGGCGCCAGAATGGTTGCCATCATCGCCCCATCCGAGGACGACACATGGACTTGGGCTTCGCGGATCAGCTTCGGCTGCTCTCTCAACGTATCGCAGCGAATAAAGACAATATCCAAACTGAAGAGGCAACCAAAAATGCAATGGTCATGCCATTGATCCAAATCCTTGGATACAATGTTTTTGACCCAACCGAGGTAACGCCAGAGTTAGTAGCTGATATTGGAACCAAGAAAGGAGAGAAGGTTGACTATGCAATCCTGAAAGATGGCAAGCCAATCATCCTTTTTGAGTGCAAAGCGGTTGGCGCAGACTTGCACATTAATCATGCAAGCCAGCTTTTTAGATACTTTGCCGTTGTAGAGGCGAGATTCGGTGTCCTTACAAATGGCGTGCAGTACAGATTTTATAGCGACCTGTCAAAACCAAATGTCATGGACGACAGGCCATTCTTTGAGTTCAATATCCTCGACTTTAAGGACCGTGATGTCACCGAGCTGAAGAAGTTTACAAGTGAAGCATTTGACCTGAATGCCATCTTGACCGCTGCTGAAGAGTTGAAATACATTCGCACCATCCAAAATCGCCTGAATGAATGGATCGCGTCTCCTTCTGAGGAATTTGTGCGCCTTGCTTCAAGCGACTTGCTAGCCGGAAAGCGCTTTACGCCAGCCATGAAGGATCAGTTAACCCTAGCAACTAAGCGAGCATTTGAGCAGCTTATTGGTGAAAAGATCAATGAACGACTCAAGGGGGCGATGACGCCAGAGGTTCCAGCTCCGGTCGCCACTCAAGCGGTCGAGATGCCAGCAGATGATTCATCACAATTACAGATTGTCACTACGCCAGAAGAGATTGAGGGATTCCATTGCGTGAAAATGATGTTACGGGAGATTGTGGATCCTGCTCGAATCTCAATCCGTGACGCCCAAAGTTACTGCGCAATCCTTCTTGACGACAACAATCGAAAGCCAATATGCAGACTCCGATTTAACAATCCGCAGAGGCTGCGTTTGGGCGTGTTTAGCGATAGGAAAGAAGAGCAGCAGTATCCATTAGAAAGCATCTATGATATACTCAATTACTCTGAACAGATGAGAGAAACCCTTAAGGCTTATCTGGATAATCGCGATGCCGTTCTTGGCTGAACATTTATCATGGGGACTTGAGGGTTTTGGCGTATAGCGCTGACTTTGCGTCTTTTCGGTGAGGGCGCTGTTTAATTAGGCTCTCTGAAAGCGACTTTCCAGGTTAATAGACCGAAACTCCTTGGTTAGGACGAGCCACGCGATAGTGGCTCGTCACAGAGGCTATTGCAACCGTCCACATTGTCGCGTTAAGCCACCTCAGGGCTACAGCCCTTGAGGCTGTGTGGGTGCCTGGCGTGGGCTGTTTCGTCCATCCTGGTTCCGGCGAAGGGGCAGAGCAAGCTCAGAACGTAATCTCGCCCTCGCCAACGGTTTCTGGCTCAGGAAGCCTTTCCCTGGCGACTGCTTCGCCGATCTCCCTGAGGACCTCGGCCGGGTCCAGGTCGGTCCTGGGGCTCATGGTTTCGTCCCACCGCTGCACGGCCAGCAAGGTCTGCTCCAGGGTTTCGGCGGCTTTGATCGCAGCGTTTCTGATCTCGGCGGCGGCGTTGTCGTAGCCGTCATATCTGTCGTACTCACTGAACTGGCAGGTGGTGGTGCTGGTGGTGGACATTCTGGGTAGAGAGGTTGAGTGAACAATTGCCGAGATCGGGTGCGGCTCCCTGCGGGCGGCGGGGGCTTGACTCAGCCAAACCCCCGCCGATGTGACCTCCGTTGGCACCCCTGTGGCCCCCGCGGTCTCTGCTGAGGCCTTAGTACCTCACTCATCGGAATCAAAACGTGGCTGCCGGAGTCCAGGGCACCGGGGAGGCGCAGTAGGACCTCGGCGTGGCGCCCGCCTGCCCAGGGCGTGTCAACCAGCAGTTGCTCAATAGCGCTGCCGGTTTTCAGAATGTGCAGGTAGCCATTTTCGACCTTCATTCCGACACTCCCTAGAGCGCGGGCGGCGTCGGCCGGGGTGATCTCTTCAACGCGGCGAATCATGCGGCGTCCTCCTGCCCGATTGAAACGCGGCTGCACAGTCGTAGCTGATCCAATCGGCGTGTAAGCCGGCCGGGGCTCTTGTCGGCATGGCCAACCACCGCGCAGTCGCCATCGGTCAGTTCGATCACCCTCCAGCCTTTCCGCCACCCGTCGAGGGTGTCCAGCTCCACCAGGTCGCCGGCTGCGAAGGCTGTAGCTGGGGGAGGGTGGGAGGCCCCCCACGCGCGGGGTGTCTGTACACCTCCCCCAACTCCCCCTTCTCTCCCATCTTCATTCCTTAAAGGCTTCTTGCCTGTCTCGCTGCCTCTGTCCACCTCTGGGTGGGAGAGATGGGAGGGATGGGGGACAGTTTTCGGGTCCACGCGCGCGCTTGCGAGGGAGGCCTCCAGGTCTGGATGCGGTGCGTACCACTTCCGGCGGGTCTCGCGGTCTGACTCGACGGTTGGCACCAGCAGGCCCTTCCGGGTGAGCTGATCGAGCGTCTCGCGCGCCTTGCGCTCCCCGGTCCTCCCGCCGTCGCCCTCCAGTCCAATGGCTCCCGCAAGGGTCTTGGCGTCGGTTCGCTCGTGCTCATGCCAGCGGTCGCGCACCAGGTCCAGGGTCTCGGCCTGTCGATCGTTGAGTTTCCGCACCACCTGCTGAAGGCGCCGCCGCCGCTCGATGGCCCCGCCGTCTCCGTGGCTGACCCACCCCGCATCGGTCTGCTCGATCAGTTGCTTGATAGGCGACCCGCCGCGGCCCTCCGTGCGGATCACGATCTGTGGGCTCTCAGGTTCCCCCTCGGGTGTTGGCATCCTTGAGAGGCTGATGATCTGCGATGCCTCCGCAGGCAGCGCCGTGGAGCCCCGTGAGGCGACGGTGGCCGACTCGCTGGCGCGACCCTTCGCCGCGTGATGGATCGCTACCACGGTGGCGCTATGGGGCGCTACGGCTTCCATCAGGTCGCGGATCGGTTCGGCGATCTCCCGGCTGTTCTCATCCAGCCCGAGTGGCCCGGTGCAGGCGGCGATGGAATCCACCACGATCAGCAGGTTGGGATGGTCGGCGGCATAGCGCGCGATGCGCTCGATCCCCTCCGGGTCCAGGTGCAGCGGTGCGGCCTTGTGGAACAGGGCGACGAACGGCTCGCCGAGTTGGGCGGTGTCATCCATCAGGCCGACGCGCTGGAGCATTGCTCCCCAGTCGTTTTCCGGTTGGTCGGTGCCGACCACCAGAACCGGCGGGCATGGGCCGATCAGCGGCCGATCGAGAAAGGAACGGCAGCTGTGATGCCAGGCGGCGATCCAGGCCAGCACCAGGGCGGTCTTGCCGACCTTCGGGAGTGCTACAACCAGGTTGAGCCGGCCGGGCATGATCACGCCCTCCCACAGCCAGGCGGTGGGGGAGAGGTTCAGCCTCTGGCCAGGGGTTACCGGCTCGAGGGAACCGGCAGCGCGGCGGCGTTCATCCCACAGCAACCGCTGCAGCTCGGTGTCTCGCAATGTCAGGCCACACGATTCCGCTCGCGCGCGAAGCAAGGGGATCCGGTCGCTGAAGGGTGTTCGTTCCGTCAGCAGGGCGCGGGCCTGTTCCCGAACCAGGGCCACCTTCTCCTCGTCGCTGAGGGTCTTGCGGGTCCGCTGTGGTTGGGCTGGATCGTCGGGCAGCTCAAGGCCCTTGGTGGCTTCTCTGAGCCGTGCTGTGTAGGCACAACCCTTAGCTAGTGATGGCGAAAAGAGCTCGACCGGTTCGACCTTGCCCAGCAGCTCCAGCCGATGGAATGCATCAAGTTCCGCGCTCATCGGCCGGCCCTCCGCCAGTCGGTGGGCAGCGCCCCTAGTCCGGCGCACACCTCATCAGGAGTCGGCGCAGGGGGGCGTACGCGCGTGCACTCCGCCGACTCTGGCTGCACTGGTTGAGATGAGGTAAAATCAGGTTGTGGGTGTTCGCCACCCTGTTTTCCGAATAAAGCCACAAGTCGTTCTTTCCTGGGTACGTACTTGGCGTGGTTTGCAATGGTTTGTTCGGCATCTGAAAGCTCCGGTTCGCGGCCGGGGCTTTTTCGTGCGTGCGTTCACCGACCCGCTTCGGCTTTTGGACGCCCAATCTGTTTGCCACGTTTCGCGAGCGTGGCTTCAACTGCATCCAAATCCCCACCCTCGTCCAGCTGGTTACTGTCGCGAGAGTTTTTCACTGACCGCCGCTCGCATTGGAACACCGCAGTTGCTCGACGGCGTGCCGCATCAGAGCCCGGCAGACATGGCTGCGCGTTGCCCTCATCTCGACCGCCTTCTTGTCGATCGCATCTAACAGGACAGGCTCAATCCTGAAAACCAGGCGAGCCGTCGGGAATTGTTCGATAAGCACGGAGCCATCTCGTCGGGGACACCTAAAGCATCCACAAGCCCCCGTAGATATTCCACCCCCATACACCCCCAACATTTCGGGGGTGTATGGGGGTGGATTTAATCCGAGCAGGTGAGCATCCTTCCGGCATCGACACGACGCAGCACAAGATGAACGAAGTGGTCACTGAACTCACGGCCCAGCTAGCACAGCTTTCAGCGCAGCTGAAACTGCTCAACGCGCAGAATCAGCCTCGGCCGAGCAGCAAGCCGAGCCCATGGCTGCCCCTGCGCGATGCAGCCCCCCTGCTGCACTTCAGGACGCCTCGTGCACTCAAGGCCCGTATTGTTCGCGGCAGCTTCCCGCCTGATTGCTACCGCCAGCTGCCCTCACCCTCCGGCAAGCGTCACACCTACCTGGTGAATGTGGAGCGGTATCTCAAGACGCTGCGCTGAGCACTGCCTGCAACGACTCCATCTCATGGGCGTCGAACCAGCGCTGGTAAACGCTGCTGTGCACCGCAAGGCTGTGGCCCATCGACTTAGCCGCAAGTGAGGGCGAGATCCTCGGGTTGTGGATCGCCCGAACTGCCCAGGCATGGCGCAGGTCATAGGGCTGAAACTCCGCGCCGGCGCGGCGGAAGGCCTGACCCATCAATGACCCCACATCCCGGTGGCTGCGCTCCCGGTTGAAAGCAGGTAGGCGTTTGTTCAACAGCGACCAGCGCTGGATCCACTCCGGAGGCAAAGCCATTGCCTGACGAGCCCCGGTCTTGCCGTCAGCGATGCGAAGCAACCCCGACGGCTGGACCTCCGAGAACAGCAGAGCCTCGTGCGGCCTGCAGCCGTAGGTTGCCGCCACCGCCACCGGCCACTGCCATACCGGCGAGAGGCAATCAATGAATGCCTCGATTGCCCCATCCCGGGGCAACTCCCGGGATGCCTGGCTCCGGGTCGCGCTGTAGCCCTTGCCCAGACCTCGCAACTGGGTTATGAGCTGGTCAGGCCAATCCAGGGCCCTAGCCACCGTGGCCGCGGCCTGAGACGCTCGACGGCGCGAGCGGCTGCCTGATGTGGCGGCTTCCACCATCGCCACCAAGTGCTCTGGCAGAAGGGGGTTGATATCCAGGAGGTGAGCCAGTGGCACCTCGTAGTCCACCTTCCAACTGTCCTCGGCGGACGGCCCCCTCTTGCGCTGACGCTCCCACCAATTGCGGGTCTCTCTAACGGCCTGACGGCCGCTGACCCCCTCCTCTTGCTCTGACCAGGGCTTGGGCTTTTGACGCCCTCGAGGCAGCCAGGGTCCCCAGTCGAAGGGCTCAAGACCCAATCGATGGCGCTCCAAGGCGTTCCCCAGTTGTTCCGCCAACTGGAGGGCCTCACTGGCTTGATCCGGGTAGACCAGGCCGGTGCTGATGCGCTGCTGCCTCGGCCCGGCGCCCTGTTGATCAGTCGGGCGAGGCGGCATGGTCGCCCGTAGGCGGACCCTGGCGCCTGCCACCTCGAGGGTGACCCCATGACCCTTGAGTTTCATGGCAGCGTTCTGACGGGCGAGCCAAGGGTCGGAGGGGGGCACGCACTTGCCTAACCACTTGCCTAATCGTGGCCGATCTGTGCCGATTTGCCTAGGTTTTTGCCTAACGCGAGGGAGTGGCGAGAGCCCCTTTGAGAGCCTCCTTTACCCTGAGATCGCCTGGTAGAACTGGGGTCTTGGAGTACGGGGCTGGCGGGACTCGAACCCACGACCTGCGGTTTAGGAAACCGCCGCTCTATCCGGCTGAGCTACAGCCCCCGACGGACCCATTATCGGCACCGGCCCGGAGCCGGCCGGAGCGGGCCTGTTCCTATTGTCGGAAGCGAAAGCAGGCGAGGTGGTCGCGATCGGAACGTCGTGCCGGCCCCCGGGCCGGGATGGCGGGTCCGCTCGAGGAAAGTCCGGGCTCCCCAATGGCCAGGCCTGCTGGGTAACGCCCAGTGCGGGCGACCGTGAGGACAGTGCCACAGAAACACACCGCCGATGGCCGCGGGGGGTTCGCCCCTCCGGCACAGGCAAGGGTGCAAAGGTGCGGTAAGAGCGCACCAGCAGCATCGAGAGGTGCTGGCTCGGTAAACCCCGGCCGGGAGCAAGGCCCAGGGACAACGGTTGGCCATGACACCCGTCCCGTCAACCACGTGCCGCTCGAGGCCGCCGGTAACGGCGGCCCCAGACAGATGACCGCCCCGCTCCACCGCGGTGGAGTGGAACAGAACCCGGCTTATGTCCTGCTTTCATCCCTTATCCCGGCACCGCCGGGCCAGCCCCATCCCCGTCCGTCGACCGTGCCCCTGAGCGTCGATCGCCGCCGTCAGCTGCTCGACTTCCTCGATTCCCTCGAACTGTCGGCGGTGCTGGGCCCGGATCCGGAGCTGGATCCGCTCGACGAGGCCCTCACCCACACCTCCGCCGGCCTGGCGCGCAACCACGAGCGGCTGGAGTTCCTCGGGGATGCGGTGCTCCGCCTGGCGGCCGCGGAATTCCTCGAACGCGACCATCCGTCGATGGATGTGGGCAGCCGCTCGGCCCTGCGCGCCCAGCTGGTGAGCGACCGCTGGCTGGCGGAGCTGGGGGAGGCCTGCGGCATCGAGCAGGTGCTGCGGCTGGGGGCAACGGCGACGGGTGATGCCGCCGGCCGGCGCACGATCCGCGCCGAAGCGGTGGAGGCTCTGATCGGAGGTCTGTACCAGGCCTGCGGCAGCCTGGCGCCGGTGCATGCCTGGCTCACGCCCCACTGGCGTCGCAGCGCCGCCGAATGGCTCACCGATCCGCACCGCCACAACTGGAAGACCGCTCTGCAGGAGTGGAGCCAGGCCGAAGGACTGGGGCTGCCGCACTACCGCTGCGAGGAGGCCAGCCGCCGCCACGGTGATCCGCGCCGCTTCCGCAGCTGGGTCAGTGTGGGCGAGAGCGTGCTGGGCGAAGGGTGGGGGGGCTCCCGTCGGGAAGCGGAGCAGCAGGCGGCCCGGATGGCCCTGGAAACCAGGCATGGCGCTGGATCGCCAGGCAGCAGACAAGCTGGCAATCCCACCGTTGGCTGAGGGCGCGAGGCCGGCTCAGCGGGCTGGCAGGATCAGCACGCTTCCAGGTCGGCCAAGGGCAGGGTCACGAGCTTGTCCCAGTTGCCGCCTTCGAACAGCACGGCAGCTCTCCGGTCGCTGATGCGCTGCACGAAGCCGCGGTAGCCGTTGTAGATCGAGCGCACGTCGCGCACCACCACGGTGGAGCCGGGGAGGATCGGCAGCTGGGCTGCGGGAGTGGGAGCCGCGGCCATGGATCGGGCGCAAGGTGCGGCCATTATCGAGCCGAAGGGGAGCATGGTGGGCGCAGGCGCGCGGAGTTGCGATGGACCCGTCGGGGCAATGGCTGGTGGTGGGCCGGGTGGTGGGCGCTCAGGGGCTCCGCGGCGAGCTGCGGGTGCTGCCGCGCAGTGAGTTCCCCGAACGCTTCACCCGCCCCGGCCGGCGCTGGCTGCGGCACCGGCAGGAGCCGCCGCAGCCGGTGCAGCTGCTCACGGGGCGCCAGCTGCCGGGCCGCGAGCTCTTTGTGGTGCGCTTCGAGGGGGTCAGCAGCCGCGAGGAGGCGGAAGGCCTGGTGGATCACGACGTGCTGGTCGCGGCGGACGACCGTCCGGCCCTGGAGGAGGGCGAATTCCACCTGCTCGATCTGCAGGGGCTGGAGGTGCGGCTGGCGCCGGAGGGGCGTGCGATCGGCACCGTGGTCGATCTGATCCATGCCGGCAACGACCTGCTGGAGGTGGAGCTGCATCCCGAAGCCGGGGCCGGACCGGCGAAGCCCCGGCGGGTCCTGATCCCCTTCGTCGAACCGATCGTGCCACGGGTGGAGCTGGCCGAGGGCTGGCTGGAGATCACCCCGCCGCCCGGCCTGCTGGATGTCTGAGCCCCGGAACGGTTGCCGCCCGCGGTGCTCAGGACTGCCGAGCGGACCGGACAGTCCCCATACGATTGGGCCCACATCCATGCACCATCGCCCCTTGCCGGCATGAGCCCCTCGGTCCCCCTGGTTCCGGTGATCCTCTGCGGTGGTACCGGCACTCGCCTCTGGCCGCTTTCGCGGGCCAGCTATCCCAAGCAGTACTGGGCCCTGGCCGGCGACGGCGAGGCGACGCTGCTCCAGCAGACCCACCAGCGGCTCAAGGGCCTCGCGGGTCTGGCTCCGCCGCTGCTGATCTGCAATGAGGACCACCGCTTCATCGTGGCCGAGCAGATGCGCCAGATCGGCGTGGAACCGGGCGCGATCCTGCTGGAGCCGGTGGGTCGCAACACCGCTCCGGCCATCGCCGTGGCGGCCCTGCACGCCACCACCCGCGGGGAGGATCCGCTGCTGCTGGTGCTCGCCGCCGACCACGTGATCCGCGACGCGGCGGCCTTCCGTGCCAGCGTCGAGGCGGGCCGCGGTGCCGCGGAGGCCGGGCGGCTGGTGACCTTCGGGATCGTGCCCACCGCACCGGAAACGGGCTACGGCTACATCGAGGCGGCCGAACCGCTGGGGGGTGGCGCGCCGGTGCCGATCGCCCGCTTCGTCGAGAAACCCGACGCCGCCACCGCCGAGCGGTTTCTCGCCAGCGGCCGCTTCACCTGGAACAGCGGCATGTTCCTCTTCCGCGCCAGCGCCGTGCTCTCGGAGCTGGAGCGGCTGAGCCCGGAGCTGGTGAGCAGCTGCCGGGCCGCCCTCGAGCACGACAGCGCCGATCTCGACTTCCTGAGGCTGGAGCGCGAATCGTTCGCCGGCTGCCCCGCCATCGCCATCGACGTGGCCGTGATGGAGCGCACGCCGCTGGGTTCGGTGCTGCCGCTGGAGGCCGGCTGGAGCGACGTGGGCAGCTGGAGCGCGCTGTGGGAAACGGCCGACCAGGACGAGGAGGGCAACGTGCTGCGCGGCCGGGTGATCAGCGAGGGGGCCCGCAACTGCTACCTGCGCAGCGAGCACCGGCTCGTGGTGGGCCTGGGCGTGGAGGACCTGGTGGTCGTCGAGACCGATGACGCCGTGCTGATCGCCCACCGGGAGCGCGCCCAGGACGTCAAGACGATCGTGGGGCGGCTGGAGGCCGCCGGCAGCCCGGAAGGCAAGGCGCACCGCCGCATCTACCGCCCCTGGGGCTCCTACGACGGCGTGGTGGAGGGCGAGCGCTGGCAGGTCAAGAAGATCGTCGTCAACCCCGGCGCCAGCCTGTCGCTGCAGATGCACCACCACCGGGCCGAGCACTGGGTGGTGGTGCAGGGCACCGCCGTGGTGGAGAAGGACGGCAACGAGGAGCTGGTGGGCGAGAACCAGAGCACCTACATCCCGCTGGGCTCGAAGCACCGTCTGTCGAACCCCGGCAAGATCCCGGTGGAGATGATCGAGGTGCAGAGCGGCGCCTACCTCGGCGAGGACGACATCGTCCGCTTCGAGGATCGCTATGGACGCACCGAAGCCGCTCAGCCTCCGCTCGCCCTGCCCTCCGGCTGAAGGATCCTCGGGCGAGCCGCCTCCATGGCGGCAGGCCGCACCCGGCCGATCAGGGCCGCCCGATCGAAGCCGGCCGCCCGGATCGCCGCCAGCGCTGCCGCCGCCTGATCCGGCGGCAGCGCCGCCAGCAGCGGCCCGCAGGTCTGGGGATCCACCAGCAGTTCCGTCCAGGAAGGCTGGGCGGCCCCAGCTCCGGCGGCTGACCCCGCTGGCCCCCTCAGCACGACCCTTCCGCTGCCCAGCTCCGCCAGGGCGGCCCGGTTGGCCGGCGCCAGGCTGCTGGCGAAGCCCCGCCCCAGCAGTTCCAGGGCTCCGGCGTGGGTGGGAACGGCGGCGGGATCCAGCTCGACCACGAGCGGCAGCGGCGCGGCAGCCAGCATCTCGCCCAGGTGCCCCAGCAGGCCGAAACCGGTGATATCGGTGGCGGCGCGGCAGCCATGGGCGGCGAGGATCTCCACCAGGGGGGCCTGGCTGGTCTCCATCTCCTCCAGAGCCGCATCGATCCACCCGGGCCGGGCCTCACCGGCCATGGCGGCGGCGAACAGCACGCCGCTGCCGATCGGCCGGCTCAGCAGCAGGATCTCCCCTCCGCCGAGGCTTCCCTTCGCCCAGAACCGACCAGCCGGAGCCTGGCCGTTGATGGTGAGGGCCAGGGCGAGCTCCTCGCCCTCCTGGCGGTGCTCCAGGGTGTGGCCGCCCAGCAGGGCGGCCCCGAGTGGCTCCAGCACCGAGCGCACTCCGGCCAGGCACTGCACCAGCCACTCCTCCTGCAGGGCGGGAGCGGCCCGCGGCAGCGTCACCAGGGCCTGGGCGCTGTCCACCCGCCCGCCGCAGGCCCAGAGATCGGAGCAGGCGTGCAGGGTGGTCAGCCGGCCGTTGAGCCAGGGGTCGGCCACCAGGGCCGGAAAGCCATCCAAGCTCTGCAGCAGCAGCCCCCCGCCGGGAGCCTGGGCGAGCACCACGGCGTCCTCGGGCGCCGCCGAGCCATGGCCTCCTGCCGCCGCCACGGGCCCCAGCCGCGCCAGGGCCGCCGCCAGCGGCGCGGCCGGGAGCTTGGCGGCACAGCCGCGGCAGGGAGAGAGGGCCGGCGTCACCGCGGCCGGGCCCGCCCCCATCGGCCGCAGCGCGCTGAAGCGGGCCACGAAGCGGCGGTCGATCGCCTCCTTCCACGTCCAGAGCCAGGGATGGGGCCCGACAACCAGCGGCCCCCACAGCGCCATCGCCCGCGGGCGGCCCACCACGGCACCGCCGTCGCCGAGCAGCTGCAGGGCTCGGCGCTGCGGGCGCCAGCGGCGCAACGGCCGTGCCGCTGGCCCGTCGTCAGCGGCACGGAGCGAACGCCGCAGGTTCTCAGCCAGCAGCGGCGCGGCCCGCACCGCCCAGACCCCACTGGGGGGACGGGGATCGTGGCGGATCAGGCCACAGTCGCCGCAGGCGAATACCTCCTCATGGCCCTCCACCCGCAGACTGGCGTCGGTGTACACCCGGCCGCTGGTCGGCTCGCAGGGCAGGCCGCTGGCCCCCAGCCAGGCCGGGGCCCGGCTGCCGGTGCAGCGCACGGTGCGGGAGGGATCCGGCGCATCACCCTGCTCCTCACGGCGCAGGGTGATGGCGGCGGCCGCCAGGGTCGCCGCGGCCCGTCGGTTGGCGGCGGCCGAGCCGAGCCGCAACCCGGAGTCGCGCAGCTGCAGGGTCAGGGCCCGGCCGCTGAGGCGGGAGCGCAGGGCCAGGGCCACCTCCACCCCGGCGGCACCACCACCCACCACCGTGAGCGGCCCCGGCACGGCGCCATCGGCGAGGGTGTCGCACCAGGAGAGAAACGGTTCCAGCGGCTTGATGGCAATGCCTGCCGGGCCATCGGGAGGGGTGACCGCCCCCACATCCAGGCTGAGCCGATCGAAACGCAGCGGCGGGCGGCCGAGCAGCTGCAGCTCCCGCCGCCCCGCCTCCACCCCCGTGATCTCGGCCCGCACGAACACGGCCCCGGCGACGGCACAGAGACGGCGCAGATCGATGGCGCAGCGGTCACGGTCATAGAGGCCGGCGATCAGTCCGGGCACCATGCCGCTGTAGAGGGCCGTGCTGCAGCGGCTCACCAGGGTCACCACGGTGGCCGGGGGGAGACCCTCCATGGCCCAGCGGCGCAGCAGCAGGGCATGGGTGTGCCCGCCACCGGCCAGCACCAGGTGATGCCGCAGGAAAGCCTCAGTGCGCACGCCGGGGGAAGGAGGTGACGGGCGGGTCGGCATAGCCGCGGGGATTGGCGCACTGCCACGCCCAGCCGTCCCGGCAGATCTCCTCGAGGCCCCGCCGGGGCCGCCAGCCGAGCCGCTGCGTGGCACACGCAGGATCCGCCACCGACACCGGCACATCGCCGGGACGGCGTGGCATCAGGACGTACGGCACCGGCCGGCCGCACACCCGCTCGAAGGTGTGCACCAGCTCCAGCACGGAATGGCCGCGGCCGCTGCCGAGGTTGAGCGTCAGCACCTGGGGAGCTTCGGCCAGCAGCACCTCCAGGGCGGCCCGATGACCATCGGCCAGGTCCATCACATGGATGTAGTCGCGCACGCCGGTCCCGTCCGGGGTGGGCCAGTCGCTGCCGAACACCTGCAGCGACGGACGCCTGCCCACCGCCACCTGGGTGAGGCAGGGAAAGAGATTGTTGGGGATGCCATCGGGGTCCTCCCCGATGCAGCCGCTGGGATGGGCCCCCACCGGATTGAAGTAGCGCAGCCGGGCGATCCGCCAGCCCGGCTCGGAAGACGCCACGTCGACCAGGAGCTGCTCCACGGCCGCCTTGGTGTGGCCGTAGGGATTGACCGGCGCGATCGGGGCCGTCTCCGGGATCGGCACGCGCTCCTGAAGGCCGTAGAGGGTGGCGCTGCTGCTGAACACGAGCGTGCGGCAGCCGACCCGACGCATGGCGGCCAGCAGCTGCCGGCTGCCGCCCACGTTCACATCCCAGTAGCGCAGGGGGTCGAGCACCGATTCGGCCACCGCCTTCAGACCGGCGAAGTGCACGACCGCCTGCACGGGAGTCGCTCCACCCAGGGCCCGATCCAGGACCGCCGGGTCGCGGATGTCCCCCACGAGCAGTTCAAGGGCGCCCGTGTCCGTCACCCCGGCCAGCTCCTCCACCCGCCGCAGGGCCTCGGCCGAGCTGTTGGAGAGATCGTCGAGCACCACGAGGTTCCAGCCTGCCTCCAGCAGCACCAGGGCCGTATGACTGCCGAGGAAGCCGGCACCGCCCGTGATCAGCAGGCGCCCGGCCCATCCAGGGGCCCGTGGAGTCATGAAGTCAGGCGGAGGGGCGTATCGCGACCCTACCGAGGCATCGACGGAGCGATTCGCACCGATCGCCGATTGACCGATCCCCCTTCACCCCAGGCGCAGATCGAGACTGCGCCGGCCGGGCTGGGGCCTGGGCCACGGTCCGGCCCCAGCGTGCCCCTCTGCGGCCACCCAGTCTGCGAGCTCGGCGGCGAACTCCTCAGCCTCGACGGAGCGGAAGCGGTCACAGCCGGCCTCGAGCCGGAAGCAGGCCAGAGAGGAGGCCACAGGTCCGACGGTGGCATCGTTCGGCACGATCGCCAGCCGCAGCGGCAGGTGGGGCGGGATGCAGGGATGCAGGGAGGGGTAGAGGCTGCTGTGGCGGTAGCGCACCCCCAGCCAGCCGTCGCCCAGGGGCAGCTCGCGGGCGTTCAGCCACAGCCGGTACCTCTGCAGGAAGGCCGTGTTGGCCCGCAGTTCAAGCCGCTGCAGCGAACTGTCGACGAAGCGGCTGGTGGTGCCTCCCTCCACGGGCGTGTCGCAGAGCAGGGGCCAGGGCTCGAGAGCAGGGCGGATCTCCAGGCGAGCATCGTCCTGCTCCCAGCTCAGCAGACGCGGGAAACGCCACTCCCAGAGGGCGCGAAAGGACTCGTCCTCCAGCGGCAGGCCATCCAGCGCCAGCAGCACCAGCACCTGCTTGAGGTCATCCCAGAGGGCCGAGGGCAGCAGCAGCTCGTCGTGGAGCCGCTCCGCGAAAGGCTCCATCCTCGACGGACGATGGACGGGATCGAGCAGGTGCGCCGCCAGCGCGCTCCAGAGCAGGGCGATGGCGGCCGTCCAGCCTGGCTCCGGCAGGCTCTCGATCGCCCGGAACTCGATCAGCCCCTGGCAGCCGCTCGGCCAGGCAGGGTTCCAGAACTTGTCGAAGCTGATCTCGCTGCGATGGGTGTTGCCGCTGCGATCAGCATGGAGGTGGCGCAGGGTCTCGCTGATCAGCACCCGCTGATCCCCGGGCGGCAGCGCCTCCAGGGCCGCATGGGCCAGCTGCAGATCCAGCAGACTGGCACTGCCCTCATCGAGGCGGGGCGCCTGGGAGGCGGGCCCCACCGAATGGTTGCCGAACAGGTAGGAGAGGCTGGGATGGCGCTGCCAGAAGCGCAGGATCCCCACCAGCCAGGCCGGCCGCGAGAAGAAGGGGTTGGAATCCAGATCGGGGCCTCCCCAGAGCAGGTGGTTGCCGCCTCCGGTGCCCTCCTGCCGCCCGCCCCGCTCCTTCCAGCTGCGCAGTCCCACCGCCGCGCCGGCCTGCTCGAGGGCATGGATCCAGCCGGCGTAGTCGGCCCAGCCACGGCACACGGGCAGGTTCACCTCCAGCACGCCCGGGTCGGCGGTGAGGCCCAGCACCTGCCAGCGGCCATCGAGGTCGAGGGGCAGCACCCCGCTCAGATCCGGCCGCGACCAACCGGCGCTGGCGGTCGCGATCAGGGCCAGCAGACGCTCCAGCGGCTCGCGGGCCAGCGGCGGCAGGAACAGGCTCCAGCCGTCAGGATCGATCTCGAGGGTGAGCACCTGGCGCAGCAGGCCGTCGGGGAAGTGCTGGAGCGGCAGCCGCAACCCCGCCGGCCCGGCGGCGGGCAGCAGCTGCCGCAGAGGCTTGGCCAGGGGCCAGCGGCCCGCCTGCCAGCTTTCGGGGCCGGTGGGATCATCGGGGGGGCTGGCGAAGCAGAGGGGTGCGGCCCAGACGCGACGGGCCCCATCGAGCGGGTCGCGCAGCTTGAGCGGATGAAGCCTGCAGCCGAGGGCCTCGCCGAGGACGGCGAGGAACCCCTCGGCCTCCGCGCGCGGCAACGCCGGGGCGTCGGCCGGTGCCTCCGGTGCGTCCTGGGGCCACCGCACCAGCGGCCGACCCTCCGGGCCGGTGATCAGCCGCAGGGCCCAGCGGGGGTTCACCTCACCGTCGTAACGCTTGCCGGGGCAGTACATCAGGGTGCTGCCGGGCCAGACGCGACGGCGCAGCTCGGCGCCCAGGGCACGGGCGTATCCGAGCTTGGTGGGACCATCGGCGGCCACCGTCCATTCCGCCCCCTCCGGCTCCACGGGAACCAGGGTGGGTTCACCGCCCAGGGTCAGCTGGATTCCGACCTGCCGGAGCCGCCGTTCCGCCTCCGTCGCCGTGCGGGCCATCCAGCCCGTGGGCACCCAGCCCGTGGCGGACGTGCCAAGGGCCGGCGAGGCCTCTCCGGACCCCAGCTGTTCCGTGACCAACATCTCCACGCTCCTCCCCGCCCTCAGCGGGAACCCGGCTGGGCCGAAGGCAGCACCGTGCAGGCGTTGATCGGAACGGGCTGCACCTTCCAGATCCGTTCGGCGTAGTCGCGGATCGAGCGGTCGGAGGAGAAGAAGCCACAGCGGGCGCAGTTGAGCAGCGACATGCGGCTCCAGGCGAAGCTGTCGCCCCAGGCCGCGTCGACCTCGTTCTGGGCCCGGCGGTAGTCGCCCAGGTCGGCCATGACGCGAAAGGGATCACTGCTGCAGAGGTTGGCCAGCAGAGGGTGGAACAGATCACGATCACCCTCGCTGAAATGGCCGGAGCCGATCAGGTCGATCGCCTCACGTGCGATCGGATCGTTCTCCAGCCAAGGCATCGGGTGGTACCCGCTGCGGTTGATGGCCTCGAGCTGCTCGGCGGTATGGCCAAAGAGGAAGAAGTTCTCGTGACCCACCAGATCACGGATCTCGATGTTGGCGCCATCAAGGGTGCCGATCGTGACGGCCCCATTGAGCGCCATCTTCATGTTGCCGGTGCCGGAGGCCTCCTTGCCCGCGGTGGAGATCTGCTCGGAGAGATCCACGGCGGGATACACCTTGTGACCCAGGCTGACGCTGAAATTGGGCAGGAACACCACCCGCATCCGGCCGTCCATGGCGGGATCCATGTTGACGATCTCGGCGATGCCGCCGATCAGCCGGATGATCAGCTTGGCCATGGCGTACCCCGGTGCCGCCTTGCCGCCGAAGATGAAGGTGCGCGGCGGCAGATCCTCGCCGTTGCGGATGCGCAGGTAGCGCTCCACGATCTGCAGCGCCGCCAGGTGCTGGCGCTTGTATTCGTGGATCCGCTTCACCTGCACGTCGAACAGGGAGACGGGATCCACCAGCACCCCCAGTTCGCGGTGGATCATCGCCGCCAGTCGCTGCTTGCCCTGGTCGCGCACCGCCCGCCAGCGCTCCAGGAAGCCATGGTCGGCGGCGAAGGGCTCCAGCCGCTGCAGTTCGGCCAGATCCCGCCGCCAGCCGGCACCGATCGCCTCATCCAGCAGGCCGGAGAGCGGCGCGTTGGCCACGGCGATCCAGCGCCGCGGCGTCACGCCGTTGGTGACGTTGGTGAAGCGGTCGGGCCAGAGCTCGGCGAAATCGGCGAAGAGCTGCCGGCGCACCAGCGCACTGTGCAGTTCGGCCACCCCGTTCACCCGGTGGCTGCCCACCACCGCCAGGTTGGCCATCCGCACCTTGCGGTGGTGGCCCTCCTGGATCAGGGAGAGGCGCTCGAGCAGGGCCGGCTGGCCGGGATGGCGGATGCGCACCATCCGCAGGAAACGGGCGTTGATCTCGTAGATGATCTCCAGCTGGCGGGGGAGGAGCTGGGAGAACAGGTCGACCCCCCAGGTCTCGAGCGCTTCCGGCAGGAGGGTGTGGTTGGTGTAGCTGATGCTGGCGGTGGTGATCGTCCAGGCCGTGTCCCAGTCGACGCCGTGCTCGTCGATCAGCAGCCGCATCAGCTCGGCCACCGCGATCGCCGGATGGGTGTCGTTGAGCTGGACGGCGAACTTGCGATGGAACTCGGTGACCGCCAGGCCCTGGCCCTGGAGGATGCGGAACATGTCCTGCAGGGAACAGGACACGAAGAAGATCTGCTGGCTGAGCCGCAGCTGTTTGCCCTGCTCGGTCTCGTCGTTGGGATAGAGCACCTTCGAGAGAGTCTCGGAGTTGATCTTCTGCAGCACGGCGCGGGTGTAGTCACCGGCGTTGAACGAGGCGAAATCGAACGACTCGGGAGCCTGCGCCGACCAGAGCCGCAGCGTGTTGGCGGTGTGGACGCCGTAGCCGAGGATCGGCGTGTCGTAGGCAACGCCGAGCACGGTGTGGGAGCCGATCCGCACCGGATAGGTCCACTCCGGCCGGATCAGCTCCCACGGATTGCCCTGCGCCAGCCACGGGTCGGTGCTCTCCAGCTGGGCCCCGCCCACGATCTGCTGGCGGAAGATCCCGAACTCGTAGCGGATGCCGTAGCCGATCGCCGGCAGCTCCAGGCTCGCCATCGACTCCTGGAAGCAGGCCGCCAGGCGGCCCAGGCCACCGTTCCCCAGCCCGGGCTCCGGCTCCTCCTCGATCAGTTCCTGCAGGTCGAGCCCCAGTTCGGCGCAGGCCTGGCGGGCGGCATCGCGCAACCCCAGGTTCACCAGGTTGTTCTCCAGGTGCGGACCCAGCAGGTACTCGGCCGAGAGGTAGCTGACCGTACGCACCCCCTCGCGGGTGTAGGTCTCGGCGGTGTCGACCCAGCTCTGGAGCAGCTGATCGCGCACCGCCATGGCCAGGCAGCGGTAGTAGTCGTGCCGGGTGGCCAGGGAGGGGGACTTGGCCTGGCTGTAGAAGAGGTGACGCCGCATCGCCTCGGCCAGGGAACGCCCATCCGCGCTGGGGGGGAACGGGGTGGACTCCGCGGGTGGAACGGTGCTGGCGGCCATGGGCGGGCGATCACACGGGTCGTCCCTTCATGCTGCGCGACGCACCCCGGTTGCTGAGCGAACAGTTACCGATTCCGGTTCATTTCCGATTTGCCAGCCCACGGCGGGGGTGAAGGGGCCAGCGAGGCTGCCGGCTCAGAAATGCAGCAGATTCGGCACCGTGTGCTCCGGGCTGAGCACCTCGGCATCGATCGACCACTTCAGGTCGCTCGTGACCCCGGGCGGGCCGCTGAAGGTGCCCATCACCGCGGCGGTGAGGCCCGACTTGGAGGAGGTGGCCAGGGGGATGTAGCGATCGTCGATGGCGCCCATGCCACTGGGATCGAAACCGCGCCAGCCCGCCCCCGGCAGGTACACCTCCGCCCAGGCGTGCAGGTCGTAGCGCTCCGGCCGGGGCTCCACCAGGTGGTAGCCGCTCACGAAGCGGGCCGGCAGGCCCACGCAGCGGCAGGCCTCGATCATCAGCACCGCCAGATCGCGGCAGGAGCCCACCCGCTCCTTGAGGGTGCGCCCGGCGGGCCAGGCCGGGCCCACGTGGCGCTGGGTGTACTTCACACGGTCCTGGATCATCTCCACCAGCTGCTGCAGGAACATCAGCGCCCGCTGATCGCTCCCCATCAGCGCCTCCTGGGCCAGCTCCACCGCCGCGGGTTCGTGCTGCCCGTTGGGCAGCCAGCCCTCCAGGCTCCCCATCAGATCGCCGTTGAGGTGACCCACCGGAAAGGGCAGGGCAGGTTCGTTCTCCTCCAGACAGGCCTGCAGCAGGGGCGGCACCTGGGTTTCCACCTCGCTCACCGCGCGGATCTCGAACAGATCGGTGCAGCCGATGAAGCGCGCCCGCAGGATGTCGTCGCCGCTGGCGGCCACCAGCGGGTGGAGTCGGTGCGGATCGGGGGAGATCGACAGATCGAAGCTGAGCAGCCGCTGGAAGCCATGACCGCGGGGCTTGAGGCAGAGGCGATGGGAACCCAGCTGCACCGGCGCGCTGTAGCGGTAGGTGAGGGTGTGGGTTACGCGGGCGCGCATGCCGAGGGCGAGGGGAGGGTGCTGGGGGGCAGAACCGTGGTGGTGACGGAGGCGGGCGTGGCGATCACGAAGTAGCGATCGCTGATCAGCTCGTGCAGCCGGTTCAGGTCACTCTGGAACCGATCGATCGCCTCGTGCAGACCCTGGGCGATCAGTTCATCGATCCGGACATAGCTCCAGGTGGCGAGCGTGAGCCCGATCAGGCACTCCAGATCATCCGGAGGACCCGGCACCTGCCGGCCGCGGATCACCCGCAGGGTTTCGCTGATCCGCTCGAGGCAGTAGCGCACCGAGCGGGGGAAGACGGGATCCAGCAGCAGGAAGGCCGCCACGGCCTTCGGCGTGATCGCCTGCTGGTTCGACTGGCGGAACATCTGATAGGCCCCGGCCGTGCGCAGCAGCGAGATCCACTGCAGCTCGTCGAGCACCCCGCCCACCTCCTCGGGGCTGGGCAGCAGCAGGAAGTACTTCACGTCGAGGATGCGGGTCGTCTTGTCGGCCCGCTCGATCAGCCGGCCCAGGCGGCTGAACTGCCAGGAGAGATCGCGGCTCAAGGTGGCATCGGTGATGCCGTAGAAGAGCTGGCAGCCACGCCGGATCTCGCGCAGCTGCTCCTGGGGTGGCTGGTCCCAGAAGGGCTCGTTCTCCTGGAGGGTCCAGTAGAGACCGTTGATCTGCTCCCACATCTCGGTGGTGATCACCTCCCGGATCTGGCGGGCGTTCTCCCGGGCGATGGCGATGCAGTTGACGATGCTGCTGGGGTTGTCCTCCGCCCGCACCAGGAACTCCACCACCTGGTCGGCTCCACCGCCCGGGTAGAGACGGTCGAACAGCTCGCGGTCGCCGCTGGCATCGATCAGCGGCAGCCAGGGCTCGGCGCTCCCGGGAGGACAGTCGAGCGCCATGGCCTCGCTCACCTCCACGAACCGGGAGATGTTCTCGGCCCGCTCGACGTAGCGGTTGATCCAGTAGAGCGAATCGGCGACGCGGCTCAGCATGGGGCCTCCTGGAGCTGAGCGTTCTCGGCGACGATCCAGGTGTCCTTGCAGCCACCGCCCTGGGAGGAGTTCACCACCAGCGAGCCGCGTCGCAAAGCCACCCGGGTCAGCCCACCCGGAGTCACCCAGGCGTCCCTGCCCCGCAGCACATAGGGCCGCAGGTCGACGTGGCAGGGGTAGAGCTCGCCCTCGCTCAGCGACGGCACCGTGGAGAGCTCCAGGGTGGGCTGGGCGATGAAGTTGCGCGGATCGGCCTGGATCTTGGCAGCGAAGGAGGCGATCTCGGCCGGATCGGCGTGGGGGCCGATCAGCATGCCGTAGCCACCCGCTTCCGCCACCGATTTCACCACCAGTTCGCCGAGGTGCTCAAGCACGTAGGCCCGGTCGTTGGGCCTGGAGCAGATGTAGGTGGGCACGTTCTCGATGATCGGCTCCTCCCCGAGGTAGTAGCGGATCATCTCCGGCACGTAGGCGTAGATGAGCTTGTCGTCGGCCACGCCGGTGCCGGGGGCGTTGGCGATGGCCACCCGGCCGGCGGCGTACACCTCCATCAGGCCACGCACCCCCAGCATAGAGTCGGGGCGGAACACCGCCGGATCGAGAAAGTCGTCGTCGATCCGGCGATAGATCACATCGACGGGCTCCAGCCCGGCGGTGCTGCGCATCCAGAGCCGGCCTCCTTCGCAGGTGAGGTCACGACCCTCCACCAGCTGAATGCCCATCTGCTGAGCCAGATAGCTGTGCTCGAAGTAGGCACTGTTGAACACGCCGGGGGTGAGCAGCACCACCTTGGGGGTCTCGGTCCAGGGGGCGAGGTCCCGCAGGGTCTGCAGCAGACGGGAGGGGTAATCGTCGATCGGCTGCACCGTGGGCCCGGTGAACAGGCTGGGGAACATCCGCTTCATCACGCGGCGGTTCTCCAGGAAGTAGGCCACCCCAGAAGGACAGCGCAGGTTGTCCTCCAGCACCCGCCAGGTGCCGTTGCCGTCGCGGATCAGGTCGAGCCCGGAGATGTGGCACCAGCGGCCCAGGGGCGGCTGGAACCCCTGCATCTGGGGCCGCCAGCCCTGGGAGCTCTCCACGTCCTCCCGCGGCACCACGCCGTCGGCCAGGATCTTCTGCTCGCCGTAGACGTCCGCCAGGAAGCGGTCGATCGCCTCGAGGCGCTGGATCAGCCCCCGCTCCAGCCGCTGCCAGTCACCGGAGCGGATCAGCCGCGGCAGCGGATCGAAGGGCAGGATGCGCTCGCCGCCGCGCTCGCCGGAATCGTTGAGACGGAAAGTGGCCCCGAGCCGCTTGAGCAGCATGCCGGCCGCGGCATGGTTGCGGTTGATCTCCTCGATCCCCAGCCGCCCCAGGGAGGAGAGCAGGGGTCTCAGAGCCGAACGCGGCTCGGCGTCGGCACCGAAATACTCGTCGTAGCCCCGGCTCGGCCTGTACTCGGTGAACATCGATCCTCTCGATCGCCTGTCGAGATCATGCTGAGCGGCCCAGGCCTTCCCGGTGGTCGTTGCTACCGAAGCCGTCCGGGCGGGCTCAGAGCAGGAAGTAGCGCTGGGCCATCGGCAGCACCTCGGCCGGTTCGCAGGTGAGCAGCTCCCCGTCGGCGAACACCTCATACGTCTGCGGATCCACCTCCACCTTCGGCAGGGCCGTGTTGTTGCGCATCTCGGCCTTGCCGATGCCGCGGGTGTTCACCACCGGCACGCAGGGCCGCTCGAGGCCCAGCTTTCTGGGCAGGTCATCCTCGAGGGCGGCCTGGGAGAGGAAGGTGAGGCAGCTGGGGGCCAGGGCCTTGCCGAAGGCGGCGAACATCGGGCGGCCATGCACCGGGCCGGGGGTGGGGATCGAGGCGTTGGCATCGCCCATCTGGGCCCAGACGATCGAGCCGCCCTTGATCACCATCTCCGGCTTGACGCCGAAGAAACCCGGCTTCCAGAGCACCAGATCCGCCAGCTTGCCCACTTCCACCGAACCGATCTGGCTGTCAAGGCCGTGCACGATCGCCGGGTTGATCGTGACCTTGGCGATGTAGCGCTTGAGGCGGGTGTTGTCGTTGCGCTCCGAGTCGCCCGGGAGGGGTCCCCGCTGCACCTTCATCTTGTGGGCGGTCTGGAAGGTGCGCGTGATCACCTCGCCGACGCGGCCCATGGCCTGGGAATCGCTGGCGATCAGCGAGAAGGCGCCGATGTCGTGGAGGATGTCTTCGGCGGCGATCGTCTCGCGGCGGATGCGCGATTCGGCGAAGGCCACATCCTCCGGGATCGAGGGGTCGAGGTGGTGGCACACCATCAGCATGTCGAGGTGCTCCTCCAGGGTGTTGCGCGTGTAGGGGCGCGTGGGGTTGGTGGAGCTGGGCAGCACGTTCGCTTCGCCGCAGATGCGGATGATGTCCGGTGCGTGGCCGCCGCCGGCGCCTTCGGTGTGGAAGGTGTGGATCGTGCGGCCGCCGATGGCGCGGATCGTGTCCTCCACGAACCCCGCTTCGTTGAGGGTGTCGGAGTGGATCGCCACCTGGATGTCGAAGCGATCCGCCACGGACAGGCAGCAGTCGATGGCGGCGGGGGTGGTGCCCCAGTCTTCGTGGAGCTTGAGGGTGACGGCACCGGCGCGGATCTGCTCCTCGAGGCCCTCGGGGGTGCTGGCGTTGCCCTTGCCGAAGAAGCCCAGGTTCACCGGCAGCCCCTCGGCCGCCTGCAGCATGCGGGCCATGTGGAAGGCGCCGGGGGTGCAGGTGGTGGCGTTGGAGCCCGTGGCCGGGCCGGTGCCGCCGCCCAGCAGGGTGGTGACCCCGCTGGCCAGGGCCGTCTCCACCTGCTGCGGACAGATGAAATGGATGTGGGTGTCGATGCCGCCGGCGGTGAGGATGTGGCCCTCACCGGCGATCGCCTCGGTGCCGGGACCGACGATGATCGTCACTCCATCGGTGATGTCGGGGTTGCCCGCCTTGCCGATGGCACAGATGCGGCCATCGCGCAGGCCCACATCGGCCTTGACGATCCCCCACCAGTCGAGGATCAGGGCATTGGTGATCACGGTGTCCACGGCCCCGGCGGAGCGGGGGGTCTGGGCCTGGCCCATGCCGTCGCGGATCACTTTGCCGCCGCCGAACTTCACCTCCTCGCCGTAGGTGGTGAAGTCCTTCTCCACCTCCAGGATCAGCTCGGTGTCCGCCAGCCGCAGCCGGTCGCCGGTGGTGGGGCCGTAGGTCTCGGCGTAGGCCCGCCGGTCCATCCGATAGGGCATGGCTGTCTGTGGGGCGAGGAGGGGGAGCGGTGGTGTGGAGCCGTGCTGGCGGCCCGCGGGTCAGTCGAGCGGGCCGTTGACCAGCCCGTTGAAACCGAAGACGCGGCGGGCACCGGCCAGGGGCACCAGCCGCACCTCCCGTTCATCGCCGGGCTCGAAGCGGATCGCCGTACCGGCCGGGATGTCGAGCCGCAGGCCCCGGGCCGCCTCCCGGTCGAAGGCGAGGGCCCCGTTGGCCTCGTGGAAATGGAAATGGGACCCCACCTGCACCGGGCGGTCACCGCGGTTCGCCACCGACAGCGTGGTGACGGGGCGGCCGGCGTTGAGCTCAAGCGTGCCGGGCTCGCTCAGCAGCTCGCCGGGAATCAGGGGGGTCATCGGATCGGGTCGTGCAGGGTGACGAGCTTGGTGCCGTCGGTGAAGGTGGCCTCGATCTGCACCTCGGGAATCAGCTCCGGGACGCCCTCCATCACCTGGTCGCGGCTCAGCCAGGTGGTGCCCTCGGCCATCAGCTGGGCCACGCTGCGGCCATCGCGGGCCCCCTCCAGCACCAGGAAGCTCAACCAGGCCACCGCCTCGGGATGGTTCAGCTTCAGCCCCCGCTGCAGTCGGCGTTCGGCCAGCAGGGCCGCCGTGACGATCAGGAGCTTGTCCTTCTCCTGGGGGGTGAGGTGCATGGGGGGAGCGGTACCGGTGCCACTCTGGCAGTGGCGCCGGGCGTGGTCAGGTTCAGCCGGAACGTTCGGAATGATTTCGCTGTTCCGGCAGCCGCGGTCTCAGCCGCCGGGCGCAGGCCACCCCGCTGCCAGAGGACCGTGCAGCAGCCAGCCCCAGAGCGGCACGGTGCCCAGGGCGAACAGGGTGCTCCAGAGCACCAGCCCGGCGGCCTCCTCCACGTCGCGGGCGGCCGCTTCGGAGAGCAGCAGCACCGAGATGGCCGTGGGCGCCGCCGCCTGCAGCACCACCGCGTCGCGGGCGATCGGGGGCAGGCCGGCGAGGCTGGCGAGCAGGAGCATCGCCAGGGGGAACGCCACCAGCTTCACCAGCAGGGCCGAACGCAGCAGCGGCCCGAACGGGTGTCGGGGACGCCCCGCGGCGAGCATCGCCCCAAGCCGCAGACCGACCGTGAACAGGGACACCAGGATCACGATCCGGGCGGGAATCCACAGCGCCGCAGCGACCGGGCCGCTCCAGGGGGTGAACTGCAGGGGTAGGGCGATGGCCAGGCCGCGACTGGCCGGACTGGTGGCGAGGAGCTCCAGCAGCGAACGCCAGCCGGGCCTGCGGCCCTGGATCAGCAGCGGTCCGCTGCTCCAGGTCACCAGCGTGCCCACCAGGTCGTAGGTGATGGCGTAGCCGATCGCGGCCGGCGGCAGCAGCGCCAGGACGGCAGGGATGCCGAAGTAGGCGGTGTTTCCCACCACGGCCCCCAGCTGCAGGCTGCCCGGGCGGATCGACCGCCGCAGAACCTCCAGCCGGCGCAGGGCCAGCAGGGCCAGGCCGATCGCGAACAGGGTGAGCAGCCCGGCCGCCAGGAAATCGCGCCGCAGCCCGGCCCGCAGCAGCAGCGCCGCCACGCTGAGCGGCACGCCGAAACTCACCAGCGGCGCTGCCAGCCGGGCCGCCAGGCCCGGCAGCCGCAGGCCCAGCAGGAGGCCGCCCAGCAGGCAGGGGATCAGTTCAGCGAGGAGACGCAGCACCGGCGAGCGGATCCTCCTGGAAGGGCCAGAAGCGGGGCACCTCCGGAGGGGCCAGCCCGCGCAGCCGGCGGATCCGGGCCCAGATGCGCGTGAACCACCACCGGGCGGCCTGGCTGGAAGGGCCGCGGTAGCGGGCCACCAGCCCCTGCTCCAGCGCCCCGCAGGCCATCGCGCCCTCCAGGCCGCCTCGATCGGCCCGGCAGTGAAGCAGGAGGTCGGCGATCCGATCCTCCGGCAAGGGCGCGGGGGCCACCCAGATCAGGGAGCCGAAGACCGGTTGCCCGGCCATGCCGTGCTCGTCCACCAGGGCGTCGCCCCCGAGTTCGAGCCGGTCGACCCAGGCCCAGCGGCCCTGGCGGCGGATCTCCAGCGACGAGCGCCAGCGGCCCTCGCCCAGGGTCTCGCCCGCGGCCGTGCGGCCCAGCCGCACCACCTCCAGCCCCAGCCAGCTGGCCCCGGCCTCCAGCTCCACCCGGGTGTGCTGCTCGTAGAGCCCGTCGCGGAAGAGCACCAGCTCCTGGGGCAACCACTCCAGATCGGCCCCGGCCTCCAGCTCGAACCGCTGGTCCTGCCGGGCCCAGCTGCCGGCCGGGCAACGGCGGGAGCGGCCGATCGAGCCATAGACCTTCTGGGCCGCGACGCTGGTGAGCAGGGCACGGCTGCCCTGCTCCAGGTGCGCCGACACGCTGAGACGGTCGCCGCCCACCAGGCCGCCGGCGGTGTGCAGCAGGGGGAGCTCGCAGCGGCCATCGGCGCGGAGGAAGGCCCGCTGCAGCTTCAGCGGCGCGGTCACCAGGCCGTCATGGCGGGTGACGGGCCCTGCCGCCGAGTCGCGGCGGCGGAAGTGGAGCGCCGCCGTTCCGTGCCAGGAGCTCAAGGCGCCCACGGGGGAGGTCACGAACAAGGGCGTGGACCGGAACGGTTGGGGCCCCATGCTGTTCCATGCCTGCCGATCCAGGGCGGCCCCGTCGCCCCTGCCCCACGATGAGCCCCCCGTCACCGGAGTCGATCCCGCCGCTCGCGCTGCTCCGTCGGCACCGGGCCGACCTTGATCCCGTGTCGGTGGCAGCCGGGGAGGTGCTGCGTCTGCCGCTGACGGCCGAGGAGCGCACCCGCCTGCGGGGGCATCGGCGCAGCAGCTGCGGCCGCGACCTGCTGCTGCAGCTGCCGCGGGGGGAAGCCCTGGAGCCCGGCGAATGGCTGGAAGCCAGCGAGGGCCAGCCCTGGGTGCGGGTCGAGGCGGCGCCGGAACGGCTGCTGGTGGTGCGCAGCCACGATCCGCTCGCCCTGCTGCAGGCGGCCTATCACCTGGGCAACCGTCACGTGGCGCTGGAGGTGCATCCCGGCGAGCTTCGGCTTCTGGAGGACAGCGTGCTGGCCGATCTGCTGCGACAGCGGGGACTCGAGGTGACAACCGCCGAGGCACCGTTCCGGCCGGAAGCCGGCGCCTACGCCCCCACCACCCACGGGCACGGGCACCATCACGGCCATGGCCAAGGGCACGAGCACCCATGAGTGAGTCAGGGCTTCACCTGCTGCAGCTGGTGAGCCCCGCCCTGCCGGTGGGGGCCTTCAGCTACTCCGAAGGACTGGAGGTTCTCGTGCAGCAGGGGCGGATCACCAGCGCCGGGCGGCTGAAGCAGTGGCTCGAAGCGGAGCTGCGCCGGGGCACCGTGACGCTGGAGGCGGCGGCGCTCCCATCGCTGGGCAAGGCCCTGGAGCGCTGGCGCGTGGGCGCCGACAACCTGGCGACGGCCGCCCGCGGGGAGCTGCTGGATCTGGATGGCTGGCTGCTGGCGCTGCGGGAGGGATCGGAGGTGCGGGCCCAGCAGCGCCAGATGGGCCGCTCCCTGATCCAGCTGCTGGCGGAGCTGGGCTGGCCCCTGCCGGATGGCGGGGCGGGGGAACTGGGCTGGCCGGCGGCCTGGGCCTGGGCGGGCCTCTGCCTGGCGGTGCCGCCGTGCCAGCTGGTGGAGGCCTACCTCTACGCCTGGAGCGCCAATCAGATCAGCGCCGCCGTGCGCCTGATCCCGCTGGGACCCACCCAGGGCCAGCGGCTGCAGCTGGCCCTGGCCCCCCTGCTGGCGGAAAGGGCCGCCGAACTGGCCGGTGCCGACCCCCGTGAGCTCTGGAGCGGGGGTGTGGGCTCTGCGCTGGCCCAGCTGGGGCATGGCGAGCTCTACTCCCGCCTGTTCCGCAGCTAGTGCATCCGTGTGATCGCACCCGACAGAGTGGGGATCAGTGTCGGGATGGATGCACGATGAGCAAGCTGAGGGTCGGAGTGGCCGGGCCTGTGGGGTCGGGCAAGACGGCACTGGTGGAGGCCCTCTGCCGTCGGCTGCGGGACCGGCTCGAGCTGGCCGTGGTCACCAACGACATCTACACCCAGGAGGACGCGCAGTTCCTGACCAGGGCCGGAGCCCTGGAGCCCGAGCGCATCCGCGGGGTGGAGACCGGCGGCTGTCCGCACACGGCCATCCGCGAGGACTGTTCGATCAACCGGGCGGCGGTGGAGGAACTGGAGCAACGCTTTCCGGACCTGGACCTGGTGCTGGTGGAGAGTGGCGGCGACAACCTGGCGGCCAGCTTCAGCCCGGAGCTGGTGGACCTGTGCATCTACGTGATCGACGTGGCGGCCGGCGACAAGATCCCCCGCAAGGGTGGGCCCGGCATCACACGCTCGGATCTGCTGGTGATCAACAAGATCGACCTTGCCCCCATGGTGGGGGCCAGCCTGGCCGTGATGGAACAGGACACCGAACGGATGCGCGCCGGCCGGCCCTGGTGCTTCACGAACCTGCGAAACGGCGAGGGGCTGGAACAGGTGGAAGCGTTTCTGGCCCAGCAGTTACCGCAGGCAGCGGCGACGGAAGCGCGCTGAAACGGGCCATCCGATCCGAGACCCTATCACAACGATTTGATGAGAAGTATTGCCTGAGACAGAATATTGGCGGCCCTGCGTGCAAATCCGCACCGCGGATTAAATCCGGCGGATTCTGTACGTTTGGATACACAGGGGGGCTGGGGCGGTCCTTAGGTTCGCGTTTGCCGTCAGCATTGCGGCGTTCAAATCACCTTGAAAAAGGCCCAATGGTTCTGCATCTCTCAAGGCGTCTGCTTGCCGGTCTTGCCGCAACTGCAGTCAGCGTTTCCCTGGTTTCCTGCGGTGGCGGCGGCGGTGGCGGTTCGGCAGGAAACTTCGATGGTGAGGTGAAGGTCGGCATCCTCCACTCCCTGAGCGGCACGATGGCCATCTCCGAAACGACCCTGAAGGAGGTCGAAGAGATGGCCATCAAGGAAATCAACGACGCCGGCGGCGTCAAGGTTGGGGGCAAGTCCTACAAGATCGTCCCGATCATCGAAGATGGCGCCTCTGACTGGCCCACCTTCGCCGAGAAATCCCAGAAGCTGATCGATTCCGACAAGGTCGCCATCGTGTTCGGCGGCTGGACTTCGGCCAGCCGCAAGGCCATGCTGCCGGTCTTCGAGGCCAAGAATCACATTCTCTTCTACCCGATCCAGTACGAAGGTCAGGAGTGTTCCAAGAACATCTTCTACACCGGCGCAGTGCCGAACCAGCAGGCTGAGCCCGCTGTTGACTGGCTGATGAAGACCTTCGGGCCGAAGCTCGGCAAGAAGGTTTACCTGGTGGGCTCCGACTACGTCTATCCGCGTACGGCCAACACCATCATCAAGGAGCAGATGAAGGCCCTCGGCGGTGAGACCGTCGGCGAGGACTACATCCCTCTCGGCAACACCGAGGTGGCTCCGATCATCGCCAAGATCAAGAAAGCCTTCCCCGATGGTGGCATCATCATCAACACCTTGAACGGTGACTCCAATGTCGCCCTGTTCAAGCAGTTCAAGGCCGCCGGTATCGATCCGGCCAAGTACCCGATCATGTCCTTCTCGATCGCCGAGGAGGAGATTCGCCAGATCGGTCCTGAGTACACCACAGGCACCTATGCCGCCTGGAACTTCTTCATGAGCCTGGACACCCCGGCCTCGAAGAAGTTCACCCAGGACTTCCAGGCCATGTACGGCGCCGACCGGGTGACGGGAGACCCGGCGGAATCGGCCTACAACATGGTGTATCTCTGGAAGAACGCCGTCGAGAAGGCCGGCACCTTCGAGGATCTGGACAAGGTTCGCAAGGACATGATCGGTATCACCTTCGCAGCTCCGCAGGGTGAGATCAAGATGTTCCCGAACCACCACACCTCGGAGCGGGTGCTGATCGGCCAGGCCGAAGCCAACGGCCAGTTCAAGATCCTCGAGGACAGCAAGACGGCCATCCCGCCGATCCCCTGGAACCAGTTCGTGCCTGAGACCAAGGGCTACACCTGTGACTGGACCCAGGATCGTCCTGACGCCGGCAAGTTCAAGATGTGATCCCATGGGGGATGGATTTCCAGAAATCCATCCCCCATTTTCACGAGTCCGCCCATTGGCCTTGTCGCCAGTTCACACTGGCGACACCCGATCCATCTCAGGCCAGCCAAGGCTGGCCTGAGATTTCCGTACAGCTTTTCCTGCGTTGGAACTCTTCTTCTCTCAGATCCTCGACGGTCTCAGCATCGCTTCGGTGCTGTTGCTGGCAGCCACCGGTCTGGCCATCGTCTTCGGCCTGATGGGCGTGATCAATCTCGCCCATGGTGAACTGATGATGCTGGGCGCCTATGTCACCTATGTCATTCAAACGCTTTTCCGCCCGATGGGGGCGTTTGTTTTTGAATTGTATTATCCGGTCGCCCTGGTCCTCTCCTTCGTGGTCACGGCGCTTGCGGGTGTACTGCTGGAGCGAACGCTGATCCGCAAGCTCTACGGCAGACCTCTCGAAACACTGCTGGCCACCTGGGGGGTCAGCCTGATCCTGATCCAGCTGATCCGCAGCGTGTCCACAGCCATGCTGATCGGCATCCTGGTGGCAGTGGCGATCGGGTTCTTCGCCAACCGACTGCTTGCAGCCAGGATCGGTGACAAGCCCTTCCTTCCCTATCTCGCCGGCCTCACCTGGGCCGTGGCGGCGGGGATCGGTCTGATCACGGTCAATGGTCTGGCAACCATCCGGCCCCTCGCCAGCGCCTGGTTCGGGCCACGGAATATCGACGTGACCGCGCCCAAATGGCTGCAAGGCAGCTGGGGCAAGATCGCCGGCATCGAACTTCCCGGTATCCGTGTCTTCATCATCCTGCTCTCGGCCGTGCTCCTGCTGGCCGTGGTCTGGTTCCTGACCAAGAGTGCCTGGGGTCTGAGGATCCGGGCGGTCACCCAGAACCGTCAGATGAGCAATTGCCTGGGCATCCCAACCGACCGGGTCGACAGCATCACGTTCGGCATCGGCTCGGGCCTGGCGGGTGTGGCAGGCAGTGCGATCACCCTGCTCGGCTCGGTGGGACCGAACCTCGGGGCGGCCTACATCGTCTCCTGTTTCATGGTCATCGTCCTCGGCGGCGTGGGCAATCTCCTGGGCACCGTGCTGGCCTCCCTGCTGCTGGGCATCATCCAGTCGGTGATCGGCTCGGGCACCCTGCTGACCATCTTCCCGAATCTGCCTGAGGCAGCCAAAGGGGTCATCGAATTCTTCGCCACCACCAGCATGTCGCTGGTTCTGGTGTTCATCTTCATCATTGTCTTCCTGCAGTTCCGCCCCAACGGCATGTTCCCCCAGAAGGGTCGCTCGGTCGATGCCTGACCCGATTATTTCAACCCTCCGCAGATTCCCGTTCCATCTCCCTACCAGGAGGCCCCTACCGTGAAACTCTTCCAACGACTCGTCCCTTGGATACTGCTGGCGATCGCCCTGTTCATCCTGCCGGTGGGCCTCGACGATTTCCGGCTCAACCTCTTCGGCCGCTACTTCTCCCTGGCGATTACGGCTATGGCGATCGACCTGATCTGGGGATACACGGGTCTGCTGAGCCTCGGGCAGGGCATCTTCTTTTCCCTCGGGGGTTATGCCGTGGCCATGAACCTGATGCTCAACACCAAGAGTCTGGCTGGCGGCAATGGCATACCCAAGTTCTTCGAGAACTACGGGGTCGATCAGTTGCCGTTCTTCTGGCAGCCGTTCTGGTCTCCCGTCTTCACCCTGATCGCACTCTGGGTGATTCCAGCCATCGTGGCGGGACTGGTGGGTTGGCTGATCTTCAGGAACCGCATCAAGGGGGTGTACTTTTCGATCATCACCCAGGCGGCCCTGATGGTGTTCTTCCACTTCTTCAACGGCCAGCAGAAGCTGTTCGATGGCACCAATGGCCTGAAGACGAGCACCAGCGAGCTGTTCGGCCAGCTGGTCGGCTCCCCCGACATGCAGGTCTGGTTCTACCGCCTCACGGTGGTGCTGCTGCCCCTGGCCTTCCTCGTCTGCCGCTACTTCACCACCGGGCGCTTCGGAGATGCCCTCATCGCCATCCGGGACGACGAGAGCCGCCTGCGCTTCGCCGGCTTCAACCCGGTCCCCTTCAAAACCATCGTCTTCCTGGTGGCGGGTGCCCTCTGCGGTATCTCCGGCGCCCTCTATACGGTGCAGACCGGGATCGTCTCGCCCCAGTACATGTCGATCTCCTTCTCGATCGAGATGGTGATCTGGGTGGCCGTGGGAGGACGGGGCACTCTGGTGGGTCCGATCATCGGTGCCGTCGTGGTCAATTACCTGCGCAGCCTCGTCAGTGAGGCACTGCCCGAGGCCTGGCTGTTCGTGCAGGGGGCTCTCTTCATCTTCGTCGTGGTGCTGATGCCGGATGGCATCTATGGCTGGTTCACCGGTGGCGGCCTTCGCACCATGCTGGCAGCGTTCGGCATCGCCCCCAAGGCCCGCACCTATCCGCAGCTCGATGAGGAAGTTGGCGCCCTTGAGGAGGTCTCCTGAGCGCAGCCTCCCGAGCTCAGATCTCCAGATCAGACTCAACACCCTTCCAGCATCGACAACTGCCTCCGCCCATCGCAAGTCCGAGTCCATGGCCGAACCACTCCTCGAACTCAACGACGTCAGTGTGAGCTTTGATGGCTTCTATGCCCTCACTGATCTGAGCCTCACACTTCAGAAGGGGGAACTCAAATCGATCATCGGCCCCAACGGGGCTGGGAAGACCACCTTTCTTGACGTGATCACCGGGAAAGTGCGTCCCACCAAAGGAACGGTCAAATTCAAGGGGCAATCCCTTGTGGGCATGTCCGAGCAGCGCATCTCCCGCGAGGGCATCGGCCGCAAGTTCCAGACGCCGAGAGTCTTCGAGAACCTCACCGTGATGCGCAACCTGGAACTGGCCGCATCCCCTCACAAGAACGCCTTCAACCTTCTCACCAGCAATCTTCCAACCTCCTCTAAGGATGAGGTTCACAGGCTGATGAACTATGTGGGTCTGACCCCATTCGCCACCAAGCAGGCCGGATCGCTGTCCCACGGCCAGAAGCAGTGGCTGGCCATCGCCATGCTGGTGGCCCAGGCACCGGAAGTGCTGCTGCTGGACGAACCGGTGGCGGGCCTCACCGACGAGGAGACCGTGCGCACGGCGGAACTGATCAAGTCGCTGGCGGGCGATCACACCGTGGTGGTGATCGAACACGACATGGAATTCATCCGCGACCTCAATGCTCCGGTCACCGTCCTGCACCAGGGACAACTGCTGACCGAAGGTCCGCTCGAGACCGTCAAGGAAGATCCCCGCGTGATCGAGGTGTATCTCGGCCGATCGGACGACTAGTCAGCTCCACCCCCCGATTCACCCGCCCAGTTCCGCAGCGATCCACCACCAGCCCATGAGTGCTCAACCGATCCTTCAGGTCACCGATCTGAACGTGTACTACGGCGAAAGCCACATCCTCCGCGATGTGGATCTCTCCGTTCCGGAAGGCCAGATGGTCTGTCTGATCGGCCGCAACGGCGTCGGCAAGACCACCTTCCTCAAGACCATCATCGGCCTGCTTCAACAGCGCTCCGGCACCGTCCAGTATGGCGAGAAGGAGCTCACGGTGGAGCCCCCCTATCGCCGTGCCCGCGCCGGCATCGGCTACGTGTCCCAGGGACGGGACATCATCCCCCAGGTGACTGTGCGGGAAAACCTGTTGCTCGGGATGGAGGCCCTGCCCGGCGGACTCGGCAAGAACCGCCACATCGATCCGCTGGTATTCGATCTGTTCCCGATCCTCGAAAAGTTCCTGAACCGCAAGGGCGGCGATCTCAGCGGCGGGCAGCAGCAGCAGCTGGCCATCGCCCGTGCCCTGCTCGGCAAACCGAAGCTGCTGCTGCTCGATGAACCCACCGAAGGCATCCAGCCCTCGATCATCCTCGACATCGAGCGGGCCGTGCAGCGGATCATGAAGGAAACGGGCATCAGCGTGCTCCTGGTGGAGCAGCACCTCCACTTCGTGCGCCAGTCGAACTACTACTACGCCATGCAGCGGGGGGGGATCGTGTCCAGCGGCCCCACCGACCAACTCTCCGACGCGGTGGTGAAGGAATTCCTCACGGTCTGATCCCTCCGGTCTGATCCCAACCGCAGCTGACACAGCCAAGAACGAAGCCCTCCCCTGGTACCCAGGAGAGGGCTTTCTGATGGTCATGGGCGTTAGGGATGGTGCGTAGGAGCAGCTGTCAGCAGCCCCGGTTCACCATCCAGGGTCGGGTGGTGCTCTCCCGCAGCCGAGGCTTGGCGGGCCCCTCCGAGCCTGACTCCTTGCGCACCACTCTGGGCTCGGCGGATTCGCGCTTCAGCCGCAGGGGACCGGTCAGCGTCATGGGCGGGTTGAAGACGCGGATTCCATTGCAACCACACACCGGACAATCGGTATCGCTCTGACGGGCATCGATGCTGCGCCAGACCTCGTAGTTGTCGCAGCCATTGGCGCAGCTGAACTCGTAGACGGGCATGAAGGGCGGTGATGGGGAAATCCGGGGAAGCAGGCTGCCATGGCCGCTTCCCCGGGATGGAACGGACGCCGGCGGAAAGCGTCAGGGACAGTGGATGGGGAGCATCAACAGGGCAGGATGTCCCTGTCGAAGATCGAGGTGGGAATCGCCAGGGTGCAGCAGGCGTTCGGGATGTCGACGATGCCGCTCACCCGCCCCTCCACCGGCGCACAGCTGAGCAGCAGATAGGCCTGCTCACCGGTGTAGCCGAACTTCTTGAGATACTCGATCGCATTCAGGCAGGCCCGCCGGTAGGCGATGTGCACATCCATGTAGTGCTGCTTGCCCTCGAACTCATCGACGGAGATTCCTTCAAACACCAGGTAGTCGGTGAAATGAGGCTCCACCGGGCTGGTCTTGAACATGGGATTGACCATCCCATACTTCTCGACCCCTCCCTTGATGATCTCGACGTGGAGATCGAGATAGCCGGACATCTCGATCGCTCCGCAGAAGGAGATTTCCCCATCTCCCTGCGAGAAGTGGATGTCTCCCATCGAGAGCTTGGCCCCCTCGACGTAAACTGGGAAGTAGATCCGAGTGCCCTTGGTGAGGTTCTTGATGTCACAGTTGCCGCCATGTTCCCGGGGCGGAACGGTGCGGGCCGCCTCATGGGCGACACGCTCGAACTCGGAGGAGGGCAGCGTGCCGAGGATGGCGCTGTTGGGATTGGGAAGAGCCGCCAGCACCGGCTCACTGCCGGAGAGACCGGCGCCGTAGGTGCGGCGGTCGGGGGCGGTGTTCACCAGTTCGGTCTCGCGCCGGTTCCACTCCCGCAGCAGTTCATGGGAGGGAGCACAGCCGATCAGGCCGGGGTGGGTGATGCCGGCGAAGCGCACACCGGGAATGTGGCGTGAGCTGGTGTAGATGCCTTCGAAATCCCAGATCGCCTTGGCAGCCTTGGGGTAGTGGTCGGTGAGGAACCCTCCACCATTCTCCTTGGCGAAGATACCGGTGAAGCCCCATTCATCACCCTGAAGGGCACCGACATCAAGGATGTCGACGACGAGGATGTCGCCGGGCTGGGCGCCGTTGACCCAGATCGGGCCGCTCAGGACGTGCACGACCTCCAGATTGACGTCGGCAATATCCTGCGGATCATTATTGTTCTTGATCTGTCCGTCGGTCCAGTCCTTGCACTCGATGCGGAACACCTCGCCGGGGTTGACCGAGACCACCGCAGGGATGTCCGGATGCCAACGGTTGTGGCCGGGCATCTCCTGTTGATCCATCGGTTTGGTGAGATCAACCTTGAACAAAGTCTTTGGCATTGAAGAACAAACCCAGAGGTAGGTTTCACCTTCATCCAAGACGAGCCCCCCTTCTCGGGAAGTGTCATCGGCTACCGGAACCAAGCAGGAACCGTGACGGGATCAGGCCTGAGGCCTGGCGACGCGTCCGGCCGTGTCGTCGAAATCACCACGGCGACAGAGATTGTCCTTGAGCCGGGCCATCCAGGGCTGCGGTTTCAGCGCACCGCTTCCCTCGACCCGGCCGTCAAAGTGGTAAAGAATTTGCCAGCGGTCCTGACCGGCCGAAGGCTGCTCCTGTTTGACATCGCCGATGGCGAAACCGAAGAGATTGTCATAGGTGGGCCAGCCCGGCAGGTTCTTGGCGCTGCACACCGCATTCATCGCGTGCAGGGTGGGGCCGGTCTCCTGACCGACACCCGAGACCTTCACCGCACCTCGGTAAAGACCGTTGGACACCCCGGGACGGAAGGTGCGGGCCAGTTCCACCCGGACCCCCTCGGCCTGCACCAGCAGATCCCCCACCTTGGCCTTCTGGATGGCCACCTCCCGCCCGCCGCCACAGGCGGACAGGCCGAGCAGGAGGGCGCCGATGCCGAGGCGGAACATGGCGTCCCGATGCCCGTTGAACCCTCCGCCCGCCGCCATGGCCATGCCCTGCTTCGCCCGACGACCCTAGACACCCCCCTCTCCGGTGCAGCCCTGGCTTCGGACTGGTGACGACCGTCAGCCTTCTCCCAGGAGATCCCGGAACAACTCCTCCGGATCGGGCTCCGGCGGGAGGGGGCGCCCGTCCAGCTCGATCACCGGGCGGCAGCCGAGGCTGTTGAGCAGCAGGACGGGGCCATCGAGGTCGTCCGGCTCGAGCGGGCCCTCCAGCTCCCGGGCGCGTCCGGAGGCGAGGGCCCGGCCGCGCATCACCCCCGGCAGGCAGCCGCTGGCCAGCGGCGGCGTCAGCCAGCCACCCTGGCGGCGCAGCAGCAGCGTGGCCGTGGTGCCGCAGCACAGCCCACCGGCGGTGCTGCGCAGCAGGGCGTCGTCGGCCCCGGCGGCACGGGCCTCGCGCCTGGCCTGGATCGCCGGGCCATAGGCGAAGGTCTTGCAGCGGCTCAGCAGGCTGGAGGCGTTGCGCCGCTCCGTGCGGCTGACGATCGTGCGCAGCGGCGCGAAGCATGGGGCGGTGGCGGTGAACTGCAGCCAGCAGCGGGGCTGGTGCGCCGGGACGCCCGGCGGCGGCAGATCGATGCCGCGGGCCCCTCCAGCGGGCTGGCCCCGGCTCCAGTTCAGCCGCAGGGCACCGGTGCCGATGCCGCTGCGGCCCACCGCCTCGGCCGCCAGTGCCACCACCCGATCGAGGGGCGGTGGCGGCGGCATGCCCAGCAAGGACGCCCCCTGATGCCACCGGGCCAGATGCTCCGGCAGCAGCCGTGGCCGCCCCGCCTCCACCAGCACGGTCTCGAACAGGCCATCCGCCAGGGTCAGCCCCCGGTCGGCCAGCGGCAGGCTCAGCACAGCCGCCGACCCCCAGCGGCCGCCATCGGGGCCGTCGATCCAGGCGATCTCAGCCAAGGGCCTCCAGCAGGGGACGGAGCTTCCAGCCCAGTTCCTCGGCCTCCCCCTCCGGGTCGGAGTCGGCCACGATGCCGCAACCCGCATGCAGCCGCAGCCGGGAGCCCTTCTGAACCAGGGTGCGGATCAGGATGCTGCTGTCGAAACTGCCATCGGCCCCGAGATGGAACAGGGAGCCGCAGTAGGGACCCCGCGGCAGCGGTTCGAGGGCGTCGAGCCGCTGGCAGGCCCGGAGCTTGGGGGCGCCGGTGATCGAACCGCCGGGCCAGCAGGCGCGCAGCAGTTCCACAACACCCAGCCCCGGCCGCAGCAGGCCCTCCACCACCGAGGTGAGGTGATGCACCTGGGCGTAGCTCTCGAGGCCCACCAGCTGCGGCACGTGGATCGAGCCCGGCACGCAGACCCGGCCCAGGTCGTTGCGCAGCAGATCCACGATCATGACGTTCTCGGCCCGGTCCTTGGCACTGGTGACCAGCGCGGCGGCCGCGTCCGCATCGGCGTCGGGATCGGCGTGGCGGGGCCGGGTGCCCTTGATCGGCCGGGTCTCGACCAGCCCCTGCGGGTTCAGCCGCAGGAAGCGCTCGGGGGAGGCCGAGATCACGGCCTCGAGATCCGAGCCGCCCGCGATGGCCAGACCCGAGAACGGGGCCGGACAGCTGCGCCGCAACCGCCCGTACAGCATCAGCGGGTCGGGCGGCTGGGCCAGGCGGGCTTCGCAGCAGGCGGTGAGATTGGCCTGGAAGAGGTCTCCGGCGGCGATCCAGGCGCGGATCCGCTCCACCCGGTCCGCGAAGGCGGCGGGATCGGTGTGCCAGCGCCAGCTCTCAAACGGGAGGGGCGCGTCGGCCGAGCCGGGAAGCGGGTGTTCGCCATCTCCGTCGAGCCAGCCGCGGGGGGGAAGCGCCTCGATCGCGGCGGCCATCGCCTCCAGCCGGTGGGGATCATGGCCTTCCAGCCACAACCGCTTCTCCACCAGATCCAGGTGGATGAGAGGGTCGTAGCGGGCCGCCCAGAGGCTGGCCATGTCGCTCCGCTGCCAGTGGGAGGCCGGCTCCACCCAGGCCGCCGCCTCGTAGGCGAGCCAGCCCATCCACTCGCCGCCGCGCTCCCCCATCCGTCGCAGCGCCTCGAAGGGATCGGTGGCGCCGGGATCGCCGGGCAGGCCCCTGCTGATGGTCCGCTCGAGGGGCATCACCCCGAGCCGGGCCCGCCGCCCGAGGCTGCTGCCGTCTCCGTCGAGCCAGACGAGGCCGTCGCGGCCGAACCGCGAGGCCAGCTGCACCACAAGGGGCCAGGGGTCGTGCCAGGGCAGGGGCCGGCGGAGGGGATCAGGCCCCGGTCGATCGCTCATCCGGCCGCCGAAGCGGCCTGGGAGAGGGCCCAGGTGCTCATCAGATCCGGCCGGCCGGCTTCCCGGAGGGCGGCATCGCGGATCCGGCAGCTGTCGCAGAGGCCGCAGGGCTCCGCACCGCCGGCATAGCAGCTCCAGGTGGCTTCGATCGGCACACCCAGCCGCAGGGCCTCCCGCACGATGCGGGTCTTGCTCCAGCTCACCAGCGGTGCCCAGAGACGGGCGCCATGGCCCTCGCGGCCGGCCTTGCTGGCCAGGTCGGCCAGGGTCTGGAAGACGGCCAGGTAGTCGGGCCGGCAATCGGGGTAGCCGGAGTAGTCGACCGCATTGACCCCCAGCACCAGCCACCCGGCCCCGCGGGCCTCGGCCAGGCTGAGGCCCAGGGCGATGAACACCGTGTTGCGACCGGGCACGTAGGTGGGCGGGATCACCCCCTCGCGCACACCGCAGACGGGCACGGCGATGCTGCCGTCGGTGAGGGCGGAACCACCCCAGGCCGCCAGATCGACCCGGATCACGTGGTGCTCGGCCAGCCCGAGGGCACCGGCCAGCGCGGCGGCGGCTTCCAGCTCACGATGGTGCCGCTGGCCATAGTCGAACGAGAGGCCGATCACCCGCTGACCAGCCTCGAGCGCCAGAGCCGCAGCGGTGGCGGAATCGAGCCCCCCCGAGAGCAGGGCGATGGCGGTGGGGGCGCCGGTCACGTCCAGGGCGGGCATGCAGTCACCCATTCTGGGGCGGTGCCTGGCGCGCAGGTGTTCCCTACGGGGAAGACTCCGGAGCGGGAGGGGCCACCGGTGGCGGCGCGGTGGGGGGCTGACCGGTGCTGGGCGCAGGGGCCGCAGGTGGTGCCGGAGCGGGCTCGGCCGGGGCGGGCTCGGGTGTGCCGCTGGAGGGTCCGCCGGGGGGCGTCGGCGGCGTGGGGGTCTGGGGCGGGGGCGGATCGGCCCGCAGGGAGAGGGTGATCAGGGCAGGGGCGACACCCTCGTTGCTGATCAGCAACTGCACCGGGGAGCCGCTCACCACCCCGAGGCTCACCACCCGCAACGGTCCCTTGGGCTCCAGCAGCGTGCCGGCGGCGTCATAGACGCTCATCTGCATCAGGGGGGAACCGTTCACCCCCAGCACCAGCTGGTGGCCGGCGGGAACTCGGATCGGGAACAGGCGGGCTCCGCTGGCCTCGAGCTGGGCCGAAAGGATGCGGGCCTGGCCAGGCGCCGCCTGGATCGGTTCGATGCGCAGGTTGCTCAGGCTCAGTTCGGCAGCCGCGTACCACAGCTGGCGGAACGGCTCCGGCGGAATCGTCTGGCCGGAGCGGCCCGGAAGCAGGCTCTGGGCATTGCCGGAGACCAGCTGCCGCAACACGGCAGGGCTGAGTCCCTGCTCGGCCAGGCGACGCTGCTGGGATTCCCATTCGCTTCCCGAATAGCTGCCCAGGCGGCGACGCACGGCCGGCGGCAGCTGCTCGACCCTTGCCAGCCATTCCTCGGCCAGCTCGTTCCAGACCTTGCGCAGGGGCGCATCCTCGAGGGCGTCGGTGGGCAGGCGACCGCGGCGCTCCGGGAACTGGCCCAGCAGGTTGGCGTCCACCAGCTTGAGGAACCAGGGGCGGTCGATCTGCAGGGCCCGCAGGCGGTTGAGCAGCTGCTGACGCTGGTCGACCTCCGCCGGAGGCAGACTCGCCGGAACCTGCAGCTGGGGTTCCGCCTCCCCGCTGCGGGGAGCCTTGCCGCGGCCCAGCAGCCACCAGCCGAGGCTGACGCCCACGACGGCGGAGAGGGCCAGGGCCAGCACCACCGGCCAGAGCCGGCCCTCCACGGCCTCCTCCTTGGCCTCCTGGCGGCTGCGCCGCAGCTCCGATGGCCGTGGTGGCGGGACGGGGCGGGACGGGGCGGGGCTGGACGGGGGCTCCGGCGCCGCCGGGGGAGGGGCGGGCGGCGGTTCGGCGGCGGCGACCTCGTGGCTCGGCGGGGCGGGTGCGGGCGGCGGCTCGGGAGCCGAGGGCACCAGCACCACGGTGCGGTCGGCCCGCGGCACCGGACCGGTGCTCTCGGGCATCGGCAGCTGCTGGAACGCGGAGAGGGCCTGGGCCGCGGACGGGAAGCGCCGCTCCGACTCCGTGCTCAGCAGCCGTTCCAGCAGGGCCCGCAGCGCGGGATCGAGACTGGGACCGGTGGGCCAGCGCCAGGCCAGGGTGACCGGATCGAGCAGCTCCGCCGGCTCCTCGCCGCTCAGCAGCACCAACGCCACCACCCCCAGGGAATAGAGATCCATCCAGGGCTGCGGAGCCGCTCCGCGCCCCCGTTCGGGCGGGGCATAGCCCGGGGTGGCACCAGCCACCTGATCGCTCGCCCCCATCTCACCAGCCAGGCCGAAATCCAGCAGCACCGGCAGGCCGTCGCGGTCGCGGCGCAGCAGGTTCGCGGGGCTGAGATCGCCGTGCACGAGGTTCTGGCCGTGCAGCGCCGCCAGCACCGGCAGCAGCTGACGCAGCAGCAGCAGCACCTCGCCCGCGCCGAAGACAAGCTGACGCTCGCGCCGCGCCTGCAGCAGCTCGGCAAAGGTGGGTCCGCCCTGCCACTCGCGCACCAGCCAGAGTTCATCGCCACGGGCCACGGGCTCGCCAAAGCGCGGCACCTGGGGATGGAGCACGCCCTGCAGCCGCGACCAGAGCGCCCGATAGCGGGCCGCATCGTGGCCGGCCGGGAGCTGGCGCAGAGCCATCGGCGCCTCGGCGGCGAGCTGATCGCTCGCCCGCCACAGCGTTCCCTGGGAACCGCGGCTCACCACCGCCTCGAGACGGTACCGCTCGGCGATCAGCAGCCCGGGCGCCGCAGGCGGGAGGGCACTCATCCGAGGCCGGGTTCGCGCCGGGGCTGGCGCAGGCCGCGGGAGGCCAGCCAGTCGGCGTCGTAGAGGCGGGATCGGTAGCGGTCACCGCTGTCGCACAGCACGGTGACGATCGTGTGGCCGGGACCGAGGCGACGGGCCGTCTCCACCGCCGCGGCCACGTTGATGCCCACCGAGCCGCCCATGAACAGCCCTTCCCGCCAGAGCAGCCGGTAGATGGTCTCGAGGGCGCTCTGGTCGTCGATCCGCACCGCATCGTCGATCGGTGCCCCCTCCAGATTGGCGGTGACCCGGCTGTTGCCGATCCCCTCGGTGATCGAGCTGCCCTCGATCCTGAGCTCACCGCTGGTGGCCCAGGTGTAGAGGGCACTGCCGTGGGGATCGGCCAGCACGCAGCGCACGCTCGGGGAGCGCTCCTTCAGGAAGAGGGCGACGCCCGCGTAGGTGCCGCCGGTGCCGGTGGCCGACACCCAGGCATCGATGCGCCCGCCCGTCTGCTCCCAGATCTCCGGCCCGGTGGTGGCCTGATGGGCGCGGCGGTTGGCCAGGTTGTCGAACTGGTTGGCCCACACGGCCCCCGGGGTTTCGGCGGCGATCCGGCCGGAGAGCTTCACGTAGTTGTTGGGGTCCCGGTAGGGGACCGCGGGCACCGTGCGCACCTCGGCGCCGAGGCTGCGCAGCAGGCCGATCTTCTCGGCCGACTGGGTGTCGGGAATGACGATGAGGGCCTTGTAGCCGCGGGCATTGCAGAGGTGGGTGAGCCCGATCCCGGTGTTGCCGGCGGTGCCCTCCACCACCGTGCCGCCGGGCTGCAGTTCACCGGAGGCCTCCGCCTCCATCAGGATCCCGAGGGCCGCCCGATCCTTCACCGAACCGCCGGGGTTCATGAATTCGGCCTTGCCGAGGATCTCGCACCCGGTGAGTTCGCTCAGCAGTCCGAGGCGGATGAGCGGGGTGTTTCCCACGGCCCCCACGAAGCCCGCCGTGACGCCGCGGTGGCCGGTGGGACCCTGGCTGATCGATCCCTGGCTGCTGCCCATGGAGCCGGCCCGGTGGCGCTGAATGAACTGCGGCCGATCGTAGGGGCGACGGCCGCGGCGACCGATCCTCCCTAAGGTCGCAGCAGCGATCCCGCCGGCCATGCCCCCCGCCACCCGGAGCGCGGCCCTGCTGGAACGGCTTCACCGAATCCGCCAGCACAGCGAGGCGCTGGTGGCGCCGCTGGACCCGGAAGATCTCTGTCTGCAGGGGATGGCGGACGCCAGTCCGCCCAAGTGGCATCTGGCGCACACCACCTGGTTCTTCGAAACTTTCCTGCTGGTGCCCCATCTGCCGGGTTACGAACCGGCGGACTCCCGCTGGGGCTTCCTGTTCAACTCCTACTACGACACGATCGGCGCCCGCCTGCCGAGGCCGGAGCGGTGTCTGCTCACCCGGCCGCCGATGGCGGCGGTGCGGGCCTGGCGGCAACGGGTGGATCGGGCCCTCGAGCAGCTGGTCGAGCGGCTGGCCGGCTGGCCGCAGGAGGCAAGCGAACCTCTGCTCGATCTGCTGGAGCTGGGCCTGCAGCACGAGCAGCAGCACCAGGAATTGCTGCTGATGGACCTGCTGGACGGGTTCAGCCGCAACCCGCTCGAACCGGCCTACGGCGATGCCGGGGTCGATCCGCCGGGCGCTGCGACCGGCGTCGTGCCGCTGGAGTGGCTGGAGGGTCCCCACGGACTGGTGGAGATCGGCCATCCCGGCAGCGGCGGCGGGTTCCACTTCGACAACGAGGCGCCCCGGCACCGCCAGTGGCTGGAACCGTTCACCATCGCCAGCCGACTGGTGCGCAACCGGGAGTACGCCACCTTCATCGCTGACGGGGGGTACCGGCGACCCGAGCTGTGGATGAGCGAGGGCTGGGCGCTGGTGCAGCAGCGGGGCTGGCTGGCGCCGCGCTACTGGCGGGGCGGGGCGGCCGGAGGCTGGAACTGGGAATTCGGGCTGGCGGGCCGGCGGCCGCTGCAACCGGAGGCGCCGGTACGCCACCTCAGCTGGTTCGAGGCCGATGCCTATGCCCGCTGGGCCGATGCCCGTCTGCCGAGCGAGGCCGAATGGGAAGCCGCGGCCTTGAGCCTGGGGGCGGCGCTCCCGGAGAGGGACGGCGTGCTGTGGCAATGGACATCCAGCCCCTACCGCCCCTACCCGGGCTTCCGACCACAGTCGGGCGCGGTCGGCGAGTACAACGGCAAGTTCATGAGTTCCCAGATGGTGCTGCGGGGCGGCTGTTTCCTCACGCCGTCCGGCCATGGCCGGACCACCTACCGCAACTTCTTCCCTCCGGCCAGCCGCTGGATGGCCTCCGGCCTGCGGCTGGCCCAGGACGTGCAATGAGTCGTCCGCCCGCCGCCGCCGCCACGCCAGTGGCGGAATCGCCCCTGATCGACCTGCATCCGGCTCCGACCGACATGGAGTGCCTGGTGCGCGAAGGCCTGAGCCGGCAGCCGAAGCGGCTGCCGGCCTGGTTCCTCTACGACGCCGAAGGGTCCCGGCTGTTCGAGGCCATCTGCGAACAGCCCGAGTACGGGCTCACCCGCACCGAGACAGCCCTGCTGCAGGCCGAGGCGACCGCCATGGCCACCGCCCTGGGACCCGGCGTCCTGGTGGAGTTCGGCGCCGGCAATGCCCGCAAGGCCTCACCGCTGCTGGAGGCCCTTGCACCCGCCGCCTACGTCGCGCTGGACATCAGCGCCAGTCACCTGGAGGGGGCCTGCCGCGGCCTGCGGGCACGGCACCCCACGCTCCCCGTTCTGGGCATCTGCTGCGACTACAGCCAGCTGCGGGCCCTGCCGGAGCACCCCCTGCTGCACGGGCGGCGGCGACTCGGCTTCTATCCCGGCAGCTCGATCGGCAACTTCGATCCACCGGAGGCCATCGCCCTGCTGCGCCAGTTCGCCCAGATCCTGGGACCCGACTGCAGGCTGCTGATCGGCATCGATCAACCGCGCGAACGGCATCGCCTGGAGGCCGCCTACGACGACCGGGCCGGCCTCTCGGCGGCCTTCGCCCGCAACCTGCTGGTGCGGCTGAACCGCGAGCTGGGGGGTGACTTCGATCCCACCGCCTTCCGCTACCAGGCGCGCTGGCAGGAGGGGGAGAGCCGGATCGAGATGGCGCTGCTGAGCCGTCAGGCCCAGAGCGTGACCCTGGCCGGCAGGCGCTGGTCGTTCGCGGCCGACGAGGCCCTGATCACCGAGTACAGCTACAAGTACACCCCGGCGGCGTTCGCGGCCCTGGCCGAAGCGGCTGGGTGGCGCAGCGCCGGGCGCTGGAGCGATCCGGCCGGTGACTTCAGTCTCCACCTGCTGGAACCCGCCCGCCCCGGCCCCGCGGCGGCGGGCAGACTCGAGAGTGGCCCCGAGAAACGACGATGAAGCAGGTGGAACCATGAGCCGCGACGAGCAGCGCCAGGCGATGCGGACGGTGCGCGAAGACCTGATCGCGCAGCTGGAGACCCTCTACCGCGAAGCCTTCGACCGGATCGGCACCCAGGACCTGGGGGAAGGGGCGATCGCCCGCCTCACCCAGCTGCTGCTGCGTTCCCGCGAAGCGGCGATCACCCCCCTGCAGGAGGAGATCGAAGCCCCGCTGATCACCCGGGCGCCGGAGTGAGGCGCGGATGAGCAGCAGTTGGTTCGAGCGGTTGGAGGCCGAGCTCGAGAAGCAACTGGAGTCGTTCCTGAGCAGCCGTCCGGAACAGCAGGACCTGCTGGAACGGGAGGAACGGCAGGAGCGGCAGCGGCGACTGCGCCGACGACAGCAGGAGATCCGGACCCAGGCCGACCAGCTGCGCCAGTCGCTCCTGGAGCTCGCCGCCGAGATCAACCAGTGGCAGGCGCGGGTGGCGCGGGCCCGTTCGGCCGGTGCTCACGATCTGGCGGCGCGGGCCGACGCTCACCTAGGGCGGCTGATGGGCCATGGCCGCGACCGCTGGCAGGCGCTCGGCGAACTGGGTGCCGAATTCCGCCGGCTGGAGGCGGAACTGGCTGCGGTGCCGGAGAGGGAGCAGCGCCGCAGCCCGCCGCGGCCCAGCGGCAGCGAGAGCGGCAACGATCTGGAGCAGGCCTGGGCCAGCTTCGAGGCCCACGAGGAGCTGGAGGCGCTGAAGCGAAAGGCCGGCTCCTGAGGAGCCCGGCGCCGGGCCTCCGAAATGACGCGCATGGGATTCCTGCTCTCCAAACTGCTCCCGCAGCTGCTCTATCCGCTGGGCCTGGGGCTCGTGCTGCTGCTCGGCGCCCAGCTGGGCCGATCGCGGCGCTGGGCCGGTGGGGTGGGAGCCGCCGGGATCGCGGTGCTGTGGATCGCCGCCATGCCGCTCACGGCCCGCGAACTGGTGTGGGGACTGGAGGAACGCAGCGCCGCGCTGACGCCCCGGCCCATCCCCCCCGCCGATGCGATCGTGGTGCTGGGCGGCGGACTGAGGGCGGGAGTGCCGCCCCGGGGCGGCGTGGAGCTGAACGAGGCGGGCGACCGGCTGCTCACGGGCGTGCGGCTGTTCCGCGCCGGCCGGGCCCCGCTGCTGCTTCTGAGTGGCGGCCGGGTGAGCTTCACCGCCGACGACCCCACCCCGCCGGAGGCGATCAGTGCCCGGCAACTGGCGCTTGAACTGGGGGTGCCGGCCGATCGCATCCGTCTGAGCGGCCAGGCCCGCACCACGGCGGAAGAAGCCCGCGACCTGGCCCGCCTCGGCGCTGCCGGGGGCTGGCGGACGGTCCTGCTCGTCACCAGTGCGCTGCACATGCCGCGGGCACTGGCGACGCTGCGGCGGGGCACCGGTCTGACCGTGGTGCCGATCGCCTGCGATTACCAGCTCCCGCTCCGCAGCGGCATGGGAAACAGCACGATCGGATCGGTGCTGCTCTCCCTGCTGCCCGATGCTGGTGCCCTGGCCCTGAGCTCCCAGGCGATCAAGGAACACCTGGGCCTGCTCGTGTATCGGCTCCGTGGATGGAGCTGATGCGACCCCGGCGCCTACTTCTTCGGGGTGGGCGGCAGCAGACTCACCCCCTCGGGCGGCGGGGTGGGATCGGGATCGGCGATCAGCATGTGCTGCAGCACGATCTCCGGACGTTCGCTGTCGCGCCAGCGGATGCGATAGGCCGGCATCTTGGTGCCGCGGCTGGTGGTCTGCTCCACCGGCTCCATCACCCAGCCACGGCGGGAGCGGCCCTGGGGATTGCGCTTGACCACCGCATCCGCGTGCTTGAAGCGGAAACCGACGCGCTCACCGCTCATGGGCTGGAACAACGGACCGAAGTGGATCCATTATCCCATTGCGTCGGAACCGGGACCAGACGATGATTCCGGACGAAGCAGCGGGAAGGCGATCACATCCCGGATGCTCGGGCTGTCGGTGAGCAGCATCGCCAGCCGGTCGATGCCGATGCCCAGCCCACCCGTCGGCGGCATGCCCACTTCGAGGGCCAGCAGGAAGTCCTCATCCACGCCCTGGGCCTCGAGATCGCCGGCGACCCGCCGTTCCTGCTGGGCCTCCAGCCGCCGGCGCTGATCCAGCGGATCGATCAGCTCACTGAAGGCGTTGGCCGTTTCCCGGCCCACGATGAACAGTTCGAAACGCTCCACCAGCCCGGGCTTGCTGCGGTGGGCACGGGCCAGCGGCGAGATCTCCACCGGGTAATCGAGCACGAAGGTGGGCTGGATCAAGGTGGTCTCCACCCGCTGCTCGAACGCCTCGTTCAGCAGCCGGCCCACACAGTCGGCGGCGGCGGGAACCTCCAGCCCCGCCGCCGCCATCGCCGTCGCCGCCTGCTCCCGGTCCGCGAAGGTGGTGAAGTCGAGGCCGGTGGCCTCCTCCACCAGGGCGTGCATGGTGCAGCGCCGCCAGGGAGGGGTGAGATCCACCTCCGTGCCCTGGTAGGTGAGCTGGGTGGTGCCGCACACCTGCCGGGTCACCGTGGCGATCAGCTCCTCGGTGAGGGTCATCATGTCGGTGTAGTCGGCGTAGGCCTGGTAGATCTCCACCGAGGTGAACTCGGGGTTGTGGCGTGTGCTCACCCCCTCGTTCCGGAAGATGCGCCCCAATTCGTACACCCGCTCGAAGCCTCCCACCACCAGCCGCTTGAGGTGCAGTTCGGTGGCGATGCGCAGAAAAAGAGGCAGATCCAGCGCGTTGTGGTGGGTGGTGAACGGCCTGGCGTCGGCCCCGCCGGCGTCCGTGTTCAGCACCGGCGTCTCGATCTCGAGGAACTGGCGCTCGTCGAGCCAGCGACGGATGCCGCTGACCAGCCGGGCGCGGCGCCGGAAGGTCTCGCGGGTGTGGGGCGAGACGATCAGATCGAGATAGCGCTGGCGGTAGCGCTTCTCCACGTCCGCCAGGCCATGCCACTTGTCGGGAAGGGGCTGCAGACTCTTGGTGAGCATGGTCCAGCCGGTCACCTTCACCGAGAGCTCACCACGGTCGGTGCGGCGCAGGGTGCCCTGCACCCCGATCAGATCACCCGCATCCACCAGTGTGGTGAGATGGGCGAAGGCGTCGGGTTCCTCCGGCAGGGCGGCCGCGAGGGTGGCCTTCTCGATGAACAGCTGAATCGTCCCGGTCTCATCGGCCAGGGTGAAGAAGGCGAGCTTGCCCATCACCCGGCGGGTCATCACGCGGCCGGCCACCGCCACGGCCACATCGCGCTCCTCACCTCTGGGGAGGTCGGCATGGGCCTGCTGCAGTTCGGCGGCGCGGTGACTGGGCGCGAACCGCAGGCCGTAGGGGTCGCGGCCGAGGGCAGCGAGGGACGCAGCCTTCTCGAGGCGGGCCTGCTCCAGGCGGTTGACGCGCGTCTCCGGCAAGGGGCGGTCGAGAAACGGGACGCCCCATCCTGCAGGAGCGCCGGGGTCAGGCGGAAGCGGCGCCGACCGGCTCACCCATGCGCTGGGAGGCGTAGCCGGTGCCACGCACCGTGAGGATCAGTTCGGGATTGCGGGGGTCGGGCTCGAGCTTCCCGCGCAGCCGGGCCACGTAGACGTCGACCACCCGCAGATCGGCGGCCCGGCGGGGCGGATAACCCCAGAGCTGCTCAAGGATCTCGGCCCGCGGCACCACCCGGCCCGGCTCGCGGAACAGCAGTTCGAGCAGGCTGAATTCGGTGTAGGTCAGTCCGATGCGCTCCCCGTCGCGGGTGACCTGGCGGCGGTTGGTGTCCACCACCAGATCCCCCACCCGCAGCACCCCCTGACCGGCGGGCACGTCGCGGGGTTCGGCGGTGGCGGCACCGCGGCCCATGCGCCGCAGGATGGTGGCGATCCGGGCCTCCAGTTCCTTGGGGCTGAAGGGCTTGGGCAGGTAGTCGTCGGCCCCGAGATCGAGCCCCGCCACCCGTTCGGCGATGGCATCGAGAGCCGAGAGGAAGATGATCGGCACGCAGGATTCGGCCCGCAGCCGGCGGCAGACGGCGAAACCGTCGAGCTTGGGCAGCATCACGTCGAGCACCACCAGATCAGGCTGCTCACGGTGGAAGAGGCTGATGGCCTCCTCGCCATCCTCCGCGCAGACCACCTTGTAGCCGGCCAACTGGAGCCGCATCAGCAGGACCCGGCGCACGGTGGCCTCGTCATCCACCACCAGCACCGTGGCGCGGGGTTCGGAAACCGGTTGCTCGGAAACCCCGCCCTGACACTGCCGGGGCTGATCTTCCGAGGGCATGGGAATCCGCGACATGAAGAAACGCAACCATACCCCTCAGAGCGAACCCGAAGGGAGCCGGAACCCCCGTGAACCGGTCGATCCGGCCAAGACTTAATGTTTTTTTCCGGACATTCGCCCGTTGGCGAAGTTCAGGGCCAGCGGGCTTGCGCGTAGCGGTTCCAGTCGTGCTCCGCTGCCTCCAGGGCCGCGTCGCTGTCTGCCTGGCCGAGCATGGCGCGCTGCAGCTGGCGGTAGAGAATCGCCTGGAGCCTCTTCACCCCGGGGCTGGCGGGAACAAGCACCCTCGCCCGGGCCAGGGTCTCCACCGACTGCAGCCGGGCCCGCCTCACCAGATTCTCGGCGGCGTCCTCAGGGGCCTGGCGCTTCAGACCCGACGCAACCCGCTCGAGGGCCCCACGGGCCGATGGCAGCACCCGTGCCTCCTCGGCGAAGCGCGCCTGGTTGGCGGCGTCGGTGAGGAAGAGGGCGAAACTCACCGCCTCCTCGCTCATGGGGCTCTGCCTGGGCACCGCCAGATTCATCACCGCCACGTTGGCGACGCCGTCGGGGCCGGTGAGCGGCGGATGGGGTTCCGTGGCCGCCGCGATGCGGGGGGCATTCGTCTGGACGCTGCGCAGGAATTCAGCCCCGCTGGCCAGCAGGGCCAGCTCGCCGCTCTGGTACAGCTCGATCGCGCGTCGGTAACCCTGGCTCACCACCTCGCGAGGGAGCAGGCCACGCCGGTAGAGATCGGTCCAGAAGGCGAAGGCCCGCCGACCTGCGGGGCTGTTGAAGGCGGCCCGCCGACGGTCGTCCTGGAGCGTCACCCCCATCTGAACCATCGACTCGAGCAGCTCGGCCGAGTCATCCGGCACCACGGTGACGAACAGGGCATAGCGGCCGGTGCGACGCCGCACCGCCTCGGCGAAGGCCGGCACCTCCGCCCAGCGCCGGGGCGGAGCCGTGTAGCCGGCACGGCGCACCAGCTCACGGTTGGCCATCGTGATGCGGGCGGTGAGATACCAGGGGATGGCGTACTGCTGCTCGCCCTGGCGGCTGGCCTGCCAGATCAGCGGCAGGTAGGTGTCCGCGGCACCGGGGGGCAGCAGCGGATCCAGCGGAAGCAGCCCCCCCTTGCTGGCCAGGTTGGCGCCGAACAGGGGGTTGAGATTCACCAGATCGGGGGCGGTGCGGGCGTAGACCGCCGCCAGCAGCTTGCGCTCCACCGACCCCCAGGGCACGTCGGTCCAGCGCACCCGCACCCCCGGGTTGCGGCGCTCCCAGGCGGCGATCACCCCGCCGATGTAGCCGTTGAAGCGGGGCGCCAGATCGAGGGTCCAGAACTGCAGCTCCCGCTCGGCCCCGCGGCGGGGAGCGCAGGCCGCCAGCATCGCCGCGGCCCCGCCGAGCAGGGCACGCCGGCCGATCCGGATGCCCCCCGGCCCGGGGGGACGGAGCGCGGGCAGCCCGTGCGGGGAAGGATGGTCGGACCGGCTCATGGGATCAGCCCCGCGGAATCGCGCCATAGCGCCGCCAGACCAGCAGCAGCGGCGAACAGATCATCGGCGCCAGCAGACCCGTCAGCAGGGTCTGCTGCAGAAGGGTGTGCCACGCCGCCGGCACCGCCAGACCCTGCTGCAAGGCGGCGCCGTGACGCTGCAGCAGCAGGCTCAGGCCCAGCAGGGCGCTGCCCAGCAGGGCCAGCAGGCCCAGGCTGAAGCTGCGCTCGATCGGCGGGCCCCGGCGCGGCAGCCGCCCCCACCACCATCCCAGAAGCAGCAGGACAGGGACCTGGCTGGCCCCACCCACGCTGATGGCATCGAGCAGCATCCCCAGGGCCAATCCGGCCAGGGCACCGGAGAGCGGACCATCCACCAGCGCCCAGGGCAGCAGCCACAGCACCGCCCAGCTGGGGGCCACCCCGTCGAGGCGGAGAAAGGCCGGCGTGGCCAGCGTGAGCAGGGGCACCAGCAAGGCGCTGGCCAGGTAGCCCCGATGGCGGTGGAGCGTGCCCATGCTTCAGCGCCGCAGCACCTGAACCCAGTCGATCGAACCCACCGGTGCACTGAGCTGCACCAGGGCGGCGGCGGCGGGAACCGCCTTCTCGTCCACCGACTGGATCACCCCCACCGTGAGACCCGGCGGCACCAGGGTGCTGGCGGGGGAGGTGACCACCACATCGCCGGGGCGGACCTGGGGATCCTTCTCGAGGAAGCGCAGTTGGGGCCGGCTGCCGCCCGTGCCGGTGAGCAGGCCGTGGCGCTGGGTGCGGGCCACCCACACCCCGACCTGGCTGGCGGGGTCGGTGAGCAGGATCACCCGGGCGGTGGTGGGGGTGACGCTCTCGACCCGGCCGATCAGGCCGCCGGGACCGAGCACCGGATCACCGGCGCGGATCCCGCTGAGGCCGCCGGCGCCCACCACCAGCTGATGCCACCAGCCGGCCTGCTCACGGGAGATCACCGGCGCTGTGAGCTGGTCGGGGCTGGCCTGCTTCAGCTCCAGCAGCGTGCGCAGGCGCCGGTTCTCCAGCTCCAGCTGGCTGAGCCGCGACTGCTGATCCAGCCGTTGGGCGTCGCGAAGCCAGTCGCGCTGGGCAGTCCCGGGCCAGAAGGGGCGGCTGAGCAACGCGTAGACGTCGCTGAGCACGGCGCCACGGCTGAGCCGTACCCCCACCAGGGCCAGCAGCACCAGAACCCAGGGCCACAGCCGCAGCAGCTGGGCCGGCGCGGGGACGCGGGGAAGGCGTCCGGAGGGCATCGGGATCAGCCCTGCAGTCGGGAGAAGTCAGGGGTATCCAGGACCCGCTCCAGACGCTTGTAGTCCTCCAGCACCTGACCACAGCCGTTGACGACGCAGAGCAGCGGGTCCTGGGCCACGTGGGTGAGGATGCCCGTCTCATGGCTGATCAGCTCGCTGATCCCCCGCACCAGGGCCCCGCCACCGGCGAGCATGATGCCGCGATCGACGATGTCGGCCGCCAGCTCGGGAGGCGTGCGCTCCAGGGTGCGCTTCACCGCCTCCACGATCACGTTGAGCGGCTCAGCCATCGCCTCGCGGATGTCGCCGGCCCGCACGTTGATGGTGCGGGGCAGGCCGGAGAGCAGGTGGAGCCCGCGCACGTCCATCGACGACTCGTCGTAGGCATCGTCGGGAAAGGCGGAGCCGATCCGGATCTTGATCTCCTCGGCGGTGCGCTCGCCCACCACCAGGTTGTGCACCTTCTTCAGGTAAACCCCGATGGCATCACTGATCTCGTCGCCGGCCACGCGCACCGATTCACTCAGCACCGTGCCGCCGAGGCTCAGCACCGCCACCTCGGTGGTGCCGCCACCGATGTCGACGATCATCGTGCCCACCGGCTCGGTGACGGGAAGGCCGGCGCCGATCGCGGCCGCCACCGGCTCATCGATCAGATGGACCTCACGGGCGCCGGCCAGACCCGCCTCGCGCACGGCGCGGCGCTCCACTCCGGTGACGCCACTGGGAATACCGATCACCAGGCGAGGCGCCACGATGCCGCGGCCTTCGTTCCCCTTCTGGATGAAGGTCTTGATCATCTGCTCAGCGGCATCGAAATCGGCGATGACGCCATCGCGCAGGGGCCGCACCGCCCGGATGTTGCCGGGGGTGCGGCCGAGCATGAGCTTGGCCTCGTCGCCCACCGCCAGGGGCACACCCTTCTCCAGATCCAGGGCCACCACGGAGGGCTCCTGCAGCACGATCCCCTTGCCGGAGACATACATCAGGGTGTTGGCCGTTCCCAGATCGATGCCGATGTCGCGGGAGAGCTGGAAACGTCGGAAGAACACAGCGAACCCGCGGAGCGGGGCGAATCATAGGTGGGGCCGCCCGGCGCCCCCCCGCGGCAGCACCGGCCACCGGGGGATCAGGGGGCTGATACGACCGGGGCCAAGGGTGGAACCTGCAGGGAGAGGCGCTCCGAACCGGTGGCGCATCATTGATCCAACCAACCCCGTACCCCGAACCGAGGACCTTCCCATGGGTGTGAATTCCGTGACCCTGGTCGGCCGTGCCGGCCGCGATCCCGAAGTGCGCTACTTCGAATCCGGCAGCATGGTCGCCAACCTCACCCTGGCGGTGAACCGCCGCAGCCGCGACGACGAGCCCGACTGGTTCAACCTGGAGATCTGGGGCAAGCAGGCCCAGGTCGCCGCTGACTACGTCCGCAAGGGCTCACTGCTGGGCATCATCGGGTCGTTCAAGCTCGACCGCTGGACCGATCGCGCCACCGGCGAAGAGCGCACCAAGCCCGTGGTGCGGGTCGACCGGCTGGAACTGCTGGGCTCCAAGCGCGATGCCGAGCAGGGCGCCTACGCGGAGGGAGGATTCGGCGGCGGGGGCTACGGCGGCGGCGAACCCAGCAGCGAGGAGGTTCCGTTCTGAGCCGGCGCCTCCGCGCCCCCTCGGCGCGGTGCGGGGTCAGTGGCTGTCGCGGCGCCTCCTCCAGATGCGCAGGCCCAGCCACACGGTGCCCCCCAGCAGCGCCAGCAGGAGCAGCACCTTGATCACCCGGGCCACCGGCGCGATCCACAGCTCCACGTTGCTGTAGCCCTCACCCAGGGCCAGCCCCGCCATGGTCAGCAGCAGGGTCCAGATCAGGCTGCCGGCCGTCGTCCAGAGCAGGAACGGCAGCAGCGGCATCATCTCCACACCGGCCGGCACCGAGATCAGGGTGCGGATGCCGGGCACCAGCCTTCCCCAGAACACCAGGGCGGTGCCGTGGCGGTTGAACCACTCCCGGCTGCGGTGCAGCTCCTGGGCGCTGATGCCGATCCAGCGGCCATGGCGGTCGAGCCAGTGCTCGATCCGCTCCTCGTTCACCAACCGACCGATGCCGTACCAGGGCAGGGCGCCGAGCACGGTGCCGAGCAACCCCGCAAGCACGACCGGCAGCAGGGCGAGTCGGCCCTGCTGCACGTAGAACCCCCCCAGGGGCATGATCAGCTCGGAGGGAATGGGCGGGAACAGGTTCTCGAGGAACATCGCCGCGAAGATCGCGGCGTAGCCCGCGGCAGGGTTGGCCTCCACAGCCGATCCGATCAGATCGGGCAGCTGCTGCACCAGTTCGATGGCCATGACGGAGGCCTGGGATCGGGGCAAGTCTTCCACGCCGGGGACGTGCACGCCGTGCAGAGGCCATGAAAAACCCGGCCCAGGGGCCGGGTGGATCGATCATCAGCGGCTGAAGGAAGCCTGCCCCAGGCTCAGTAGCGGTAGTGGTCGCTCTTGTAGGGGCCGGCCACCGGCACGTTGATGTAGGCGGCCTGCTCGGGGGTGAGCTCGGTGAGCTTCGCCCCGATCTTCTCGAGGTGCAGGCGGGCCACCATCTCATCGAGGTGCTTGGGCAGCACGTACACCTCGTTGGCGTACTGATCGCCCTTGCTGAACAGCTCGATCTGGGCCAGAACCTGGTTGGTGAAGGAGTTGCTCATCACGAAGCTGGGGTGGCCGGTGGCGCAGCCCAGGTTCACGAGCCGGCCTTCGGCCAGCAGGATGATTCGGTTGCCGCTGGGCAGGGTGATGTGATCCACCTGGGGCTTGATGTTGTCCCAGGGGTACTGCCTGAGCGAGGCCACGTCGATCTCGTTGTCGAAGTGGCCGATGTTGCAGACGATCGCCTGATCCTTCATCCGGATCAGGTGCTCGTGGCGGATCACCTGGAAGTTGCCGGTGGCGGTCACGAAGATGTCCACGTCGACCACCACGTCGTCGAGCCGCACCACGCGGTAGCCCTCCATGGCGGCCTGCAGGGCACAGATCGGGTCGATCTCGGCGATCATCACCGTGGCGCCGAGGCCGCGCAGCGACTGGGCCGAGCCCTTGCCCACATCGCCGTAGCCCAGCACCAGGGCCACCTTGCCGGCCACCATCACATCGGTGGCGCGCTTGATCCCATCGACGAGCGATTCGCGGCAACCGTAGAGGTTGTCGAACTTGCTCTTGGTCACCGAGTCGTTGACGTTGATCGCCGGGAAGGGCAGCTCGCCCGCTTTCTGCATCTGGTAGAGGCGAGCCACCCCGGTGGTGGTCTCCTCGGTGACGCCCTGGATGGCCGCCTTGATGCGGGAGTAGAAGCCGGGCTGGGCCGCCAGCTTCTGGCGGATGCTCTGGAACAGCGCCGTTTCCTCCTCGTTGGAGGGGTGATCGAGCACCGAGGGATCGCTCTCGGCCTTGGTGCCCAGCATCACCAGGCCGGTGGCATCGCCGCCGTCGTCGAGGATCATGTTGGGTGTGCCGCCATCGCCCCACTCGAGGATGCGGTGGGTGAAGGCCCAGTACTCATCCAGGGTTTCGCCCTTGTAGGCGAACACCGGAATGCCGGCGGCGGCGATGGCGGCGGCGGCGTGATCCTGAGTGGAGAAGATGTTGCAGCTGGCCCAGCGCACCTCGGCGCCCAGGGCCACCAGGGTCTCGATCAGGACGGCCGTCTGGATCGTCATGTGCAACGAACCGGCGATCCGGGCGCCCCGGAGGGGCTGCTCGGCGCCGAACTGCTGGCGCAGGGCCATCAGGCCGGGCATCTCGGTCTCGGCGATGGCCATCTCCTTGCGGCCCCAGTCGGCCAGGGAGAGGTCGGCGATCACATACGACGACGGGGCCTGGATGCCGGCCAGACCAGGGGCGGTCGCGGCAGAGGGAGTTGAAGCCACCATGCTTGGTGAGCTCCCGTGAGGGAGGACGATGGGTTGGGAAATATCTGCGGAGACGCCGAGGCTTCGGGCTCGCTTGGATGGAATCTACAGGGGTGACACCGGGATGAGCGAGCGGGACGGGCCGCTGGGAGAGGGCCCCCTGTGGCTGGAGGACAGCGCGGCGACACGTCAGCTCGGCCGTCGCCTGGCCCCACTGCTGCTGCGGGAGGGCGCCTGCCGGCTGCTGCTGCTCAGCGGTGATCTCGGTGCCGGCAAGACCTGCCTGGTGCAGGGCCTGGCCCGGGCGCTCGGCATCGAGGAACCGATCACCAGCCCCACCTTCGCCCTGGCCCAGCACTACGCCGGTCGCCTCGGGAGCCAGCCCACCCGGCTGGTGCACCTTGACCTCTACCGGCTGGAGGAGAGGGCCGCCGCCGACGAACTGTTCGCCCAGGAGGAGGAGGACGCGGAGGCGGCGGTGCTGGCGGTGGAGTGGCCCGAGCGGCTGGGGATCGATCCCGGCCCCGCCTGGCGGATCCAGCTGGAAGCCCATGGCGCCGACGGCACCGGCAGGCTGGTCCGGATTCAGCCGCCGGAAACCTGCAGGGAGGGAGGCACCCGCTCGGCCTGTTGACCATCGAGGAAGGCCACCACCCGCCCCTCACTGGGCTGGGGATCGATCGCCCCGGCACCCTGGCAGACGAGCGCACCACAGGCGCAGGCAAAGCGAACCGCTTCCCGCACGCGCGCCGCCGATGCCTGGCGCAGCAGATCCGGCTCGGCACAGAGGCGGTGGAGCAGACCGGCCAGAAAGGCGTCCCCCGCACCGGTGGTGTCCACCACGGGCACGGTGAACGACTGGAGACGCCCGGGCTGGGAACCCAGCCACCAGCTCACAGCACCATCGCCGTCAGTGATCACCACGGCGGGGGCCTGGCCCAGCACGGCGCTGATCCCTCGCGGATCGCGGCAGCCAGCCAGCCATTCCGCCTCCTCGGCGGCGAGCTTCACCAGCACGGCCCGATCCAGCAGGGGGCGGATCCGGCGGAGCGCCTCCTGAGGGGTGACATCCCAGAACGTGGGCCGCCAGTTGAGATCGAGGGCCAGGGGCACACCCCGCTCGGCGGCGGCCGCCACGGCCAGGTGCAGGGCCTCGGCGGAGGCCGGACTGGCCAGGGGGATCGTGCCGGCCAGCAGCCAGTGGGCATGGCGCAGCAGGGGCTCGAGCGCCGGCGCCAGCGCGGCCGCGTCGATCGCCTGATCGGCGAAGCCTTCACCCCGATCACCGGCGAAGCCGCCGAAGCTGCGGTCGCCGCCGCTGTCGCGGCGGACGAGCACCGTGCGGCTGGGGCGGAGCGTGTCGTGCTGCAGGGCGGTGGTGTCCACCCCGCGCTCCGCCAGCAGCGCCCGGAAGCGCACGCCGATGGGATCATCGCCGAGGCGGCCCAGCAGGGCTGCCGGAGTGCCAAGCCGGGCCAGGGCGCAGGCCACGTTCGCCGGCGCACCCCCGAGCCGGTCATCCACAGGCCCGTCCACGGAGGGATCACCACCGGGGGGACCCAGTCGGTCGACCAGGGCCTCGCCGAAGCAGAGCACCCATGGGTGGCGGTGAACGGTCATCAGGCCGCCGACGATCTGTTTCCAGAGTGGCCCTGCATGGCTCCAGCGTCAGCCACGGCGGCGCTGAGGGGCTCGGCCACCCCCTCGCCGAGGCGCTGGCGCAGGGCCGCGATGATCCGGGCATTGGCGGCGGGGAAGGGGAAGGCCGGCAGCTCGGCCGGCTCCACCCAGCGCACCTGCTGGCAGGCCAGGGGCCGGGGCTCTCCGGACAGCCACCGGCAGAGATGCACCACGAAGCGCAGGCGCTTGTGGCTGTAGGCGTGCTCCAGGGTGATCAGTTCCTCGCCCACCTCCACCGTGATCGCCAGTTCCTCCATCAGTTCCCGGCGGATCGTGGCCTCGATCGGCTCGCCCTGCTCCTGCTTGCCACCGGGAAACTCCCACAGCCCACCCAGCAGACCTTCGTTCAGCCGCTGATCGATCAGCACCCGGCCGCTGGCGTCGAGCACCACCCCCACGCCGATCACCTGGAACGGCACAGGCTTGCGGTCGTCCTTCACGGGGTAGCGAGCGGGGTCGCCGGCAGCGTAGGCAGCGCAGTGACTCCGCCAGGGGCACCTCCCGCAGGCCGGGGTGCGGGGGATGCAGACGGTGGCACCCAGGTCCATCAGCGCCTGGTTGAACGCCCGCGGCCGCTGCGGATCGAGCAAGGTCTCGCTCAGCCGCCACAACCCGGCGAGCTGACGCGCCGGCGGCTGCGGGCTGGCGATCAGCCGCGACAGCACCCGCTTCACGTTGCCGTCCAGAATCGCAAGGGGCAGATCGAAGGCCGACGAAAGGATGCTGCCGGCGGTGCTGCGGCCGATCCCCGGCAGCGCCAGCCAGCCCTCGAGCGCCCGCGGCCAGGGCGTGGACGCGGCTGCGGTGCGTTGCCCCTGCAGGAGGCGCGCGCCATGGTGGAGGCGGCGGGCGCGGGAGTAGTACCCCAGCCCCTGCCAGAGCAGCAGCACCTCGTGCTGATCCGCCTGGGCCAGGGCCTCGAGGCTGGGGAACGTCTCCATCCAACGCCGCCAGTAGGGCAGCACCACCGCCAACTGGGTCTGCTGGAGCATCACCTCGGCCACCCACACCCCCAGACAGGGCAGGGGCTCGGCCGGGGCGGGCCACCGGCCGTCAGGCGTGAACATCCACGGCTTGTGCTCGCTGCCCAGGCGGCCATGGATCTCCCACCAGGCCAGCAGAGAACTGCGCAAGGCAGCCAGATCCAGCTGACCGTCAGGTGGCACGGGCCTGAGAGCGAACAGCGCGGATCCTGCCGAAGCCAGGCGTCAGGCGGGTCGACGGCCGGGCAGCGCAAGCAGCCACAGAAGCCCCACTGATCCGAAGGGCTCAGACCGCCACGTAGTCCTCGACGGACTCGCTGAGGCGCCGCAGGCTGGCCAGCCCGTCACGCTCGAGGTTGCGGATCCGATCGCGGCTCATGCCGAGGATGCGGCCGATGCCCGTGAGGCTCATCGGCTCCTCCACATCGATGCCGTAGCGCATCTTCAGCACGCGCCCCTGCAGCTCCGGCAGCTGCTCCAGCAGCGCCCTCATGTCTCCCCTCAGGCATTCCCCATCCACGCTCTCCGACGGCAGCGTCCCCTCCGCCTGCAGCAGATCCAGCAGCTCCGTG
>CALRKZ020000013.1:0-110126 GCA_943368365.1 Mesorhizobium carmichaelinearum
GAGCTGCGCCGCCTGCTCAAGGAATTCGAGAAGGAACTGGCGATCCTCAAGGGCCGCGTCGACGGCCTTGAGGCCAAAGTGGGTGAGCTGGAGGCCAACCAGTTCTCCACCACCACCAAGCTGAACGGCAAGGCCACCTTCGTGATCGGTGCCAACGCCTTCAGCGGCAGTTCGGAGCGCCTGGTAAACGACAGCCGCGCCGCGGTGGGCGCCACCACGTTCAGCTACGACCTCCAGCTGTTCTTCGACACCAGCTTCAGCGGCAAGGACCTGCTGCGCACGATCCTGCGGGCGGGCAACTTCGCCGGCAGCGCCTTCGGTGGGGCCGGGCCCACCGGCGGCCTCTCCACCCTGGAGGTGGCCTTCCAGGAAGATGACGGCGCCGATGTGCTCGGCATCGACAAGCTCTATTACCAGACCCCGATCGGCGGAGGGTTCACCGCCACGGTGGGCGGCCGTGTCGGCCAGGAGGACATGCTCGCCGTCTGGCCGAGCGTGTACCCCGACGACACCGTGCTGAACGTGCTCACGCTCAACGGTGCGCCAGGCGCCTACAACAAGAACCTGGGCCCCGGCGCGGGCCTCTGGTGGCAGAGCAACGGCTGGAGCGTGAGCGCCAGCTACGTGGCGGCCGCCGGCAATCTCGGCGATCCCGGCGAGGGCGGGATCGGCAACGCCAACAGCGGGGGCAGCGGCACGGTGCAGCTGGCCTACGCCAGGGAGCAGTGGGCCCTGGCGGCGATCTACAGCCATCTGCAGAGCGGCGTCGCCCTGCCGGGCGCCACACCCTTCACGGCCGCGGTGTACGAGGGCAACGGCTCGGCCCGCACGAACGCCTTCGGGCTGAGCGGCTACTGGCAGCCGGCCCAGGCCGGCTGGATCCCCTCGATCAGCGCCGGCTGGGGGCTCAATGCCACCTCCTACGACGAAGACCCCGCGGATGGAGCGCTGCGCACCAGCCAGTCGTGGATGGTGGGGCTGCAGTGGGGCGATGCCTTCGTGAAGGGGAACGTGCTGGGGATGGCGGTGGGCCAGCCGATCTTCGCCACGGCGCTGGAGGGCGGACGGAGCCCCGATGACGGCAATTTCGTGTGGGAGTGGTGGTACAAGCTCCAGCTCACCGATGCCATCAGCGTGACGCCGGCGCTGTTCTGGCTCAGCCGACCCCTGGGCCAGGAGACACCAGCCGGCGAGACCTTCGCCCAGCTCGGGGGCCTGGTGAAGACCACCTTCCGCTTCTGAGCCGGCACGCCCCCGCAGCCGGGCCAACGGCTGCGCAGCTCGGTCACACTGGACTGATCCACCGTTCCCGCTCACCCTCGCCCATGACCAGCACCGCCCCCGTGCCTGAAGCCTCCGCCGCGGATCCGGTCCGCACGGGCTTGCCGGTGACGATCCTCACGGGATTTCTGGGCGCCGGCAAGACCACCCTCCTCAACCACATCCTCAGCAACCAGGACGGCATCAAGACCGCGGTGCTGGTGAACGAATTCGGCGAGATCGGGATCGACAACGACCTGATCATCGCCACCGACGACGACATGGTGGAGCTGAGCAACGGCTGCATCTGCTGCTCGATCAACGGCGAGCTGCTCGAGGCGGTGGACCGGATCCTGGAGCGCCCCGAACCGGTGGACTACCTCGTGGTGGAGACCACCGGACTGGCCGATCCACTGCCGGTGGCCATGACGTTCCTGGGCAGCGAGCTGCGCGAGAGCACCCGCCTCGATTCGATCATCACCCTGATCGACGCCGAGAACTTCGAGGACAGCTCGCTCGAGAGCGAGGTGGGCCGGGCCCAGGTGATCTACGGCGACATCCTGCTGCTCAACAAGTGCGATCTCGTGGCGGAGGGGCAGCTGCAGCAGCTGGAGCAACAGCTGCGCCAGCTCAAACCCGACGCCCGCATCCTGCGTTCGGTGAAGGGTGAGGTGCCCCTTCCCCTGCTGCTGAGCGTGGGGCTGTTCGAATCCGACCGGGTGGCGATCGACCAGCCCGAGGAGACCCACGGCCACGCCCACGAGCACGGCGACCACTCCGCCTGTGATCACGATCACGGCCACTGCGTCCATCCCGAGGGTCATGCCCACAGCCATGACCACAACCACCACCACGACCACGACCACGGGCCGGTCGGTGACCCCCACGCGGCCGACCACCTGGCGATCGAGGGCTTCACCTCCCTGTCGTTTTCCGCCGATGGGCCTTTCGCCCTGCGCAAGTTCCAGAACTTCCTCGACAACCAGCTGCCCCCCGGCGTGTTCCGCGCCAAGGGGATCCTCTGGTTCAACGAGAGCGAGCGGCGGCACGTGTTCCACCTGGCGGGCAAGCGCTTCTCGATCGATGACACCGACTGGAGCGGGGAACGCAAGAACCAGCTGGTGCTGATCGGTCGTGATCTCGATCACGACACCCTGCGCCAGCAACTGCGGGCCTGCGTGGCCAAGCAAGCCGGCCAGGGCTTCGCCTGAACCTCCAGGCCCAGCCATTCCCCAGCCGGAGAGCCCATACTGAGCCGTGTACGGATTCCCCCTCTCACTCCCCAGGGGGAACCGCTTCCGACGATGCTCCCTTCAACCGCCTCCTTCCGGCCCCTGGTTCTCGGCGCCGCAGCCGGTCTGGGCCTCAGTCTGCTGAGTGCCGCGCCGGCCTCGGCCCACAGCATGGCGGGAACCAGCGCGCTGGCCGGCTTCAGCCATTCCCTGCTGGGACTCGATCACCTGCTGATGCTGGTGGGTGTGGGGGCGGCGGCGTCCTTCGTGAGCGCCCAGCTGCTGCTGTTCGCCCTGGCCGGTGGGGTTCTGGGCAGCATGGCCGGCCTGATGGGCGGCCAGCTGCCCCAGGCGGAGCTGCTGTCCGCTCTGGGCGTCGCGCTGATGGGGCTGCTGGTGCTGGGCACCGCCGGCTCCCACCGGGCGCCATCGCTGTCCTGGTGCGGCGCCCTGATCACGGCCACCGTGGCGGTGCACGGACTGCTGCATGGCCAGGCGGCCCACGGCACCGCCGGCTGGTGGGTCGGTGCCCTGCTGAGCTCGTCCTTGGTGGTGGGCCTCAGCTTCGCGCTGCTGCGACGACTCCGCGTCGTCTGGACCGAGCGGGTCGCCACCCTGCTCACACTCTCGGGCGCTGTCCTGGTGCTGGTGACAGCGGGTCTGGGCGGCTGAACGGAAGCATCGGTCACACCAGGGCGCTGTGAACTGGCTACCGTTCGGTGACGACGAGCCGGACCCATGGCCGAACTGCTGCTCTTCTCCGGCGTTCTTGCCCTCTTCGGTCTGGCTTTCTGGCTCACCACCGACTCCGACGATGACAACGGCGGCGGTGGGCTGATGCAGCCGGTGCTGGTGCCCATCCCAGTGCGCAGCGACAACGGCCCCAGGCGCTGAACCCCGGCCGCCTGCCCAAAACTCAACCTTCCACCCCGGCCACCAGCCCTTCAAGCCTGGTGGCCGTTGTTGTGCTGTGAAGGCCTCCCGGGGGTTGGCTTCGGAGCCGTAACCAAAGGCACACGGCTTCGCAGCGATTGAACGCTGCTGGGAGCGGGCAATCCGTAGCTTCCTCAATCGAAGGGTCTGACGCGCCCGGACGAAGCCTGGCCGGGCGGCCCCTGTCCATCGGCCCGGCTCAGCCGTCCTCCCCTCGCGTCGGCATCCACCCTTCCATTCCCCTCAGCCCACTCCTGTCCCGATGACCCTCCACCGCACAGGCCACCGCACGCGCCTGGGTGTGGCCGCGCTGATCGGTCTGATCGCAGCGTCCAGTTCCCTGCCGGCGCCGGCCCAGACCTCCAGGCAGGTGGTGAATGTGTACTCCGGTCGGCACTACAACACCGACAAGGCCCTCTACGCCAAGTTCACCGCCCAGACCGGCATCAAGGTGAACCTGCTGGAAGGCAAGGATGACGAGCTGATCGTGCGGCTCCGCACCGAAGGAGCGAACAGCCCCGCCGACGTGCTCGTGCTGGTGGACGCGGCACGCATCCAGCGGGCCCGCGAGCAGAACCTGTTCCGTCCGATCCGCTCCACCGCCCTCAACCGCGACGTGCCCGCCAGCCTGCGTGACCCCCAGGGGCACTGGTTCGCGCTGACCCGCCGGGTGCGGCCGATCATGGTGAACCCCGCGATCGTGAAACCCTCGCAGGTGCGCAGCTACGCCGACCTGGCCAAGCCCGCGCTGAAGGGCAAGCTCTGCCTGCGCAACCGCGCCAGCGTCTACAACCAGTCGCTGGTGGCTGACGTTCTGACCCAGCGGGGTGCCGCCGCCACGCGCCAGTGGATCGCGGGGATGGTGGCGAACGTGAAGCCGCCGTTCTTCACCAGCGACACACCCATGCTGCGCGCCCTCGGCAGGGGTGAGTGCGGGGTCACGGTGGCGAATCAGTACTACCTGGCCCGCATGCTCTCCCCGGAAGCCAGCGCCGAGGACCGCAAGGCCGCCGCCAACGTGCGCGTGGTGTTTCCCAGCCCCGCCCACGTGAACATCACCGCCGCGGGCGTCACCCGCAGTTCGAAAAATCCGCAGGCCGCCACCCGTCTGATCGAGTTCCTGGCCTCGCCCACCTCCGGTGAGGGCTACGCCTCTGCGAACAACGAATACCCCCTGCGCGGCTTCGGCAACAACCCGATCCTCAACCGGATGGGCAGTTTCCGCGCCTCGCCGGTGACCGCCGACCAGCTGGCCCGCCGCAACCGGGAAGCCACCGATCTGATGGCCCGCAACGGTTGGCAGTGATGGCAGGGCAGTAGTAAGGACCGATCCGACCGCCGCGTCGCCATGGCCGTCTCCGCACCCAGCTGTCACCCGCCGGCGCTTCGGCGCCAGTCCGATTCGGGGCGGCCGGGCCTGCTGGTGGCCACGCTGGTGATCAGCCTGCTGGCGCTCGTGCCACTCGTGGCCCTAGTGCGGGACGCCCTGCTGGGCGGTCAGCAGGTGGCCGCGGGGCTGGGCTACGACGGTCCCAGGCAGATCGCCGGAACGCTGGAACTGGTGCTGGGCGAAGGCGCGGCGGGCGCGGTGCTGGGAACCGCCACCGGGTGGCTCACCGCCGCCTGCCGCTTCCCCGGCCGCCGGTTGCTGCGGATCGCCCAGCTGATTCCGCTGGCCTTCCCGGCCTACCTGCTGGCGGCCAGCCTGATCGACTGGGGCAGCCACCACGGCCTGCGGATCCACGGCATGGGCTGGGCGATCGCCCTGCTCACCCTTTCCACCTACAGCTACGTCTTCCTGCTGACCACCGAGAGCTTCACCACCAGCGGCTCCCAGCTGCTTGAAGTGAGCCGAAGCCTGGGGGTTGGCCCGTGGGCCAGCTTCCGCCGCATCGCCCTGCCGATCGCCCTGCCGGCGATCGGAGCGGGGGTGGCCCTGAGCGCCATGGAAGTGGTGAACGAGCTGGGCGCCGTGCGGCTGCTGGGGGTGCCGAGCCTCTCGGCCGGCATCCTCGACCGCTGGCAGGTGGAGGGTGACCCGCAGGGGGCGGCCCTTCTGTCGCTGATCGCCCTGGTGATCGTGCTGCTGCTGGTGGCAGCGGAGCGGGCGCTGCGGCGCCGCAGCCGTCGCTGGAACCTGGCCGGCGGACTGGCCGAGGAACAGACCCACCGGCTGAGGGGCTGGCGTGCGCTGCTGGCCCAGATCACCTGCCTGGCCCCACCGCTGGCGGCTCTGGCGATCCCCCTGCTCTGGATCGGCGACGGTTGGAGCAACCTCCTCAGCGAGCCGCTCGACGAGCTGCTGGGCCTGGGTGTCCGCAGCCTCGCCCTGGCCGTGCTGGCCACCGCGATCACCGCCATGGCGGCGCTGGTGCTGGCAATCGTGCGGCGCTGGAGCCCGCAGCCGCTGGTGCGGCAGCTCAGCTTCGTGGCGGGCATGGGCTATGCGGTGCCGGGCAGCGTGCTGGCCCTGGGCCTGATGCTCTTCGGCAGTCCGCTGGGGATCACCCCGCTGATGCTGCTGGTGTGGGGCTACGGGGTGCGCTTTCTGGCGGTGTCGAAGCAGGGGCTGGACGCCGGGCTGGAGCGCATTCCCCCCAGCGTCGACGAGTCGGCCACCAGCCTGGGCTGCAGCTGGACAGCCGTGCTGCGCCGGGTGCACCTGCCCCTGCTGCGCGGTCCGCTGCTGGTGGGCGCCCTGCTGGTGTTCGTGGACGTGGTGAAGGAGCTGCCGCTGACGCTGGCGCTGCGGCCGTTCGATTTCGACACCCTGGCGGTGCGAGTGTTCCAGTACGCCAGTGACGAGCGGGTGGGAGCGGCCATGGCCCCGGCCCTGGTGATCATGGTGCTGGGGCTGGTGGCGGCGTTCTCGCTGGTGCCGAGCCTGGAGCGGCGGGGCTGAACCTCACAGCGGCAGCAGCTTGCCGCCGTCCTGGCGGCGGATCACCACCACCCCCGGGCGTGGCGGCTGGCCAGGGGCGCCGCTGGGCCAGTTCGAGCCGAGCGGCACGCGCCGCAGCTGCTCGAAGGGGCGCCCATCGCGATCCTGGAGCGTGAAGGCCTGGATCTCCTCCATGCCCCGCCGGTGCGTGCCATGCACCTCGCCGGGATGCTGCACCGCCAGCAGCAGGCAGCGTTCGGCCGGATCGAGCGCCAGGCCGCAGAACTCACTCTCCATCGGCCCGGTGGCCAGACAGAACGCCTCACCGGCCCGAGCCCCGCTGCGGGGCAGCACCCAGCAGCCGTTGTTGCCGAACAGGTCCGAAGCTGCCGCCGCTCCCGGTCGGTCGGTGAGCATCCAGAGGTTGCCGGCGCGATCCAGGTGGAGGTTGTCGGGGTTGGTGAACCCCATGCCACCGACCCAGGGCTCGCCGCCGGTGGCCACCAGCCGCCAGCGGAAGCGGCCCTCGGCCGGATTCCCCTGCTCGCCCAGGCGCATCACGAACCCATGGGGCCAGCTCGGCTCACCGCCGGGGCCTCGGAACACCGCCGGATCGGCGCCGCCTTCGGCATCGGCCGCGCCGGAGGTGAAGGCGATCAGCAGATCACCGCTGCGCGGATCGAGGTCGGTGTCCTCCGGCCGCGCCGCCGGGGTGGCGCCCACGGCGTTCGCCGCCAGGTGGGCGTCGATCAGGATGGCCCCCTGCTGCTCCTCGCCGCTGCCGGGGTAGAGATCGCCCAGGGTGGGGAAGCGGCGCACGTAGGCAAGCACCTCCGCATCGCTGCTGAAGGGCACCCCGCCGGGGCGGCGGCGATCCGGATCGGGCAGCACGGTGGGCACCGCCAGACCGGCCGCCGCGAAGCGGGAAGGCAGGAACGGCTCGAGCGGGGTGGAGGGCGCCAGAGGGATCCAGCGACCGCTGCCATCGGGAGCGAAGCGCGCCACCTCCAGCCGCCCGCTCGCGAACAGGCTGGAATTGCCTCGATCCGCCGGATCGGCCACCGCCCGGCTGCTCACGAAGCGGTAGAGGTGGCCGCCGCGCCGGTCGCAGCCGGAATAGACCAGCAGCGGGCGGCCCGCCACGGCCCGCACGGCCACCGCCTCGTGGCGGAAGCGGCCCAGCCAGCTGTGCTTGGTGCCCGGATCGAGGGGATCGGCCGGATCGATCTCCACCATCCAGCCGTACTTGTTGCCCGCCAGGCCATAGACGTTGCCCAGGCCCCCCAGTTCGCCCTCCCGGCAGCGGAAGGGCAGGGCGGAGGGGGGCACCGCACTGCCGTCGGCGTAGACCGCCTCCGGCACCAGGTTCTGGACGTTCTCCTCGGCACTGAGCACCGTGCCCCAGGGGGTGGTGCCTCCGGCGCAGTTGGCGAAGGTGCCGATCACCCGATCGCCCAGCCCATCGTCGTAGCCGAGGCGCTCGCGACGGCGGAAGACCGGGGCGGCCGGACCGCTCACCCGGAGCCGGCGGGCTGGATCGTCCAGGCCGCTCAGGCCGGTGATCCGGCGATCCAGGGGCCCCGGGCTTCGCTGCCAGCCCCCTCCGGAACCCGGAACCAGGGTGACCACGCCCACCCCCAGGTCGGCCATGGCCTCGTCGGCCACCGCACGCAGCAACGGCCGCAGCGGATCATCGGGTGCCAGGGCGGTGACGTCGATCCGGCCGTCGCGGGAGGCCAGGGCGCTCACCAGCTCGGCCCAGGGCAGCGGACGGCCCACCGCCGCGGCGAAGCCCTCCAGCCAGTTGCGCAGGCTGATGTACTCGAAGTTGATGGTGAGCAGGGCCGTGCCGTCGGGGCGGGGGATCAGGGCCAGGTAGTCGTTGTTGAGGCCCACCCGGGCGCTGCCCAGCGGGTCGCCCCAGGCCAGCAGCAGATCGGCGCGGAAGTCCTCCGGCACCACCACCCGGTCCTCCAGGCTGAGGCGTGCCAGCCGGCGGCGCTGGTCGGCGGCCGTCAGCCCGTCGGTGGGCAGGGGCAGCGGTGCCGCCACCCTCGGCATGCCGTCGGCCGCGGCCCCGGGGGCCGCGGCCAGGGAATCGGACGTGCGGCCCAGCTCGAGCAGGGCTCCGCCGGCCCCGATACCCAGCAGGGTCAGCAGTTGGCGACGCCGGAGAGTCATCGGGGCGAGGTGGCTTCAGCAGGGCAGGGCGCGCTCTGACGGGGGGCGATCCGGGCGATGCGGCTGAGCTGCAGGGGATTGAAATTGTCATCGCTCACCAGCAGCAGGGTCGGTCGTCCATCCGACAACGGGGCGCCAGGGGCGATACCTTCCCAGTTCTCGGGGGTGAGGCCCGCGGCCAGCAGATCCCACTGGCGGCGCGGCACCAGGGGGTCCGCCGCTCCCGGCGGCGGCAGCTGCAGCAGCCGCGCCCACCAGCGACCCGGCGGCTCGAAGCCCCGCACCAGACCCCACAGCCCCGTTCCGGCCCCGAAGGGCAGCAGATCGGTGAGGCCCCAGTGAGGCCCCTGCAGGTCCACGGCCAGAACACCCGCCGGCCGAAAGGCCGGTGCCTTGGTCAGGGGGCCGAAGCTCAGCAGGCGCAGACGTTCCGGGGGGTCCTGCAGCAGCGGTCGCTCGGCGGCGAGCAGAAGGGCGGCGGGGCCACCTCCCGCCGCTGGAAGCAGGGCCAGCGCCTCCGGCCCCTGGTTGGAGCCGAGCCCGGCACCCGGGGTGGGACGCCAGGCGGGGGGCAGTTCCAGCCGCTGCCGCAACCGGCCGTCGCGGCGGCCGAAGCGCAGCAGCAGGGGCGGCTGGTCGGCGCTGCGGCGGCCTTCGCTCACCACCCAGAGGTCGTCGCCGTGGAGCACCAGCCCCTCCCCGTCGAGAGGACCCGGCCAGGCTGCTCCGCTGGCGGTGCGCAGGGGAAAGCGGGCCCCGGTGCGGGGCGGGCGGCGGCCCAGATCGGCGCTGCCGAACAGGGGCACCAGGTAGGGCTCGGGCGCATCGCTGAGCAACCAGACTGGGCCACCGGCCGGGTCGACGGCGATGGCGGAGAATCCGCCGATCGGCCGGCCGTCGCTGCCGAGGCGGGGCAGCACCTCATCGGCGATCACCTCCCAGCCGGCCTCCACGGGACAGGGCAGCGGCCAGGGCGGGGGCGGGGCGGGCGGGATCGTCATGCCGGCGTGTGGATGATCCGTGGTGTTGTGCCATCAGTGCGTCGCCGCCGTGCCGGGGGTGACGGCCCGGCGGAGCGGGCGGGCGAGGCTCGGAGCGTTCCCCGTCCCACCCCCCATGCTCCGACTGCACGGCGATCGGGCCACGCTGCTGGCGGCCCTCGCCGCCCACTGGGCCGATCAGCAGCTGGGTCTGTCGCCACTGCCCAACGACGGATCTCCACTCAGGCGGGTCCGCCGGCCGCGCAGCGCGGACAGAGGGCCCGCACGTTGAGGACGCAGTCGAGCAGGCGGAAGCCATGGGTGCCGGCCGCCTCCTGGCCGGCGAGCAGCACGGCCGTGCTCTCGAACTCCTCAGTGCGGCCACAGCCCACGCAGACCAGGTGGTGGTGATCGCGGTGGGCGTCACTGGCGAGCTCGAAGCGCCGCCCCCCTTCCGAGAGTTCCAGCTCCCGCAACAGCGCCATCGAACTGAGCAACCGCAGGGTGCGGTAGACCGTGGCCAGGGAGACCCGCTCCTCGGCCCGCAGCAGACGCTGGTGCACCTCCTCGGCGCTGAGATGGGTGCCCTCACCGAGGCGCTCGAACAACGCCAGCACCCGCTCGCGCTGCGGGGTGAGCCGCTGCCCCCGGCCATGAAGGCTGGTGCGCAGCTCGGTGGCAGGAGCGCCGGCGGCCTGGCGGGGGGCGGAACGGGACGGCACCGGAGCTACCCGTGACTGTCCACACCCTAGCCGGGTGTTCTCAACAATCTGACCAGTTGCGAGGGTCAGGCCTGGGGCGATGGGGCGGCAGGCCGGCGGGCGAGCTGGCCATCCAGCCGAGCGGTGCCCGCGGCCAGCAGATCGGCCAGCGTGACCACCAGCCGGTAGGAGAGGGCCACGGCCAGCAGTGGCGGTTCGGCCAGCTGGGTGCCGAGCCGCAGCAGCAGCACGGCCTCGAACACCCCCAGGCCGCCCGGTGCCCCGGGCACCACCAGGCCGGCGGTCCAGGCCAGCGCGAAGCCGGCCAGCCAGCTGGGCCAGCCCAGGGAGAGCTGCTGATCGAACGCCAGCACGCAGCAGGCGAAGCCGGCGAAGCGGGCGAGCACGAAGAGCAGCTGGGCGACCAGCGGCAACAGCGGGTAGCCGGGCAGGCTGAACGCGTCGGCATCGGCGGAGGCCGAACCGTTCGCCAGGCTCAGCTGGCGGGCACGGCGCCGCTCCAGGCGGAGCAGCAACGGCTGGAACCAACGGGGGACCAGCAGCAGCAGAGGCAGGGGGGTGAGCAGAGCGAGCCCGTCCTGCCAGCCTCCCACCGGCACCAGGGAGAGGGCGGCACAGGCCGCCACCAGCGGATCCAGCAGTGTCACCCCGAGGGCCCGGGCGGTGCCCAGTGGTGTCTCCACCACCGCCTCCGGCGCGGCGGGTGCGGCGGCCGGGGCCGCCTGGAGCAGCCGCACCCGGGCCGCCAGATGCCATACCCCGCCGGGGAGGTACTTGAGGAGGTTGGTGCGCAGGTAGGCCCGCACGACGGCGCCCCAGCGGGGCCGGCCGCCGAGCCAGCGCAGACCCACCCCCCATGCCACCCCGTTCACCACCAGGCTCAACAGGCTGACGCCGACCCCGATGGCCAGCCACAGCCACCCCTGGGGATCGATCCGCTGGGCCAGCAGCTGCTCGGCGTTCCCTCGTAGCGCAGCCAGCACGAAACCGAGGCTGAGCAGGGTGACCCAGAGGCGTGACCCACCGGGAAGCGGCTGCAAGCGCCGGGCAGCCGAGACGAGCGCTGTGCCCGTGGACCGCAGGGTGGCCAGGGCCTTCCGGAGTCGGGACGGGATCGGCATCAGAGGCCCTGCTCGGACGGATCCGCCCCACTCTCCCGTGCCAGGCCGCGGTGCACCGCCTGCCGCACCGTCTCCAGCTCCAGACCGTGACGGCGGGCCAGGTCCGCCAGGTCGGCGTGTTCCGGCTTGCTGCGCTCGCTGCCGTCAGGCAGCGTCACGGTCTTGAACCGCACCGGCCCCCAGGGAGTGGCGATCGTGCGGCTGCGGCGGGGCAGGGCCCAGCGCTGCTGCCACTGCTCCCGCAGGCCGATGCTGCTGCCGTGGCGCCACCACACCGCCCGCAGGGCATCGGCGTCCTCCGGCCGCAGCAGGGCGCTCAGCAGCACCCCGGCACGCCCCTTCTTCATCTGGATCGGGGTGGTGAACACCTCCAGGGCACCGGCGGCGCGCAGTTCCTCCGCCAGGAAGGCCAGGTCCTCGGCGGTGGCATCGTCGATCTGGGCCTGCTGCTGCAGCAACGGCTCGAGCCGGGGCGAACCGGCAGCCGCCGGCACCTCGTCGGCCAGCCAGAGACGCAGCAGGTTGGGCCGGTCGAGCTGTCGGTGTCCCAGACCGATGCCCACGGCCCGCGGCACGAGCGCCGGGGCCGGCCCATAGCGCTCGACCCAGCCCACCAGCAGGGCCAGGCCGGTGGGGGTGAGGAGTTCGCCGGCCGGAAAGCCCTCGGCGGAAGCCAGCGGCACCCCATGGCAGCGGGCCAGCTCCAGCACCGCCGGCGCCGGCAGGGGCAGCAGGCCGTGGGCCGTGCGCACCTGGCCATGGCCGGCGGGCGGCGGCGAGCAGACCAGCCTCTCGACCTGGAAATGGAGCAGCCCCGCGCACACCCCCACCACATCGACGAGGGCATCGACGGCCCCCACCTCATGGAAGTGGACCTGCTCGGGGGGAACACCGTGGACGGCCCCCTCTGCCAGGGCGAGGGCGCCGAACACCGTGAGCACCCTCTCCCGCAGGAGCGGTTCGAGCGTGCTGGCCGTGATTCGCTCCCGCAGCTCCAGCCAGGCGCGGTGCGGCGGATCGGCCTCGGTGGTCTCCACCGTGAGCCGCAGGCCCCGCAGGCCGCCGCTGCGGCCCGGCTCGGCGTGCAGGGCGTAGGCGCCGGCCAACCCCAGCCGCTCCAGTGGCTCCTCCCCCACCGCCGCCGGCAGGCCCAGATCGAACAGGGCAGCCAGCAGCATGTCGCCGGCCACGCCGGTGGGACAGTCGAGGTAGGCCAGGGCCATCGGCTCAGGCGGTCGCTTCGCTGGCCGGCGCCGCGGCGTGGAGGGGATGGAGCAGGCGGGGCGCCTGACGCACCAGCCCTTCGGCGCGGGCCTCCAGTTCCGCCAGAGCGGAGCGCAGTCGCTGTTCCACCTCGCGCCGGGCGCGGCGCTGCTCGCGCTGGGCGGTGGCGACGTCGTGGCCGGAGAGGCCCCAGAGGCGGCCCAGCAGCGCGCGGTCGTCGGAGCCACCGCGGGAGCTGCCGCAGAGCAGGCCTTCGGCCACCATGCCCGCCAGCAGCACACGGCTCCAGCGCCGCAGGTCTTCGGCGGGCAGCCTGGCGTGGGGCGGCGGCTCCAGCTCGGTGCTGCCGCTGGCGGCCAGACCGGCCCGCAGGCAGGCCAGGCTACCGACGAGCACCCGCCGCACGGCCAGCCCCTCCTGCTCGGCGATCAGCAGATGGCCCGCCTCGTGAATGGCGATCCGGCGCAGCCGCGCCTGTCCACCCGGCAGGGCCTCGGCCAGAAGGTGGCCGCCCCGACCGCCGAAGCGGGCGGCGTCAGCGGTGAGAGCGGCCAGGGCAGTGCCGGCCGCCAGGGTGATCAGCCAGGGGGAGAGCCCCAGGGGTGGACCCAGCACCGCCAGCAGCGTCACGGTGGCCACGGCCAAACCGGCGGAGAGAGCGGCCGAGGATCCATCCCCCGGGTCGCGGACGATGCCGGGATCCGGCCATGAGTGACCCTCGGGCGGGGTGGGGGGCATCGGGGCTGGGGGGGGGTGGGGGTTCAGCGGCCGGGACGCCCCACGGCGGTGCGGTGACCACCGGGAGCGGGGCCGCGCCGGCCGCCACCGCCGCTGCCACCCCGGCCACCGCCACGCTCGCCACGGCCCTTGCCGCCGCGGTTGCCGCGCTGGGCCAGGGGAGCGATCACTTCGAAACGCTCGAGCTGAAGCTGCTGACCCTGGCGGCGCAGGTGCAGCTCCACGAAGTGACGCAGGTGTTCCAGGGGGATCTCGCCGCGCAGCTGCAGCTTGAAGGGCTGGGGACGGCTGCCGTCCCCCCTGGGCTGCTGGCGCACCTTGACGACCAGATCACCGGACTCCGGGCGGGTGTAGATGAGTTCGCCGCGCACCGAGAAGTAGTCGTCACCTTCGGGAAGGCTGTCGCCGATGGGGGCCTGATCCTGGGATTCCACCATCCCGGCGGCCTCGGCTTCGGAGGGATCCGGCGGGGCGGGGGAGAGGGTGGTGGGCTCCCACACCCCCACCATCTGCAGGTGAAGGCTGCCCGCCTCGCGGCAGCGGGGATAGACCACCCAGAGATGGGGGCTGGTCAGGTCGAGATGCCGCCGCACCAGGCTGAGCACCCGGCCGAGCACCACGGCCTCGATCTCGGAGCCGTCGGCGGTGTGGATCACACCCCGCGTGATCTGGTCGGGGTCGGTCGGCACATAGCGTCCGCGCACCACGCCGATGGCCCGGTACTGCAACGGTTCGGTGACCGGGGAAATGGGATGGTGGCGCATCGTGGGAAAGGGCATCTTGCGGCCCGGCGCGCAATCTAGCCAGGCTCCCAGGGGTCAGACTCGGATCCTTGCCCACCCCGCCATGTCCCCCCGACCGTCGATCCGATCGGCCGTGGCCGCACGCTCCAACCTCTGGCTGGGGCTCGGCGCCGCCGTGCTCACCGCAGGATCGCTGCTGACGGGCTGGTGGCTGGGCCAGCGCAGCCTCGCGGGCGCCGGGGCCGATCGCAGCCGGCTCGAACTCCGCCGTCAGGCCGATGCCCTGCGTGCCCGGGTGGAGCGGGGCACCGCCGCCGCCGGCGATGACCAGCGGCTGCTGCAGCTGCTGCTTGCCCTCGACGAGAAGGACGAGGCCACCACCCTGCTGGAGCGGCTGGCCGACCAGCAGCCCGAGCGCTGGGCCCTGCGGCTGATGCTGGCGGAGCTGCGCCGCTCCAGCAACGACCGGCCCGGCGCGGAACGGGAGGTACGCCAGCTGCTGAACCAGCGGCCGGATCGACTGGAGGCCCTGCAGCTGATGGCCCTGCTCCAGCTGGAGCAGGGCCGTGGCGCCGAAGCGGAACGCCAGCTTGACGCCGTCTACCGGCAGGCAGCGAAACGGCCCCAGAACCGCCAGGCGCTGGCGATCGCTCTGGTGCTGGGGGATCTGCGCCAGCGCCGGGGGGACATCGCCCGGGCCGATGAGCTCTACCGCAAGCTGGCGGCCGAATTCCCCGACGACGCACGGCCCGTGCTGGCCAGGGCCCTGCTCCTGCGCCAGCAGGGCCGGATCCGCGAAGCGCTCGATCAGCTCGATGAGGCCCGCCAGCGCAAACCGGATCAGCGCGATCCCCGGCTCGACGAAGTGGCTGCTGCCTGGGGGCTCGCGCCCCTGCGGCAGGCCGTCAACGGGCCTAAGGGGCCTTCACCGCGCCCTGAGCCGAAGCCGGCTGCGGCTCCAGATCCCTGAGCGCCTGGTCGATCGCGTCACCGGGGCTGGTGGCATTGTCCATCGCCGTGCCGCGACGGAGTTTGTTCATCAGCTCGAGCGGATTGCCGGATTCGAGCACCCCGGTGGGTCGGCCGGTGGGGCTGTTGTCGTAGATCTGCTGCTCCTGAACCGACTGGCCGAAGGTGTTCTGGGCAAGAACCGGAGCCAGGTCGGCCGTCAGCGCGGACAGGCCAAGGGCGAGCAGGGCCACAGGGCGAGGGCGGGCCATGACGGGCGTCACGCAAGGCTGGGATGGCTTGATGCTAAGGGTCATGGCCATCGCGCCACCGAAGCGGCATGCGGATCGCCACCTGGAACGTCAACTCCGTGCGCACGCGGCTGGATCAGGTGGTGGCCTGGCTCGCGGCCGAGCAGCCCGAAGTGCTCTGCCTGCAGGAAACCAAGGTGGAGGATGGGCGCTTCCCCACCGACGCCTTCGAGCCCCTCGGCTACCGGGCGGCCATCAGCGGCCAGAAGGCCTACAACGGCGTGGCGATCCTGAGCCGGCTGCCCCTCGAGGACGTGCGCGTCGGCTTCGAGGCGCTGCTGCCCGACGGAGGAGCCAGGGGCCTGAGTGAACAGAAGCGGGTGATCAGTGCCCTGGTGGAGGGGGTGCGGGTGCTCAACCTCTACGTGCCCAACGGATCCTCGCTGAACTCGGACAAGTACGCCTACAAGCTCGACTGGCTCGCCACCCTGGCCCGCTACCTGGCGGCCCAGGAGCAGGAGGGGGATCCGCTCTGCATGGTGGGCGACTTCAACATCGCCCTGGAGGACAGGGACATCCACGATCCGGAGCGGCTCGCCGGCGGCATCATGGCGAGCGAACCCGAACGGGAGGCCCTGCGGCAGGCCCTCGGGGAACGGCTCAGCGATGCCTTTCGCCTGTTCGAGCCCGGCAGCGGCCACTGGAGCTGGTGGGACTACCGCACCGGCGCCTGGGACCGCGACCGAGGCTGGCGGATCGACCACATCTATTTATCTCCTGAACTGCTGGAGATCGCCACCGGCTGCATGATCCACAAGGCGGTGCGGGGAAACGACCGACCGAGCGACCATGCCCCGGTGGTGGTGAATCTGCAGTGGAGCGCCGAGGAGTTCGGGGACGACGGCGACGACGACTGAACGGACGGGCGCTCCGATTCTCTGGGCCGTGAGGTTACGATCGCGGGCCCGTCGCCGCGACACCCCGTGATCCAAGCAGCAGCACCGGCCCTGGTGCGCACTGTCCTGTTGCTGGCGACCGGGGTCGTGGCCGCGGCACCGTCGCTGGCCCAGCCCGCACCCCGCTGCACCTTCCTCATGCCCATCGGCGGATCGGAACCGGTGGTGAGCAAGCGGATCGGCCCGGCCCGGCTGCTGGGCCGCAACAACTGGAACACCGATTTCATCGTCGATCAGCCCTTCACCAGCTACCGCTTCTTCTTCACGGCCACCTCCACCGATCAGGCCAGCTACCCGGTGCAGGGGTTCATGCGCTTCACCGACGGCACCAGCCTGCAGCTCTTCAGTGAGACGATCACCCCACCGCAGGGCACCGGACGGATGTGGGGACCGTTCGCCTCGGTGCCGGGCAAGCGCACCAGCCTGATGAACTTCCGGATCGGCTCCGCCACCAAACCCGGAGCCCTGGGCTTCAGCTATCGCATCTCCGTGCAGGGGTGCATCTGAGCCACGGCATTCGCCGGAGCCACCCTCAGGCCGGGGTGGCGTCGCGCACGTTCGCGAACAGATCGATGTCCCAGGCCACCAGATCGCGGCGGATCGCCTCGGCCCGCGGCCTCGGCAGCAGCCGGGCCAGATCCTCACCGGTGATCACCCCCGGCATGCCCTGGCCTTCCTCACGCAGGAAGGCCAGGGCGTGCCAGGCCAGGATCGCGGCGCCCACGGCGGTGGGATAGGCGATGTAGGTGGCGCCCGCATAGGGGCTGTCGAGCAGGCCGCGGTAGCGCAGGTAGCTCAGCCCAACGGTCTCGATCACCGTCTGGCGCTCGTTGCGCACGGTTTCGGTGACCCGGATCTCAGCGGCCGCGGCGAAATGGGCCCGCCGGATCACCCCACTGCGCAGGTACTCCTCGATGCGCCGCGGTTTGTTCATGCCGGGCAGAATGGCGCGCACCATCGCCTCAACCGTGAGGTCGTTCTGCGGCAGGGTGCGCTTCGAGAGCAGGTTGAGCTGGAAGAGCGCCTTCACCAGCTCCACCTCCGATCCGCCCGTGTAGATCCCGATCGAGCCGATCTCGGGGAAGGAGCGATGCAGCGACAACAGCTCCTCCTGATAAAGGGGGTACTGGCGGACGGGCTTGCTCTCGGAAGGGAAGGTGTAGTCGCGGGGGGCCTTGAAGGGCTCCAGCACCAGCAGGCGGCCGTCGCGGATCTGGCGGGGCTGCTGGGCCAGCTCCTCGAGCGCCACCAGCGGCGACCAGGAGAACACCACCTCGTCGGAGTCGATGTCCTCCAGCAGATAGAGGTCGACGCTCTCGATCTCGAGATCGCGGCGCCGGGCCGAGCGCAGCTCCAGCAGCCGCTGACCGATCAGGAAGTTGGTGACACCGGGCGAGATGCCCAGGTTGATCAGGGCGGTGAGACCGCGAGCCCGCAGATCGGCATCGGCCTGGTACTGGGCGAAGGTGAGGGTGCGTTCGGTCTCGGCGTCATACATGTCGGAAGCGAGATCCACCACATGGGCCCCCAGGCGCAGACCGAGCGTCAGCAGCGGACGGTTGAAGACCGGGTGGGCCGCATTGATCAGCACCTGTGCTCCCAGCAGCGACTCGGCCGGTTCGGCGTCGGCCGCCAGCAGCGGCCCGAAGTCGTCGACGCCGACGAAGTCGATCCGATCGAACAGCCGCTCGGCATGGAAGAGCGCATCCCGGGCCAGATCGGGATCCAGCACCAACACCACGAAGCGCAGCGGCACGCCGTCGCGCTCGGCCAGCTCCGCCAGGCAGATCAGCATCGACGAACCGACGGCGCCGAGACCGAAGAAGGCGATCGTGATCGGGGGGGAGGCGACGGCATCAGGAGTGCTCATCGGAAAGGCTGCCGAAGTGATCCGAGATCCATTGTCTCGCTTGAGCTGCCCCGCCTTCATCCTCCAACCAGGGGAGATTCACGAAGAAGCGGCCCTTACCACGATGGAGCTGCCCCAGCCATGCCGTCATCGTGACGCATTGGAACATGGGTCATCACCAGATGCGATCTCTGGGCCAAGCTGGGACACCAACACTGGCTGACTGTCCATGCGCCTGTTGAACAGGGAATGCCGAGAGATCGCGGCGCTTGCAGCATTGGCCAGCACGTTTGTGATCGGGGTTGCAGCCCTTCCATCCCGGGCGGAGGAGGCAGACGCCGGAACAGCAGGCTCGACCAGTGTCACGGAATCTCCGGCGCCGACGCCAGCGACGACGCCGGCGCCACCATCCCCATCGCCCTGGGCCGGCACCGTGGAGCTGTACGGCTTTGCACCTCTGCGCACCACCGGGACCACGACGGTGCGTGGCCTCACCGCAGAACTCGATCTCGATCTTGAGCAGGTGCTGAGACCGCTGACCAAGGCGGCATACATCCGTGGCAGCGTCGAGCACAATCGGATCGGATTTCTCGCCGATCTCAGCTACATCTCATTGCAGGGAGAGGCAGCGAAGGTCATTGGGGGCTTCGACAGGGAACGCAGCTTCGGCCTGCTCGATCGCCGCAATGCTCAATTTTCCGCAGGAGAGCGCAACTTCAACGCCTCGATTGACAATATCCAGGGCATCTACGATCTGGCCCTGCGCTATCGCTTCGGCGAGCGTGAATCCGCCGTAGCCAAGGCTGGCAGTTTCACCCTGATTCCCTATGCCGGTGTCCGCGTCGTTGATGTGCAGCTCGGTCTAGGGTTCGAACGGCAGACTCCCGATCGCAGCCTGACCCTGTCGGGCCCGCGTGGAAGCAAAACACTGCAAACCGCATCACGCACAGTCACGCGCCGGGGCGACTTCGGAGGAACAGTGGCTCAGCCCTTGCTGGGCGCCCAGGCGATGCTTTTCCTCACACCACGACTGCGCTTGTTCGGCAGGGGCGATATCGGGGGCCTGGGGAGCGACAACAATGGTCGGTCCTGGAATGCGCAGCTCGGCGTTGGTTATGCCGTCGGAAACAGTACTCAGCTGAATCTCTCCTGGCGCTATCTTCATCTTGAGAACGACAATGGGGAGACTCCAGCGAACGCCTATGACCTGAATCAGAATGGGATCGAGGCCGGCGTGAAGTTCTTCTTCTGAGGCTGTTGCCCGTCAGGGCTGCTCTTGCTATCCACCAAGACAGGGTTCTTCTGCGCCATGCCTCTCAACGCAACGACCCTCGCCACCCTGCTCACGATGGTGGGCATCGGGCTGCTGCCGGCCTCGGGTCCTGCCCAGGCCCGTCTGGGTGTGGGTGGGGGGATCGGCGTGGGCGGCTGGGGTTCCGGGGTTGGATTCGGTGGCTATCACCCCGTCTATGGCACTGGAGTGCGAGTTGGGGTGGGCGTTCCCGCCACGGGGGCTGACTTCTACGCACGGCCCTACGCCGGCTTTCACCCCGCCTGGGTGAACGGCGGCTACTGGGCGGCACGCCCCTGGAGCGCTGGCTGGTACCAGGTGAATCCTGCCGCCTGGGGCTGGTGGGGTTCCAGCGCAGCCGCCTGGGGGGTGACGGGCCTGGCCACTGGTGCGGCCATCACGGCCCTGGTGAACCAGGCGGCCGCCCAGCAGTCGGCTGTGATCACCGTGCCGCAGACGACCTACACGCTCAACTACGGCTCCGTGGAGGCCGTTGGCAGCCAGGGCGCGAGCTTCTTCTACAGCATCGATGGCGGCCCGCAGCTCTTCGGCGGAGCCAACTGCCAGGCCGGGCTGGTCGACGGCCAACCGCCGGCGTCGGCGTCCGAAGCCCAGCTGCTCAATGCGGTCTGCCAGGTGGCCTATGGCTCCCCGGCCTGAACAGGGGGCGGCGTGAGGGGTCCCGCCCGCCAGGGGCGGATCCGCTTCCTCCCGCTGCAGGGGATCCGCCCGCTCAGCGCCAGGGCTCTGCCAGGTGATGCCCTGGCGGGGCTCACCCTGGCGGCGCTCGCGATCCCCGAGGTGATGGGCTATACCCGCATCTCCCAGACCCCGGTGGTCACTGGGCTGTACACCCTGCTGGCACCGGCGGTGGCCTTCGCCCTGCTGGGATCGTCGCGCCATCTCGTCGTGGCGGCCGACTCCGCCACGGCGGCGATCCTGGCCGCCACCCTGGTGGGAGCGGCCACCCCCGGCAGTGCCGAGTACCTGGGCTTCACCAGCCTGGTGGCCCTGCTCGTGGCCCTGATGCTGGCGCTGGCCTCCGTGCTGCGCCTGGGATTCCTGGCGGATTTCCTCTCGCGAAGCGCCCTGATCGGTCTGCTCAGCGGCATCGGCGTGCAGGTGGCGGCCGGTGAGCTGGGGGGCCTGCTGGGCCTGGAGAAGCAGGGGCACGATGCCGTGCAGCAGGTGGTCTCCGTCTTCAGCCGGCTGCACGAGATCCAGCCCGGCGCCCTGCTGCTGGCCGTGCTGGTGCTGGCCGTGATCGGCGCCTGCCATCGCTGGGTGCCACGCCTGCCCGGCCCCCTGCTGGCCGTGGCGGCGGCGGTGCTGATCAGCTGGGCGCTGGATCTGGAGCATCACGGCATCACCGTGGTGGGGAGGATCCCCGGTGGCCTGCCGAAGCTGGCGCTGCCGCCGCTGGACGGCCCCCAGATCAATCAGTGCCTGATCACCGCGGCCTCGTGCTTCGTGGTGATCATCGCCCAGAGTGCCGCCACCGCCAGGGCCTATGCCCAGCGTTACGAAGAACGCTGCGACGAGAACCTCGACCTGATCGGCCTGGCGGGGGCCAATCTCCTGGCCGCGTTGAGCGGCACCTTCGTGGTGAACGGCAGTCCCACCAAGACGGAGATGGTGGATGAGGCCGGCGGCCGCAGCCAGATCGCCCAGCTCACGATGGCCCTGGTGGTGGTGCTGGTTCTGCTGTTCCTCACCGGGCCCCTTGCCCTGCTGCCCTCGGTGGTGCTCTCCACGATCGTGTTCCTGATCGGCATCAAACTGATCGACCTGGCCGGAATCGGAGAGCTCTACCGGCTGCAACGGAACGAATTCCTGATCGCCGCTCTCACGGTGATCACCGTGGCCCTGGTGGGCGTGATGCAGGGCATCGTGCTGGCCGTCCTGCTGTCGCTGATCGACCAGGTGCGTCACAGCTACCGGCCGCGCACGCGCCTGTGGAAACCCGATGAGCAGGGGGAACTGCACACGGTTCCGGTCGCCCCTGGGGTGTTCGCCGCCCCCGGTGTGGTGGCCTACCGGTTCGAGGCGGATCTGTTCTATGCGAACGCCGGCCGCTTCCTGGAGGAGGTGCTCAGCCTGATCAGTGCCCCGGCGGCAGGGCCGGCGGAGGAGGTGAAGGGGTTGGTCATCGATGCGTCGGGCATCGACACGGTGGACTATTCCGCCGGCAAGACCCTGCAGCAACTGCAGCAGATCCTCAGACGGCGAAGAATTCTCGCCGCCATGGTGCTGGAAAGCCATGGATTACTGAGAGATCTGGCGCCCTATGGATTTGCCACCGACTTTCCGGTGCATCGCCGCGTGATCGACGCCGTGGAGGACCTCTCGAGGAGACTGACCCGGTGAGGGCTGGTCGAGCTGTGGGCTGCCCCTAGCCTGAAGTTCTCCCAAGACCCACCGTCGTGTCCATTTCGGCTTCTCCCGCGCAGCGCCGGCTCACAGCCGTTCTGCTCTTCGTGGCCGCGGCACTGAGCGTGGTGCTGCCCTTCGCTTCCGCCACCCTGTTCACGGTCGGGCTGGGAGGTGTCGCCATCGCGGCCGGCGTGGCGCAGCTGCTGCGGCTCCGTGGAGTGGAGGAGACGCGGGGGAAGGTGTTCCGCGCACTCTCCGGGGCCCTGTATCTGCTGGGAGGCCTGAGCCTGTTCCTGTTCCCGGTTCAGAGCGTGGTGAGTCTCACTCTCTTCATCGGATTCCTGCTGGCCTTCGAGGGGGTGATGGAACTGGCCGCCGCCGCCGCTGGTTCCGTGGCCGCCCGGGGCCTGGTGTTGCTCGACGGGATCGTCACCACCGTGCTGGGCGGGATGCTGATCGCCGAATGGCCGAGTGACAGCCTCTGGGCGATCGGCACGCTGCTCGGGATCGGCCTGGCCTTCTCGGGCCTCAACCTGCTCGCGGCCCAGGCCCCGGCCGAAGGCGGAGTGCCGGCGCCAGGGCACTGAACGGAACGCTCCATCCAGCCCTCTGCCATCCAACCAACCTTCTGGAATCGAATCAATCCACGGTAATCGAACGAACCCAGCGATCGCAAGGCAGCCAGGATCTGGACGATTCTTGAGAAGAATTCGGGACATAGCTCCTTCCTTTTTCACCATCAGACCAGCTCAGATGGCCATCATGGCCCTGTTGCTTGGTCTCGGTGCAGCCGGAGGCATCGCATGGGCTCAGGCTCTGGGTGATGCCGATCAGAACGCCGCCCTGAAAGCCGTGGCGCAGATGACGGAAGGCCAGCGAATTTACCGCCAGAAGAACGGAACCTTTCGCGCCACGATGTCCAGCATTCAGCAGGACTTCGGGATCACGCTGCCGGCCAGCTTCGACTACGCCGTGCGCACCACCACGGAAGCGGCCTACAGCTCTGTGATTCCGGCTCAGTCTCCGCAGGTGGGCCTGCTCAGGGCCTATGTGGTGAATGAATGATGGGCTGATGGGCCGGCAAGGTCAGGCCGAGGAAGCGGTTGATCAGCACGGCCCTGCAGAAGCTCAGCTACAAGGATGTGCTAATGCTTTGAGTTTATGGTGACAACTGAGTCAATCAGGTTAGAGTCTTTGCCCACCCCAATGTGGATTCACCCCTCCGCGGACAACCTCGGCTCCTTGAGGTCGTGGCCATGGGCAGCTGATCATGGGGTGCGCTCCTGAAGGTTCTTCTGCCTGGCCGCCAGCAGGGCCTCGGCGGCCCAGCGGGCATCGCCGGCAGCCTGGGGATTCCGCTGCAGGAAGGCCATCACGAGCGCGCCTTCAAGGAGCAGCTGCAACTGACGGGCGAGACCCTCGGGGTCATCGGAGCTCACGTCGCGGCAGAGTCCCTCCAGCAGGGTGCGGCAACCTTCCTTGAAGGCCAGCGCCGCCTGGCGGGGCAGATCCTCCGTGGTGGGGTATTCGCTGGCGGCCTTGATGAACAGGCAACCGTGGAACTGCGGCGAGCGAACCGCTTCCGCCAGCCAGTCGAACACGGCCAGGAGACGTGCCCTGGGCTCTGCCGGCGCGGCGGCGATCCGCTCGGCCAGCTCCGCAGCGATGGTGTCGCCACGGCGCTCCAGCACGGCGGCGATCAGCTCCTCCTTGGACTTGAAGTGCTTGTACAGGGTCATCTTGGCCACACCGGCCTGGGCCAGCACCGTGTCGATGCCCACGGCCCGGTAGCCCTGCCGGGCAAAGAGTGCTTCGGCGGTGTCCAGCAGAGCGTCACGCTTGGCTGAAGACCTGATGACGGCGGCGCTCCCGGCCATGGACGCTGACGAACTCCAACCACTCTAGCGACATAGACAGAAAGGTCTGCTAGACTCCGCTGTTCAGACAGATCTGTCTTCCATCGGGCTGCCGGTCGCTTCTCTGCATTTCCCTTGGGTCTCATGATCAAGCTCCACGGCCACGAACTCTCCGGCAACAGCGGCAAGGTGCGCCTTCTGCTCGGTCTGCTCGGCGTTCCCTACGAATGGGTCCGCGTCGATCTGATGGCTGGCGAGCACAAGCAGCCCGCCTTCCTGGCGCTCAATCCCTTCGGCCAGGTGCCCGTTCTCCAAGACGGCGGCACCACCCTCTGCGACGCCCAGGCGATCCTCTTCTACCTGGCCTCCCGCCAGGGGGATGGCCAGTGGCTGCCCACCGATCCCCTTGAGCAGGCCCGGGTCGTGCGCTGGCTGTCCACCGCCGCCGGCGAGGTGCGGCAGGGCCCCGAGAGCGCCCGCCTGCACCACCTCTTCGGCGTCAAGGCGATCCCGATCGAGCGGGCCACCGAAAAAGCCGCCTTCATCCTCGAGCAGCTGGAGCGGCACCTGGGTGACCGGCAATGGCTGGAGCTGGATCGCCCCACCATCGCCGACATTGCCGTGTTCCCCTACGTGGCGCTGGCGGGAGATGGAGGCATCGATCTGGCGCCGTACCCCCACGTGCGGGCCTGGATCGCACGGATCCAGGCGTTGCCGGGCTATGTGCCGATGAAGGGCCTGGACGCCTGAGCGGAGATGGCACGATGAGCCAGCACTACCTGCATCGCCATCTCACCCCCGCCGTGGGAGAGGCCCAGCAGGGAGCCTATGGGCAGAAGACGTATGCGGTGCCGGACGCACCGGAGCCCGATCATCTCGGGGCCAAGGAGATCGCCTTCATCGGCGCCCGTGACAGCTTCTATCTGGCCAGCCTCACCGAAGCAGGCGCCCCGTACCTGCAGCATCGCGGCGGGCCGGTGGGCTTCCTGCGGGTGCTCGACGAGCGCACTCTGGGCTTCGCCGATTACGGCGGCAACCGCCAGTTGCTCACCACCGGCCATCTGCGCCGCGATCCACGGGTGGCCCTGTTTCTGATGGATTACCCCGCCCGCCGCCGTCTCAAGATCGATGGGGAGGCCGAGGTGATGCCGATTGAGGCCGATCCGCAGCTGGTGGAGCTGCTGGGCCCCCAAGTGGGCCAGGCGGGGGAAATGGAGCGCCTCTTCCGCATCAGCGTGGAGGCCTTCGACTGGAACTGCCCCCAGTTCATCACGCCCCGTTTCACGGAAGCGGAGTTGGAAGGACGGCTCCGGCCGCTGCAGGAGCGCATTGCGGAGCTGGAGGGCCAGATCAATCGCCCGCACGGCCGCCTGTCATGACAGCCCTCCTACGCCTCGCTGGGGAAAGGAGATGTCGAGCACCAGGCAGCCCTCCTCGCTGCGAAAGGGTCCATGGATCTCCCCGGGCGGCCGGCTGGCGTAATGCCCTGCCTCCAGCCAGAGCCCGAAGGCCTCGTCATAGAGGCGGCCGCTGATGATCAGGATCTCCTCGGGAAAGGGGTGGGCCTTGCCCCCGAAGGCTGTGGTGTCGGCACCACTCAGGAAGCGGGTGAGGCGGGTGATCTCACCAGTGGCCGGATCTTCGCTGAGAATCAGCTCCTGCACCTGGCCCTCCAGGCCCTCCAGCCAGCGCCAATGGTGCGCCTGATCGGCCGCCAGCGGATTCCAGTAGGAGGTGGTGGATTTGCTCATGGCGGGGCAGGGGCAGGGGCGCCAGGGAGAGGCGCGCCGATGAGGTGAGCGTCGAGGAGGGGCGCCACCTGGTCGGCAGGATGCAGGCCCAGATCATGGTCGTCGCCTGGGATCAGCTGCAACCGGGCGTTGGGCAGCAGGGCCAGCAGATCCTCAAAGCCTCTCACCCCGGGGTCGGGCGGGGTATCACCGAAGTCCGGCCAGCCCAGGTGGATCCGTTCAACAGCATGAAGCAGCTGCCGGGCCATCGGCTGCCAGAAGCGGGTGTTGCCCCAAGCGCCGGAAAGGAAAAGCAGCCGCTGGGGCTCACCGCCGGCCGGGGCCTGGATCACTCACTGACCGCCTTGGTGCGCATCGCTGCCTCCAGGCTCTTGATGTCCTCCGGGGACAACTTGGGCCGATCCAGCTTGATCGTCAGCTTGTTGAGCGTGCCGGTGAACCGGAACGGCGGCCGGTAGTCGGCGTCGTTGACGCCCGTGAGGGTGTCGGAGCCCACGTCGAAGCTCTCGTCCCACTGCAGGATCATGGGCAGGGTCTTCGGCATGGTTTGGGTGGCCACCACCTTGCCGTCCACCTTGAGGGTGCCGGTTCCCGGGCGGCCGACGCCGCTGAAGTCGTTGAAGGCCAGGGTCCCGGCCCCCTTGCCGTCGTAGACGAAATCGAACGCCACCTTGTGCTTGCCAGGGGCAAGGGCCTCGGTGCCCTCCCACTTGAGGCGCTCCAGATCCACCATGTTCCACACCCACACCGGCTTGCCGTTCTTCAGATAGAAGCCGTAGCCGCCGAAGCGGCCGCCCGAGGTGAGCAGCATGCCCTCGGCGCCGCCGGCCGGCACCTCGATGTCGGCGCTGACGCTGTAGGAGGTGTTGAGCAGCAGGGGCGAATCCCCCTGGGGCAGGCCCACCATCGGATGGGTGTACACGAACGTGTTGCGACCGGCGGTGATGTTCGGCCGGGGCGCCACGATCCGCGCCGCCACCGAGGCATCGAGCGGGAACACCTGGTACTTGTTCGCCTCGGCGATGAAGGCCGCCTTCATCTCCTTCAGCTTGCCGGGGTTCTGGGCCGCCAGGTCGGTGGTCTGGCTGAAGTCGTTGTTGAGGTTGTAGAGCTCCAGGGTCTGGTTGTTGAGCGGATCGGGGTTGGCCGGGCCGAAGGCGTCCCAGGGGGCCCGGTTCACCTTGGTGCTCAGCAGCCAGCCCTCGTTGTAGAGCGCCCACTGACCCATCATCTCGAAGTATTGGGTCTTGTGGCGAGAGGGTGTCTTGGCATTCTTCGAGTCGAAGGTGTAGGCAAAGCTGGTGCCTTCGATGGGCTTCTGGGGGATGCCGTCCACCACCTCGGGAGCCTTCAGGCCGGCCGCCTCGAGGATCGTCGGCACCACATCGATCACATGCACGAACTGCTCGCGCAGGCCTCCCTTGTCCTTGATGCGCGCCGGCCACGACACCACCATGTTCTGGTTGACGCCGCCCAGCCTGGAGGCGTTCTGCTTGAACCAGCTGAACGGGGTGTCGAAGGCCCAGGACCAGCCCGCCGACATGTGGTTGTAGGTGAGATCGGTGCCCCAGACGTCGTAGAACTTCATCTGCACCTCAACCGGCAGTTTGCTGAGGCCGTTGAACCAGGCCACCTCATTGGGGGTGCCCAGGGGCCCGCCTTCGGCGCTGGTACCGTTGTCGCCGTTGATGTAGATCACCAATGTGTTGTCGAGCTTGCCGAGGTTGTCGAACTGCTGGATCACCCGGCCGATTTCGTAGTCGCTGTAGGCGGCATAGGCGGCAAACACCTCCACCTGGCGGATGAACAGTTTCTGGGCGTCCGGGCTCAACTTGTCCCAGGGAGTGATCAGGTCGGCGGGCCAGGGTTCGAGCTTGGCGTCTTTGGCAATCACGCCGAGTTTTTTCTGGTTCGCGAAGATGCGCTCCCTCAGTTTCTCGTAGCCATCATCGAACAGATGCATTTCGTGGATCCTGTCCACCCACTCCTTGGTGGGGTGGTGGGGCGCGTGGGTGGCGCCGGGGGCGTACTTGATGAACAGCGGCTTGGTGGGGTTGATCTGGTGCATCCGCGTCATGTAGTCGATGGCGTCATCGGCCATCGCCGTCACCAGGTTCCAGCTGCCGGGGGCCTTGCCCTCGAAGGGATAGATCTGGGTGGTGTTCCGGAACAGGTTTGGCTGCCACTGGTTGGCGTCACCACCCACGAAGCCGTAGAAGTATTCGAAGCCCATGCCGCTGGGCCACTGATCGAAGGGCCCGCTCTGGCTGGCCTGGAAGGCCGGCACGTTGTGGTCCTTGCCGAACCAGGCGGTGGAGTAACCGTTGTCCTTGAGCAGGCGGCCGATCGTGGCCTTGTCGCGCTCGATGATGCTGTTGTAGCCGGGGAAGCCGGTGGACTGCTCCGAGACCACCCCGAAACCGGCGGAGTGGTGGTTGCGGCCGGTGATCAGAGCGGCGCGGGTGGGGGAGCACAGCGCCGTGGAGAACATGCGGTTGTACCGGAGTCCCGCCTTGGCGACCCGGTCCATCGCCGGTGTGGGGATCACCCCGCCGAAGGTGCTGGGCACCCCGAAACCGGCGTCATCGGTGATGATCAGCAGCACATTGGGGGCGCTCTGCGGCGGCGTGATCCGCGGTGCCCACCAGGGCTTCGATTGCAGGGCGCCGTCCTTGATCACACCGCCGAAGGGGGGCGCCGGGGCCGGCAGCTGGTTGCCGGGGAGCGTGGTGGTGGCATTGGGGGCTCCCAGGCTGCCGCTCACCAGCCGCTGGGCCACGGCCGGCAACCCACCCCATGGCCAGCCGACCAGGAGCAGGGCCATCGCCACCAGGATCAACCGGCGTGCCAGCCCCGTGGCCCCACCGGCCCCGAGATAACGGGCCAGGCTGCGGAGCCGGGCCATCAGAACGGCAAACAGGCGGCTAGCCATGGGAGGTGGGGAGCGGAGAGGAAACGAGGCGGAAGCCGATGTGGGAGGTGCCGGTGTCGGGGCTTTCGGCCTCCCGGGCCGCAGGGCGATAGCGGCTGCAGTAAGTGGGGGCGCACAGGAACGAGCCGCCCTTGATCACGTGCTTGGCCACCCCGGGATCGCGGGGATCAACGCTGCGGGCCTCGCTGGCGATGGAGGGGTCAGGTCCCTGGGCCAGGCCGCCGTGGCCCGGGACGTACCAGTCCGCCGTCCACTCCCAGACGTTGCCGGTCATGTCGAACAGGCCGTAGCCGTTGGGGGGAAAGGAGCCCACCGGGGCGGTGCCCGCGTGGCCGTCCTCGGCGGAGTTGCGCCGGGGAAACTCCCCCTGCCAGGTGTTGGCCCGACCGGGTGACCAGGTTCCCCCCCAGCTGAACACCTGATCCTTGAGCCCGCCGCGGGCCGCGAACTCCCACTGGGCCTCGCTGGGCAGGGCCGCGCCCACCCAGGCGGCATAGGCGGCCGCATCCTCGAAGGCGAGCTGCACCACGGGGTGATCCAGCCGCTGCTCGATCGAGCTGCCAGGGCCTTCCGGATGGCGCCAGTCGGCTCCCGGCGTCCATTGCCACCAGCTCAGCTCCTCCACCGACCCGTCGCTGATTGGGACGCGGAACACCACCGAGCCGGGGGCCCGCTCCGCCTCACTCAGGCCGGGGAACTGCCCGGTGGAGAGAGGCCGTTCCGCCACCGTGCGGTAGGCGGTGGCGGCCACGAACGCGGCGAACTCCCGGTTCGTCACTTCAAGCGTGCCGATGCAGAACGGGCTGAGCGTCACCACACCGCCGCCCTGCTCCTCGGGCAGCTGGGCGGCGGCACCGATGCGAAAGCGGCCGCCCGGCACGAAGGCCATGCCATCCGGGCAGGACGCGGCCTCGGCGGCAGCCGGCACCAGCAGCATCGAAACGCCGAGCAGCACCAGGGCAAGCACGGCGGCGATGCCTGCACGGATGATCAATGCCGCCCCCGGCCATCTGGCCCGCACCGTAGGCATGCAGCCGGCCGCGGATCCGCCGCCGTGAACACGATCGTCACACAGCCAGGCTCCCCGCGCAGAATTGCTGGACGAACGCACGATTCCGTGTCCGCTCCGGCCGCCGCTCCGCCGCCACGGTCGCTCCCGCCGCTGAGCTTCCTCGATGGCCACGGTCTGCTGATCCACGATCCCGAGAGCCTCAACGCGCGCATCCGGCAGCACCTCCCCATGCCGGCTTCGGTGACTCCTGCCACAGCGCGGGGGTTCTTTCACAAGAGCGTGATCGTGGGACTCGGCAGCCTGACCCTCAGCGACAGCCTGCATGGGGCGCTCACCTTCACGGCCGGGGAGAGCGACGACGTCACGCTGGGCCTGTGTCATGCCGGCGGGGCGCGCCTCACGGTGGACGGCCGGGAGCTGACACTCGATCAGGCTCACGGCGCGGTGTATCTGCCCGGGGGTGGATTCCAGGCCCGCACCGGGGCGTTCCACGACACCCTGCTGACGCTTCCCCGCGCCCGACTGGCCACCTGCGCCGCCACCATCAGCGGCCTGGGATCCAGCCCGCCGCAACTGGGCCGGCGCCTGGACGCTCCCCTGCTCTTCGACCCCGGCGATCGGCGCCGCCGTGAGCTTCTCGTCACGCTGCGCCGCTCCCTGAAGCTGGTGGACGCCCCATCGCTCCAGTCGCAGGGGGGGCTGCCATTGCTGCACCTCGACGATCTGTTCGTGCGGCTGCTGACCCTGCTGCTCTGGCCGGAGCTGCTGGAGGAGTGGGGGAGCGATCGCCCCTGGCTCCTGCCCGGGGAGCCCAACCGTGCCTTCGCCGATCTGCTCGAGTGGATCCGCGCCCATCTCCACCGGCCGATCACCCTGAGCGAACTGGAGCAGCGCAGCAGCTACTCCCGCCGCAGCCTTCAGTACCTGTTCCGCCGCCGCTTCGACTGCACCCCGCTGCAATGGGTGAAGCGCCAGCGGCTTGAAGCCGTGCGGCGCGACCTTCTCAAGGCCCAACCCGGGGACACGGTGAGCCGGATCGCCCGGCGCCACGGCCTCCACGACCTGTCGGCCTGCGCCGAGGCGTTCCGTCGGGAATTCGGACTGACACCCTCCCAGCTGCTTCGGGAGCCCGGCCGGCCGCGCTGATCGGGCAGGGGCGCCCCCGAGCCGGCCACGGCGCACCATTCCAGCGGCGTCCCTTCACGGTTGGCGGCGTGATTCGGTCACCATCGTTACGGTCGGAGCAGACGATCAGCCTCGACACGATGAACTTCTGGGCACCCGCGATCGACCCGCGCCATCCCCTGGAGTGCACCCAGCCGGAGCGCTACGCCCTGCGGCGGCTGGACAACGGCGAATTCCTGGGGATCACGGGCGACGACATGCATCTGGTGGAGGTGGACCGGCCGGAGCAGGCCCACCAGTTCCACACCCACGAGGCGGCGCTGCGGGCCGCACGGGAACTCAACCAGGAGGGCCGGGGACCGGTGGACGTGCAGAAGGTGCTCTGAGGCGAGCCGCAGGCCTCAGAACACCTCCAGTGCCTGGGGCTCCACCGCCGCCCCGGCCGCGGCCACGGTGACCCGCAGGCTGCGGGCGGTGCGGGCCGATTCGCCGCAGCTGCGCGGCGTGGGGAAGATCTTGCCCGGGTTGGCCCGGCCCTCCGGATCGAAGGCACGGCGCACCAGCTGCATGGTGGCCAGATCTTCCGGCGCGAACATCCAGTCCATGTAGCAGCGCTTGTCGCTGCCCACGCCGTGCTCGCCGGTGATGCTGCCGCCGGCTTCGATGCAGAGGCGCAGGATCTCGGCGCCGAGGGCCTGCACCCGCTCCTGCACGTCCTGCTCACGGGCGTCGTAGAGGATCAGGGGGTGGAGGTTGCCGTCGCCGGCATGGAACACGTTGGCGACGGGCAGCCCATGGCGGCGGCCGAGCTGCTCGATCGCCGCCAGCACCCGCGGCAGGGCGGTGCGCGGCACCACGCCGTCCTGCACGTAGTAGGTGGGGGTGATGCGGCCCACCGCCGCGAAGGCCGCCTTGCGACCCTTCCAGAGCTGGGCCCTGTCGGCCTCGCTCTCGGCCCGCCGGATCGAGCGGGCCCCGCTCTCGCGGCAGAGGGCGATCGCCCGATCGGCGGCGGCCTCCACCTCCTCGGCGCGACCGTCGAGTTCGATCAGCAGCACCGCGGCCGCGTCGCGGGGGTACTCGTCGACACCGAACAGATCGTCGACGGCGTTGATCGTGAAGTTGTCCATGATCTCCATGCCGGCCGGCAGCACCGCCGCCGCGGTGACCCGGCGCACGGCCTCGCCGGCCGCCTCCATCGAAGTGAAATCGGCCAGCAGCACCTGCACGGTCTGCGGCTGGGGCAGCAGGCGCAGGGTGATGGCGGTGGCGATGCCGAGGGTGCCCTCGCTGCCGATGAACACGCCCCGCAGATCCAGGGCCGGCAGCTCGCTCAGCGATCCGCCCAGGGTGGTGACGCTGCCGTCCGGCAGCACCACCTCCAGCTCCAGCACGTGGTTGCTGGTGACGCCGTACTTGAGGCAGTGCACCCCGCCGGCGTTTTCCGCCACGTTGCCGCCGATGCTGCAGACCACCTGGCTGGAGGGATCGGGAGCGTAGTAGAAGCCATCCCCGGCCACGGCGCGGGTGACCCAGCTGTTGATCACCCCGGGCTGCACCGTGATCCGCTGGTTCTCCAGGTCGATCGCCAGCACGGAGCGCATGCGGCTGGTGACGATCAGCAGGGCTTCGGTATCGGCCACGGCACCGCCCGAGAGGCCGGTGCCGCTGCCGCGGGCCACGAACGGCAGGCCCTCCGCCTGGCAGAAGCGCAGCACCGCCGCCACCTGCTCGGTGGTTTCCGGCAGCACCACCAGCGGCGGCTCATGGCGATGGAGGGTGAGCCCGTCGCTGTCGTAGGTGAGCAGCTCCTGACGGCGTGCCACCACGGCGCGCGCCGGCAGCAGGCGGCGCAGACGCCGCTCGATCCGGTCCCAGGGAAGCCTCACGGCGGACGGCGCTTGGGCCAACAGGGTCTGCGATGCCAACAAGAACTTACCGAGCCGCAGCGATCGGGGCCGTTCGGAGCGTTGCTGCGCAAGGATGGGAAATGGCCTGCGCCACTTCCGGGCGCCGGCACCCTCCCAACCGTCCGCGGATCACGCCTTGACTTCGGCCACCCCTGAAGCCCCGGTTTCGGCCCCTGCTCTGAACACCACCCGTTCCCAGGAGCTCTTCAGCGCCGCCCTGAAACTGATGCCCGGCGGGGTCAGTTCCCCGGTGCGGGCCTTCCGCTCGGTGGGCGGGCAGCCGATCGTGTTCGATCGCGTCAAGGGCGCCTACGCCTGGGATGTGGATGGCAACCGCTACATCGACTACATCGGCAGCTGGGGCCCGGCGATCTGCGGCCACGCCCACCCCGAGGTGATCGCGGCACTGCACGAGGCTCTCGAGAAAGGCACCAGCTTCGGGGCGCCCTGCGCCCTCGAGAACACCCTGGCCGAGATGGTCATCGACGCGGTTCCAAGCGTCGAGATGGTGCGCTTCGTCAACAGCGGCACCGAGGCCTGCATGTCGGTGCTGCGGCTGATGCGCGCCTTCACCGGTCGCGACAAGCTGATCAAGTTCGAGGGCTGCTACCACGGCCACGCCGACATGTTCCTGGTGAAGGCGGGCTCCGGGGTCGCCACCCTGGGGCTGCCCGATTCCCCCGGCGTGCCCCGCAGCACCACCACCAACACCCTCACCGCCCCCTACAACGATCTCGAAGCCGTCAAGAAGCTCTTCGCCGACAACCCCGGTGAGATCGCCGGCGTGATCCTCGAACCGGTGGTGGGCAACGCCGGCTTCATCACCCCCGAGCCCGGTTTCCTCGAGGGCCTGCGGGAACTCACCCGCGAGCACGGAGCCCTGCTCACCTTCGACGAGGTGATGACCGGCTTCCGCATCAGCTATGGCGGCGCCCAGGCCAGGTTCGGCGTCACCCCCGATCTCACCACCATGGGCAAGGTGATCGGCGGCGGACTGCCGGTGGGGGCCTACGGCGGCCGGGCCGACATCATGGCGATGGTGGCCCCGGCCGGGCCCATGTATCAGGCCGGCACCCTCAGCGGCAACCCCCTGGCGATGACGGCCGGCATCAAGACACTGCAACTGCTCAAGCAGCCCGGCAGCTACGAACGGCTGGAAGCGATCACCAAGCGTCTCTCCGACGGCATCCAGGCGGCGGCCCGCGAGGCCGGTCTGCCGATCACCGGCGGCAGCATCAGCGCCATGTTCGGCTTCTTCCTCTGCGAGGGACCGGTGCGCAACTTCGAAGAAGCCAAGGCGGCCGACACTCAGCGCTTCGGCCGGCTGCACCGGGCCATGCTCGAACGCGGCATCTACCTGGCCCCGAGCGCCTTCGAGGCCGGGTTCACCTCCCTGGCCCACAGCGACGCCGACATCGAAGCCACCCTCACCGCCTTCCGCGAGTGCTTCGCCGCCATCGCCTGACCGCCATCGCCGCCGGCACACTCGGGCTGCTGGCGGCCCTGGCGGGCTGTGGCCCCGGAGCGGCCGACAAACCCCTCGACCTGAGCCAGGGAGTGCCGGTGGGAGCCGTGCTGTCGCTCACCAGCAACGCCAACGCCTACGGCCAGGACCAGCAGATCGGCCTCGACCTGGCCCGCCGCTGGTTCGATCAAAGCGCCGGCGGGGTGGCGGGCAAGCCGGTGGCCCTGCGCATCGAGGACGGAGGCGGCGATGAGGCGACCGCCAGTCAGGCCTTCAACCTGCTGATCGACGCCGGCGTGGTGGCGCTGATCGGTCCCACCCTCTCGCAGCAGGCCTTCGCGGCCAATCCGATCGCCCAGCGCCGCGGCGTGCCGGTGGTGGCCCCCTCCAACACGGCCGTGGGGATCCCCCAGATCGGCCACTTCATCAGCAGGGTGTCGGCCTCGAGCGCCGTGATCGCCCCGCTCTCGATCGCCAAGGCCCTCGCGCTGGATCCCTCGATCCGGCGGGCGGCCGTGTTCTACGCCCACGACGACGCGTACAGCACCTCCGAGACCGCGATCTTCCAGAAAGCCCTGGCCGGCAAGGGCCTCCAGCCGGTGACCGTGCAGCGCACGCAACTCAACGACCAGGACTTCCAGAACCAGATCACCGCCGCCCTGCGCGAGAAGCCCGACCTGATCGTGATCTCGGCCCAGGCCGTGGACGGCGGCAACCTGATCCGCCAGCTGCGCGAACTGGGCTACCGCGGTTCGATCGTGGTGGGCAACGGCATGAACACGCCGAACATCTACCCGATCTGCCAGCGCTACTGCGACGGCATCCTGATCGCCCAGGCCTACAGCCCCGAGCTCGACACGCCGATCAACCGCACGTTCCTGAAGCTCTACCAGGAGGCCAAGGGTGGCGCGATCCCACCCCAGCTCACCGCCCAGGCCTTCACCGCCTACCAGGTGGTGGTCGAAGCCCTGCAGCGGCTCGAGCGGCGCAGGCCCCTGGGCGGCCTGACCCTGGCGGAAGCCCGCCGCGAGCTGATGACGGAGATCCTCTCCGGCCGTTACGACACCCCGCTCGGACCGATCGCCTTCACCCCGGACGGCGAGGTGGTGCAGGAGCGCTTCTACGTGGCCCAGGTGCGGATGAAGCCCGGCGGTCGCGACGGCCGCTTCGCCCTGCTCAACTGAGCCCGCCGAGAACCGCGCCGTGGATGTCCTGCTGCAGATCCTGGTGAACGGCGTGGCGGCGGGGGCGGTCTACGCCCTGTTCGCGCTCGGCTACACCCTGGTGTTCTCCGTGCTGGGGGTGATCAACTTCGCCCACGGGGCCGTGTTCACGATCGGCGCCTACCTCACCTATCTGCTGATCGGCGGGGCGGTGAGCGCCAACGGAGCCCTGGCGGGGCTGCAGCTGCCGCTGGCCCTGCCGTTCTGGCTGGCCCTGCCGCTGGCGGGACTCGGTTCGGCCGGTGTGAGTCTGCTGGTGGAGGCCACGGCCTTCCGCCCGCTGCGCCGCCGCGGGGCCGAACCCCTCCTCTACCTGATCTCCAGCCTCGGGGCCGGCGTGATCCTGGTGAATCTGGTGCAGCTGCTGCTGGGGGCCGAGAGCTATTCGATCCCGGCCGAAACCCTCGGCGCGCTGCCGGCGGCCTTGAGCCTGGGCGGAGCCCGGGTGCGCACGGTGCAGCTGCTGCTCATGGCGATCGCCGCGCTGCTGCTGGTGCTGCTCACCCTCTGGCTGGAACGCAGCCGCGGCGGCAAGGCGCTGCAGGCCGTGTCGGAGGACCCGCTCACCGCCCGGCTACTGGGGATCGACGCCGGGGGGATGGTGCGGCTGGCCTTCGCGCTCAGTGGCTTCCTGGCGGGGGTGGCCGGCGGACTGGTGGGGCTGAGCGTGAGCATTGCGGGCCCTTACTTCGGCATCGGTTACGGGCTCAAGGGTCTGGGGGTGCTGGTGCTCGGGGGGCTGGGCAGCGTGCCCGGCGCCGTGCTGGGCGGGCTGATCGTGGGGATGGCGGAGGCCTTCGTGCCGTCCGAGTTCTCCGGCTTCAAGGACGGCGTGGCCTATGCCTTCCTCTTCCTCGTGCTGCTGCTGCGGCCCCAGGGACTGCTGGGCCAGCCCCAGGCGGGCAAGGTGTGAGGCGGGCCAGGTGAGCGATCTCTCGCTGCTGGTGCAGATGGGCTTCGGCGCCCTGCTCGCCCTCTCGGTGTACCTGCCGCTGCGCTGCGGCCAGCTCTCGCTGGCCACGCCGGGGTTCTACGCGATCGGTGGCTACGTGGCGGCCCTGCTTTCCACCCGCTGGACGGTGCTGGGCGGCAGCGGCAGCCTCTATCCGCTGCCCTCGCTGCTGCTGGAGATGGGGGTGGCCGCGGCGGTGGCCGCCGGGGTGGCGCTGCTGGTGGGACGGCCCGTGCTCCAGCTGCGCGGCATCTACCTGGCGATCGCCACCATCGCCCTGGTGGAGATCCTGCGGGTACTGAACCTCAACCTGGAGTGGAGCGGCGGCGCGGTGGGAATCTTCGGCATCCCCCAGCCGTTCCATGGCCCCGCCGGCTACCTGGGCCTCACCGCCGTGCTGCTGGCCCTGGCCTGCTGGCTCTGCGCCCGGATCGAGGGCATGCGGCTGGGGCGCGCCATGACGGCGATCCGCGAGGACGAACTGGCAGCCCGCTGCATGGGGATCCCGAGCAGCGAGGTGAAGCTCTCCGCCTTCGTGCTCAGTGCCCTGATCGCCGCCCTCACCGGTGTGGTGGCGGCCCACTTCCTCAACACCTGGAACGCCCGCCAGGGCAGCTTCGACGCCAGCATCACCACCCTCGCCTTCGTGGTGTTCGGCGGATCGCGGATCTGGCTGGGGCCGGTGCTCGGCGGCCTGCTGCTCACCGCGCTGCCGGAACTGCTGCGGCCGGTGGGCGACCTGCGGCTGATCGTGTTCGGCCTGGTGATCCTGGTGGGTCCGAGTCTGTTCCCCCAGGGGCTGGTCACCCCCGAGCGCTTCGCCCGCTGGCGGGCGCTGCTGCCGGGGCGGCTCAGGCCCTCCACCGCCGCCGCCGCAGCCGGGGGCACGGAGCAGCCATGAGCGGCCGGCCGCTGCTGGAGCTGGAGAGCGTCAGCCGGCGCTTCGGGGGCCTGCAGGCCCTCGATCGCGTGTCGCTGCGGGTGGAGCGCGGCCAGATCTACGGGCTGATCGGCCCGAACGGAGCCGGCAAGACCACCCTGTTCAACCTGATCTCGGGGGTGACGCCCCCCAGCGCCGGCCGGATCCGCTGGCGCGGAGAGCCGGTGGAGGGGCTGGGGCCGGACCGGCTCAGCCGGCTCGGCATCGCCCGCACCTTCCAGAACCTGCGGCTGTTCAATCCGCTCAGCTGCCTGGAGAACGTGCTGGTGGGGCTGCATGGCAGCGCCCGCTCACCGCTGGCCAGCGCCCTGCTCAACCGCAGCGCCTTCCGGCGGCGTGAGGCCGACCTTCGCCAGCGTGCCCAGGAGCTGCTGGAGCTGCTCGAGCTGGCACCCCTGGCGGCGCAGCCCGCCGGCAGCCTGCCCTACGGGCTGCAGCGGCGGCTGGAGATCGCCCGCGCCCTGGCCACCGCTCCTGCCCTGCTGCTGCTCGACGAACCGGCCGCCGGCATGAACCCGGCCGAGAAGGACGAGCTGAGCGCGCTGATCCGCCGGCTGCGTGATCGCTTCGATCTCACCGTGCTGGTGATCGAGCACCACGTGCCGCTGATGATGCGGCTCTGCGATCGGCTGGCGGTGCTGAATTTCGGGGAGCGGATCGCCGAGGGGGTGCCGGAGGCGGTGCGCAACGACCCGCTGGTGATCGAGGCCTATCTGGGAAGCGGCCGGTGAGCGGAGTTCCCCTGCTGGAACTGCGCGGCCTGGCGGTGCGCTACGGCAGCATCCACGCCCTCAACGGCCTGGATCTGGTGATCCGGCCAGGAGAGCTGGTGGCCCTGCTCGGCTCGAACGGCGCCGGCAAGAGCACCACCCTGCGGGCGATCTCCCGGCTGGTGCCGGCCACGGCCGGCACGATCAGCTGGCAGGGACGCAACCTGGCCGCCGTGGCCACCGAGGCCACCGTGCGGCTGGGGATCAGCCACTGCCCCGAGGGACGGCGGGTGCTGGCCCGCCAGAGCGTGGCCACGAACCTGGAGCTGGGCGCCATCCTCCGCCGCGACCGCGAGGGAATCGCCGCCGATCTGGAGCGCTGCTACGGCCTGTTCCCGCGGCTGGCGGAACGGCGCGGCCAGCTGGCCGGCAGCCTCTCGGGCGGGGAGCAGCAGATGCTGGCGATCGCCCGCTCGCTGATGGCCCGGCCCCGCCTGCTGCTGCTCGACGAGCCCAGCCTGGGCCTGGCCCCCAAGCTGGTGGCCGAAGTGATGGACACCCTGGCGGGGCTCCATGCCGGCGGGCTCTCGATGCTGTTGGTGGAGCAGAACGCCAGCGCGGCCCTGGCGATCGCCGACCGGGCGGTGGTGCTGGAGGCCGGTGTGGTGCGCCTGAGCGGCAGCGCGGCCGACCTGCGGGCCGATCCGGCCCTGCAGGCCAGTTACCTGGGCTGATCAGCCGAGCATCAGCCCGCCGTCCTCCCGCAGGCATTCCTGCCAGCTGCGCAGGTCGAACAGCAGCTCCTCGAGGGTGAGGGCCGCCAGTTCCCGCTGGAGCGCCAGCCGCAGCCGCCGCTCCAGCGCCGCCGCCACCCGCTCGCCCGCCAGCCCCGGCGCCGGCAGGCCACCGGGATCGGGCCCGGGGCCGTCCGGATCCGGCACGGGCAGGAACGGCGCCGGATCGGCATCCACCGCCTGCAGCACGGCGGCCAGGGGAATGGCGGCCGCCGGACGGGCGAGGCGGTAGCCGCCGGAGCGCCCGCGCCGTGCCTCCACCAGCGCGGCGCGGCGCAGCCGCAGCAGCAGCTGCTCCAGCATCGGCGCCGGGATGCCCTGAGCTGCGGCGATCTGGCTCACCGAACACCAGGCCAGGGGATCCACCGCCAGTTCCAGCAGGGCCCGGATGGCGTAGAGGCCGCTCCGGCGCAGCATCAGGGCCGGGCCGCCAGCCGCTCCAGCACGTGCTCGAGGGTGTAGCCGAACAGGGTGGGATCAGGATCGGAAGCGTCGACGTCGGCCAGGCCCAGCTCGCGCCAGCGCTGATCGAGGTGGCGCTCCATCGCGGCCGGGCGGCGCAGCGGCTCGCCCCAGTCGTGGCGCTTCTCCGGCCCGATCTTGGTGGTGGCGTCGATCGCCAGGCGCCCCCCCAGGCCGAGCCGTTCGCTGGCGAAGTCGAGCGTGTCGAAGGGGGTGTCCTCCAGCACGAACAGGTCGCGCTGCGGATCCACCTGGGCACTGATCGCCCAGATCACCTGGCGGGGATCACGGATGGCGATCTCCTTGTCGACCACCACCACGAACTTGGTGTAGGTGAACTGGGGCAGGGCGCTCCAGAACGCCATCGCCGCCCGGCGGGCCTGGCCGGGGTAGGCCTTGTCGATGGCGATCACGGCCAGCTTGTAGCTGAGCCCTTCCATCGGCAGGAAGAAATCGACGATCTCCGGCACCTGTTGGCGCAGGATCGGCGTGTAGATCCGGTTGAGGGCGATCGCCAGCATCGCCTCCTCCTTCGGCGGCCGGCCGCTGAAGGTGGTGAGGAAGACCGGATCGCGGCGCTGGGTGACGCACTGGAAGCGGATCAGCGGTGAGGCCTCCACGCCGCCGTAGAAGCCCATGTGATCGCCGAAGGGACCGTCGGGCAACTCTTCACCGGGGGTGATCGTGCCCTCGAGTACCACCTCGCTGTGGGAGGGCACCGACAGATCCACCGTCTTGCACTTCGCCAGTCGGACGCCCTCCTTGGCGTAGATACCGGCGAACAGCCATTCGCTCAGCTGCACCGGAATCGGGGTGGCCGCCGCCATCACCAGCAGCGGATGCACCCCGATCGCCACCGCCACCTCCAGCTTCCGGCCCAGGGCCGCCGCCTTGCGCAGGTGACGGGCGCCGCCGCGCACGCTCAGCCAGTGCACGGTCATCGTGGTGGGCGACTGCTTCTGCAGGCGGTACACGCCCACGTTGGGCACACCGGTTTCCGGATCCTTGGTGATCACCAGCCCCAGGGTGATCACGCCGCCGGCATCCCCGGGCCAGGGGCGCAGCAGGGGCAGGGCGTCGAGGTTCACCTGATCGCCGCGGAACACCTTCTGGCGGCAGGGGGGCGTCAGATCGAGGTCGGGCCGGGCGCGCACCACGTCCCAGAGCACGCTGCCGAAGCGCAGGGTCTCGCGCAGACCCTTGGGGGGGCGGGGCTGCTGCAGCAGGGCCAGGCGACTGCCGAGCTCCTCGAGCTCCTCGGCCCGCTCCATCCCCATGCTCCACACCACCCGCTCCACCGTGCCGAGCAGGTTCACCGCCACGGGCATCGAGCTGCCGATCACATTCTCGAACAGCAGGCCCGGCCCGCCGCGGGCCAGCACCCGGTCGGCGATCGCCGCCAGCTCCAGATCCGGGTCGACGGGAGCTGTGATCCGCCGCAGCTGGCCCCGCTCCTCGAGCAGGGCGAGAAAGCCCCGCAGGTCGCGCGTGGCGCTGCGCGGCAGGGTGACCGCCATCCGTCCGTTTCCGTTGCTGCCTACTGTGACGCACCCTCCCCGCCCGCCGCGTCCGTGCAGATCTCCTACTTCCACACCTCCGAATGCGTGCCCGAGCTGCGACCGGCGGTGGAAGGGGGGCCCGACGCCGCCGTGGTGATCGACGTGCTGCGCGCCACCACGACCATCGCCTGGTCGCTGGCGAACGGGGCCGAGGCCGTGCAGGCCTTCGCCGATCTCGACGCCCTCAAGGCCGCCGCCGCCGCCTGGCCGGCCGAGAAGCGGCTCACCGCCGGCGAGCGGGGCGGACAACGGGTGGAGGGCTTCGATCTGGGCAACTCCCCCCTGGCGGTGACGCCCGAGCTGGTGGGCGGCAAGCGCATCTTCATGAGCACCACCAACGGCACCCGCTCGCTCGATCGGGTACGGGCCGTGCCCCTGCTGCTCACCGCCTGCCTGCCGAACCGGGCGGCCGTGGCCCGGCGGCTGCTGGAGGCGGCGGCGGAGCGGGTGTGGATCGTGGGCAGCGGCTGGGAGGGCGACTATTCCCTCGAGGACAGCCTGGCGGCGGGTGCCGTGACGGCGGCGCTGCTGGAGGCGGGGCCGGCCGCGGGCCTGGCCGTGGCCGCCGGCAACGACGAGACCCTGGCGGCGCTGGCGCTCTGGGAGCGCTGGAAGGACGAACCGGAGGCCTGCCTGCGGGCGGCCTCCCACGGTCAGCGGCTGATCGCCCTGGGCGATCACGACGCCGACTTCCGCTGCTGCGCCGACCTCGACACGCTGGAGGTGGTGCCCCATCAGGCCGAACCCGGGGTGCTGCGCGCCGGCTGATCCCCCGTCCGGGCAGGACCTGGTGTCGCCGGGCACCTCCCCTACAGTTCCGCCGACTGCATCCCACCCCCGGTGACGAGCTTCCTGGCAGCCGCGCTGCAACTCACCAGCACGCCGGATCCAGATGCGAACTTCGCCGCGGCGGAGGAGCAGATCGAACTGGCCGCCCGCCGCGGCGCCGAGCTGGTGGGCCTGCCCGAGAACTTCGCCTTCATGGGCGACGACGAGCGGCGCCTGGAGCTGGCGCCCACCCTGGCGGAGCGCTGCAGCCGCTTCCTGGTGACGATGGCGCGCCGCTACCAGGTGACCCTGCTGGGCGGCGGCTTCCCGGTACCCGCCGGCGAGCGGCTCACCTACAACCGCGCCGAGCTGGTGGGCAAGGACGGACAGCTGCTGGCGCGCTACGACAAGATCCATCTCTTCGACGTTGATCTGCCGGACGGCAACACCTACCGGGAATCGGCCACGGTCCAGCCGGGTGCGGAACTGCCGCCCGTGGTGCACGCCCCGGGACTCTGCCGGATCGGACTCTCGATCTGTTACGACGTGCGCTTCCCCGAGCTCTACCGCCACCTGGCTGGCGCCGGAGCCGAACTGATCCTGATCCCGGCCGCCTTCACCGCCTTCACCGGCAAGGACCACTGGCAGGTGCTCCTGCAGGCTCGGGCGATCGAGAACACCGCCTACCTGCTGGCACCGGCCCAGGCCGGGCTGCACTATGGGCGTCGCCAGAGCCACGGACACGCCATGGTGATCGATCCCTGGGGCACGGTGCTGGCCGACGCCGGCCTGGGCGTGGGCCTGGCGGTAGCCCCGGTCGATCCCGCCCATGGCCAGCGGGTACGGGCCCAGATGCCCAGCCTCCGGCACCGCCGTCCCTCGCTGTTCTGACCCTGCGGATGCCACGCCAACCGCTGCTTCGGCCGCTCGGCGCCGTCCTGCTGGCCGGCGCGCTGCAGGCCTCCCTGCTGATCGCCGCCCTGCCGGCGAAGGCGGCCAGCGCTCTGGGGGCCTGGCGCGTCAGCAGCGAAGGGGTGCTGGAGTTGCGCACCTCCCCCTCCATCCCCTTGGAGGCCTACTACGAGGCCGGTCGGGGCGGCATGGGTCCGCGGATCTGGATCGACCTGCCCGGCGCCCCGATCCGCACCCGCAGCCTGCGGGGCAATGGTGCCCTGCGCCAGGTGCGGATCGGCAAGCCCGACCCGCGCACGACCCGCCTGGTGCTCGAGTTCAGCCCCGGCGTGCGGCTCGATCCCCGCCAGATGCGGCTGGTGGGTACGGCCCGTGACCGATGGCGGCTGGAGCTGCGGGGGCTGCCCGCCGGCAGCCTCAGCACCATCGGCGAGGGCGACGTGGAGGCCGCCACCGTGCCCTGGCGGTCGAGCCCGGGCTTCACGCCCGGTTTCAGCCGGCAGCCGCCGATGTCGGCCAGCGGCCTGCCGGCCGTGCCACGGGGCCGGTTCCGGGTGGTGATCGACCCCGGCCATGGCGGGCCCGATCCCGGAGCGGTGGGCATCGGCGGCCTGCGCGAGACCGACGTGGTGCTCGACATCAGCCTGCAGGTGGCGCGTCTGCTGCAGGCCCGCGGCGTGCAGGTGGTGCTCACCCGCACCTCGGAGATCGACGTCGACCTGCCGCCTCGGGTGTCGCTGGCCAACAGCAGCGGCGCCGACGCTTTCCTCAGCATCCACGCCAACGCCCTGAGCATGGCGCGACCGGACGTGAACGGCATCGAGACCTTCTACTTCCAGAGCCCCCGCTCCCGCGCCCTGGCCGCCTCCATCCAGGAGGAGGTGCTGGCGGTGTCGCCGGGCAGCCCCGACCGCGGCGTGCGGCAGGGCCGTTTCTTCGTGATCCGCCGCACGGTGATGCCTGCCGCCCTGGTGGAGACCGGCTTCGTCACGGGCGACATCGACTCGCCGCGACTGGCCACCCCGAGCCATCGTCAGCGGCTGGCTCAGGCGATCAGCCGCGGCATCCTCCGCTACCTGGGTGGCGAGTGATGGGGGGCGCGTGATGGCGGCACGGATCGGCCTGCTCGACAGCGGCGTGGGGGGCCTGACGGTGCTGAGGCGCCTGCTGGAGCGCCACCCCGATCTGCCCTTCGTGTACCTGGGCGACACGGCCCGGGTGCCCTACGGGCAGCGGTCCCCGGCCGAGATCCGCACGATCGCGGCGGAGGTGGTGGGCTGGCTCCGCCAGCAGCAGGTGGGGGCCGTGCTGATGGCCTGCAACACCACCAACGCCCTGGCCTTCGACGTGGCGGAAGCCGAGGCGGGGGTTGCCCTGCCCGTGCTGGGCCTGATCGACAGCGTGGCCAGCCAGCTCGGACACGATCGGGTGGGGGTGCTGGCGACGCCGGCCACCGCCGCCAGCGGCGCCTACGGCCGGGCCCTGCGCGCCGCCCGCCCCGGCACCCACGTGGTGGAGATGGGCTGTCCGGCCTTCGTGCCGCTGATCGAGGCGGGCGATCTGCTGGATCCGCGGCTGCGGACGGCGGCGGCGGCCTATCTGGCGCCCCTGCTGGCGGCCCGGGTGGAGGCGATCGTGCTGGGCTGCACCCACTACCCCCTGCTGGAAACCCTCCTGCGCGACCTGCTGCCACCGGAGGTGAAGCTGGTGGATCCGGCGGAGGCGGCGGTGGATCGGCTGGGGGAACGCCTGGGTCGCCGGCCCGCTCCCGAGGAAGGCTGCTGCAAACTCCAGGCGCGACGGGTGCCGACGGAGCAGGGTCGCTTCTGCGTCACCGGCGATCCGGAAGCCTTCGCCCGTGCCGCCGCCCCCTGGCTGGGATGGCAGCCGCAGGTGGAGCAGGTCCACCTGACGCCGTCTCAGTCGGCCGTGCGCGCCTTCTAGGATCGGCTGACAGGGCGGGAGACATGGCCACCGTTGCAGAGCTGCTCCAGCCGGTCGAGCACGACCTGGAAACCCTGCTGAGCGATCTGCGCAGTCTGATCGGAGCCGGGCATCCGATCCTCCAGGCCGCCGCCGAACACCTCTTCAGTGCCGGCGGGAAGCGCATCCGCCCCGGCATCGTGCTGCTCCTCTCGCGTGCGCTCTCCCCGGACGGGGAGCTCGGCAGCCGCCACCGGCGCCTGGCGGAGATCACCGAGATGATCCACACCGCCTCGCTCGTCCACGACGACGTGGTGGACGAGGCCTCCACCCGTCGCGGCGTGGACACGGTGCACAGCCGCTTCAACAACCGCCTGGCGGTGCTGGCGGGAGATTTCCTCTTCGCCCAGGCCAGCTGGCACCTGGCCAACCTCGACGACCTCGAGGTGGTGAAGCTGCTCTCACGGGTGATCATGGACCTGGCCGACGGCGAGGTGCGCCAGGGCCTGTTCCGTTACGACACCGGCCAGAGCTTCGAGACCTACCTCGAAAAGAGCTACTGCAAGACCGCCTCCCTGATCGCCAACAGTTCCCGAGCCGCCGGCGTGCTCAGCGGCCTTCCGGCCTCCCGCCTCGATGAGCTCTACCGCTTCGGCCGCCAGCTGGGCCTGGCCTTCCAGGTGGTCGACGACATCCTCGATTTCACCGGCAGTGACCAGCAGCTGGGCAAGCCGGCGGCGAGCGATCTGGCGGCCGGCTACCTCACGGCACCGGTCCTCTACGCCCTGGAGGAACGGCCCGCCCTAGCCGGGCTGATCGAACGGGAGCTCTGCGAACCGGGCGACCTCGACCAGGCACTGGAGCTGGTGAGGGGCTGCGAGGCGATCCCCCGCTCCCGGGCCCTGGCCGAAGGCTTCGCCCGCGAGGCAGGCCATGCCCTGCACTGGCTGCCACCCTCGGTTGCCCGCACGGCCCTGCAGGGCCTGCCCGACTTCGTCCTCAGCCGTCTCTACTGATCGGGCCACCTGCCGCATCGGCCAGATCCCTGTCCCTCCAATGGTTCTGGCGAAAGCGGGGCCCTAGGATGGCGCTTCGCGTGCCGTTGGGAAGTTCCGGGTGATCGACAGCACCGCCGCATCCTCCGATCCACCGGGGCCCGACCGCCTGCCCGAACTGGTCAGCCTCGGCAGACGGCTGCGCGAGGCGCGCGAGGCCCGGGGCATCGCGCTGCCCGTGCTGGCGGAGCAGAACTTCCTCAGCCCGGACCGGCTGGAGGCCCTGGAAACCGGCGACCACACCCGGTTGCCGGAACGCATCTACCTGCTGGCCCAGGCCCGTCGCGTGGCCCGCAGCCTGGGACTCGATGCCGATGCCCTGGTGGATCCACTGGTGGATCTGGAGCTGCCCGGGAACCCGCGGCAACCTGCCCGAGCCGGCTTCAGCGCCCCTCCCCGGCCGGCACCGGCCGCCGCGGCGACGGTTGCGCCGCAACCGCCAGCAGCCCACGCTCGTGAGGGATCCATGGCGGGTGGCCTGCGAGCTGGGAGAGCCACCTGGATCACCCTGGCGCTCGTCGCCGTCGCCGGCCTGGCCTGGGGCTGGCAGCAGCTGAGCCCGGGCCGGGCGCCGGCCCCGACGGCCGGCAAGGCCCGCTCCGTCTCCGGCAGCCAGGGTGCCGGAGCCGCCGTGCCGGCCGGCACCCTGGAGCTCAGCGGCGAGCAGCCGAGCTGGCTGGAGGTGCGTGACGGCACCGGCAAGTCGCTCTTCCGCGGTCTGTTCAACGGCAAGGCTCGCTTCTCGCTCGAGCGGGGGCTGGAGGTGCTGGCCGGGCGGCCCGACCTGGTGCAGGCCCGGGTGGGAAACGGACCCGCCGAAGTGCTGGGAAGAATCGAGCAGGTGCGCTGGGTGGCCTTCGGGCCCACCGGCCAACGCCTCGGCCCCGCCGAAGCGGAGCGCCTCCGGGACGAGCCCGCAGGTGCAGGAACTGGACCCGCAAGCCAGCCATGAGCCCACCGGGGCTCCGGGAACGGCTGGGTCAAGCCCGCCAGCTGATGGCGGCCAGCTTCATCGCCCTGGACGGAGGCCGCGGTCACTGGCGGGAGCAGGAGTCAGCCTGCTGGCTGGAGGCGCCGATCGGCCATCCCTTCGTCAACAGCGTGGTAAGCGGCGGTGATCCGCCCGATCGCCGTCGCACGGCCTGGATCGCGGAGCGCTTCCACCAGAGGGGCCTGCCCTGTCGCTGGTTCCTCTGGCCCGACCAGCAGCCCGCTGTTCAGGCGGCGCTGCTGGAGGAGCTGGGCTTCGAACCCTCGCCCCCGGCCTTCCTGCTCTCGGCCCAGACCGCGGCCCTGCTGGCGGCCACCGCCGACCCCGGGCGACGGGTGGCGGCGGCCCTGCCGGGGGGCCGGCTGCAGCCGCTCGACCGAAGCTGGCGGAAGCCGCTGATCGCCGCCTTCGAGGCCTGCTTCGGTCTGCCCCCCAACCTGGCGGCCCTGGCCGCCGACGCCTGCCTCGAGCGCTCCGGCCCCGGCGCACCGCTCACCCAGGGAGTGGTGAAGGACGGAACGGTGTTGGCGATGGCGGCGGTGCAGGTGCGCGAAGGGGTGGGTGGGATTTCCTGGGTGGGCACCGACCCGGCCTGGCGGCGGCGGGGCCTGGGCCGGGCGGTGAGCGGCGCCGCCATCGCCAGCGGGGCAGCCCTGGGCGGTCGGCGCACCGTGCTGCAGGCAGTGGGGGCGGCGGTGGAGCTCTACCGGGCCATGGGCTTCGGGTGCGACGGCCAGGCTCTGCTCTGGCGTCGGTCCTGATCAGCAGCGCTGCAGCAGGAACACGAAGGGCTGGGGCACGCCCTTCTCATCCATGATCCCGAGCACGGAGTCCGCATCGATGCGGCGGAAGGAATCCACCACCGGCAGGGCGTCATAGAGCATGGCGGCGCTGACCTTGCCGCGGGTCTCCACCATCCGCAGCCGGGCCTGGGAGGCCTCGGTGCGCTGCAGGCCGATCGCCAGCCGCAGGAGGGGCCTCCAGAGCGGGGCCTGCAGGAAAGGGAAGCGCCGCAGCCAGCGCATCGCCAGCGGATGGGGCGCCACCCGCACCAGCGCATCGCCGACCTGGAACAGCAGGGGATGGACGGTTTCCAGATCGACGAACTCCTTGCCGAACCAGCCGGAGGCCTCCAGCCAGCCGTCCATCGGATGGCCGGTGCGAATCTCACTGCCCTTCCAGCGGCCCTTCATGAAGGCCAGATCCACGGGATCGAGCGCATCGAACAGTGCCAGCGCCTCGTCGGTGCTGCCCTGGCGGGCGTCGAGCAACGACATGGACGGGGGGGCGCGAACGCGTTGCAGGTTAGGGATGGGCACGCGCCGCGCGAGCGCGATGGAAGAAGCTTGAGCACCTCCGCTCCTACAGCCGATGTCTCAGAGCCAACACGAACGAGGCGCGCCGGCGCTGACCCGGCGAGCCGCACCGGCCGCCGCCGAGAGCGGGGCCGACGGCGGGACGCGGACGGAGGGCGGGAAGGGGTTCGGGCCCCGCAGGCCGATGGCCCATCCCGGCGGCAAGGGGCGCAAACGCCGCGGCTCGGGCCTCAGCGCCGAGGACCGGCAGCCACTGGGCCGCAGCCCGGATCTCGAAGCGATGCAGGCCCGGCGGCGGCTGGGATTGCCACTGGCCGGCCGTCTGAGTGCTGCCGCTGTGACGCGGGCCTGGAAACGGGCGGCAGCGGAGCACCACCCTGATCGCGGCGGCGAACACGGCACGATGCAGGCGATCAACGGCGCCCGCGATGCGCTGCTGGGCCGTGGGGTGGTCGCCGCGGCCTAGGCCGTCGGAACTCTTGAGAGCTGTGAAGATCAGGAACCGCTGACATGGAGCGGGATCAGAGTCGGAACGGGTACCGGCGCGCCGGCGCATGGGCGGGCCGTGCTGCCCCACACGTCTGCTCCCTCCCCCCTCCCCCATGACTCTGGTCAAAGCCCCCTTCCTGGGGATCGAACGGTTCGCCAACGGCCGCGACAAGGAGAATCGCCGTGACGATTCCCACCAGGCCCGCAACGCCACTCTCCGTGCCGTGTATCAGCAGGTGCTGGGCCATCAGCACGTGATGGAGAGCGAGCGGCTGAGCGTGGCCGAATCGCTGTTCCAGAACGGACGGCTCTCGGTGCAGGAGCTCGTGCGGATGGTGGCCAAGAGCGGGCTCTACCGCTCCCGCTTCTTCGAGAACTGCAACCCCTACAAGTTCATCGAGCTGAACCACAAGCATCTGCTGGGCCGTGCGCCGCAGAACAAGGCCGAGATGCTGCATCACTTCACGATCCTGCAGGAGCAGGGCTATGACGCCGAGATCGACTCCTACATCGACAGCGCCGAGTATCAGGAGCGCTTCGGCAGCGAGACCGTGCCCTACCTGCACGGCTGGGATTACTCCCGTGGCCAGCAGGGGCGCCAGTTCTCCTGGCTGATGCAGCTGGCCCGCGGTGCCGCCGCCTCGGTGAAGGGCGATCCCGCCAAGACCAACTCCCGGCTGGGCCGTGCCCTCCACCAGGACCGTGCCATGCCGGTGACCGGTCCGAGCGCCAGTTCCGGTCCGTTCCGCGCCCGGGTGGCGGCGGGTGAGGCCGACAGCACTGAGCAGAATCTGCGCAGCGGCTCCCAGCACAGCCCCTCCCAGAGCCAGCGGCTCCATTCGCTGCCGGTGGCGGCCGGCTCCCGCAGCTCGGCCTCCGGCGCCGAGCGGGTGGTGCGGCTGAGGGTCACCGGACTGGCCAACAACGCCTATGTGCGCAGCGCCGACGTGGTGCAGCAGGTGCCGCTGTCGCGGCTGAACGAGGCGCTGCGCCGCATCCAGCGCCTCGGCGGACGGGTCACGCTGGTGGAGATGGGCTGAGGTCCCTCGCTCAGTCCCAGTCGAAGCTGAGCAGCCGCCCGCCGGGCAGCTGCTCAGCGGCCTCCTCGCGCATCACCTGCAGCACCGCCGCACTGGCATGGGGATGGCTGCGGATGCCCGCCACGATGCGGCGGACATCGTCGGCGGTGAGGCGGACGCCCATGCCGAGCCGCTCGTGCAGGCGCTCGCGAAAGCGCACCAGCAGGGCCTGCTCCTCAGGGCTGAGGTGCTGGGGCACAGGGTGGTTGATCTCCATGACCGGGGCCGGCGCGGGCTCCCTCCAGCATGGCGATGGCCCGGCCGGCGAGCCATAGTGGGCCCGGAGCCGCATGTCACGATGCCGGTGCCTTCGGGCAGGGGCCCTGGGTGGTGGTTCACCCGGGGCCCTTCCGCTGGGCGTGCTCCACCGGCGGGGGGCTGTTGACCAGGGGTGCTGCGCCGGCGGGGAACTGCCGCAGCCAGGTGCCCACCGGGATCGGCCGGCTCTGGGCGTAGCCCACCGGCAGCCAGAGGTCGCCGGCGCTGGTGGCGACGTGGATCTCCCAGTGGTAGAGACCGGTGTAGGCGTGGGGGTCGTCCCTGAGCAGGGCCGCATAGGCCAGCACGGCCCGGCCGTAGTGGTCGCTGTTGTTGTAGCCCCACAGTCCGCGGCGGATGTCGCGCAGCCCGCCGCGGCGCACCAGGTAGCGGGCGGCGGCCTGGATGGCGTCGTGGGGATCGCGGATGTCGCCCCGGCCGACGCCCGACTGGGCCCAGGTGGTAGGCAGGAACTGCATCGGGCCACGGGCATCAGCCACCGACACGCCGTCGATGCGGCCCATGCCGCTCTCCACCAGGTTCACCGCGGCGAGCACCTGCCAGGGGATGCCGGTGGCGGCCTCGGCCTTGCGGTAGTGGGCCAGGAGCTGGGCGGCAGGTTCGGGCGGCACGATGCGCCAGGCCGGCAGCAGGGCGATGCCGGGGTGGCCGCGGTGCATCGCCAGGAAGGCGCGCCGGGCCGTGAGGTGGAGATCGAACGGCCGCCGCCAGCGCTCCGGCAGGGCCCGCCGCACCGCCTCGGCCTGGGCGGGACGGCGCGAGAGCACCCGGTAGATCACCTGCTGCTGGTGACCGAGGGCCGGCAGGGCGTCGGCGGGCGTGTCGTGGGAGCGCAGCGCCGCCTCCACCGAGGCCAGCAGGGCCGCCAGCGCAGCGGGATCGGCCGGCACCAGGGGATAGTGGCGACCATCGGCGGCGCGTGGCAGGGCCGGATCGCTGGGCAGGGCGGGCACCAGCGGCTCCCTGGCGGAGGAGCCCGTGGCGGCGGCGGCCTGCGGCGGATCGGCAAGCGACGTGCGCAGGGCAAGGCCAGCGGCGAGCAGCACGGCGCCGCCAACCAGGCCGAACGGAAGCCAGCGGAGGGCGGGATGGTGGGCGGGACGGGACACAGCACCCTCCGGCGCGGCCAGCGCAGCTGACGTTATCGAGCTGCGGGCGGAGAGGAGCAGCGTTCCTAGGGTCGGCACAGACGCCGGCTCAGCATGTCCATCCCTGCCCGCCACGCCGCCGTGCTGACCCTGGTGCTCGGGCTTGGAGCGGGCCTGCCGCTGGCCGTGGCGCCGGCGCGGGCCGCCGAGCAGGTGGTGTTCGTGAGCGGCGCCTTCCGCCGCTCGATCCCGGTGGCCGACCTGGAGCATCTGGCCCGCACAGGCGAGGCGCGGGGGCTGCTGGCGGACGTGCTCCGCTTCGGCCGGCAGAAGCCGGCGGACGTGGCCCGGCTGCTGAACCGGGAGATCAGCCTGCCGCTGGTGCTCACCAGCCGCCTGCTCGGCACCCGCATCGGGGTGGTGGCCCTGGAGCGCGTCGCCCGGATCCTCCACCCGCTGCGGGCCCCGGCGGTGGGGGTGCCGGCGCTGCGGGCCGCCACGATCCTGGGGCTGGAGGCCGGCAACGGCAGGCTCTCGCCGGTGGGCTTCCTGCGGGCCTATCCCAACGAGGATCTGGCGGTGAGCCTGCCGGCGCTGCGGATCGCCCTGAACCGGGTGAACGCGATGTCGGAGCTGGTGCGCACCTTCCTGGAGACCGATCTGGGCTCCAACCTGGAGGGCGGACGCCCCGCCACCCCGTGAGGCCGGGCGGCGTGGCGGACCGCGCGGCCACCCGGCAGGCGGCGGCGCTGCTGAGCCGGCTGAGCCTGGCCGAGAAGCTCGGGATGCTCGACGGCGACACCCCGTTCTGGTCGGGCATGGCGGACACGATGCTGCGCGATGCCTCGCACCGCCGCCCCTGGCCGGCCGGGGCGGTGCCACGGCTGGGGATCGGCGGGCTGCACTTCGTCGACGGCCCGCGGGGGGTGGTGCTCGAGGGCGGCGCCACCACCTTCCCGGTGCCGATCGCCCGCGGCGCCGGCTGGAACCCCGAGCTCGAGGAGCGGATCGGGGCGGCGATGGCCCGCGAGGCCCGCTCCTTCGGCGCCAACCTGTTCGGCGGGGTGTGCGTGAACCTGCTGCGCCATCCAGGCTGGGGTCGCGCCCAGGAGAGCTACGGCGAGGACCCGGTGCACGTGGGGGCCCTCGGAGCCGCCATGTGCCGCGGCGTGCAGCGGCACGCCATCGCCTGCGTGAAGCACTTCGCGCTCAACTCGATCGACAGCGCCCGCTTCCAGGTGGACGTTCAGGCCACGCCGCGGGTGCTGCACGAGCTCTACCTCCCCCAGTTCCGCGACTGCATCGAGGCCGGAGCCCTGGCGGTGATGAGCGCCTACAACAGCGTCAACGGCGAGTGGTGCGGCCAGCATCCCCGGCTGCTGGGGGAGATCCTCAAGCGGCGCTGGGGATTCGAGGGTTTCGTGCTCACCGACTTCATCTTCGGCGTCCGCGACGGCGTGCGGGCGGTGCTGGCCGGCCAGGACCTGGAGATGCCATTCCGGATGATCTTCGAGGCCTGCCTGCCGCAGGCGGTGGCCTGTGGGGAGCTGCCGCAGGAGCGGATCGACGATGCGGTGCGTCGCCTGCTGCGGGCCCAGCTGTCCGTGCCGGCCGCAGCAGCAGGCGCGGCGGCCTATCCGGCCTCGCTGCGGGGCTGCGCCGCGCACCGGGCCCTGGCCCGCCAGGCGGCCACCGAGTCGATCGTGCTGCTCAGGAACGAGGGAGCGGTGTTGCCACTGGCCGGAGTGCGCTCGATCGCCATGGTGGGGCGGCTGGCGGCGGTGGCCAATCTGGGCGACCGGGGCTCGTCGGACACCCGGCCCGCGGCGGGAACGGTGCTGACGCCGCTGGCGGGGCTGCGCGCCGCTGCGCCGGCGATCGCGGTGAAGCACGCGGACGGACGCGACCGGACCGCCGCCGCCGCCCTGGCGAGCGCGTGCGAGGCGGCGGTGGTGGTGGTGGGGCTCGACTGGCGCGACGAGGGCGAGCACATCCACACCGGCGACATCGCGCCGATCCTGCGCCAGATGCCTCCGCCCGATCCGCTGCTACGCCGCTTCGGCCGCGAGCGGCTGCAGCCGCTCTGGTCGCGGCTGGCGGGGGCGATCGCCGGCTTCGCCGGCCTCGGCGCCGCCGTGCCGAGGGGCGACTTCGCCTCGGGCGATCGCACCGCCCTGGAGCTGCCGCCGGAGCAGGAGGCGCTGATCCTGGCGATGGCGGACGCCAACCCGCGCACGGTGGTGGTGCTGATGGGCGGCGGGGCGATCCTCTGCGAGCGATGGCGCCGGCGCGTGCCGGCCATCCTGCTGCTCTGGTATCCGGGCCAGGAGGGCGGCGCCGCCCTGGCCGACGTGCTGCTGGGCCGGGTGTCGCCCTCCGGACGGATGCCCTTCACGGTTCCCACCGCCACCGCGCACCTGCCGCCGTTCGATCCGCGGGCGCGGCGGATCACCTACGACCTCTGGCACGGCTACCGGCGGCTGGCGCGCGAGGGCCATCGGGCGGCCTTCCCCTTCGGCTTTGGCCTCTCCTACGGCCGCTTCCACCATGGCGAGCTCACGGCCGGGCTGGAGGAGGGATGCGGCGCGGGCGGGCTGCTGCGCGTGGCCCTCACGGTGAGCAACGTGGGAGCGATGGCGGCCGCCGAGGTGATCCAGCTCTACGTGGAGCCGCCGGGGCTGGCTATGGAGCGGCCGGCACGGTTCCTGGTGGGCTTCCGGCGGCTGGTGCTGGAGCCCGGTCAGAGCGAGCGGCTGAGCCTGGCGGTGCCGCTGCGGCGGCTGGCCTGCTTCGATGAGGCCCGCGATGCCTTCGTGCTGGAGGGTGGCAGCCACCGGCTGGTGGTGGCCCGGCACGCCGAGGACGGGGGAATCGGCGTGGTGGTGGAGCTGGAGGCCGGGGTGATCGGCTGCTGAGGCCTGCCGCGCGGTGTGGCGCCGCAGGCCGTCGTTCAGGCGTCCTCCCAGCGGAATCCCTGGTCGTCCCAGGAGGCGGGATCCTCGATCGGCTCCAGATGGGTGAAGACGTGGGTGCGCGGCAGAGCGGCCGCGATCTCGGCCTCGAGCTGTTCGCAGAAGTCATGGCCGACCTGCACGCTCCAGTGGCCGGGCACGAGCACATGCAACGAGACGAAGCGGCGGGAGCCGGCCACGCGGGTGCGCAGGGCATGGAAGGCGATGCCCTCGCCGGCATGGCCGGCGAGCAGGGCCTCGAGCCGATCGAGATCGACCGCGGGGAGCGAGCGGTCGAGCAGGCCGGAGGCGGTCTCGCGCAGCAGCTTCCAGCCGGTGACGATGATCTGGAGCGCCACGGCGATGGCGATCAGCGGATCGAGGATCAGCAGGCCGGTGACCTTCACCAGGGCGATGCCTGCCACGATGCCGACGGAGGTCCACACGTCGGTGAGCAGGTGGTGGGCGTCGGCGCGGAGGGTGATCGAGTGGAAGCGGCGGGCAGCACCGAGCAGCACCCAGGCCACGAAGCCGTTGAGGGCGGTGGCGAGCAGAGAGAGCGCCAGCCCCAGCCCCACCTGCTCGAGGGGCTGGGGCTGGAGTAGCCGGCCGGCGGCGGCGTGGATGATGGCGAGGGCCGCGAGCACGATCAGGGCGCTCTCGAGGCCACTGGAGAAGTACTCGGCCTTGGAATGGCCGTAGCTGTGCTCCCGGTCGGCGGGCTTGGCGGCGAGCGAGAGGGCCCAGAAGGCGCCCAGGGCGGCCACCAGGTTCACGCCGGATTCCATCGCGTCGGAGAGGAGCCCCACCGAACCGGTGAGCCGCCAGGCCCATGTCTTGATCGCGATGGTGGCCACCGCCGCCGCCACCGAGAGCAGGGTGTAGGCGCGGGCGGAGGCGAAGGCCATGGGCTGGGCCAAGCGCCGGCAATCTACGGGCAAGATCCGCTTGAGTCTGTGTCGCGGCTCGGGGGCGGCGGGATCGGACCGGAGCGCCGCCGCTAGCGTTCAAGGAGCCGCCCTGGTCGGGTTCAGCCCATGAGGGAAGCGCGCTGGACCCTACCCATCCTCGCCCTGACGGCCTGGCTGCTGGTGATCCTCACGGGCCTCCTGCCGGCCGCGGGACCACCGGGAGCCGCAGCCCAGCCGGCCGTGGCGCCGCCGGGCCCGGAGATCCGCGGCGTGTGGCTCACCGGCAACGACATGGGCACCCTGCGTGATCGCGCCAGGCTGCGGGAGGCCGTGAATCAGCTGAGCGAGCTGAACTTCAACACGCTCTACCCGGTGGTGTGGAACGGTGGCTACGCCTATTACCCCAGCGAGGTCACCCGGCGGAGAAAGCTGCAGTCGTTCAGCTATCGGGGGCTGGAGGGGCAAGACATCCTGGCGGATCTGATCGAGCAGGGCCACGCCAGGGGGCTGCTGGTGATCCCCTGGTTCGAGTTCGGCTTCATGGCGCCGCCCGGCTCGGAGCTGCCCAGCCAGCATCCCGGCTGGCTGACCCGCCGGCGGGACGGCGGGCAGACCTCGCTGAGCGCAGCGGGGGAGGTGGTGTGGCTGAACCCTTTCCACCCGGAGGTGCAGGCCTTCATCACCGAGCTGGTGCTGGAGATCGTCACGCAGTACGACGCCGACGGCATCCAGTTCGACGACCACATGAGCCTGCCGCGGGAGTTCGGCTACGACCCCACCACCATCGCCCTCTACACGCGCGACACCAAGAAGCCGCCGCCGGCCAGTCCCCAGGATCCGGGCTGGGTGAAGTGGCGCGCCGATCGGCTCACCGCCTTCATGGCCCGGCTGAGGGCAGCGGTGAAGGCCCGCAAGCCGCAGGCGATCGTGTCGATCTCACCCAACTACTACGACCTGGCCTACAAGCATCAGCTGCAGGACTGGCTGAGCTGGGTGCGGCGCGGCATCGCCGATGAGCTGATCGTGCAGGAATACCGGCCGGATCTGGCCAGCTTCCTGCCCCAGATCGACCGGCCGGAGATCCGCGAGAGCCGTGGCCGCATTCCCACGGCGGTGGGGATCATGGCCGGCCAGCGGACCAAACCGGTGCCGATGGAGCTGATCCGGGCGCAGGTGCTGGCGGCCCGGGAGCGGGGGCTGGGCGCGGCCTTCTTCTATTACGAAAGCCTCTGGAATGCCGCCGCCGAGCCGGCCGCCAGTCGCCGTGCCGCCCTGCGGGAGCTGTTTGCCGCCCCGGCATCCCGTGTGCGCCCCCAGCCGGCCCAGGGTGCGGCCGGTTCGGGCTAGCTTCCCGGAAACCTTCTGGCCGGCCATGGTGCACGTGCTCAAGTTCAGCTCGGAAGACTGCGGCACCTGCCACCGGATGAGCCACTACGACGCCCGGGTCTGCGAGGAGCTGGGGTGTGGCTTCGTGAGCGTGATGCTGCAGGACACCCACACCTACCGCCGCTATCGCCGGGTGCTGCTGGCCCAGTACCCCTCGAAGGAGGGCATGGGCTGGCCCACCTATCTGGTGGTGAGCGATCCGGAGGGGGATTTCACCATCCACGGTGAGCTGAAGGGCGGCATGCCCAAGGGGGATTTCCGCAGCCGGCTGCAGGCGATCCTGCCGGCCTGAGCGGCTGGGTGTCAGCGCAGCTGCGCCAGCTCGCCCCGGCCATGGAGCTCCGCCAGGGCGTCGTAACCGCCGATGGACTCCCCATCGATGAACAGCTGAGGCAAGGTGGAGCGGCCGCTGCGCTGCGCCACGGCCTGGCGCTCGGCCTCGCTGCCGGCCAGCCAAACCCGATGGGGGATGCCCAGGGTGCGGAGCATCCGCAGCGCCCGGGCCGACCAGGGGCAGCCACGGGCCACAGCGATCTCCACCCGTGGCTGCGGCCGGGGCGGCTCCGCCGCGGGAGACGGTTCCGGCAGGGGCGCCGCCACGGGCGCCGGAAGGAAGCCCACCAGCAGGTCGGCCCCCTTGAGCACCAGGGTGCCAGGCTCGAGGTGGCCGCCCCACACCCGGCAGTCCCCGTCGGAGAGGCTCAGGTGCAGGTGCACCCCCTGGGGCGACACCGTGCCGTTGAGGGTGATGATCTCCAGATCCCCTTCCAGCACGGTGGGACTGGGGCGCCCAGGGCACTGAAAGGCCGCCCGCGCCAGATTGCCCACCACGCCCAGCACGAAGCCCGAAGCGCCCTCCTCGCGGGCCAGCTGCTCCAGGCTGCGGCGCAGGTCGCTGCCGGGGCCAAGCTTCAGCGGCAGGGAGCGCATGGACGGGGGCAGGGCGACGGCCGCCAGGCTACGGGGAGGCGAGGCGGCAGCGGAGCAGGGCCAGGGCCTCATCGGGCAGGCCGAGGAAACGGTCCAGCCAGCGGTCGCCGCTGGGGGGCACCACAGCGACGCCCACCAGCAGTGCCTCGCCCCGGCCGTCGATCGGCCGGCCCTCGAGGTGATGGCGGCGGCTGCGCAGCGCACCGGTGCCGAGTTCGGTGTTCACCAGCAGATCGGGGGCCCGGTAGAGGCCGGCGATGCGGAAGCGGAAGCGGGCCCGGAAGCACAGCTGCAGGCTGCCGCTGGCGGGGCAGAAGCTGCCGGCAAGCTCCTCGGCGGCGATGGCGATGGAGAGGCCGGGCGGCAGGGGGAGCCCCAGCAGCCGGGTGGTGCGGGCGTTCAGTTCGGGAATGGCGAGCCCCGCGGCGGGGAAGCGGAGGGGCTGGCGGCCATCCGCCGCCGGAGGGCCGAGCTCACCAAGGCCACCACCGCCACGGCCGTCGTAGCGGAAGCGGGGGTAACCGCCGATCGCCAGGCCGCATCCGGCGAGGGTGAGGAGCTGGATGGGGGCCGGCCAGGCCACGGGCGAGCCCGGCAAAGCCGGCAAGTAAATCAGTTTGCCCTCGGAACAGCGGGCCGTGCCGTAGAGTCTGTAAAACTCCTTAACAAACGGAACCGCCCATGTTCACGCTCGAGAAGGCCACCCAGATCTTTCCGGACACCCTCTCGGCCGACGACGTGCCGGCGATCACCGCCCGCTTCCGCCTGCTCAGTGCCGAAGACCAGCTGGCCCTGATCTGGTACGCCTACCTCGAGATGGGCACCACGATCACCATCGCCGCCCCGGGAGCGGCCCGCATGCAGTTCGCCGAGCCGGTGCTCCAGCAGATCAAGGCGATGGGTTTCGCCGAGCAGAGCCAGGTGATGTGCGATCTGGCCAACAGCAGCGACACCCCCATCGGCCGCACCTACGCCAACTGGTCGGTGAACATCAAGCTGGGCTTCTGGTACCAGCTGGGCCAGTGGATGTCGGCCGGCATCGTGGCCCCGATCCCCGAGGGCTACCGCCTCTCCGCCAACGCCGCCGCCGTGCTGGCGTCGGTGAAGACGGTGGAGCAGGGGCAGCAGATCACCCTGCTGCGCAACTTCGTGGCCGACATGGGCTACGACCCGGCCAAGGGCGAGGGCCAGCGGGTGATGGAGCCGGTGGTGGCCCCCACGCCGGAGGAGCAGCGCCAGAAGGTGTTCATCGAGGGGGTGATCAACCCCACGGTGAACGCCTACATGGACCTGCTGAACGCCAACGACTTCGACAACCTGATCCAGCTCTTCCTGCCGGATGGCGCCCTGCAGCCTCCCTTCCAGAAACCGATCGTGGGCACCGACGCGATCCTGCGCTTCTTCCGTGAGGACTGCCAGAACCTGCGGCTTCTGCCGGAGCGGGGCTACTCCGAACCCGGCGAGGGCGGCTTCACCCAGATCAAGGTGACGGGCAAGGTGCAGACCCCCTGGTTCGGCGCCGGGATCGGCATGAACGTGGCCTGGCGCTTCCTGCTCAACCCCGAGGGCAAGATCTACTTCGTGGCGATCGATCTGCTGGCCTCGCCGGCCGAGCTGCTCAAGTTCGCCCGCTGATCGCCCGGCCCACGGCTCCGGCCGGGGCAACCGCCCACCGGCGCGACCCGCTCGCGCCGGTGGGCTTCGCGCGGTAGCGTCCAGAAATGAGCATGAGTGTTTCCGTCTGGAGTGAGGGGGAGCAGGCCGTGGCGCGGCGCGCCTTCGATGCCGCCTACGCCCGCAGCCTGCAGGCTTTGATCACGGCCGTGCGGCGACAGGCCGAGGAGCTGCAGTCGGTCGATTCCATCTGGCGCCTGCACGACTTCCTGAGCATCCAGCGCCACCAGATCGAGGGGCGCTTCGATTTCCGCCTGGAGGGCCTCCTGTTTGTCTTCGCCAGCCTGGTGAAGGAGGGCCTGCTCGAACTGGAGGAACTCCAGGGTCTCGACGACGAGAAGCTGGGCAAGGTGAGCGCCATGGCGCGGTTCTAGGAGCCGCTCCTCAGGTCGCCGGCAGCACCTGGCGATAGCCGTCGGCGCCGCACACCCGCAGCGGGGTGTCGAACAAGGCACTGAGAGGGCCGTCGGCGAGCAGCTCGCCGGCGGGTCCGTCGCCTACCACCTCGCCGTTGCGCAGCAGCACCGCCCGCTCGATCTCGGGCAGGATCGCCTCGATCTGGTGGGTGACCAGCAGCAGGGTGGTGCCGCTGCGGGCCAGGTGGCGCAGGACCCTCAGCAGCTGGTGTTTCGCCTTCAGATCGAGGCCGTTGGTGGGTTCGTCGAGCACGAGCACGCCGGGATCGTGCACCAGGGCCCTGGCCAGCAGCAGCCGGCGCTTCTGGCCATCGGAGAGCTGGCCGTAGGGCCGCTCCGCCAGATCGCTCAGGTGGAACTGCTCCATCAGCTCCGCCACCCGGGCGTGCTGGGCGGCGCCGGGCTGCTGGCTGCGGCCGATCCCCACCGAGCCGAAGAAACCGGAGAGCACCACCTGGGCCGCGGGAACCCGGCCCACGTAGCCGGCCTGCAGGTCGGACGACACCAGGCCGATGCGGCCGCGCAACTCCCAGAGATTCACGGTTTCGCTGCCGAAGAGCCGCAGATGGGAGCCGGGCTTCACCACGGGGTAGAGCTCACGGCTGATCAGCTTCACCAGGGAACTCTTACCGGAGCCGTTGGGCCCCAGCACCACCGTGTGCTCGCCTTGGTGAAGATTCAGGGAGAGGTTCTCGAAGACGCGGCGCGGGCCGAGCCAGGCCTCGATCGCCTGGAGTTCGAGGTAGGCCGAGGCGACGGGCATGGGGAGCGACGCCCTGGGGGGCGCGATCAGGCCGGCGACGCCGCAGCAGCGTCGACGGGGTCGGCCGTGGCGGCATCCTGGCCGGCCAGCGGGCGTTCCCAGCCCAGCTTGCGCTCCAGCTTCTGGATCATCTTGCCGGCCAGATCCAGGCCAGTGGCCCCTTCGATCCCCTCCAGCCCGGGGCTGGAGTTCACCTCCAGCAGCAGGGGGCCGCGGTGAGAGCGGAGGATGTCGACACCGGCCACATCCAGCCCCAGGGCCTTGCAGGCCTTCACGGCCATCTGCTTCTCGGCCGGCTCGAGCTGCACCATCCGGGCCGAACCGCCCTGGTGCAGGTTGGCCCGGTACTCCCCGTCGGCCGCCCGCCGTTCGATGGCGGCCACCACCTTCCCCCCCACCACGAAGCAGCGCAGGTCGGTACCACCCGCCTCCTTGATGAACTCCTGCACCAGCAGGTTGGCATCGAGGCTCTGCAGGGCATTGATCACGCTCTCGGCCGCCTTCTGGGTTTCGGCGAGCACCACGCCCCGGCCCTGGGCACCCTCGAGCAGCTTCACGATCAGGGGAGCCCCACCCACCATGCGGATCAGGTCGACGGTGTCGAGCGGGGAATCGGCGAAACCGGTGACGGGCATGTTGAGCCCGGCCCGCACGAACTCCTGGGAGGCAAAGAGCTTGTCGCGGGAGGCGGCGATCGCCTGGGCCGTGTTGAGCACCTGCACACCCATGGATTCGAACTGCCGGGTGACGGCGCAGCCGAAGAAGGTGACGCTGGGGCGGATGCGCGGGATCACGGCGTCCACCGAGCCGAGCACATCCCCGCCGCGATAGTGCACCTCGGGGTTCCTGGGATCGAGGCGGATGTAGCACTGGCGGATGTTGAGGAACTGCATCTGATGGCCCCGTTCCTCGCCGGCCTCGATCAGGCGGCGGTTGCTGTAGAGATCGGGGTTGCTGGCCAGCAGCACGATGCGCAGCCCGTCCTTGCGCTTGCGGGCGTGGGCATAGAGGGCATGGCATTCCTCGGGACTGATCTCCCGGAGGTGGTGGCTGCCGGCCGGATCCACCAGGATCCGTCCCACCATGGCCTGGCGGCCCAGCAGCATCCGGTAGCCCATCGCATCACGGTTGGCGAGCGTGAGTTCCACATCCCAGCTCTGGTCGCCGAGCACCATGCGCTCGCGGATCACGTAGCGCGTCTCCACCGCTCCGCTGGTGTTCCTCACCTCCCGCTGGGCGAGCACGGGGGCCTCGTGGCGCACCACCACCGTGCGGTCGCCCTGGATCGGATGAACCTCGAAGCTCACCCAGGGCCGTCCATCCCGATCGAACGGAACGATGTTGATGGCGTGCAGGGCGGATGTGGCCGCGCCCGAATCGACCCGGCACTTGATCGCGGGCAATCCCGCATCAGGAAAACTGCACCATTCCTCGCTGCCCACGATGATCTTGCCGTCGAGGCTGGCCATGGTTCGGCTGATTCGGCGTGCGCCGGGAAAGAGGGGCCTGTCGAGGTCATGATGGGCGAGCGCGGCACGCCTGTCGACACGGGTGCGGCGGCGGACCCGGGCCTTCTAGGGTCGCGCCCATGGGCCCGGTGCGGATCGTCTGGTTCCAGCGGGATCTGCGCACCGTGGGTCACCGGCCCCTGCAGGAGGCCTCCCGCCTGGATCCGGTGCTGCCGCTGGCGGTGGTGGAGCCGTAGCTGTGGCGGCAGAGCGATGCCTCGGCGCGGTGGAGGAGGTGCTGGAGCGGGCCCGCCTGTTCCTCGACGACGAGCCGGATATCCACTGGAGCCAGTGCCGGATGCAGTCGGGCACCACCGGCATCAACACGATCCGGATCTACAACCCGATCAAGCAGGGGCAGGACCACGACCCCGACGGCACCTTCCTGCGCCGCTGGCTGCCGGAGCTGCGGACCGTGCCGCCGGTGCACCTCCATGAACCCTGGACGATGCCTCCGCGCACCCAGCGGCGTGCGGGCTGCGGGCTGAGAAAGCACGAGATCGTCAGCCGCATGTCAGCTAGGCCGTGAACTCCGGCCGCCCTTCTACTCACAGCGCCCCAATCCCAGCGTTGGGTGCTCCTTCCGGCTGGAGCAACTGGGACCGCCGCCGCTGCTGGAGAGTCTCAACCAACCGGAGCCGTAAGGGCACACCGGTTCACGAGAGTTTTACCCAGGGGAGGGACCACTCCCTTCCACCCACCTCCAGACCGGCCTGACGGCTGCTGGCTTCGAGCACCAGTTCGAGAGACGAGCCCCTTCGGCGCCACAGCTTCAGCTGCAGCTCTCCCCGTGTCGTGTCGCGGCAGAGGAACTGAAGTCCGGCAGCCGTGGGGACCTGCACCATGACACCGGCATCGGTACAAGTACCCAGCAGTTCCACGCGATAGCGTCTCTGCTCAGCCCACATGCGCCAGCAGCCCCAGGGATCCACGTGCCAGCTCACACGAGCGTTCCAGGGCACGAACTCGTAGAAGACGCCGTGATGGTGAATCCCCACGAGACCCACGCTTTCTCTCCTGCCGAGAACCTTGCGAATGCCGCCGGCGGCAGTGAGGGTGAGATCGGGATGCTGCTCGAACGCGTTGCACTGCACCCAGAACCATTTGCTGGGAAAGGAGGCGCCCCAGTTCTTCTCCGCATAGGCAGGCACCCGATCGAAGTGACGACGGAGGTGCGCGGGGGAGGGAGAGGGTTGCTGCCAGTCGATCCAGCCACTGGCCCAGCCATGGGCCATCAGGACCTGCCAGCCAGGCTCGAAGATCGGAAAACGTGAGAGCCAACCGGCCGTGGATTGCTGCCGACGATGCAGCGCTCCCCAGCCATAGCGGGGCTCCACGGAAAAGCACCAGCGAATCTCCTCGCCCGTGGCGGGATTGAGAATGCAGCCCTCGTGCTGGTGGGCGGAGGCTCGATAAAACTCCCCGTGCCTTCCCTGCTCAGGATCATGACCCTCGCGGTGCTGACCATGGCCGAGTCGATCCCGGTGGGCCCAGAAGGTGGAAAGGTCGGGGAAGAAACGACAGACGATCATCTCCATGGGACCGAGGATCTGAACCGCTCCGCCGAATCCCTCCGGAGTTTCAGTCTTGGCGGATCCGGCAGGAGTCTGCAGTGACACCATGAAGGCGATCGTGTCAGCGGGTGCCGAAGGGGTAGAGGGCAGAGTGAGCCGGTAGTACCAGCCTTCGAAGAAGGGCCTGCGCTTTCCATCCCAGTGGCAACCGCTGTGGGGAGTACGCAACGGCATGGCTAACGCGGTGGCAGTTCAGCTTCCACCGCCTCGTAGAGCGCCAGGAAATTGCCTTCTCCGAATCCCTGGGCCCCCGCCCCTCTCCGTTCGATGAATTCGAAGAAGAAGAGAGCCTCGGTGAAGACCGGCAGGGTAAAGATCTGCAGCAGCACGGACTCGGGCCGGTCCGGCTGCCAGTCGATCAGGATCTGAAACTCTCTCAGGGCCTGCAGCTCCTGCTCGGGCAGGCTCGGCCTCGAAGGCTGGCGCAGCCGCTCGCGCAGACGATGGTAATAGGCCGGCGGCGCCGGCAACAACGGCAATCCTTGCTGGCGAAGCCGCGCCACCGTTTCGAGGAGAGGTTCACTGCGGAGGGCTAGGTGCTGAATGCCGGCGCCCCGGTTCAGCGTGATGAAGTCCTGGATCTGGGAGCGTTCGCAGGCAGGTTCGTTGATGTTGAAATACAGCACACCGGAGTCCGCCAGCATCACCTGACTGCGCAGCCCTGAGCGGGTCGTGCGGATCTGGAACGTCTGCTGCCGCTGGAAGCCGAACAGGTGCTCATACCAGCTGACCGCGGCACCCAGCTCGCCGGCCGGAACGTTCAGCACCACATGATCAATCATGGAGCGATGCCGAACGGACCGGCGTGCCAGGGGTGAACGTTCCACCAACGTGTGGCTCACGCTTCCCCAGCCCCGCACCCACCCCCATCGCGCCTGGGAGACCCCCTCGAGCAGTTCGTCCAACTGCCGCAGAGACTCCGGGGCTTCCTCGGAAGGTTCGAGGCAAGGTGGTGCTGCACGTGAGAGCATGGTGGTCAGATCATCGACCTCCAAGGCGACATCAGCGACACCCGGAGCGTGGGCCTGCAGGTAGCGGGCAATCGGACCGTACGCCGTTGTGGGCGAGGACAGCAGAAACCAGGTGTTTCCATACCTCAGCAAACAGGTGATGCAATCCGCGCTCTCGACGTGGCGCACCAGTGTCATGCCGATGGCACGACAGAAGAATGCCTGGCTGGCAAACGCATCAGGCACATAGAAATGAATATGATGAATTGCCGTCGCAGAATGCGAATCCTGTGGGCGCTCCGCCGAACCTAGGGCTTGCATGGGAGCTCGTATGGCATGGAGCCAAGCTACTACGAGTTACGCCAGGCTGGTGATTGCGTTAGCCTGGCTTGAGAATAGCGCCATGGCCATGAACTCGGAAGCACTTGATGGAGCTCGGGGAACTGCTGGTGTTGATGACACGGACGCGATGGACAGATCTGAATGGATGCGATTGTCCAATAAGATCCGGATCTTCTACGACAAGTCCTCGCGGATCTGGGAGCGTGTCTGGGGAGAGCACATGCACCATGGCTACTACGGCCCTGATGGACTGGCGAAGGTCGACAGCCCCAGGGTGGCGCAACGTGACCTGATCGACAGACTTCTGGAGTGGAGTGACGTGCAGCGGCCCCAGTCGATTCTGGATGTGGGCTGCGGCATCGGCGGCAGCTCTCTGGAGCTGGCTGATCGCTACATGGCAGCGGTGATCGGCATCACCCTGAGTCCGGTGCAGCGAGAACGCGCCCGCGAGCGGGCCCGGCAAGCAGGAGCCAGTGAGAGGGTGAGCTTTGAGGTGGCCGATGCCATGGCGATGCCATTCGAGTCAGATCGATTCGATCTGGTGTGGTCGCTGGAGAGTGGTGAGCACATGCCGGACAAACGACGATTTCTGCAGGAATGTCTGCGGGTGCTCAAGCCTGGTGGCCGACTTGTGCTGGCCACCTGGTGTCATCGGGATGGCGAGCCGCCCGCGCCACCGCTGAGCGCTGGGGAGAGGCGGGATCTGCAGAAGATCTACAGTTTCTATCATCTTCCAGGCACAATCTCACTACCAGCCTATGAACGCATGGCCTCGGATCTCCACTTCATCCAGATCCGGGTGGCCGACTGGTCCGAAGCGGTGGCTCCTTTCTGGGCAGACGTGCTTCAGTCGGCCCTGCGGCCCAGGGTGATCCTGGAGGTGCTGAAGTCTGGCTGGGAAACGGTGCTCGGGGCAAGGGCGATTCCTCTGATGGTCAGTGGGTATCGCATGGGTCTGATCCGCTACGGCCTGCTGACCGCTGTGAAGCCGTAGGGGTGGCGCGATGAACACGCCCGCACCGATCGCATCCCAGAGTTGGCCCGCTGCTCTTTGGGCCTTCTCACGGCCGCACACGATCTGGGGAACCCTGCTGAGCGTGATCGCGCTGGGCGTCCTGGCCTTCGTGCTGCCGCCTGCTGCGCCGCTGGCTGCTGGGATCGATCCGCTGCGATGCGTGGCGTTGGTGGTCGCCGCCCTGGTGCCTGCACTGGCCGCGAATGTGGCCATCGTTGGCCTCAATCAGCTCACCGATGTGGCGATCGATCGGATCAACAAGCCCCAGCTGCCTCTGGCCTCCGGAAGGTTCAGCCAGCGCCAGGGCCGCTTGATCGTGGTGAGCGCGGCCGGTCTGGCCCTGCTGCTCGCCTCCGTGCAAGGCCGGGTCCTGTTCGCCACGGTGATCGTGGCCATGGCGATCGGAACGGCCTATTCCTGCCGGCCCCTGCGCCTGAAGCGCTTTCCCTTATGGGCCGCCCTCTGCATCGTGGGCGTGCGGGGGGCGGTTGTGAACGTGGGCTTCTTCTCCCACTTCCGCACCTCCTTCAGCCCAGCTGCCCCGGCGAACGGTGGCGGCGCGGGCCTGATCCTCCCGCCGGAAGTGATCGCCCTTTCGGCCTTCGTGGTGATCTTCTCGCTGGCCATTGCCCTGTTCAAGGACATCCCCGATCTCCGGGGCGACCGCCAGCACCAGATCTTCACGCTCAGCGTGCGGCTGGGTCCAGTCGTGGTGTTCAGACTTTGCCGCTGGATCATCACCGCCAGCTATGGCCTGATGATCGTTCTTGCGCTTTCGGGTGCCCTGCCCTCCATCCACCGGGGCTTCCTGACCCTCAGCCAGCTGCTCCTGCTGATCGTGATGTGGATCCGCAGCATCTCAGTGGACGTGTTGCGTGACGAGCAGACGAAAGCCTTCTACCAGCTGATCTGGAAGCTCTTCTTCCTGGAGTACCTGATCTTCCCCGCAGCCAGCCTGGTGGGTTGAGCCGTCTGGGGGAGCCTGTGGTGCCGTCATCGCTCTTCCGCGTTCGCCATGAAGGTGTTCCTCCCTCTGAAGACGATGCAGGACGCAGTTCTCTTCGATGAAAGCGCGCAGAACTTCGTCGATCGGCCGGACCTGATGCCCGCCTACACAGCCCATTCCCCGGCCATGGCCGAGGCTGGAGTGCTGGCAGGCGGTGAAGCCCCTCACCCCACTCACAACGAGCAGCCGCTGCCAAGACTGATGCAGAAACGAGTCTGCGTCAGGGTTCAGCCACCCAGCAGGAGGCAAGGCGCCAACAGGCGGAAAAGGAACTCCAGGATCTCAGAGCGCAGCGAATCAGGCTAGAGAAACAGGTCGACTGCGAACGGATTCAACTGTCGGTGAATCAGCTGACATCCAAGGGGGATAACGATCAGGCGCTCAAACTGCAGAGCCTATGGAGGGCTCCATGCCCGAATCTACAGGTTGCCAACTAGCGGGCTTACGTGTGCTTGGCGCCATGCACGGCGGAGACTATGAAGGGCTGCCTGAGGTTGTCACCAAGGCCTCTCCTGCACAGGTAAGCCCATACGCGATGGACATCGGACTGTTCTCAGCCAACAGCAGCGAGCACCATCACTGCTGTTGGCTGATGCACGTGGCACCAAGCCATGAACAATCCATGAAGCCGATGCAGCAGCAACGAAAGCACAACAACAAGAAGAAGCTCCAGGAGCTTCACCAGCAGATTGTTGGCGATCCTGCACTCTGAGGTGAGTGCCCAGGAGCCCGCCTGAGGGCTGATGCCAGGTCACGCGCTGGAGCCCCACCAGGGTCAGATGCCCTTCACTTGTAGCCGCGAGTGTTGGGGGAGCACTTCCCGCTGCCGATCGTGGAGCCCGCCGCCGGGCCCAGAGCAGATCCCGCGCCTCACGGGCAGCGGCGTCCTGGATCCGGCGCGGTGGGATCGGAGGGACCGTCCGATCATGCCGGTGCCGGTGCGCAGCTTGGTGAGGGTTCAGCCAGCACCCGGTCCCAGTCACGCCGCATGTCCACCACCACCCAGCTTCGGCGTGGGGCCTCCGCAAGGGCGCGCACCAGTCGGCCGGTGCTGGGCGGGTTCGCGTCGTACGCATACTCCCGCTCCGCATCGGTGTGGTGGAGCAGGAGACCCAGGCTCGGGCGGGGATTGCCCACCGTGGTGTACTCCAGCATCGCCCGGTCGCCGTCGCTGTTGCCGAAAGCCAGCACCGGGCGCCGGCCGATGAAGGTGTGGATGCTGAGCGGCTTGGCGGACCCGTCGTTCACCACGGGGGTGTCGACAGTCTTGATCAGGACGGGAACGCCGTCACGCAGCTCGTAGACGACCTCGCCACGGGAACCCACCACCTGCTCGGGCGGAATGCCATAGACCCGCTCCGACCAGACGCGCATGAAGTCGGCCCCACCCGCGGAGACGATGTAGGAGCGGAAACCGTTGGCGCGCAGAAAGGCCAGCAGCTCGCGCATCGGCTGGTAGATGGTGGCGTCGTAGGGGCGGGAGAAGCGGGGATGGCAGGCGCTGGCCAACCACCGCTCGACGCTGGAGCGGAACGCGTCGGTCGTCATGCCCGCGTGGGTGAGCCCCACGATGTGGAACAGTCCCCGGTAGTGGTCGGCCACCAGCGGGGCGAGATCACCGGCCAGCGCTGCCTGCACGAAGGGGTCGGCCTGCCAGTGGGGGTGGTGCGCCAGGTCTTCGCGGAGCCGATCGATGGCGAAGGCCAGCTGGAAGGGGAGCGGGTTCTCCGGCCAGAGCGTGCCGTCGTTGTCGAAGACGGCGATGCGCTCGGACTCCGGCACGAAAGCGGGCGACCCGGGCTGCGTGACCGTCTGCACCCAGGTGCGGATCGTCTGCTTGGCCGCGGTGTCACGCCACGACGGCAGGGGATCGAGGAGGCTCAAGGCGGCCAGGAGCAGGACGGAGGGGGCAGCGGCCATGCCGGCATCAGGTCAGGACGGGGTCGAGGAAGCTGAGCGGCTGGGCCATCGTGGCCGAGAAGCCGAGGATGCCACGGTCGCGGTGCGCATACAGCAGGGTGTCGTCAGCCTCCAGCAGGAAGGTGCCGCCCCGCTGGGTGAGGAAGTCGTCGCGTGGGACGTAGGTGCGCCAGTGGCCCAGCACCTCGGCCATGTTGCGCAGCCGCACGGTGGCCAGCTCGAAGGGACGCTGGAAGCCGCGGCCGCCGGCCCGGGCGAAGAACGACCCTTTGATCGACGGCAGGGGGCCCGCCTGGATGGTCTCGTCGTCGCCGATGCGCTGGGGGGCGCTGCGATCGCCGGTGTAGCCGCGCAGCACCTCGGCCAGGGTGCCGGGGGAGCCGAGGCCGGCGCACATCAGCAGCAGGTTGGGCCAGGGCCCGACCGGCAGCTGCAGGCCTGCGTGCAGCCCCAGGTCACGGTGCAGATGGGGTTCGGGATCCACCTGCAGCCGCTCGCTCGGGAAACCGGTGAAGGCGCAGAACCGCTGGCGGCCCTCCTCGTCGCCGATACCGATCGCCAGCACGGCGATACCGGCGGCCTCCAGCCGCGGCAGCACCGGCACCAGGGCCTGGGCGTACTCGAGGCTGTCGAAGTCACCCAGCTGGCTCAGCAGCAGCACCAGCCGGCGGTGGCCCGGCTCCATGCCGCTCACCCCCGCCAGACGCTCCAGCAGCAGGGCGGGGGCGGGCGGCCGGGCCTGGGGGTCGGCGGTGGCGGGCACGGGCAGTGGGATCCTCAGGGCCCGCCCATGGTGGCGCGCGCCAGGAACGCCTCCGCGGCGGCCTCCAGCGCGTGCCGCCGCTCGGGATCCATCCGCTCCAGCAGCCGCACCATCATCGAGAGGCGGGGGTTGGCCTGGAAGAAGGCCCGGTGGCGGTCGATGAAGCGCCAGTAGAGGCCGTCCCAGATCGTGCACCAGGGCCCGCGCTTGTAGTCGCCCATCTTGAGGATGTAGTTGGAGCCGCCGATGTAGGGCTTGGTGGCGAACAGCCCGCCGTCGCTCATCTGGCCCATGCCGTACACGTTCGGGCCCATCACCCACTCACAGGAATCCAGATAGCGCTCCATGAACCAGCGGTGCACCTCGCCGGGGTGGATCTCGCAGAGGAGCATCAGGTTGCTGATCACCATCAACCGCTCGATGTGGTGGTTGTAGCCCAGGCGGTTCGCCCGCTCGATGGCCGCATCCAGGGGCGGCAGGCCGGTGCTGCCGTCGTTCCAGCAGGGGGCCAGCCGGCGCCGGTGGTTCCAGAAGTTGGCGGCGGCCTGGCGCTCGCCGTGCACCCGGTCGATGCCGCGCACGAACTCGCGCCAGCCGATCACCTGCCGCAGGAAACCCTCCAGCGAGGCGATCGGCACCGGCTGCCCGCTTTGCCGCCGCGCCGCCGTGTGCGCCAGGGTGGCCTCGATCACCGCCGCCGGCGTGAGCAGGCCGATGTTGAGCAGGGGCGAGAGCAGGGAGTGGTGCAGGGTGGCGTGGTGCCGGCTGAGGGCGTCCTCGTAGGGCCCGAAACCGTCGAGCCGCTGCGCCAGGAAGCGTTGCAGCCAGTCCTCGGCGCCGGCCTGATCGAAGGGGATCCACAGGGGCCCCAGCTCGCCCTGGTGGTGGGCGAAGTGGGCATCGATCAGGGCCCGCACCGCCGGCTCGTGGGGGCTGGCCACCAGCGCCGGCAGCGGCGGCTCCACGTAGCCCTTCGGCAGACGGCGGCGGTTCTCGGTGTCGAAGCTCCAGCGGCCGCCGGTTGGGCTGCCGTCGGGCTCGAGCAGCAGGCCAAGGCGGCGGCGCTGGCGCTCGTAGAAGGTTTTCATGAACGGGCGGCGGCGGCCGTCGAACCAGGCCCGGCTTTCGGCCACCGATTCCAGGAAGGCCGGCGAGGGCAGCACCGTGAGCCTCACCCCGTGCTCGGCGCAGAAGCGTCGCAGCCGGGCGTCGAAGCTCCGGTCGGCCACCTCCGCCACACAGAGTTCGCGCTCCTGCGGCTCGCGGCCCTCGGGCTCCGGCACGCCCTCCAGCTCGGCCGCCAGCCGCTGCCAGAAGGGCACCCCCAGCGAGGCCGGCAGCTCGAAGTAGCGCACCGCCACGCCGTGGACGATCAGGGCATCGCGGAAGCTGCGCATCGCCACGAAGGTGTGCAGCAGCCGCAGGCGGTGGTAGCGCCAGGCGGAGGCCACGGCGAGGTCCTCGATCATCAGCACCCGGCTGCCGGGCGCGAGCTGCAGGGGCGAGGGGCGCCACCAGTGGGGGTGGAGCTGGTCGCCGAGGATCAGGGTGAGGGCCATGGGCTCAGCTCCAGCGGCGGCGGTGGCTCTGGCCTGGGTCGTAGAGGCGCACCTGGCGCTCCAGATCGAAGCGCCGCGGCGCCCCCCCGAAGCTGCGCGGATCGGAGCCCACCCCGGCCAGGTAGGCCCAGTTGCCGGTGTTCAGGGCCGGGTGGGCATCGATCAGGTACCACTCGAAGAAGCGGGCCCCCCAGATCCAGGGCAGCCGCAGCTCGTTCACGAAGTGGGACGCCACCCACTGGCGGCCCCGGTTGGAGAGATAGCCGGTGGTGCGCAGTTCGTTGAGCTGGGCATCGATCAGGGGATGGCCGCTCTCGCCGCGGGTCCAGCGCACGAAGCGCTCCCGGTCGGCCTCCCAGGCGGGCGGGCGCTGCTGGATGCCGCCGGGGGCGTGGAACGCGGCGCCGTGGCGCTGCTCCGACCAGAGGAAGAACTCGCGCCAGAGCAGCTCCTGCTGCATCCAAACCGAGCCCTCGTCGGCGCCGTGGAGCGCCTGGTAGCGGAGCACCTCAAGCCAGATGCGCCGCACCGAGAGGGAGCCCAAGCCCAGAAACGGGGAGAACTTGGAGGAGAACGCGGTGCCCACCAGACCGTTGCGGGTGGCCTTGTAGGTGCGCAGACCATCGCTCTCGAACAGGTAATGGCGCAGCCGGGCCAGGGCCGCCGGCTCATCGCCCGCAAACGGGAAGGCGCTGCGGGGATCGACGCCGGCGGCGGCCGGCCCGGGCCCGGGCAGCTGCCGCCAGGCCCGGGGCAGCTCGTGCCAGTCATCCCCCAGGGCCGCCAGATCCGGGGTCGGCAGCGGTGGCTCCGGGTCCCGCTCCAGCCCCCGCCGGAAGGCGCTGAACACCGGCGGGAAGCGCTCAGGCGGCAGCGGCCAGGGCTCGAACAGACGGCTCTCCTCGGCCTGCAGCACCGCGTCGGGCCGCAGCAGGGGGCGCAGTTCGGCGAGGGCGGCGGCGACGCCGTGCTGGGGGAAGGGCAGCAGGGGGATGCCCGCCGCCGCCAGGCGGGCGTGCAGCGAGGCCTGGGCCTGGGACTCCAGCCGCCGCTGGTGGGGGCCCCGCAGCCGCCGGCCCTCGGGCCGGCAGGCCAGCACCAGCAGCCGCGCCCGCCGCTGGCGGCGGGCCACGGCCACGGCCCGATGGAAGGCGGGCTGGTCATCGAGCCGCAGCTGGCCCTCCAGCGCCAGGGCGATGGTGAAGACGCCCGCCATGGGGGTTCACAGAGCCGGCACAGCCTGGCAGGTGCGGATCCGGCGGCGCGGGCGGCACGCGCTGCTGGCCCGCACTGGCGGTGGCCGGCCGCCAGCCTGGAATCCCCCTCGCTGATGGCCTCAGCCATGTCCGTGCCCGTGCCCGTGCCCGTGCTGAGCGAACCGGAGCGCTGGAAGCAGGACCGCTCCGACGACGCGCTGTTCTACGCCGCGCCGCGCTTCGTGCACCACCTGGACGGGGCGTTCCGCGCCCGGCTCACGGCGCTCTACCGGGAGCGGATCCCGCCGGGGGCGGTGGTGCTGGATCTGATGAGCAGCTGGGTGAGCCATCTGCCCGAGGAGCTGCCCACCGCCGAGGTGATCGGCCACGGCCTCAACGCCGAGGAGCTGGCGGCCAACCCGCGGCTGGATCGCCACTGGGTGCAGAACCTCAACGTGGTGCAGCGTCTGCCGCTGGAGAGCAAGAGCGTGGATGCGGCGCTGATCGTGGCCGGCTGGCAGTATCTGCAGCAGCCCGAGGCGGTGGCGGCCGAACTGCTGCGGGTGGTGCGCCCCGGCGGGCAGCTGATCGTGGCGTTCTCCAACCGGATGTTCGCCCAGAAGGCCGCGCGGGTGTGGCTGGAGGGCGGCGACCGGGAGCACCTGGAGGTGGTGGCGCGGGTGCTGGTGGCGCAGGGGTGGCCCGTGCCGGCGGTGCTGGCCGAGGCCACCCGGGCGGAGGGGCCGCTGGGCTGGCTGGGGGGCCACGGGGATCCGTTCCTGGCGGTGATCGCCGTGAAACCGGGGGCCGTCGGCCCTCCCGCGCGCACTTAACAGTTCGTCACACTAGGGTGGGACCAAAGCACGGTCCGCCTTGGAAGACCTTCTGGCTGTCGTCTATCTGATCTGCTTCGCGCTGATCGCCGGCGGCGCCTTCGCCCTGATGACCCAGTCGCTGCGTCGGCCGGAGCGGCCGGTGGCGGGCCCGGCGATCAGCCCGCCGCTGAGCCTCCATCCTGAAGCACCCCAGGTCGGCGAGGAGGTGCTGTATGTGGATCTGAGCCGCGAGCGGCTCGAGGAGCTCTACAGGCAAGCTTCCTAGGCGAATGGATCCATGCCAGTGCCGAACGACAACTCCAGGTCGGTGATGGTGGGCCTGCTGGCCGTGATCGGAGCGATCGGAGGGCTGGCCCTGCTGGGCTGGTTCCTGGTGGTGCTGCTCGACCTCAGGCACCTGAACACCTCCGGCTTCACGCTGCCATGAAGGATTGCTGCGGCCCAGGGCGGAGCGGCTTCAGCCCTTAAGGATTGCTCTAGGTTTCAGGCCTGTGGGAGAAGGCCATGAACCGTTCCGTTGCGCTGCTCACCGCCACCGGGCTGACCGGCCTGGCCCTGGTGAGCCTCACGATGTCCTTTCTGATCTGAGCCGACACGGCCCGAACCGTTGTCTCAGCCGATCGCGGCTTCGCCGCGCCGGTGGATCTCGCGGGCGTGATCGGTCCAGGCGCCCTGCCCCCAGTAGCGGAAGCAGCTGGTCTCCAGCAGCAGCAGGTGCAGCAGAGCCTCCTGGTAGGGCCGGGTCTGCGTCAGCGCAGGATCCTGGGCCACCAGGGGGTCGAACACCTGGTGAAAGCGGGCACTGAGCCGGTTCATCGGCTCCAGCACGTTGGCGTAGCCCTCCACCCAGCTGAGGTCGTTGGTCCAGGAGGCACCGGCCATCGAGAAGGAGGGATCGCTGGCCTCGAGGTGAGCGATGGCCGCTTCCACCGATTCGGCGGTGGGCTGGCCGCCCACCTGCCGCCACAGCTTGTGTTGCTGAACCGCCTGAATCTGCGGCAGGTCGGCAGCGTTCATCCCGTCCGCCTCCAGCAGCTCCAGGTACTCGGTGCCGTTGATCGCCACCGTGCGTGCCCCGGCACCCGGGGAGGCGAGGCTGCGGTGGGCCTGGAGAAAGGCCGGCGGAAACTCGTTCATCATCACGCCGCCATTTTCGCCATCGGCGATCTGCGACACCAACGACGGCACCATGGTGCCGCCCAGCGATAGCCGGCCCAGCCCGAGGGCCTCGTGATAGGGCTGCATCTGACCCACCAATTTGGTGTCGGAACCCTGGGTCTTGATCAGAGCCAGGATGCTTGCCGTCGCACCGCTGGAGCTGCGGGCAACCAGATGGTTGGGGAGGAACTTCTGCTCATGGCGGAGGCTGCTGCCATCAGGATTCTCGACGCTGTGCTCCTGCACCAGCAGCCAGCGGTAGCCGCACTCCCGCAGGGCCTTCACCAGTTCATGGAGGGTGTCGGGGTGATTCGGCAGGTGCATTTCCGGCAGCGAAAATCCCTTCACCCGCTGCAGGGCCTGCGGGCCGAACAGGTCCGCGAACTGATGCTGCCAGGCCAGGATCTGCAGCTTCAGATCGGGGATGGGTGTGGAGGGGGCCACGGCGTGGCTCCAGAAGGTGCCGAGCCATTCGACATGCGGCCAGTGCCTCGGATCACAGGCGAGGGATCGCAGCGACTCGAGAATGTCGTGGCGGCCCATCTGCTGGAAACCCCAGAGCAAGGTGCCGGAGTAATCGAGCATGATGCGGGGGTTGGCGCCTTCGCGGATCAGCTGGGGGATGATCTCGCCCATGCGCCGGTAGCAGTCAGCGAACGGTCCGGCGTTGTGGTTGTCGCCTTCTCCGGGGTGCTCCTGCATGAACTGCAGATGGGAGATCAGCGCTCCATCCGGCCCGGCCGGGATGGTGGGCTGATGCATGTGGAGGGCACAGGCGAAAGCCGAGTGGATCGGCTCGAGCCGCAGGTTGGTGTGCGGCAGAGCCACCAGCTCGGTGGACTGCATGAGGGCCAGGATCCCGGCTTCGTTCCCGGCGATCGGCGGCAGAGATGGGGAGGGCATCCGGGGGCTCGTGGATCGATCGGCTCGACCGGGCAGCGCAGCCCCGGCGCGCGGACGACACGCCCGTGAGGGATGAGCAACGCAGAGGCTAGGGCGCGGTTCCGACCGGCGGCGAAAACGTCCACGTCAGCGTCGAACACCAGCCGCCTTGTGATCGCCACGGCACAGGGAAGCCACCCGAAGGCAGCTCCACCAGGGGGGCCGGCGAAGGGAGACAGGACTGGGGCCAGAGCGACAGGCATCACCAGGAGATCCAGCCGTTGGTTGAACTTCTGGGTGCGTGCAACTCTGGCCTGCAGTGACAGCCGTGGGCCGTGTCAGACAGCCGTGCAATCAAGTGCCGGCGCCGTCAGCCCTTCCCCGATCGAGCATTCCGGGTGTGGCCAGATTTTGCTCGCGCCAGGACCTGAAGACCTGGTTGCCAGCCTGGCGAATCACACCATCACCGACAGCACGTGGGGGGGCAACGCTCACCCCGGCCTTTGCAAGGCCCTTGCCTGGGCCCCGGTAAACGTCGTTGGCCGCGCCACGCGCTCCGTTGGGCAGCCCCTGGGGAAAACGACCCTGGTAAGCATCAACGGCGATCGATCGGGTTCTCCTTTGGTTGATCCCACTCGGCACTTCGCCACCGTAGGCCTGGCGGGCGCCAGAGCGAAAGTCATCCTTCGAGGCCTTGGGGAACTGTTCCTTGGCAGCATCGCGAGCCTCGCGACGAACACCACCGCCCACCACTCCAGGCCACTCTCCATCGTTGTAGCCGTCCATCACTGGCTGGCGCACACCTTTGGTTTCACTGCCTGCGGCGCGGGCTCGTCCCAAGGCCGCCAGGGTTTCTGTGCGGGCGCGCTGGAAGCGTGGCTCGTCGCGCCCTTCACGTTGTTCGGCGAGCACCGGGGCCCCCAGGGCTGTCATGAAGAGCAGCCCAAAGAGGAGCGAGATTCGATTCGTCATCATGTCTCCTTGAGGTAAAGGAGGGGTGAGCAGGAGCCAGCCCCCATCCACCCACTGACCCTATGGAGCCTCAAGGGATCGCGTCGTTGGCGTTGTCCGGTTGGGCCACTGGTTCTGTGACTGCCTGCGACTGGTCGGCCAGGCACAAGAGCGAGGTTCAGGCTTGCTGAAATGTCCTCATGAAGCCCAGATCTCACCAAGACCATCGGATGGGCCGCGTCGGTTCGTGATCCGGCAATCGCCACAGCCCCCGGCTGGTTGATGCATTCAGTGCCGCAATCAGAGCCCGGGGATGTCCAGTGATCCCTGGCCCCAGCATCCTGAGCGTGGCAACAAGAAGCTCCGCGAGGATTCGCTCTGCGTGCGAAAGTGCCCCTTGCTCAGCTGGGAGCCACCCGCACATTTTCCCTCCAGCTTGCTTAGCGAGCCGCGGGGGATCACCTGCCAAGTCAATCGGGGCGACAGGATTCGAACCTGCGACCTAGTGCTCCCAAAGATCCAAGCGGCGAGAGTCGCGGAGCGTGATTCCAGGCCAGAACTGGCTTCCTGACTGGAGCTGAACGTTGCTGACCGAGCGGAAACGGTAGCCTTTGCGCTCAGTTTGCGCTCAGCTGGTGCCTCAGGTTCACCGCGATCAGGGTTGGGAGTCGGCCTTGCGCGAGGGGGTGCGCAGTTCCACCGCCGCGGGCTGGACGCTGAGAGAGCAGCGGGGAGGTGTGCGCCTGGAGGTTCGCCAAACTGGTCACCCGCGCCTGTCGGTGGTGCTGCCATTCGCCTGGGCGCGCGCGGATGTTGGACCGATCCTGGCCCGGGTGCGCAACATCTACGTGCTCACCCTCCAGGGCCACGACCTGCAGGACGCCGCAGCCATTGCCGAAGGTCGAGGCCCCAAGCGGAACGACAGCTGGGCCGACGCCCTGAAACACTTCCGGCGTCAGAAGCTGGAGCACGGCGGCGCGATCAGCCCGACCACCTGGACCAAGAACTACGTCCCAGTACTGGAGCTTGCGGTGCAGCTGCTGGAAGGGTCGCGGCGCCCCGCGGATGCGGCCGCTCTGCTGGATGCCTGCCTGCGGGGCTGGGCACCCGGGAGCCGGGCACGGCAGATCCGGGCGCAGTCTCTGGGGCAGTTCCTGCGGCACTGCGTGGACCGGGAGAAGTTCCCCGAGAGCTGGCGGCCACCTGCCGACCTCCGTCCACACATTGGGGTCGCGGCCGCTGCGACGGCTCCCGGTCACCGCAAGGGGGATCCGTTCACCGACCTCGAGGTGCTGCAGCTGCTGGATGCCCTGCCCACCGACCCGGCCGGCCGGAGGTGGGCCGATGCGGTTCGGCTGCTGGCGGAGCTGGGCCTACGACCGATCGAGCTCCAGCACCTGGGGGTGCGTACCGATCCGAGCAGCGGCCAACCGCTGTGGTGGTGCAGCTACCGCAAGCGCAGCGGCGGCGGCATGACGGCCCCACGCTGGGTGCATCCACTGCCACTGACGGACTGGGACGGCAGGCGGCAGGATTGGCGGCTGCTGCAACGGTGGCGTGAGGGCGACATTGACCTCCCACCCCTGGGCGGTGGGCCGGGTGCGGCCGATGCGATCGGCACCTACCTCAAGCGCCAGAGGGGCTGGGTGGAGCTGCGGGAGCGACTGAAATCGCGAGGCGAGCGAGCGGTGCCCTACTCGTTCCGGCACGGCTACAGCTTGCGGGGCCACCAGCTGGGGATCGATGCGGGCAGTGTGGCTCTGAGCATGGGGCACTCGCTGGAGGTGCACCTGCGGAGCTATCCATGGGCATCGGGTCAGGGAGCAGCTGCGGCGTTTGCCCGGGCCTTATCAGGCTCAGAACCTTAATCTCGAGAAAAGAAAGCTAGTGAGTCAGCGGAAAACTAAACTGCTTTACCAGATGCCGTGTGGCTTAAGTGCATACTCAAGCATGCTCCCCCTAGAACTGCCATTCTCCAGCCCATTCGACTGGCCTTAGCAAAAATAATCAAGGATTCCATCTCAGAAACAAATCTTGTGTAGCACGCTCTGCCTGAAGCATCGGAAAGAGTGTGTACTTTTGCGATGAGCTACCAGTATGCGGCGAACCAAGAGAGCTGAGCCCTCATGGAACCAGGCCCACTAGGAATCCAAGAACGCATGACCCATCACAGCCCCTAGGTCTCCAGTGCATTGCTAAGCATGGCAAAGAAAAGTGAAGCCCTTGGTGCATCACCTGCATTGCAAGACATGCTGTTAACAAATAGCTAGATAGCAATGGGCCGTTTGTTTACAATTGGAGACAGCATTTCACAGGGATTTAGAAGTGGCGGAACAGCCTTTACGGAAAATGCTTATAGCACATATTTAGCTCAGGCACTACAAGCACCTCAATATCGGATTCTACAATGGCCTTCAATCAAACTAAAAATAGATCTCGAAGGGATGCTTAGGACCCTTGAAGCAAGGTTTGGGTCAGACATAGGCGCCATTGAATGGCTGAAAGTACTCGGAGCCATTACAGATTTCCAGGATAAGTCAGAAGAGTATTACGAGCGCGGCGAAGGATCTCCGGAACGACCAGCCAGAAGCTATCAACATGACTTCACGGACAATTGCTCAGTCGAAGGAATGCGAGTAGTCGATGCCTGGGAGGTAACACCAAGACTCTGCCTTAGCAAGCTACAAGCCGATGCAGACAGCAGTAGCAATAACAAGGGCATTGCAATGGCAAGTTCACCCTTTTATCGAGCTGCCTGCAAAGTATTGAATCCTCAGTCGAAGCCAGAATACTTAGATTATTCACCCATTAAGTGGCTTGAACACGTTGCCACTACCGAAGGAGTAGAAAATACAATTGTCTTTCTTGGCGCCAACAACGCTCTGGGAACTATCTTTTATCTAACGCTCAACCCAAGCGATGTAACTCCAGGTGAAAGCAGAACTTTTGGATCTCGAACAGGTAATAACGACGAAAACAAGTACAGCCTCTGGCATCCTAAAGCATTTGACCATGACTACAGGCTGTTGGCATCAAAAGTCAAAGAGGCCATGAGCAACAATCGCCACTCTGAGTGGAGAGTCTACTTGGGCACAGTGCCGCTAGTAACAATAGCGGCCATGATTGAGGGCTTTGGCGAGGAAAGGCTTGTGGACGATCCACGCGTGCCACTGGGCACTGCAAGGAAGCAGTTTAGATACTATCAATTCTATAAGCATTATGGAGTAGAAGAGGGCACAGCGCTTCAGACTGGAAAGATCATGAAGTTTCGAGATGCTCTCTTTATAGATAAAGTGATTATTGAGTTCAACAAGTCAATCAGAAGAATTGCCGAGGAGATGAATTCAGCAATCGGTCGCGATGCATTCATTGTCGTTGACATCAGCAATGCCCTCACCGACATGGCCTGGAAGCGTAATAGCGGCATGCCTTCTTACGAGTATCCAGATGAATTGCAATGGCTATTTCCTCCAATTAACACTAAATTCTACAGCACAACTCCGCAAGGAGAGATCGTCGATGGTGGCATATTCAGTTTAGATGGAATTCACCCGACTGTAATTGGTCAAGGGGTCATCGCATGGGAATTTTTAAAAGCCATGATAGCGAGCAATTCGGCACCTCCTCATGCGGCACTGAATTGGACGCGAATCATCGCTGATGACAAGCTCCGCCAAGAACCGCTAGCGATTGTTAGCAGCGTGGTCGACAAGTGGCAGGCCATTGATTTTATCATGAATGCTTTGTCAATCTTCGGGAAAGTCTGATGCACTCTCCATTGAGTAAGTCTCATGCCACCCATGCGCGCCAGGTGGCAATGAAACACGAAGCAAAGATCACACGGCCAACCCCTCTGACCCCGCTTAGTTACACCACGTAGGAACAGACACGGACCGAAGGCCAATGACATGGCGTCAGGGTCGACAATGTTGACTTGGAGGATGTTAGCAACAGCGAGGACATCACATTCAATGTCACTCTGCTGGCCTGGACCTTCAAAGGTGGAGTCTAAGCTCAGATCTCCATGGGGGTCGACGTTGCTCAGAAGCCTAGCTAATGATGGGCAATGACCCAAGGCTCGAGCATGACCCCAACGCCGCCGAGCGTCCTCCCGACTCCCGAGGCTGCTGAGAGGGAGCTCCTCCGGGAACTGCAGAGGTTCACGCAACGGCTGCACTGGAGTGCCACAGCGCTGCAGGCACTCACAGTTCTGATCGCCTTGGCAGCGGTGGTTCTCTCCCTGCTCGTGGCTACATATTCAGGAAGCGAGGACGGTTGGTTCACGCCGGAGCGGATCAAGCTGCTGGCCTTTCTGTCCGCAGTCTGTGCATCGGTCTATACCGGGTTCCGTATCCGCGCCAAGGCAGCCGACCTACGCACGGCCTACCGGCTATTGGCCGCAGAGCTGTTTCGCTACCGCATCGGCCTGATCACAGCTGCCGAGCTCATCGATGTCTACCGGCGGGCAGAGGCGATGATCGGGCAAGTGGAAGTGGAGGGTCTAGGCAACCTCTCCGATCAGAAGAAGAGGGAGCAAAACCACGAAGGAAATGGTGATCCTTCAGTGGAGCGAGAGGACTGATGGACAGCCTGTTCGTACTGCTGACAATCTTAACTGGCTTTGCTGTGCTGATCGGGGTGCTCAGGCCTACATCCATTATCCGGTATCTGGTAGCCCCCCTGCTGCCGCAGGTGTTGTTCTGCGGCGGCGGGAGCCGGCGTGAAATCGCCATCACCATCGATGACGGCCCGAGTAAGCGGATCGTGGCCAGTGCCCATGGGTCAAGATCTCCCGGCAGCCAGTCATTGCTTGATCTGTTACGAGAGCTGAAGGTGCCTGCCACCCTGTTCTTGATCAGCGACCACCTAGAGCATGCACCTCCAGAGTTCATCCGTCATGCCTTGGCCGATGGGCACACGATCGGCAACCACATGACAGAGGACAGTGTCTCTGCCCTGCTGAGTCCCGACAGATTTCGAACGCAACTGGAGAGTGCGGAGAAGGCGCTGCGGGGTGCCGCCGCGCCGATCGAACTGCCTCGGCCTTTGCTCTGGTTCCGTCCGGGAGGCGGCTGGTTCAGACCCTCGATGCTGCGGTCGCTGAAGGCGCGCGAGTACCGGCTGGTCCTTGGCTCGGTGTTTCCTTGGGACACCTTTCATCCGCCCCTTGCCTTTCTGCGGTGGTTCGTGCTGACCAATAGCCACCCCGGGGCGATTCTGGTACTTCACGACCGAATAGACACTCTGCCCACCACACTGTCAGTTCTGCGCATCATCGTGCCGGAATTGCAGCGGCGTGGCTATCGCTTCGTCAGCCTGGCGGATCTGGTGGCTGGTTAGACCGGATTACCGATGTTCCCGCCGATCCACGGGACCTCCAAGTGCCAGAAGTGCCCTGATGCTGTTCTCCACTACCTGTATCTTGCTGTGGGTCAAGTGAGGCCCTGTCAGCCACCGGAGCTAAAGACCACTCGATCAGTGCAGGGATCCCCTACCCCAGCACCGGCTCGATGGCGGAAAGGTCGGTGGCGCTCATCTGGGCCATGCGCTGCTCGACCCGCGGCAGGTGGTAGAGGATCGGGCTGTTGATTGAAGGGAACTTGCGGCGGAAATGCGTGCCGGCCACCAGCAGGCCCGAGACGCGCCAGCGGTAGAGGGTGGAGATCGAGACGCTGAGCGCAACGGCAGCCTGCGGCGCGGTCAGCCAGGGGGAGGGGTGCATGGCTCAGGGATGGGGATTACGGCTGTGGCGTTGGGTCGCTTCGTCGTGAATGGTCGCGACCAGGGCTTCGGCGCCGGCCTGGACGGCCAGATCGATCAACGCCTCCAGGGCGGTGTTGGGCAGCTCGCGCAGGTGGAAGGCCGCCGTCTGGGCGGCGGCGCGGGCGATGGGTGCGGTCGGGTCCTTGCTCACAGCTGCTCCTGGTTCCTGAGCGGGGATGCCGCCTTGATGGTCCAGAAGGGCTCACCGCGCTTCTGCGTGGCCTCACCCAGCTGCTCGGCCAGCTGCTTGCGCTTCTTGACCTGGGCCTCCAGCACCTTGATCGACTCCGGATAGGTCCAGGAGACCCGACCCTCCTGGCGGTAGAGGGTGTGGCCGCTCACCACAGGCAAGTTGTTCTCCGGCAGCAGGCCGGCCGCCACGAGCACATCGAGCGCTTCGGTGGCCTGGGCGTAGTGCTCCTTGGCGGCCTCGAGGCTGGCCTTCGCCTCGACCGCGGCATAGAGCGCTTCAGCCACCTCCTGCGAGAGCGTGAATGACGGAGGCGACAGCGAGGCCGAGGAGGAATCCGCTGACGGCGACCCGGAAGAAGGCCAGCCGTTGCTGGCTGGGCGGTGATCGGTGCGTGCGGTGGTGCGGGTGGCCATGGGGCTTGCGGCGATGGGTGAGGCGCGAGCGCGCGAAGGCTGGAAGCTGGGGACCGGTCAAGACTGAGCAGCTATGGCTTGCTAGGCCAATAACCCTAGTACCTAGCAAGCCCTAGCGCAAGAGGTCAGAATGGCCGCCGGTCGCGCAGGTACTGGGAGAAGACCCGCAGCCAGCGGCTGCGGCACTCGCCGGCCGGGTGGGTCTGGATCCGGCAGTGCCCCGGCGCCGCCCAGATCGTCAGCCCACGGCTGATCCGCAGCCCGTAGTGCTGCTCGGCCATCAGGATGCCGGCACCAAGCTGGGGCCTGGTGTCATACGGCCTGCCCGCCTCCGAAAGGCTCTTGAGGTCGGCGATCCCGTAGCTGCCATCGGGGAAGCGCAGCAGCAGATCGAGGGTTCCGGCCACGTTGCGCTCCAGGTCGTACAGCATCAGTTCGGTGGCCACTACCCGCACGTGCGACCAGAGCGGTTCGGCCAGCAGGGGGGCGATCCAGGCGCCATAGGCGCCGTAGCGCGGTCCCCAGGGCTGCACGGGCTCACTGGCATCAAGGCCCGCCGGCCACAGCTGACGCGGAGCGCCCCAGGAATGGAGGGCGAAGTGCTGCAGTGCCGCATGGCAGGTGTTGCCGCGTGGCTCCCACACCTCCCGCCAGGCCTCGATCCAGGCCAGCGCGTCCTCGCTCTTGCAGGTGCGGGCGATGACGCCGGTGATCGAGACCGGGAACCAGTGGTCCCGATCGGTGAGGCGGTAGGTCCAGGTGCGATCGTCGCGCTCGATCGCCAGCGGCTGCAGCCAGGCGGCCTCGCCGGCAACAGCCAGAGAACCCGCCGAACCGCCAGCCATAACGCTGCATAGCAGGTGACAACTAGTGTAGCGTACCCAAGTCTCCAGCGTTGTTGGTGGCTACGCCATGCCCATCCGCCGTCCCCCGCCCCTCGCATCGGAGACGACCGTTCAGATCAGCTTCCTGCTCAGGCCCGAGCAGGTGGCCTGGATCAAGGCCCATGGGGGTCGCAGTGCCTCCCAGTTCATGCGGCGCCTCCTCGATCGGTTGATCGAGCAGGAGCGCCAGGAGGTGCGGCGTCTGCTGGAGAAGCGACGCCAGCGCCACGGGGAGCGGCCCCGGAGCACACCCCCGGCGGGTTGAGCCATGGCGGCCGCAGGCAACGGCGGTGGCTGGTCGGCCGTGCCCCATCGCCTCCTCGATGGCATGGGCGACCCGGGTGGTAAGGGCCGCGTGGCGGTCTATCTGCTCATCCATCGCCACGGCAATGGCAGCGCCGAGGGCTGCTGGGCCTCGCTCACGACCCTGTCGCGCGAGGCGGGCATGAGCCGTCGATCGGTGGTCCAGGCCCTGCGCTGGCTGGTGACGACGGGCTGGATCCGGCGCCAGGCGGCCGTGGGCCGCAGCACCCGTTACTACCTGGCCGCAGGCCCCCCAACACCGCCGGGTGGTATACCTTCGGCCACCGGTGGCCAGATCAGCACCGGTGGCTCGATGGTCACCGCACCAATGAGCAAACGGCACCGGGTCGGTGAACAGATGGACACCGCCACCCGTGACCAGCGGGATCCCGGTACCAGTGCCCCGGAGGGCACCCGAACAAGAACCCAGCAACAACAGCCCAACAACAAGATCCCCTCTTCTTCCAGGGACCCATCTCCCCCTTTCTCTCTCTGCCCGCCGGGGACGGCCGAACGTTGCGGAGAGCCAGGCGGCGACAACTTGTGCGGCGAGCCACCGCCCGGCGACCTTGGCCGATCCACGCGGCCCCGGGACTTTGAGGGCGGCGGGCCCAAGGCCGACCGAACTGAGACCGACGTGCCGACGGCCGGCGAGCCGATTCCCGAGCCCCACTGGGGACCACCACCTCCACCACCGCTGCCGCCGCCGGCGCGGGCCGATCACCTGCCGGTGCCGGTGAGCGAACTGCCGCCGGGACTGCAGTGCCTCGCCGATCGGATCGAGGACTACTGGCTGAGCAAGGCCGGCGGCCGCAGCCGCCAGGGCTTCAGCGCCATGCTCGAGGAACTGAACCGGCTGCTGCCCAGGGCCGGGCAGGAGGGCGTCAGCCAGCTGCTGCGACAGGCCACCCAGGCGGGCTGGCCGACGCTGAACGGTGAGGCCTGGCTGCTGCAACACCGCGAGGAGCTGGCGATGCGGAGCAACCCGGCCTACCGGGTCTTCCGCCCTTCCTGATCCAGGAGGCCTCAGCTATCAAGCGCTAGGACTCTAGAGTGCGGATCAGACGCGGCAGGCTTCTGGGATGTTCACCCGCCCGCTGGGGCACAAGCGCGAAGCCGCAGGGCGCGACCGCTCCTTCCGGCGCCCCGCCTGCAGATGCTTCGCCTGCCATGACACCGGTGTGATCACCAACGGCGATGGCCTGGTGAACCAGCTCCTGCCCGACTACGACCGCAACTTCGATGGCCAGCGCCTCCCTGGATCGGATCTGCCGCTGATCTGCCACTGCGCCGCCGCCTACGCGAGGGCTGGCCGCAACGGCCTGCCCCAGGGAGGACTGCGCGGCCCGGACGGCCTGCCGGTCTCCGGCCTGGCCAGTGAGCTCAGCCAGGAGCAGGTGGCCTCGCTGCACCGCCGCCGCAGCGAGGCCTGGCGCCAGACCGAGCGCCTGATGCAGGACACCCGCATGGCCCGCGCGGCCGGTGATCCAGAGGCGCTGCCCTGGTTCATCGCCGAGGTCCGGCAAACGCTCGCCCGCCAGCGGGCCCGCAGCGCCATCGCAGCAGGGAAAGCGGATGGCCCCGTCAGGGGCAGCGGCCGCCTCCAACCGCTCGGGGCGGTGATCGCCGACACGTTGACCAGCGCCGATCCGCTGCAGCAGGACCGGGAGCCAGGGCCCCAGCCACCGCTGAAGCTGCGCCCCACTCAGCCGGCGGATCGAACCGGAATCGGACCAAGCAGCGGGACCGATTGAGCTGGAGCGCCCTGCCGCTGGCCGGGGTGACCCCTGTTGTGGGATGCGAGGCCCACGGCGGCAACAGCAGCTCACCGAAGCCGTGATCCAGCGGATGGGCGAGGGCTTGACCTGGCCCCCGCCCGCTGCCCCGGTGAATGACTACCGATCCACAGCAGTGGCGTTACACTGATGAAGCGTTAGCAGGATAAAGGGCTCCCTAGCGGAAGCTAGGCTGCAGATTCCGGCGTCTCGGGGATGGCGAACGCAGCGAAGAGCCGCGGCGATCGCGCCGAGCGGGAGGCGGCCCAGCTGCTCACCCTCCTGCTTGGCCTGCCCATCCGCCGCAGGCTCGGTGCCGGCCGCCTCGATGACCAGGGTGATCTCGACGGGTTGAGCGACTTCGTGCTCCAGATCGCCGACTGGAAGGACGTGGCCCGTGCCGCCCGCGAAAAGCCGGATGGCGCCGAGCGGCAGCGCCGCCACGCCGCCGCCCGCCACGCTGCAACCCTGGTGCGCTTCCGCGGCGGCGCCTGGCGGGTCGTGCTCACGCCCGAGCAATGGGCGCGGCTCGTGCTCCAGCTCCACGGTCAGACACTCACGCCGCAGCGGCAGGACCAACCGCCCGATCAGGCGGCCGCCTGAACCCTGCCCTCTTCTCTCTCCCTTCCCCACCGCTCATCCATGGCCAGTGCAGATCCCAATTCGCAACCCGCACAGGAGGCCCGTGAGCGTTTCGGTCGCACCATCAGCGCCTGGCTGGAGCGGGCCGGCTGGAGCCATGACATCCCGATGCGCTGGGGCAAGGCCGCCGGCTTCCCCTGCGTGGCGGACTCGACCTTCAACCGAATGCAGCGAGGCAAGATCGCGCAGCCCTATCCCGTCACCTTCATCCAGTTCGGGCTGATGAATGAGCGGCTGGCCCAGAAGGACTACGGGCTGGCCAAGGACGATCCCCTGCTCCCCCGCATCGCGCGCCAGCGTGCGATCGAGCATGAGGACGGGCGGATCTGGAGCGCCACCGACTTCTTCTCGCACTTCATCGGCGAACAGGAGCCGCCGGCCTGGGCGCAGGAGCAACCCCTGCCCAGCCTCGAGGAGGCGGTAGAGGCCAGCGCCAAGGCGGTGGAACGCTTCCGCCGCAGCGCCGAGCGCTCGGGGCTGACGCTGCCGGCGGCCTGGGAATCGCTGGCGGCCGCAGCGGCCCGCACGCCCGGTGGCGGCATGCCGCTGCTGAACGGCGAGGAACTGGAGACGCTGCGGATGGTGCTCAGCGGCTGGCACACCTGGACACCGGAGCAGCTGCGTCAGCTGCTGGACCTCGATGGGCAGTTGCGGCCCCTGCTGCTCCTGGACCACTGGAGCAAGACCAGCAATCCCTCACCTCAAAATCCATCACCTAGCGATCCCTAGGGGCTAGAATGTAGCGAGCCGCCTGGCTCCTGCCTTGTCCAGCTCCCCCGCTGCCGCACCCGAGCAGCCACCCGCCTTTCCTGAGAGCCTCGAGCTCGCCCTGCTGGCCTTCCATCGCAACGTCGGCCCGATCCGCAAGCAGTCGGAGGCCAAGTACGGGGCCTTCGCCGATCTGCGCACCGTGTTGGAGGCGATCACCCCTCACCTGCTGGATCAGGGCCTCGTGCTCACCCAGTCGATGGAGGAGGGCCCCGATGGCTCCTGCCTGCTGCGCACCGAACTGACCCACGCGCCGAGCGGCAAGCGGATCGCCTCTCGCTGCCCGATCCCCACCCTGCAGAGCCTGCTCGATCGCGTCCACCAGCTCCGCGAGGCGGTGATCCAGCAGTTCCCGCTCGATCTCCCCCTGGCCGCGATCGGCGCCCTGCCGCCGGCCATGCCGCCGCGGAACGCCGAGCCTGGCGCCGCCCTGCCGCCGCCGCCGGAGCGCAAGCCCGGCCTGCGGCTGGACGATCAGCTCAAGGGCCTCTACACGCTGCTTGGCCAGGTGGGCACCACCACCAATCCGCTCCACTCGCTCGGCGGGACCATCACCTACCTGCGCCGCTACCAGATCCTCTCGCTGCTGTGCCTGGCGGCCGAGGACTCCGATGGTGACGACGATCGGCCCCGGGACCGTGCGCCCGCCGCGAGTGAGCCCGCCCCCAGGCCCTCCGCTGCCCGTGGGCGCGGCAGCCGCAGCCGCGTTGCGCTGCCGGAGCAGCACCAGCCCCCGGAGCCGGCCGCGACTCCGGCGCCACGGCCGGCGCCGACTCCAGGGGCGGCCCCAGCGGCCCTGGCCCCGGCTTCGGCAGGACCATCGGCCTCACCGGAGGGCGAGCCAGCCAGAGCGGTAGCCCCGGCAACGCCAGCCAAGGCCGCTGCTGCCCCGGCAGCCCCTGCGCCAGCCGCGGCGCCCGGACAGGTGGCCACCGCTGCTCCCGCGCAGCAGCCCGACACCGCACCCGTCGAACTGGCGCCGGCGGAGGTGCAGCAGTTGATCGCCCAGATCCGCACCCTGCCGACCGAGACCATTCCCCATCTGGTGGCCGCCTTCCGCACCCAGTTCAAGCTGCCGAGCCAGGCGCTCGTGAGCGACTACATCACCACCACCGAGCACGCCCAGTTCGTGCGCGCCCAGGTGGCGCGGCTGGCGCCGGCCGCGATCTGAGCGGCCCTCACCCCTGCACCTCCATGGCCATGCCCGCCACCGATCACCTCAGCCACTCGACCACCCTCGAACCTCCGCCGGCCCAGCCCCAGCCAGTGGAGATCGACGGCGATCTGCTGAACCAGGTGCTTCGGCGCCCGAGCGGGCTGGCCGGCTGGCTCCTCCAGCACCGCCACGGGCGCCTGCACGAGCAGCTCAGCGAGGCCCTGGCCCGGGTGCTGCTCGCCTGCCACGACACCAGCAAAGCCGGCGAACTGACGCTGCGGATCCGCATCCGCCCCGATCTGGACGATCCCCGCCAGATGCTGATCAGCGATCAGGTGATCGCCAAGCCGCCCGAGCAGGCCACCGCGGTGGCCTACCTCTTCCGCCCCGATGACCTCCGGCTCCAGGGGCAGGAACCCGACCAGCTCAGCATCCCCCTGGCCCTCTGACCGATGGCACTTCCCAAGCTCACCGTGAGGCTGTTTCCGCCCAAGCCCGGGCGTTCCTACAGCGGCAGCGGCAGCCTCACGATCCCCCTGGCCGATGTCCACGCGCTGGCTGAATGGTTGTTTGCGCAGAGCGGTGAGTTCGACCATTTCCTTAAAGATAACGTCGTTCGATTATTAGCCTTTGAATATCAAAACCGAAGTCGCAGCGGGAATACTTATCGAACCGTTCAACTTCGCGATCCCGCCGATTTCGATGGCGGCCCGTCGCGGCAACCGTACCCAACCCCCGATACCCACTCACCCGGCGGTTTCAACAATGATGACGTCCCCTTCTGATCGGCACCCCCCTCCCCCTCCGCGGCCTGCCGATGCCGCCCTGGCCCAGCGCTGCCTCGATGCCTTCGAGCGCGAGTTCTGGGCAGGCCATCGCAACCGCGGCCTGCTCCTGGCTGCTCCCTTGCGGGTGCTCCATCAGGGCCTCGATGTCGATCAGGTGCTCAGTGAACGCATCGAAGCCGTCCTCGCCGCGCTGGAGCTGCCGATCGCATGACGGCCCTCACCAAGGCCCCGATGCGGTGTCTGCGCCGGAGAGCACACCTGTGAGCCCTGCCGTCCCCCGCTGCCTGCTGCTGGTGGATGTGGAGACCACCGGGCTGGAGCACGGCGTCGCCGAGCTCTGCGAGATCGGTGCCGTGCTGTTCTCGGTGCCGCACCGCGCCGTGCTCCAGCAGCTCTCCTTCCTGCTGCCGGTCACCAGCAACCCGGCGCAGGTGGTGAACAGGATCGACCCACGCCTCACGCTGGAGAACCAGCCGCAGCGCGAGGCCCACAACCTTCTGCGAGCGATGCTCGGCGCCGCCGATGCGGTGGTCGCCCACAACGCCGCCTTCGATCGGCCCTGGCTGGAGCAGTGGCTGGCTCTCAACGGAATCCCATTCCCCACCTGCTGGATCTGCACCTGTGAGGGGATCAGCTGGGCGGGCCTGCGGCCCAACCCATCACTGTCGGCACTGGCGCTGGCCCACGGGATTCCGGTCTGGGCAGCCCACCGGGCGCTGACCGACTGCATTTACCTGGCGCAGATCCTCGAGCGGGATCCCCAGCTGGAGGAGCACCTGATCGAGGGTCTCCAGCCGCGGGTGCTGGTGGCGGCTGATCTGCCCTTCGCCCGCAAGGACGAGGCCAGAGCGGCCGGCTTCCGCTGGGTGCCCGACGCCAGGCAATGGCAACGCCGCTGCACGGCCCAGCAGATCGAGGCCCTGCCGTTCCGCGTGATCGCCCTGGAGGATCCGGCCTGACCGCAGCAGAGAACGGCCCGGAGCCGAGGAGCAGCCGAGCCGCTTCTCACCGCTGAGGCGACGGCAGCCCTACCGCTGCAGCTTGATCCGCAGCGGCACCGCTCCATTGCTGCAACGCTGGCAGCGCCGCGCCTCACGGATGCAGCTCGCGGTGCCACTGCCGCCGGGGAAAGCCAGCAGCACCACCTCGGCGCCGCGGCAGGCGGCCAGCTCCACCGCTTCCTGCACCATCTGGCGGTTGCGCAGCGGGCCCGCCGCCCTTCCGTGCAGTGACCACTGGGCGCGCACCACCCGCACGCTCCAGCCCAGACGCCTGGCCGCCTGATCGACCAGTGCATCGGCACCACGTGCGCCGCCGTGGAGCAACCGGATCACCGGCCGGCCAGCGGCGGCCGAGCGCAACGCGGCTTCGATCTGCGCCGTGGGCCACGTCAGAGAACGGCCGCCGGTGGTGACGACCACGAGATCGGCCAAGCGAGGCCCGCGGACGACGACCGGCCTCACCAATCCGCCGAGATCCATGGCCATCACAGCAGACTAGGGTTCACTACTTTAGCAGCGGAACCGGTGAGCGCCGGGCCCTGACTGCAGCGGCCTGCGGGCGCCCCGCCACCGCAGCCGCGGGAGAGCAGCCCGGCGACCCTGACCTCACCGCCCCAGCCCCGGCGGCGGCGATGCGATCTCTTCCCGCCAGCGCAAGGGTCGGCGACCGCGGCAGCGGCCTCGCCGACTCGCGCAGCCCTTGCGCGGCGTGACACGCTGCCGCACCGCCGCCTGGCGGCCGCCCTGCTGCAATATCCCGGCCAGATCGGGTAGTCTTGGGCTCACTACTCTTTACGGCTACGGCTAGCGAGCCTGCTGCGTGTGATCCTCGTCTGCGCGTCCGCGCGGCGCTGCAGCTGGCGCTCGGTGAAATCGACTCCTCCTACGACGACCCCGCCATCGAGGCCCTCCGTGAGGCGGCACCGCAGGAGGACGCCGATGGCCAACCCCTCTGGCCCAAGACAACCAATCGCCAGCGAGGGGCAGCGAAGGGCGCCGGGGTCCGCTTCCCCCACCAGTCGCGCGGCATCAAGCCCACACGCTCGGAGATCGAGCAGCGCATCGCCCTGATCCAGCTCTGGCTCGCCCAACGGCAGCCGGCGATCTACCTGCGCGATCAGGCGGCCCTGCTCTGGGGCATGACCTCCTACTGCACCCTCAAGAAGTACATCCGAGTCGCCCGCTCCCGCATGGTCGAGGAGCTGGTCGATGACCGGCTGTTGCATCAGGCCGAGCAGATCTACGCCCTGATGGACGTGGCCCGGCGGGCGGCCGATGCCGAGCACTTCGCCGCCGCCGTCGGCGCCCACCGCGTGATCTGCGAGATCACCGGGATGCTGCGGGCGCCGATCAAGCCACCGGCTTCTCCCTGATGCTGGCCCCGCTCGCCACAGCTGGAGCACTGGCCCTGCGGCCCGGGCCGGATCTCTGCGGCGGCGTGCTGGATTCACCGGCCCATGGCGATCCCTGGGGGGATTGCGGCGTGCTGGGGGTTCGCGATGCGGCCCTGGCTCGCGCCAGCACGGCGCCGCTGAGCCTGCGGGAGTTCATCAGCGAGGCCTTCCCCGCCTACGGCTTCCACCGCTGGGCCCTGGTGCTGATCGCCCTGCTGCAGCAGATCGCCGATGGCGAGCTCTCGCGGCTGATCGTCACCTGCCCGCCACGACTCGGCAAGTCACTGCTGATCTCCAAGCTCTTCCTGGCCTACTTCGTCCACCGCCACCCGCACCTCTTCGCGGCGGTGGCCAGCTACTCCGGTGAACTGGCCTATGCCCACTCCCGCGAGGCGCGGCACTTCTACCGGATCACCGGCAACCCGCTCTCCAAAGACTCGGCGGCGGTGGGCAACTGGCTCACCCCCCTGCGCGGCGGTTGCATCGCGGCGGGCGTGGATGGCCCCTTCAACGGCAAGGGCTACTCGCTCGGGATCATCGATGACCCCTACAAGGGCCCGATGGACGCTGGCTCGGCACGCGTCCGCGCCCGCATCGTCGAATGGCTCAAGTCCGTCTGGTTCCTGCGCGCCGAGCCGTCCTTCATCGAGGCCGGTGATGGGGCGCTGCAGCGCAACCTCTCGGCCCAGATCATCGTGCTCACCCGCTGGGACCACGAGGACATGGTGGGTTGGCTGTTCGCCCAGGAGCTGGGTGACGCGCCACACCACTGGCATGTGCTCGATCTGCCGGCCATCGCCGAACACCCCGACGAGCGGCCTCAGTACCCACCCCCCTGCACCGTGGAGCCCGACTGGCGCCGCCCGGGTGAGGCGCTCTGCCCGGAGCGGTTCCCGCTGCAGGAGCTGCTCAAGATCCGCCACCGCATCGGAGCGTTCTGGTGGTCGGCGCTCTACCAGCAGCGGCCCAGCCCCGCCCGCGGCGGCATCTTCCAGCGCAGCTGGATCCGCCCGCCCTTCGTGCGTCAGCAGCGCCGGCGGTTCGCGCCGCTGGTGCTCGCCTGCGATCTGACCTTCAAGGGCGAGGAGGAGAGCTGCTACTGCGGATTCGTGCTGATGGGGCTGCTGGCGCCCGATCCTGGGCAGTCCCAGCAGCTGCAGATCGAGGTGGTGTGGGCGGTGCGCAAGCGCCTCGGTTTGCCGGGCACCATCCACTTCCTGCTCACCGCCCTGGCGGCGCTGGAGCGGCAGCAACTTCGCCCCGATGCGGTGCTGGTGGAGGACGCCGCCAACGGCCCGGCGGTGCTGCAGATGCTGCAGCGCAAGGTGCGGGGCCTGCTGGCGGTGCCACCGCGTGGCAGCAAGGAGCTTCGGGCCCATGCCGCCGCCCCGCTGCTCGAGGCCGGCCAGGTGGGCTTCCACCACCGGGCCGAACCGCTGGTGGAGGAACTGCCGCGCTTCCCCAAGGGCAGCAAGGACCTCGTGGATGCCTTTTGCCACGGCGCCCTATGGCTGGAGGAGCGCTACTGGAAAGGCCTCGGCGTACAGCAGGCGCCGGTGCCGCTGCTGCTCTCGCGCTGATGGCCGTGCAGCTCTCGCTGTTCGAATGCATGGTGCAGCCGGACCCCGTGCCGAAGCCGGTATCGCCGGCGCCTGCGCACTCCCCTCAGGGACAACCCGCAGGCGAGCAGAGTCCGGTAAGGCAGAGCGGATGCAGGCGGAGGCGCAGGCGGATCCCGCATCCACGCGCAGCGGCCCATGCCCTGGCGCTGCAGCATCTCGATCTGGCCGATGCGATCGCCGGCAACTTCGCACGCCGCACCATCCATCCGTTCGAGGATCTGCGGCAGGTGGCGATCATCGGTCTTCTCAAGGCCGCCGAGCGGTTCAAGCCCACCGGAGATCGACCGTTCCGGCCCTACGCCCGTACCTACGCCAACGGCGAGATCATTCACTACCTGCGGGACTGTGGCTTCTCCATCAAGGTGCCGCCGACCTGGCGTGATCAGTTTGCCAGCGGTCGCAAACTGCTGCGGCATGGTGTCCCGCCATCGGAGGTACCGCGACGCCTGGGGATCAGTGATTCGCGCTGGCTTGAGATTCAGGAGGCCTGTGGGGTGACGGTTGTGGCGCTACAGCCTGAAAGCTAGGACGATCGAATGATGACTCAACATAGTCTCGACCGTACGGTCAGCATCAGCGGCGGCGCACAGCCCAGTCCGCTGATGCTGCTGTTAAACCCCGACGATCACAAGTCTTGGTTACTCATGGAGTTGTCACATCCCGCGTTTACGGATGTATTCTCGTAACCGGTGGTATCGTGCGTCTTGAAGAAGATGTGGCGCAGCCTCCACAATCTCGTCAATACATTGGTCCAACTCTCTCGGCGCCCACTGCTGTTCGTTTATCACAACAGCCAGTAGATCCAGCGCGTCAGCCGGGTATCTTCCGCACAAACCCGATTCGTGTAGTAGATGCACGACGAAGTTAGGATGCCCACTCGGTTGTAGCCAGTCCCGAACCGCTGCCAAGGCAGCAGGGAATTCGCCTCCTGCAGCAATGGTCAACCGGGTCAACGATTCACCGATCCGCGGTGTGGCTAGGTCGCGTGACTTCGGCCAGACCTCCTTCCAGAACGGCTGTACACGGTTTTTCCAATAGCCCTCGCGTTGATCGGCAGCTCCTTCGAGAGCCTGGAAGAGCGCCTGCGCACATGCCTCAAGCCCGTCCTGAGGCAGGGCGCCAATCGCGGATCGGAAATCCTCCATGGCGTATCCATCAGTTGGACCCAATGCTGAGTACGTCAGGAAGGCGGCTAACTGTTGTCGGTGGTCGCCTAGTTCGGAGTAGTGGCGTGCACTCTGGAGAAGCTGGGGCTTGAAAGCTGTCAGCAAAGGCTGGTACAGACGGGGTGACCACAAAAAACCTTCCCACACGCGTCGCGCCTCGGTCGGATTGTTCCAACTGAATAACGGCAGCAGAAATTGCTCGGTCCATAGACGGTCCACGCGAAAAAGGGCGATCAATTCCGAACCAAGGAGTACGCGACCGTGACGAAATCGGTCTACCTGTACATCGCACAGCTTTGTGAAGAGTTGTTTGACGTCAGGTGGAAGCAGGTCGTTGTCGTTCGGATTCCGTTTGAACCACAGGTTGATCAGTGACTGCGCAACATGTCCGATTGGGTGGTTGATGGCCTCGGTGACAGGGTGGTCAATTGGCTGACCGTTACGCATCATGCTGGTGCCTGCTTTGAGTGGCAGTTCTAAGACGCGGCCACAAAGGTCCAGAAGGACGTCCTCGTGGCGGCTTATGGACTTAGATGCTGCCTTGATCCACCACGTCAGATCATTGGTGACTTCCAGGATGACGGTGTCGGGCATGGTCTGCACAAGCGGAGCGGCATAGCGCCACGACCGGAGCACTAGTCCTTCTTCACTCCAGGCCAGCAGGGCCTCGCCCCATCGCTCAGCAGGCCACACACCTTGACCTGCCAAATCGCGCAGCGCGAGCAGGCAATGAAAGAAACGGGTCCGGCAGACCTCGCGCCATGTGTGCTCATAGAACGGTCGCCGTTCAGGGTGCGGCTTTGCGAGCCATCGCACAAGCTCTTGCCTCTTGCGGGGGGCGATGTCAATGAACCTGTTTTCCTCGAAATCAGGATGGCCGGTGCCACTCATCCAGTGCGAGAACTCGTCGCTCTCGTTGGCCGCCAATTGCCATTGCGGATAGGCGCTGGACAGTTCTTCAAACCGTGCTTTGGCAGCGACGCCTAGGGCGAGGCCGGACTCATTCAGTTTGGCCAGATGCAGCCAAACTGAATGCGCTACCAAGTCTTGCCATTGATCCGGCTCGAGGTTGTCTCGATACATCTCGCGCGGGGGGCCTGCCAGTATGGCCACTTCGAGACGATCCTGATTGGCAGCTGACAAATTGCGTCCTTGCAGCACCAACAGCCGGAACATCTCCCGCAGCGTATCCACGGACCACAGCCACCAGGCAGCATCGAACAACAGCCAGTTCACCCACTGCTCGGATAAAATGCATGCGTCCTGGCTGGCTGCAAACAGAGCCAGTCGCTTGAAGGTGGGATAGGGCTTCTCGAACCACGCTTCTGCGATTCTTGCGGCGCGAGAACGATCTTGGCTGAAAACTGCCAGCCAGGAATTGCGCAGCAATTCGATCAAGATTACCCATTTGCGGAGACCTGTGTTCTGCCAGTGTGGAGCGATCGAAGGCAAATCCCAGTGCGATCCGTCGGTGTGTTCGTCGGCTTCATCTAACTCGCGAAGCAAGTCCAGTGCATCGCACAGCAGACGCTGGAGGTCATCCAGCAGGAGTGGCAAGGCAGCCGCCCAGCGTGCATCGTCAGTTGTCTGCAAGGCAGAATGCACGTGATCGGCCGCCAGCACCAGTTCCCAGTCCACTAACTGTTTGATCCTCACGGGCCCGTCTGTGTTCTCCCCCTCATGACTCCAGGGAAACGGCATCTTCAATGCGACCTGGGGTGCGAGGAGTTCGCGAAACTCAATGCGTAAAGAGGTAGTCAATCCCTCCCGTTTCAGACGATCCATCCAGCGATAGAGATCGAGGTCGCGCCACGATGATTTCACCCGCCCGGTGAGCAGCAGTCGCCATAGTGTGCGCATTAAGGGCCCGGGAATGGCATTAGGTGCCTGTGAACGGATGTCATCCAGCTCCGCAGTCTTGCCGTCACACTCCAATGAGGCAAAGCGATCAAGCTCGAATTCAATCAACCGCTGCCAGCGGTAGTGCAACTGACCGCCACGTTGTGAGATCCAGATGACGAGTCTTGGGTCATCCAAGTGCCGTACCAGCCACCGGGCCAAGTGCAACATGACGTCATCCCATTGGCTGCTGGCGATGCCGCCTGAAACCAACAGCATCGGCGGTGCGTGGTCATAGGGTGCCGGCCTACAAATCAGGCTAAATCGGAGCTTGGCGTCCTGTTCGTCCAGTGGGGGAACGCCGAAGCGGACAAGATCACTGTGCTGATAACGCTCGACCGAAAATGCATCCAGCAACCAGTCCAGCGACGGGACAGGATTGAATTCGGCAAAGCGTTTGGCCGGCAATCCAGATTTATCCGACAAGGCCCACAGCATCCGGCCGACGAAGTCGTCTTGTTGCGTAGCTGCAGATGGCCTTGCGAAGGCATGGCTGACGACTATGCGCTCCTTGCCAAGAACGCCATCACGGTAGATCTCTGCCCATGCCTTCAAGGTCTTGTGTAGCGGGGAATGGTCGTGGCTGCCATCGGGCACTTTGTACAGAATGGGCGTAACGCCCTTGGCTTCCCACTCAATGGCCTTTCGGTGTTCCTGCCCTGCTTTCGAATCGCCAAGTGCCCATGCTTGAGGCGTAACTTCGCCAAGCATCCGGTCAGCAGCCAGCGCATCCATCATGTAGCGAAGCACTGGGTCGTTGATGCTATAGCCCACGAAGCAGACTATGTAGTTGCGGAACAGTTCGCTGACGAAGCGTGCCGCCCAGCGTTCAGTGAGGTAAGCTAGGCCAAAATCGCCGCTGGTAACAACTAGTTGATTCAGAGAAGTGTCGTCATTATTGTCGGGCAGTAGCCCATGCAGATAAACCAATCCGTTCCAGCGGCTGTTTTTTGGGATCGGCAACATCGGCGCCGCATGGGCATTGAACTCTTGACCTGTGTGTTCGGCCGCCGCGTGAAACAATCGATCGAAGTTAGTGGTTACCAGACGTAGAGCGCCCTCGCGATTGCGCGCTAACCTCAGCAGTGCTGCTTGCGTATCGGTGGCACCGTCGAGGCCTAAGTTGGGTTTCAGCACCTCCGCCAGCGCTCGGCGGACGGACAGGCGCTGTCCCGGCAGGCGACGTTCCAGCAGGTCTAGGGTGGCGTCGTACTGCCCACGGTCGAAGGCGTCGCGTTCGATGTCTGAGAGGGTCGTGCCATTCAACTGATAAATCTGCTCAATCAACCCCTTGAAGCCGGGAAGGCCGGCGGGGTAGGAAATGCCGGCGCCGCAAAAGAACACCACACGGCCCTCTTCGTGCGCCTGCAGTAGCGCATCGGGAATATCGGGGCCGTCGGCTAGAAACTGCATTTGCTGACTCTGCTATCCAATGCTTGCGTACATGCGAGCAAGTGAAATTTCCATGTGTCTAACTTGTCATTGGGTTGACCCGTCTACAACGCCTGTATCGCTGTCTCTGGCAGTATAAAAGCGCCTGGTCAGCAGGGCAACATCGCCAAAGGCTGGTGGTGTCAAGGCTTCTCGGAGGGGTGCGTTGGAGCCCCGGCTTCTTATGCGGATCAGCAGAAAGCTGGTCATCTCGCCACACATCCCTCGCTGATGCTGCTCCTGTCACCCCCCGCCCCCCAGGTGCCGTGCTCGTCAGTATCTACACGCTCGAGGTTCACGCCCTGGCCGAAGGCGTAGGTGGCATTCCTCATGATGTGGACGGAGATCTGACCCTTCCAGATCATCGCGAGATCCTATCGATCGGTTGATCTGTGCCGTTCTCTATGGCCCATCTGGGCAATGCCAGGTACGCAATGACAAGCGCAGTGGATCGGGCCGAAAACCCGGAATGCCCGTGCCGGTGGGCTCCCTAAATCATCAATGGCAATAGCCAGCAGCAACCCTGCATTGCCCTTGCCAACCCAGATCACCACCAAGCGGAACCGCTACCGCGGGACCTCGGCTGAGCAGGAAGCTCCAGCGGCTTCGAAGGCTGGACTGGAAGCTCCCTGGGCCCGGCAGCACCCGACGCTCGCCGCCATCGCCGATCGGCTCCAGCTGGTTCTCGATGCCTGGAATTTGCTGCGGACACCGGATGGCGCCTGCCGCCGCAAGCCCTACCTGCCGCAGGGGATCAAGGAGCCCGATCCGGTCTACGCGTCGCGGATCCGGCACGCGCAGCCCACCGGCTTCTTCCGCGATGCCCTCCGCACCTACGCGGGGATGCTGAGCTTTCTGCACTGGCGGGCGCTACCAGTGTCGCTGCAACGCGTGATCGGTGATGTGGACGGGATGGGCACCGATCTGGCGGTGTTCCTGTTCATCGCCGATCTGCTGGTGCTCCGTGATGGGGGCTGCCTCATCTTGGTGTTCCCACCCGCGAAGGCCTTCCCCTCCGAGGGCCACCGGCTGGAGGCCATCGCCGCTGGCGATCGCGCTTCCCTGCCGCGCCTGGTGCTGGTGCCCCGGGCCGATCTACTCGACTGGCGTCTGGCCCCGGATACCCGGGCCCTGCTGGAGTTCACCTTCCGGCGGGACGAACGGCGGCCAATCCGCCCGCTCCAGTACGGCGCCACGCCCGTGCTGATGGTCGGCCCCGACGGCCAGCTGCTGGCGGCACCACGAATCGAGGACTGGATCTACACCCGCTTCCAGCTCGCTGCCGATGGGTTCAGCGTCCGATCGGTCGGTGCCCAGCCCTCCGCAGCCGATCCCAGCGGCTACGAGCCCACTCCGGCTGGCGTGCACCTCACGCTCCAGGGCCACCACCGCCTGCCGGCGGTCTGGTACGCCACCGACGGCGCCCAGTTCGGTGAAGGCGATCTGCCGCACCTGGGCCTGGCGCACCAGTACCTCACGCACTTCCGCCTCAAGACCGAATACGAGGACCTGCTCAGCCGCTGTGCTCTCCCCGTCGGTGTGCGCACCGGCGTGGTCGACCGCTTCGGAACCGTGGCAAACGAGCAGGGGGAGGCCCGCCAGCCCGAACCCCTGGTGCTCTCGACCAACTCCTTCCTCGATCTGCCCGACGGTGCGGACTTCAACTGGAAGGAGATCCGCGCCCGCAGCCTCGCTGAGCACCGCGCCCACCTTCTCCACCTGGAAGACACGATGCGGCGCGACGCACTGGTGCCCACCGAGAACCGGGGGCCTGGGCGGAGCGAATCGGAGGTGAGCCTCACCGCCGGCCAGGCCTTCGCGCTGCTCCAGTCGATGGCGGCCCGCAAGACCTCAGTCTTCTCCCTGCTGCTGGAGCACTGGTGCGCCCTCACCGGCGAGCCACACAACCGCGAGTCGGGCGTCGCGCTCACCGTGTCGCCGCTGACACCGCCACCCCGGCCGCTGCCGACGATCGGTGAGTGGCTCCAGCTCCACGAGCGCGGCATCGTCACCGACGCCGAACTGCGGCACCAGCTGGATCTGGCCGCGATGCCGGGCGTCGTGAACCCTGCTGGTGATGGCACCAGCGACACCATTCACGTGCCGCAGAGCCGATGACTCAGACCTCCCACAACTGGAGGCCGACGGATCTCGAAGCGATCCGGCAAGCCCTCCGCATCCCCGTCAGCCCGGCCGCCATCCGCGCCATCAACGAGGCGATGGCCGAACTGGAGCGAAGCTACCCCGCCGCGATCCCTGCCGCCAGAGCCCATCTCGATGCGATCGCGGCGTTCGATCACGAGGCACTGGCTCAACCCTCCGCCAACCAGCCACCGGCTGCGCCGGTGATCCGCAAGGTGACCCGGAAGGGCGCGGCCGGCGCGGTGCCCGAGCAGCTCCCGAGACGGAAGGTGGACGTGATCGAGTACGCCACCGATTTGCTGCTCGAAGAAATCAGCACGGAGTACGCCACCTCAACTCCCCCGCCGCCGCGCTCTGGCGCCATGCGGCAGCTGCATGTCGACGGCCTGCTGCTGATCCTTCCGCGCCTGGAGTGCTGGATGCCGCCAACGCGCACGGCCTTCTCCGGCCCCCTGATCCGTGGCTGAGGTGTCGCCGCTGCAGGAGCAGGCGGCGATCCGTCTGCTCTTCCCGATGCCCGACTTCCCCGGCGCCAAGGCGCCGCGCACCGTCTCGCGCCACCTGCTGGAAGCGTTCGTGAAGCAGCGCAAGCTCATCACCGCCCGCGACTCCGGCCCGGGCATCGACTCGGGCGACATCCTCTGCGAGGGCACGATCACCCGCGCCGCGGTACTGCCGCTGGAGCCGCCCCAGCCATGGGACTGGCTCGATGCCGCGATCGTCTGGCCCGTGACTGGCCGGCGGCCCGTGTTTCAGCCAGCCCCGGAGCCCGATCCGCTCGATCCCAGTCAGAGCCTGACGCCACGGCCCATGGCGCTGCAGCCCCCCGTGAGCTCCGGCATCGCCTGGCTGGGCGATCTCCATCAGCTGCAGAGCCCGGGGGTGCTGCCGCCGGATCCGCGTGCGCTGCTGGCCGGCTGCAGCCTGCTCACCGCCGGCTTTCCCTTCGGTGGCGGCGGCATCGGCCTGGAGCTTCAGGAGGCGCTGGGCGAAGCGATCAGCTTCGTGCTCAAGCCCAACCGCGTGCTGGTGCTCCGCCCTGGGGACAACCTGCAGGGCATCGCCGATCGCTACGGCACCACCGTCACGACACTGCGCCGCATCAATCCGGACCTGGCGCCGCTGGAGACGATCCAGACCGCCACGGGCGACACACTGCTGATCCTGGCCGGCCGCCACGGCACCACGGTGGAGTGGTTGCGCGAGAACAACCCGACGCTCCTGCGCTGGGGCAGCCACACGACCGTGGCTGGCGACACGCTCCAGCGGATGGCCGAGATTTACTTCACGACGCCGCCGACGCTGCGGCAGTACAACGCGCCGGATCTCGATCTGTTCAAGTCGTCGGAGCCCCTGCCGCCAGGGATGGTGCTCACCGTTCCGGCAGTGCGGCCCTCCACCCCGCTCGATCCAGCTCAGCCGCTGGTGGTGCCGCTCTACCGCCCCTCCACGCCGCTGCCGCAGGGCTGGCTGCATCTGCCCAAGCTCCGGCGGAGCCTGGTGGATCCTGACGATCGCTCCGACCTCGATGAGGAGCCACAGGACCCGGCTGACACCGGAGGCAGCGCCACCACCCCGCCGCCCTGAGCACATCGGTGGCAATAGAGGACGTGGGCACAGCCCGGACGGGGTGCTCGCGTCAACCACAGCCGCGATGGGTGGACCCATGAAACGCTCCCTCACTGATCCGCACCAGCACCAGACGCTGGTGACCAGCAGCCAGCACCAGCAATGGCCCAACCAGCCGCCCGCCGCTATGGACGGCGATCCGGGTCCCGATGCCGCCAGCGGCGATGACGATGATCTGGCCGCTGATGATGAGGAGTTCGACGAGGAGGGCGACGACACCAGCGCCGACGATCCCGGCGACGAGCGGGACGAGACACCGGTCGCGGCTGATGGCGTCAGCGAGGCCCTGAAGGCCGAGCGCCGCCGGACCAACCAGCTGGAGCGGGAGCTGCGCACCCTGCGCCGCCAGCTCGCCCAGTTCTCCAAGATCAACCCCGACGAGTACGAACGCCTCCAGGAAGCCGAACGGCAGAAGGTGCAGCTGGAGCGGGAGATCGCTCACCGTGAGCGCCAGCTCCAGGCCAACGCCGATCGCAAGGTGCGCAACGTGGCCAAGGAGCGCGACGACGCCCTGCGCCAGATCGAGGAGCTGCGCAAGGAGCGGCTGCTGGAGCGGCTGTTCTTCGATGCGGAGGGCCGCACCGGTGGCGACAACCGCGGCTCGTTCTTCGACATCTTCAAGCAGCAGGTGGGCCGCGAGTTCCGCCTGGTGAAGGACGGCAACGGCCGTGACCGGCTGGAGCCGATCGACTCCAAGGGCAACGTGCTGCTCGGCGATGCCGGCACCCTCACCGCCACCGAGCACGTGGAGAGCCTTCGCACCCATCCGGTGCTCAGCTTCCTGTTCTCCCAGCGCGGTGGCCTCGGGCCCAGCTCCACCATCGCCGAGTTCGACGGCACCGGGCAGATCACCAACCTGCAGGACATGAGCCCATCGGAGCTCTACCGCGCCACCTACGCCAAGGCGCCTGCGGGCGCCCGCCGCTGAGCGGTGCAGAGCCGCGTGAGCAGAGCTGTGCAGGCTCTGCCACCGGCTCGGCTCCGAGGCCGTCACACCTGGGCTGCGAACTGGCTGCTCGAGGCCACGCCCACAGGAGTCGGCTGCTCAGCAACACGGGCTCATGCGAGACAGCGGGGTGGGGAGGGCTTGCTCGTGAGGCTGGCCGGCCCCAGCCCGCAGGTCACAGCCCTGAACCGCCAGGGAACTGGGTGCGGCAGCGACGCGATGGCACGAGGCCGCAGTTTGGCAGCTGTGCCGAGCACGAGCGTGCTCGCCGCCAGCGAAGGCATGGTGCTGACGGCCGGCGAATCCGCCGGCAACCCCTCTGCACAAGCAATGAATCAATCGATTGAAAAGGGAGCAGAGGATTATTTCCCCTTACTTCAATTTTCCGCGCGGTGCACTTCGGAAATGTCGCAAAATCTGGAAATCGGACTGTTCATCGCATTACACTCATCCTGGCCAGTCCCATCGCGCAAAACCCGCAGCAGCGGCAGGGGTGGTGCGGTAGGCCGGGTGCTGGGGTGCTGGCTGTTGCGAAGCGCCCGAGCATGGTCCGCGGAGTGCGCGGTCGCTTCGGACAGCTCTGATTGGGAGCCCTGCCCGCCTCAAGAGCCGTCAGTGCTGCCAACCCAGAGGGGTGCCACCGCACGCAGGCCAGTCGCACGGTGGACGCTTACCAGCCCGGGGAAACCTCAAAAACCCGGACTCCCCCAGCGCCATCGCCCCTGACGAGGTTCTTCCTTGGGACCTTAAGGCGCTCTAACGTGACTCTGAGAGCTGCAGACATCTTTGCAGCGTCTGCGCATTGATTCTTTACTTCTGAGAAGATTCTTCGCTGGTCTCAGGTGATGCCTAATGAGCCAGAATTGCCCAAACCTGGGGCACCATTCTCTAGGCGCAGGCCTCCTGAAAAGGCCGGATCTGCTCCAGCTCGGTCGCGATGACCCGGCGCTGCAGCTCCAGGTCGTGGGCGGCCTGGGCCCTCAGCCAGTAGCCCTCGCTCAGCCGGAAGAACCGGCACAGCCGCAGATCAGTGTCAGCAGTGATCGCTCGATCGCCCTTGAGGATCGCCACGATCCGGGTCAGGGGAACGCCGATCTCCTTGGCCAGCCGGTAGGAGGTCAGACCCATCGGCTCAAGGAACTCCTCTCGGAGCAGCTCGCCGGGGGTGATCGGGGGGAGGTGTTCAGCCATGGCGCCCTCCAGCACAGGGCAAAGGGTGGGGTCAGTGGTAGTCGACGATCTCAACGGCCTCGGGCCCCGCCTCGCTCCAGATGAAGCAGACGCGCCACTGGTCGTTGATGCGGATGCTGTGCTGGCCGGCCCGATCGCCCTTGAGGGCTTCGAGACGGTTCCCAGGTGGGATGCGCAGATCCTCCAACGTGGCCGCGATGCTGAGCTGAAGGAGCTTGCGCCGGGCCACCTTCCTCGAAGGCGATGAACCTCCGGATGCGGACACCGCCAGCCAGGGCCTGGGTGTCCGCGCAGCGGAACGATCGGATCATCCCCGCATGGTAACGCGGGACGTAACCATGGGTGCAGGGGGACGAGGCGAAGACAGGGACCGCGGTCTCTGCAGCACAGGTGTTGCCGATGGCTGATCGGGTGGGCCTTGATCGCGGGGGCAGCGGGAGCTGCAGCTGCGGAGTACCCGAGCAGGTGCGAGTGGTCGAAGCCGTGCTGCCCACCGGCCAGCCAGAAGGCCAGAAGGCGCAGTTGAACCCCGAGCGGGAGCGAGCGGGCGGAGGGGATGCTGCGCCGAGGCGGCCTCGATGAGAGGATCGACACCTCGGGCGAGGTCCAGCGGGGGGGCTCTACCGCCTGCGGCGCCTCCCCTGGGACCAGGACGACGAGGGTCAGGGGTGGCGAGCTGGATCTCCACGGGCCATCTGCCCACCGATGCGAGGGTGGCGGAGCTGGTGGCCGAAGCCCATCGGCGTTTCCGCGGGGTGAGCGAGGGGAAGGTGGCCACCTACATCCCTGCCCTGGCCGCAGCCAATCCGGCCCATTTCGGCCTCGCCGTGGCCACCACGGGTGGAACGATCGTGGAGGCGGGGGAGGCCACGCTGCCCTTCAGCATCCAGAGCATCTCCAAGCCCATTCTCTATGCCCTGGTCTGCCAGGCCATCGGCGAGCGGGAGGCCCGCGAGAAGCTGGGGGTGAACAGCACGGGGCTGCCCTTCAATTCGGTGCAGGCGGTGGAGCGGGCCGAAGACGGCCTCTCCAATCCGATGGTGAATGCCGGCGCCATCGCCGCCACGAGCCTGGCGCTGGGCGACACCGCCGAGGCGAAGTGGGCGTTCATCCAGGAGGGATTTTCCCGCTTCGCCGGGCGCCCGCTGGCGCTGGATGAGGAGGTGTACGCCTCGGAAGTGGCCACGAACCGCCGCAATCTCGGCATCGCCAACCTGCTCGAGGAGCAGGGATGCATCTGGTTTGACCCGGAGGCCACCACCGACCTCTACACCCGCCAGTGCGCCCTGAGCGTCACCAGCCACGATCTGGCCCTGATGGCGTGCACTCTGGCCAACGGCGGACGCCATCCCCTCAGCGGGCTGCAGGTGGTGGAGCCGCGCATCGCGCAGGTGGTGCTGGCAGTGATGGTGACGGCGGGGCTCTATGAGACCTCCGGCGATTGGATCTACGACATCGGCCTGCCGGGCAAGAGCGGCGTGTCGGGAGGAATGATCACCGTGGCGCCAGGCAAGGGGGGGCTGGCCACCTTTTCCCCGCCGCTGGATGGGGCAGGCAACAGCGTGCGGGGCCAACTCACGGCGGGCTTCCTCTCCGAGCGCCTGGGGCTGCATCTGCTGGCCTCCCAGCCGGCGGGGTCCGCCTGAGGGCGGTGGGCTCGGAAGCCGGGCAAGCACCGATGTTGTGCAGGCTCAGCCATGGGGACGGCTCATTTAAATCGGCACAAAACAACCCATGACATGGAGGGATTGTTGTTTACTCGATCTTTCTGCAAGAGATCGCGCAGCAGCCAACTCAGCCGCCATCCCAGCAGCGAGCGTTCAAAATCGCAGGGTGGCGCGCAGCAGCGCTCCCCACACACCAAGGCTGGGGACCGCCTCCGCTTCGGAGGGGCGGAGCGCCTCGCCGAGGGAGGCGGTGCCGCCCATCGCCCCACGGGGACGGCTCAACCAGAAGAGCGCGGGCGTGAGGCTGAAGGTGTCACTCACCGGGATCAGGCTGGCTACCTCCATGGCCACCCCGGTGTCGTCCACGCTCACGCCCTCCAGCCCATCAAGGCGGCTGACATGGGCCGGTGCCCCCACCGACACCGAGATGCTGTTGCCTGAGCTGAACACATCGCTCCAGGTGAGGCCCACGCTCCAGGAGGTGGTGCTCACCCCGGAAAGTCCTGCCACCGGGTATGTCGCGAAGGCGAAACGATCGACGCCCAACCCGGCGCTGATGGAGGGGATCCAGCCCCCATCCGAGGGCTGCCAGTACCCCGCCAGCGACCAGGAGTGGATGGCGCCGCCGCGGGCTTCGGCGGCGAGCTGGCTGGCCAGGGGGGTGCCCCGCAGCAGGGCCCGCTGTCCATTGCGGGTGTAGGCGGCCGTGACGTTCCAGCCTGGCCGGGTGAAGCCCACCTGCACGGTGTTCGTCTGCCCGCCCCCGGCCGTGAAGAGCCCCCCCTCCGCGGGAGATCCATTGCCGCCCAGGGGGACCACGGCCGCATAGGCGATGGTGAGGCCCTTGAGGCCTCCCTCGGGCTGCCACCAAGCTCCAAAGCCACTGCCCACCCGGCGGCTGTAGGCCCCCGCCGCCCCCGCCCGCTGGAACAGCTCCAGGATGGGGGAGTCGTTGGTGACACTGGGCCACACCGGCAGCAGGTCGAGCTGCATCAGGCGACTGCCAGCGGTGAGGCGGATCTCCGAGCCCAGGGGCATCTGGAAGTAAGCCCGGTTCACTGTCACCAGGTTGTGGTTGCAGCCGTCGTCGTCGGGCCGACAGAGAGGCTCTTCGAAGGCGAAATCCAGCCGGGTCAGCGGTGTGGGGGGATTCGAGAAAAAACCCGAGGGGCCGAAGTTGCCGCTGCGCAGCCGCACCCTGAACAGGTCTTTCCCCGTGAAGCTCGTATCGATGGTGAGCCTGACATCCTGGTTGACGCTGAGGGCATTGAGCAGGGGGAAGCCGACGGCCGTGTTGGCGCCCACGTCCACGTCGCTGCCGTCGTAGCGGAGCGCGCCCATCACCGCATTCACATTCACGCGCAGGGTGGTGGTTGGACTGAAGGCCTCCGCCTCCAGCACCGGGAGCATGGTGTCCTGGGAGATGAGGGGTTTGTCCTGTGCTCTGAGCGGCTGGGGGGCAAGCCCGGCGGCAACACCGTTGGCCAGAGCAAGGAGGATCAGGGCGCCAAGAGGCCGGTGGGCAGCGAAGGCCTGACGGGCGCCGACAGCAATGGAGGGGTGAGGAGCCGCTGGCGCCATCGGTGCCTCAAGGCTCCGGCTCAGAACGCAACACCAGCGCCAAGTGCCGACCTCACGCGCAAACGAGTGGGGAGAGGATGGCACGACCGGGGAGCTGCCCCCATTGCGGCGGTTTGTCCCGCGATGGCCAGCCGCCGGAGGGACTGCTCAGATGGCCCAGCGAATGGGCTGCTAGAGATTGTCAGCTGAGGCTTCGCTGGAACGACCGATTAGGTCATATTGCATCAGGGTATACAGCGTGATGCGACTATCACGACCAGACCTAGAGTTGTTGAGCTCGAACACATCAGTCTGAGCAGAGCAAGTTCCTTCCTTGATCTCGGGCAGGAACTTGCCACGCTAGTGATTCCAGCAACTCGGCCTCCAACATCGACAGAGGTTTACTTCATTGCTGCGACCTAGTCATAACCAATAGAGCCATGCATTCTGCGTCCCCTATGCCCTGACATTCCCTGCCGCCACATGCGCAGTGTCTCGGCTTGCAGCTCGCAAACCAGAGCCTCTGAAACACTTTAACTGTATCAACGCAATCCGATTCAGGTAAAGATTTGCAAGAGAGGAGGCTCTCAAGAAGAAATTGGATCAAATTAGCTAAAGCCGTTTCAACAGAAGAAGTGGATCCTCTGAAATTCTAAGACCTATATCGCAACAATTGCATCATGCCAAGCAATCAGCCGCCCTTGCCGAAACGAGCAACAGAACCAGGAAAACCAGATTTGACCAAGTGGCTTACTGCTTGGGGGTCACTGATAGGCGTTGTAATGGGACTGTTTACCTATGTAACAGTTGATAGACTTAAGGCGGCTCAAGAGTCATCCCAGCTCCTTGTCGCTCAAGTTCAGAATCTCTCTGATCCTGCCAAGCCTGTAGCAAGGAATTTATCTCTATTAGCCCTCGAGAGAGTACTGGTACCAGACTCACCGGTGGACAGAGTTCTTCGTGCGGTTACAGGAGAAGCTTCAAGTTATCTTCTAGCTAAGACTGCGATTCAGGTATGGACAGACCAACGCCTAAAGGGAATTGGATTTTCTGACAACAATAGCTCTGAGACTAAAGTAACCAGAAACTCAACCGCATTCTTGGAGAGTACACTTGAAGTCAGGCGCGTTCTTTCGGACTTCCTGAAGGCCAAAGCCCCCGAATGTGCAGAAGGATTGCGAGTAGTTGCGATGAATGACGTCATGGATCATGATCTAAAGAGCAAGCGACTCACGCTACAGCGCATGACGGAGGACAAAGAGAGAAGAAATAATCGACCGAACGACTTTCAAACAGGGACTTGGTTTTTTACTGGCGAAGATCAAGCATTTGAAACAGAGAATGAAATGATGTTGCGCCAAGTTTGCGAGAATGATATTGCGAAGGTGGGAAATGGTGAGTTAGTCTGGAGCGCTGCAGTAGCATTGGCCGATCTAAGAGGACTATTTGACGACTTGCGCTTTTCAGGTGGCAGACTACCAACGGCCCCGTTTTACTATCTCGTCTCTTCGTCTGGCACAGGCAAGCCTAGATTCCTTGACAGCACCGAACTCCAATCAGCTTATGTTGGGCTTATTAACAAGCGCGCCGCTCGAGGACTCGTAAAGAATGAGATCCCCGATTCAAGCTTCAAACATCATGTATTCGTTCACTATCAAGCCAGTAGGGAATGGCTCTTAATGGCTGACACAAGGATTGATGACTTCCTAACCAGCTTCCTTGGCAAACCTCAACTGAGTGGCAACTTCTACTGGGATAACATTGTTAGCCGTCTTGATCCAAGCGTCTTTCCTGTCACGGCTACACCTGAATCATCAATTGTCTATTATTATCACACAGAAGACCGGCTTGCGGCAGAATATCTAGCACGGTCGCTTAATGACTACTTTGCGAAAGCAATTCATGAGTATCACGATCTAGCCAGCGAGGAGACAATTGATTCAGTCTTTGCAGGCGGACTGCCAGGCTGGCAAGTTCGGTCTAACAATTCATGGATACCTAGACAAGTCGTACGGGCCAAGCGTACACCCATCTCAACGTCCAAAGTCCAGGCTGTTGACCAATCCAAGACAACATACGCAAATCTCCTGCCCAAGCGTCAACTTGACCTGCTACTTGTTTGCAATAAATGCAATCAGTCCTAGGATCTTGGCGCAGTTCACTGATTTGTGTGATCGCTCTAGTCATCAACGTGAGAACCGGAATGGCATCATGATGTCGATCAGAATCTGGCTTCCTACCACCGTTATTGAGATGGGATCGCACACTGCTTGACATGCCCTGACTGATATGGTGTTGATCATCGACTAAAGTCGTCAACCCTTGCTTCTGGGGATTGCTGAATACTGCAGATCTATATTCAAATGGCGTCGTTTAGGGGCTATCAAAACGCTACATGACTAGGCACCAAGCAACGCGGCCAGCCCTATTGCAGGGATGAGCGCGCAGGTATGCCAGTGTGGATCTTCACGGCTAGGAACTGGGTCAAGTTGTAACCCGAGCTCTCCCTGCGCCAGTCCATGTGTCTGAACGGCACAGAGAAGGAGTTCTGAGTCCCGCTTGTCGACAAAGCTCGATTGAAAAGGGGTAATCCGTCACTCTTGCGATGAGCGCAAACCTAGTATGATCAATGGCTAAAGGCTCAGCAACCCCCTCTGCCAGGAAAGTTGACGCCTCTCCATCCCGTCCTTTTCAACCACCAGGGGGCCTGATGGAACCGATCGATGCGTCCCTACAGCGAGGCCGTCAAGGCTGATGTCCGCCGGCGGATGAGCCCGCCTCACCGCCAGAGCGTGGCGGAGATTCCCCAGGAGCTGGGAATCCATGTGATCACCCTCTACAAGTGGAGGAAGGCCTGGCGGTTGCAGGGGGAGGTGGTTCCCGCCACTCAGAAGGACCCCGAGGGTTGGCGCCCGGCCGACAAGTTCACGGTGGTGCTGGAGACCGCCGGCCTGAACACCACCGAACTGGGTGCCTACTGCCGCGAGCGAGGCCTGTTCCCCGAGCAGGTGGACCGTTGGCGCCAGGCCGCCCAGGATGCCAATGCACAGCCGCTGCTGACGATGGCCGAGCAGAAGGATCTCGAGAAGCGCCACCAGGCCGATCAGCGGGAGATCAAGCGGCTGCAGCAGGAGCTCCGCCGTAAGGACAAGGCCCTGGCAGAGGCAGCGGCGCTGCTGATCGCCTCAAAAAAGATCCAGGCCTACTGGGGAGAGGACGCGGGGGATTGACCTCTCCTTCCGATCGCCGCACGGCCCTGGAGATCCTCGATGCCGCCGTGGCGGCCGGGGCACGAGTCCGAAAAGTGGCCGCTCTGCTGGGCGTGGGGCTCACCACGCTGCAGCGCTGGAGGCGTCAGTTCGCAGGTGATGGGGACGGCCTGGATCGCCGTAAAGGTAGTCATCGCCTGGTGTCTCACCGCCTCACCGACGAGGAACGCCAGCGGATTCTGCTCACCTGCAATCAGCCAGAATTTGCAGCATTGCCGCCGGGGCAGATCGTGCCGGTCCTGGCGGATCGCGGGCTGTACATCGGTTCCGAACGCAGTTTCTACCGGGTGCTCCATGCCCATGGCCAGGCGCATCGCCGTGGCCGTGCCCGTCCGCCCCAGGAGCCAAGGCCGGTGCCGCGGCTGGAGGCCAGAGGCCCGAATCAGGTCTGGAGCTGGGACATCACCTACCTGCCCACCAGCGTCCGTGGTGTTTGGCTGTACCTCTATCTGGTGATCGACGTCTGGAGCCGAAAGGTGGTGGCCTGGGACGTGGCCGATCGGGAAGAGGCCCAGATCGCCGCTGATCTCGTGAGCCGGGCCTGTTTGCGGGAGCGGATCAGCAAGGGCCGTCACCAGCCGTTGATCCTCCATGCCGACAACGGCAACGCCATGCGGGCCGCCACGCTGGAGAGCCGGCTGGAGGAACTGGGGGTGCTCAGGTCCTTCTCTAGGCCCAGGGTCAGCAACGACAACCCCTTCTCTGAGTCGCTGTTCCGCACCGTGAAATACCGGCCGGACTACCCCCGCTGGCCGTTCCTCAGCGACGAGGAGGCCTGCGTCTGGGTGGCGACATTCGTGGATTGGTACAACCATCAGCACCGCCACAGCGGCATCCGGTTCGTGACGCCCGCTCAACGCCACAGCGGCCAGGCGGATGCCATTTGCCAAGAGCGTTCCCGCGTCTACGAGCAGGCGCGTCAGTGTCATCCGCGTCGCTGGAGTCGAACCACTCGCTGTTGGTGTCAGCCGGAGGTGGTCTGGATCAATCCACCGCTTCCAGACAACGGCATCACTCCGGCTACGTTGGTGATGGCCGCCTGATCGGCGGCAGGGGCGTCATCTTTCCTGGCAGTTACCGCAACAGGATATCTTACTGCAGGCATCTTCATGGAAGCCACCAATCTGATACTTCACCATTCCGCCATCAGATGGGGTTCTGCCTCGCCCTGTGAGGTGGGTGCCTTTTATTGGACAGATGTTGCCCCTGACATCGTTAACCCCGGACGGGAGGAATAGGGTTTGATCTCAGTGTAGACCTCATGAGGAGTTCTGCCTCCCAAGGAACTGTGGGGTCTTACATGGCAATACCTCCACAGGAACCGGGCCAGACAGATCTCTGTCTCCCAGCCATCGCTGTAGGCACGCAGGTAAACCTCCTCGTATTTGACCGTCCGCCACAGCCTCTCCACCAGAATGTTGTCGTAGCAGCGTTTACGGCCGGACCAGCTGATCCTGATCTCCTCGGCCTGCAGCCAGGCCACGAAGTCTGACGAGGTGAACTGACACCCCTGGTCGGAGTGGAAGATCTGTGGCTTGCGGCCACCCTCCAGAGCCATC
>CALRKZ020000014.1:0-108992 GCA_943368365.1 Mesorhizobium carmichaelinearum
TCAACCGCGCCTTCGAACTCTCCCCCTCCTGGTACGTCGAGGCCCTGAACTACATCAAGGCCAACCACGGCATCGCCGGCGATCCCGGTGTCATCGCCAACAACTACATCGACTACGCCATCTCCGCTCTCGTCTGATTCTTCGGCCGAACGTGCGGGGTGCCCCGTCGGCACCCAACCAGGCCCCTGCGGGGGCCTTTTTTCTTGCCCCAACCCACTCCCATCCCAGGCGCCGTGACAACGCCAGTGTCAGCATCACGGCAGCCCAGACCCATCCCCCAGGCCATGGCCGGCCCCCAGCCCCCTTCCGATCAGCCCGCCGCAGGCGAACCCATCGACGAGGCGGAAGCCCTGCGGCGCCTGCGCAGCGACGATCCCTCCGCCCAGTACTACGCCGCCTGGTGGCTGGGGCGGAACCGCAGCGACCATCCCGACACCGTGCCACTGCTGGCCGCGGCCCTGCGCCAGCGGCGGCCCCGGGATCCGGGCGCCGGAGTGGAGGAGAACGCGGTGGCGCGCAACGCCGCCCGGGCCCTGGGCAAGCTCGGCGAGGCGGCCCGCCCCGCCGTGGCCGAACTGCTGGCCACCCTCGAGGACGAGGACCATGGCTTGCGGGAGGCGGCGGCCCGAGCCCTGGGCGAGTTGCGCGCCATCGAGGCCGTGGAGCCCCTGCGACGGCGCCTCGAGGGCGGAACGGCGGTGGCCGGGGCGCTGGAGCCCGGCACGCCGCGGCTGCGGGAGCCCTGTGAAGCCCTGCTGGAAGCCCTCGGCGACATCGGCGTGGCCGACGCGCCGGTGCTGGCGGTGATCGAGCCCTTCGTGGCCCACGAGCGTCCCCTGATCCGCAGCGCCGCCTGCCGGGCCCTGCTGCAGCTCAGCGGCCAGCCCCGCTGGGGGGAGCAGCTGGTGGACCTGCTGCGTCACGAGCAGCTGCAGGTGCGCCGGGCGGCGCTGATGGACCTCGGCGCCGTGGGCTGGCGGCCGGCCCTGGAGCCGATCGTGAACACGCTGGCCGAGAACAGCCTCAAACTGATCGCCCTGCGGGGACTGGCCGAGGCCGCCCCCCCCGCTCCCGATGGGTCGCCGCCAGCGGAGCCCGACCTCAGCATCGAAGCGGTGCTGAGCGCCATGGACGCCCTGCTCTGACGCCCTGCTCCCCAGTCCTGCTCCCCCTGTCCGACCGCGATGAACGCACCTCCCCTACCTGACATCGCTCGGGACCTGGCCGCCCTGGTGGCGGCGGTGGAGCGGGCCGACACGGCTTCCGACCTGCTGCGCGCCACCCGCAGGCTGGCCGCAGCGGCCCACCCCGAGACCGCCCCCTGCCTGGTAGAGGTGCTGGGCTTCAACAACCCGGGGGCGGCCGTGGCGGCGGTCGACGGACTGGTGGCCATCGGGGAGGCGGCTGTGACACCGCTGCTGGCCAACATCGACCAGCACAACTACGGCGCTCGCGCCTGGGCGGTGCGCGCCCTGGCGGGGATCGGCAGCGTGCGGGGTCTTGCCGTGCTGGAGGAGGCTCTCGGCACGGACATCGGCCCCAGCGTGCGGCGGGCGGCCGCCCGTGGCCTCGGCCAGCTGCGGCTGGAGGCCCTGGAGGCCAGCGAGCGGGAGGCCGTGCGGCGGCGCTGCCTGGCGGCCCTGCTCGCCGGCTGCCGCGACGGCGAATGGGTGGTGCGCTACGCGGTGGCGGTGGGGCTCGAGCAGTTGCTGCTCGACCGGGCCATGGACCCGCAGGCCCGGCGGCAGGGCCTCGAAGGACTGGACGCCCTGACCCGTGCGGAGCAGGAGGAGGCCGCCGTCGTGCGGCTGCGGGCCCGTCAGGCCATGGCGCGCCTGGAGACCTGATGGATCGGCCCCGTCTGCTGTTCGTCTGCCTCGGCAACATCTGCCGCTCGCCGGCAGCCGAGGGCGTCTTCCTCCACCTGCTCGCCATGGCGGGACTCGAGGATCAGTTCGAGGTGGATTCCGCCGGCACCGGGAGCTGGCATGTGGGCAAGCCCGCCGACGCGCGGATGCGGGACGCCGCCGCCCGGCGGGGCATCGTGCTGCCCAGCCGGGCCCGCCAGATCGACGCCACCGACCTGCAGCGCTTCGATCGGATCCTCACGATGGATGAGGAGAATCTGGCGGCGGTGGGGACCCTGGCCCGCGGCCAATCCCCGCGGGCCCGGATCGAACCGATCACCCGCCACTGCCGCCGCCTGTCCAGCCGCGAGGTGCCTGACCCCTACTACGGAGGTCCGGAGGGGTTCGAGCGGGTGCTGGATCTGCTGGAGGACGCCTGCGCCGGACTGCTGGAGGACCTGCTCGCCGAGGGGCGCAGCAGGGAAGATCCCGGCGGCTGAACGCTCGGCTGCGGGGCCTCACGCCACCGGATCAGGCCAGGCCTCCACCGGAATGCGACTGCGGAAGAGGTCCACCAGGGTCTCGATCACGGCCTCGATGCCCAGCCCATCGGTGATCAGCTCCTCCGCGTCGTCGGCCTGGCACAGGGGCGCAACCGCCCGACCGGCATCCCGCTCGTCCCGTTCGGCGATCCCGGCCTCCAGTTCGCTCAGCGGCGGCACGGCAAAGCCGCGTTGCTCCAGATCCAGCGCCCGCCGACGGGCCCGCTCCGCCACCGTGGCGGTGAGGAAGACCTTGAGTTCGGCGTTGGGGAACACGGCGGTGCCGATGTCGCGCCCCTCGGCCACCAGGCCGCCACGCTCGCCCATCGCCTGCTGCTGACGAGTGAGCGCCTCCCGCACGCAGGCGTGGGCCGCCACATGGGAGACCCGTTCGGTGACCTCCGGGCTGCGGATCGCCTCGGTCACGTCGTGGCCGTTGATCTGCACCGTCTGCTCTCCCTCGCCGGCCGTGTCGAGCCGCAGGTCAAGGCCGTCCAGCAGGGGAGCCACGGCGGCGGCATCGCCGGGATCGACCCCATGGCGCAGCACCCACCAGGTCACGGCGCGGTACATGGCGCCGGTGTCGAGGTAGAGAAGGCCGAGCCGGCGGGCGAAGGCCCGGGTGACGGTGCTCTTGCCGGCACCGGCGGGGCCATCGATGGCGACGATCGGGGAACGGGGCATCAGGAAGACATGATCGATCAGGCGGCTGGCCCCGCAACGGACCGCCGCCGCAAGCAGGGCCAGGCCAGGCCCCGCGGGGAGGACCGCCAGCGGCTGGAGACGCTCTGGGTCCACCAGCTCCACATACTCCACCACCAGCCCGCCCCCCTCCAGGGCGGCACGCACCCCGTCGAGCAGGGTCCGGGCGGCGGCGCCGCCAGCCAGATCACCCCGGCCGAGGGCGGAGCGCACCGCCGCCAGGGCGACAGGCAACGCAACGGCCTGGTGACGCTGCTCGGCCGTGAGGTAGCGGTTGCGGGAACTGGCGGCCAGGCCATCGGGCTCACGCCAGGTGGGACAGCCCTCCAGCCGCACGGGCAGGCCCAGGTCGGCCACCACCCGGCGCAGGATCACCAGCTGCTGCCAGTCCTTCTCTCCGAGCAGCAGACCATCGGGACGCACCAGAGCCAGCAGCCGGGCCACCACGGTGGCGACACCCTCGAAATGGCCGGGCCGGCTGCGGGCACACAGACTCCCGAGCAGGGCGGGCGGCGGGCACACGCGGGTCAGTTGGGCCTCCCCGCCGGGGAAGAGCTCCTCGAGCGCCGGGGCGAAGAGCGCATCGGCACCGGCCCGGGCCGCGAGGTCGAGGTCGCGCTCCAGATCGCGGGGATAGCGGCCGAAATCCTCGCCGGGGGCGAACTGCAGCGGGTTGACGAACACGCTCACCAGCACCCTGGGACGGACGGCCTCGGCAGTCCGGGGGGTGGCGGCACGGGCGATCAGGGCCTGGTGGCCCGGATGCAGCGCCCCCATGGTGGGCACGAAGTGCAGTGGGGAGCCGGTGGTGCCGGGCAGACCGCGCCAACGACGGAGTTCAGCGCGGGTTCGCAGAAGCTGCACGGGATGGAGAGGGAGGGCCCATCCCGCAGATTGGCCGATCGAACCCGCGGTCGGTCAAGCCGGGCCGGCCTACTGGAGCACTTCCAGCTTCACCTGGGCGATGCCGCTGGCCGTGAGGCCGAGCTTCTGGGCGGCGCCGTGGGCCAGGTCGATCACACGGGAGCCGTGGAAGGGGCCGCGGTCATTGATGCGCACCACGGCGATGCGGCCGTTCCAGAGGTTGGTGACCCGCACCTTGGTGCCGAAGGGCAGGGTGCGATGGGCGGCCGTGAGGGTGCCGGGGCGGAAGACCTCGCCATTGGCGGTGCGGTTGCCGAAGAAGCCGGGGCCATACCAGCTGGCTTCACCGCTGCTGACCTTGACGACACGGGGCGATGCCGGTGCCGGGGCGATGGGCTGGGGTGCCACCGGAGCGGCGGGCTGCACCGAGGGTTTGGAGAGGGCCTCGGGCGACTGCTGCTCGCGGATGGCGACGGGGAGTGGAGCCGGCTCGGCGGGCACGGACTCCAGCACCGGATCGGAGGACCTGGCCATGGCCAGGAGTGCCGAGGGCGTGGAGCGAGCGGAATCGGCCAGGACGGGCACGGCGACGCTGCTGCCGGAGAGCAGCAGGGCGAGGGCACCCAGAGAGATCGTGCGGGGCATAACAAGCGAAACTCGCCGCGATGTAGCGACAGCCACAGAAGTGATGGCCCGTCAGCTGCAGATCCCCTCGCAATTGGAAGAGAGGGAGGAAGGATCCGTGTGGCGGAGTTCCTGACATGAAATAACGACCCGCAGAACTTAGTTGAACTTTCGGGCGGCTTGGATGAGCGGAGCAGGCCAAGGAATTGATCAGAAATGATGATCAACGCCGACATTCCAGTCCCTCACTGAGACCCAGGCGCCACCCCAGACAACAATCGATCAGCGAACCGAATGCTCACGATCAGCAGAGCTGATCACTGACTGTGCCAATCCCGTGGCCGTCTACTCCCGGCGGCGGAGTCTGGGGGAGGATCGCGGCATCGGAGGATCCTTCCAGCAACGGCCGAGCCATGGACTACCGCACAGCAGGGGTGGATGTGGTCGCGGGGCGGGCCTTCGTCGAGCGGATCCGCGCCAGTGTCGACAGCACCCGTCGCCCTGAGGTGATGGGCGGCCTGGGCGGCTTCGGCGGACTGTGCCGCCTGCCCGCGGGCCTGCGCCAGCCCCTGCTGGTGGCCGGCAGCGACGGCGTGGGCACCAAGCTCGAACTGGCCCAGGCCCACGGCCGCCACCACGACGTCGGCATCGATCTGGTGGCGATGTGCGTCAACGACGTGATCACCAGCGGCGCCGAGCCCCTCTTCTTTCTCGACTACATCGCCACCGGCCGGCTCACGCCCGAGGCCATGGCCCTGGTGGTGGAGGGGATCGCCGATGGCTGCCGCCAGAGCGGCTGCGCCCTGCTCGGCGGGGAGACGGCCGAGATGCCCGGTTTCTACCCTCCCGGCCGCTACGACCTGGCCGGCTTCTGCGTGGCCGTGGTGGAAGAGGAGCGCCTCGTCGACGGCCACCGGGTACGGCCCGGCGACCGGATCCTGGCGGTGGCGAGCAGCGGCCTCCACAGCAACGGATTCAGCCTGGTGCGACGAATCCTCGAGGCCAGCGGCGCCACAGGCGACACCCGCTTCGGCAGCGACGGGCAGCCGCTGATCGCCAGCCTGCTGCGTCCCACCCGCCTCTACGCCGCTCTGGTGCGGGATCTGCTCAGCCGGGAGATCCCGGTGCGGGCCATGGCCCACATCACCGGAGGAGGCCTGCCGGAGAATCTGCCGCGCTGCCTGCCGGCGGACACCCATGCCCGCATCGAGCCCGGCAGCTGGGAACGGCCGGCACTGTTCCGCTGGCTGCAGGACAACGGGGAGGTGCCCGAACAGGACCTCTGGAACACCTTCAATCTCGGCGTCGGCTTCTGTCTGGTGGTGCCGGAGCAGGCCGAGGAGGCCACGCTGGCGGCCTGTGAACGCGCCGGCCACCGGGCCTGGCGGCTGGGCGGCGTGGAGGCCGGTCCAGCGGGCGATCCGCCGCTGGAGGGATTGCCGTACTGACCGGGCAGCCCCTCCGCTGGCAGATTGCATCCCCGATACCGCAGCGCCGCAGCCGTCCCGCTGCACCGAGTGCATCGATAGTTCACCCCCCTATCCCGTTCACCCCATCGCCATGGATTCCGCCAGGGGACGCCTCACGCGCCGCCGCAGCTCGGCCGGACCCCAGCCCGCCATCCCGCCGCGGCGGCCCCGGGAGCTCCCGTCCACCAGCCGCGGCCCGGCCCGGCCCACCTTCCTGACCCTGCGCGACCACGGCAAGGTGTTCGTGGCCGATCTGCCCCGCCTCTCGGACGGCCAGCTGTCGCTGGTAGGCAAGGAAGCGCGCGAGGTGCTCGAGAGCCTCAGCCGGCGCCTGCAGGAACTGGAGCGGCCGCTGGGCCTCACCCCGGCCGAACAGGAGACCCGCATCCGCGCCTCCACCAAGCGCTCCGTCACCGAGCGCTTCATCCAGGCGGTGGAGGACGAGCAGGAACAGCGGCGCAGCAACCCGGCGCTCCAGGCGGCATCGCGGGAGTCGCTGGCGCGCGCCTTCCTGGAGATCGCCCGGCACCGGCTGGCGGGGTCCACCTTCGATTCCCTGCTGCAGGAGGCACTGGTGGCCTGCGGCGATCACCGGCCCGATCCGGAGGGCGGCCACGGGGAAGACGGCGGCACCCGCCCCCCCACCGTGGTGGTGACTGTGCCGCGGCCGGCCTCGCTGCCAGTGGTGCTCAGCCCCGATCCCGGCCCGGCGGCGGCCGGAAGCTGAGCGGGGGCCCCATCCCCCGGGCGGCCGGTCAGCCCGGGGCGCCTGCGCTTCAGTCGCTCACGAAGGGATTGGCCGGCATGCGCACGGGCAAGGCCAGGGCGACCCGGTCGAGCTCCTCACGCTCACCAGCGCCGAGACGCCAGGCCAGGGCGGCGGCCGCAGCCTCGGCTTGGCGCACGCTGCGCAGACCCGGGATCGGCATAGCCCCATGGGCGCGGCACCAGTTGAGAGCCACCGCGCTCACGGGCACGCCGCGCTCGCGGGCGATCCGTCGCATCAGCTCCAGCAGGGGCTGGATCCGCGGCAGGAGACGCCGCTGCAGCACCCCCCGCGGACCGCTGGGCGTCGCTCCTCCTTCGCTGCTCCGATCGCTGAGCAGCCCGAGGGCCAGAGGGCTGTAGGCGATCAGGGGGATCCCGAGCCGGCGGCAGACCTCCACCAGCCCGCCGGCACGGACCGCGTCGGGGGCCAGCAGCGAAAGCTGGATCTGCAGGCTGGCCACGGGCACACCGCGCTCCCGGAGGTGCCGCTGCAGGCGCTCGAGCCGGCGGGGCCCCATGTTCGACACCCCCAGGCTCTCCACCGCCCCCCGCTCCACCAGATCCGCCAGGCCATCGAGCAGAGGGTCCTCCTGCCAGGGGGCGTAGCGCGCAGTGCTCCAGTGCAGCTGCACCCGCTGGAGATGGCCCCGCAGACGCTCCTGGGAGGCGGCGAAGGCCCGGGCGTAGCCACGGCGGCCCAGGCGCCAGGGGAACGGAGCCAGCTTGGTGGCTACGCAGAGCTGCCGGCGCTGCGAGGGTTCCAGCTTCGCCAGGAATTCGCCCAGCAGCAGCTCGCTGCGACCGTTGAGGCGGCCGGTCCCGTAGGAGTCGGCGGTGTCGAAGAAACGCAACCCGAGCTCCACAGCCCGGCGGAAGGTGTCCGCGAGGGCGGCGTCATCACGCTCCGGCCGGTAGCCCCACAGGAAGCGGTTGCCCCAGGCCCAGGTGCCCACGCCAATCGAGGGCTCCGCCGCGGCGCCGTGCTGTGCGGCAGGGGGAGGGGGAGCAGTCGCCATGGCGCCTCCGGACGCAACGGGCCGTCGCCATGATCGATGCCAGCTGCCTCCCTATCCCCCTGAATCCGCCACCCGCTGAGCCCCCTGTCGCCAGGACTCCGGCCGCAGACCACCCCGCCGCCAGTGGAGATCCGGTCGAGCCGGTGCTCTGCCGCCACTGCGGCAGGACCGCCCGTAACGGGATCCGTTGTCAGGGGGCCTGCGTGGCGGACTCGGAGTACTGAGGGTGGCCGGCCAGAATGGCGGGCTGCAGGAGCCTCCGGCCTTGTCCCGTCCATCCGTCCGCCGCTCCCGCCAGCCGGGAGCGGCTCCAGCCGAGCGGCTCCCCGCCCTGGTCGCGCAAGGCCTGCTGCTGGTCAGCACCGCTCTGGGTTCGGCCACGGCGGCCGAGCGTCTCGACGACTTCGGCCTGCTCCAGCCCGCCACCAGCCGCTGCCAGCGCAACCTGGCGGGCTCGCCGGCCTCCCCCTGCTCCACCCTCCGCCTGGAGCAGAACCGCGAGGGTCTTCTCAACGTCCAGTTCATGGGCATCGGCAGCGGCCCGGAACGGAGCAACCAGATCACCTTCGTGGGGATGGTGCGTGAAGGCCAGGCGAACCTCAGCTGCCAGGCGGGCCGATGCCGGCTCACGGGCCCACTGCGCACGGAGGTGACCAGCGTCAGCGAAATCGGATTCGATGGCCGCGGTCTGCCGATCGGGCTGCCGAAGGCCTGGCCCGCGGAAGGGGAGTGTCAGCTGCTGCAGCGGGAGGTGCGCTGTCAGGCCCGGGCCCTCAGCGGGGAACGCTGGGCGGCCGAGGCGTCACTGTGACCCCGCTGCCGGAGAGGAAGGAAGAGAGGCGGCACCCAGATTCGAACTGGGGGTAAAGGATTTGCAATCCTCTGCCTTACCACTTGGCCATGCCGCCGGAACCGGGGAGCTTCCCCTGCCAGCGGATCGTATCAGCCATGGCCGTCCGGCCCGTCTGCTGGTGCTGAGCAATGGCCACGGCGAGGATCTGATCGCCCTGCGGGTGATCCGGGCCCTGCGGCAGCGGCGCCCCGACCTGCTGGTGGCCGTGATGCCGCTGGTGGGGGCGGGGGATGCCTACGCCGCAGCCGAGCGCGAGGGCCTGCTGCGGCGGATCGGCCCGCTGCGCTCCCTGCCGAGCGGCGGCTTCAGCAACCAGAGCCTGCGGGGCCTGCTGCAGGATCTCGGCGCCGGTCTGCCGCTGCTGAGCTGGCGCCAGTGGCGCCGCACGCGACTCTGGGGAGTGAGCGCAGCGCCTGTGCTGGCGGTGGGTGACCTGCTCCCCCTTGGCCTGGCCTGGGCCAGCGGTGCGCCCTACGGCTTCCTTGGAACCCCCAAGAGCGACTACACCTGGCGCAGCGGACCGGGCCGGGCGCCGCTGGCCGACCGCTACCACCGCTGCAAGGGAAGCGAGTGGGATCCGTGGGAATGGGCCCTGATGGCCCGTCCCCGCTGCCGGCTGGTGGCCGTGCGGGATGGTCTCACCGCCCGCGGGCTGCGGCGCCACGGGGTGGCGGCCACGGCACCGGGCAACCCGATGATGGATGAGTTCCCGAACCTGCCACCACCGGCCTCGCTGCAGTCGGCGCGGCGCCTGCTGCTGCTGAGCGGCAGCCGGATGCCGGAAGCGCTCGCCAACCTCGACCGCCTGCTGCGCGCGCTCGCGCAGTTCCCCGGCAGCGATCGCCTCGTGGTGCTCTGCGCCACCGGCTCACGGCCGACGCCCGCGGAGATGGCCCCGCTGCTGCGCAGCCATGGCTACAGACCCGAGGCGGTGCCGGCCGGCTGCGGAGCGGTGGCGGCATGGGGGCAGGGCGAGCGACTGCTGCTGGTCGGGGCGGGCCGGTTCCCCCTGTGGGCCGGCTGGGGCGAGGTCGCCCTGGCCACCGCCGGCACCGCCACCGAGCAGGTGGTGGGGCTGGGCGTGCCGGCCCTCTCCCTGCCGGGCCGGGGCCCCCAGTTCAAGGCCGGCTTCGCCCGCCGCCAGAGCCGCCTGCTGGGTGGTGCGGTGCGCTGCTGCCCGAGTGAGGCCCGGATGGCCGAGGCCCTGGCGCAGCTGCTGGACGATCCCGCCCTGCGGCGGTTGCGGGGGCGGATCGGCCGGCGCCGGATGGGCGCCGCCGGCGGCAGTGACCGGCTGGCCGCCCTGATCGAGCGTCGGCTGCTGGGCGGAGGCCAGGGATGATGGGGGTCCCTGCCCCCCTGCTGCCGCCATGCCCGCCCCCACTGACCGGGCCTACGCCATCGCCAGCGGGCGGCTGGCCACGCTGCTGGGGGTGAGCATCGCCGCCGCCCGGCGGAGGGTCGACCAGCAGGCCGCCCGGGAGGGGGTGCGCGACAGCGCCGGGCGCGTGGCGATCGCCGAGCGGATGATCACGGAGGCCGAGGGGAACGGCGCCCACCAGAGCCGTCTGCTCGACGGACTGCTCACAGCCGAGGGGCACGAGGCGAACTACCTCGACGAGGACTGAGACGGATCAGGGGCGCTCCGCCACCGGGAGATCGCCTCAGGGCTCGAATCAGTGCTCGAACACCGATCCGAAGCGCTGGCGATCGAGGTCGGCGAACACCGGGATGCAGGCGAAGCAGCGGCGGGCCAGCGCCATCCGCTCCTCCCGCTCCAGGATCGTGATCAGGCGCTGGTGGGCTGGCAGCAGGAAGCGGACGTCGTTGGCGGCATAGGCCAGCTGGGCCTCCCCCAGCTCGTCGACCCGGCCCCAGTCGCTGCTCTGGGCCTGCTTGTCGAGCTCCACCCCCACCAGTTCCTGCACCACCTCCTTGAGACCGTGCCGGGAGCTGTAGGTGCGCGCCAGCCGGCTGGCCACCTTGGTGCAGAACACCGGCTGCACCGCGATGCCGAGCCCCTCCGCCAGGGCGGCCACATCGAAGCGGGCGAAGTGGAACACCTTCTCGATCGCCGGGTTCTCCATCAGGGCCCGCAGCCGCGGTGCGGCGCCCTGACCGCGGGCGATGCGGATGCAGCACACGTTGTCGTGGTCGTCGGCGATCTGCACCAGGCAGAGGCGGTCACGGCCGTGGACCAGCCCCATGGCCTCGGTGTCCACCGCCAAGGCGGGCGCGGCGCCCAGCAGGCTGAGCCACTCGGCGTCGAGATCGCCATCGAAGACGGCGAAGCGGGCAGGGGGATGGGTGGCGGCAGGCATGGCGGGGCGGGGCAGGGGCGACGGGGGGGTCGTGGCCATCGTGCCGAAGCGGCCGTCCGGCACGGGCTGGGGCGAGAATGATGCGACCGCCGTGACCGCCCATGCCAGGCGCCCTGGGATCCACCCTTCTGCTGACGCTCCTGCTGACGATCGGCCTGGTCTTCTTCCTGCGCGCCGCCAGCAAGGACCGCACCACCCAGGTGGAGGTGCATTCGCCGCGGCCGGCCCTCGAGGTGCTCGACGGTCTCAGCCAGTGGCTGCAGCGGCGGGGCTGGCAACCCGAGGCCGGCGACCCCGAACGGCGCACCCTGCGCTTCCGGGGCCAGGTGGGAGCCAGCACCCCGCTCGCCCTGCTGCTCTCGCTGCTGGGAGCCGTCGGCGCTGCCTGCCTGGGCCTGGTGCTGCGGCAGCTGCTGCCCTCCCTTAGCTGGTGGCCGCTGCTGCTGGCCCTGCTGGGCCCCCTGGCCGGCGTGGTGTACCGGCAGCGGGCCGCCCGGCAGGAGCTGGTGGAGCTGCGGCTGATCAGCCCCGACGACGCCGCCGGCAGCAGCCTGCGGCTCCGCGCCCACCGTGACGAGCTGATCGCCCTGGAGCTCGAGCTGGGCCCGCGGCTGCAGCTGGCCAGCGACGGCGGCCTGCTGAGTTCGCCGATCTGAGCGCCTCAGCCCCGTCCCATCCGCCCCGACGCCCCATGGCCCGCAGGCCCCGAGCACCGATCCGCTACCGCAGCCCGCTCAGGGGGGCCGGTGGGCACGGCCAGAAGGTGATGGCGGTGATCCTGGCGCTGGGGGTGGCCCTCGGGCTGATCCTCTCGAGCGCCGTGCGGGCCCAGGCCCCCTTCCTGCCCATGGTCGACCCCCTCACCGGCCCCCGCTCCCCGCTCGCCAAGAACTGGATCGGCAGCAACCCCGTGCCGGCGGGCCTGCCGATCCTGGTACTGGCCGGCCACGCCGACTCCCAGAACATGGCCGGAGCCGGCACTCCCGGCGAGGCCGTGGGCCTGTTCGGCGCCGAGCCGATGGAGCCCGGCATCCGCGACGAGCTCTACTGGAACCTGCGCACGGCCGAGCGGGTGGTGGCCCTGGGCCGGCAGAGGGGTCTGGCGATCCGCCTCTACGTGCCGCCGGAGCGCACCATCCCCGCTGACGACGATCCCCGCACCAACTGGAGCGTGGGCCGCCAGCACGTGCGCCGTGGCGGCTACGCCCTCGAGATCCATCACGATGCCTACGGCCCAGACGGGGTGGGCTCCGGCCTGATCCCGCCGCTGGATCGGCCGCTCAGCCGCCTCGACGAGAGCCTGGCCGAGGCCTTCGGGGCCTATCCCACCACCTACCGGGGCGGACTCGGCGGACCGCGGCGCGGCCTGGCGCTCCTGGAGATCGGCAAGCTGGAGCGGCCCCTGGAGCCGGCGCTGCGCGACCCGGAAAGCCGTGAAGCTGCCCTGGCGGCCATCGCCGAACGGGTGGTTCAGGCCCTTGAGCGCGGGGTGGGCGCCCCGGTCGGGGGGCTCACCAGCTCTTTGGGTCAGTCGAGCGCCCCCAGCGGCCTGCAGCGCTCCTCGAGCGCCGGATCCGCCAGCCAGTTCTGAGGCCGGGTGAACACATCGGTGAGCAGGGCTTCCCGGCTGCACGGCTCCGGGGTGTAGCCATACTCCCAGCGCACCAGCGGCGGCAGCGACATCAGGATCGACTCCGTGCGGCCGTTGGTCTGCAGCCCGAAGATCGTGCCCCGGTCGAACACCAGGTTGAACTCGACGTAGCGGCCACGGCGGTAGAGCTGGAACTGGCGCTCGCGATCGCCATAGGGGTGGTCGTGCCGCTTCTCCACGATCGGCACGTAGCTGGGCAGGAAGGCGTTGCCGCAGGCGGAGGCCAGCCGGAACAGCTGCTCCCAGTCGTGCTGCAGCGCTCCGGTGGCCGCGGCGGCGGCAGCTGCTTGACCGGACGGATCCTGGCCCTTGTAGAGCACGCCCCCGGGATCCTGGTAGTCGTAGAAGAGACCGCCCACGCCGCGGGTCTCACCGCGGTGCTTCAGAAAGAAGTACTCGTCGCACCAGGCCTTGAACACCGGGAAGTAGGCCGGATCCACGCTGTCGCAGGCGGCCTTCAGGGTGCGGTGGAAGTGGCGGGCGTCCTCCAGGAAGGGGTAGTAGGGGGTGAGGTCGGCGCCACCGCCGAACCACCACACCGGGCCCGCCTCGAAGTAGCGGTAGTTGAGGTGAACGGTGGGAACGTAGGGGTTGCGGGGGTGGAGCACCATCGAGGTGCCGGTGGCGAACCAGCGCTGGCCGGCGGCCTCGGGCCGCTGGGCCAGGATCGAGGGGGGCAGCTGATCGCCTTCCACCTCGGAGAAGTTCACGCCGCCCTGCTCGAACACCCGGCCCGCCTTCATCACCCGCGAGCGGCCGCCGCCGCCTTCGGGGCGCCGCCAGCTCTCCTCCTGGAAGAGGCCTTCGCCGTCGAGCGCCTCCAGCCGGGCACAGATGCTGTCCTGCAGCCCCATCAGCAGATCGCGCGCCCGTTGGCGGGAATCGGGAGGAGGCGGCTGGATCATGTCCGGCGGCGATGCGGGCCGATCCGATCCCGGCCCTGCCGCCTGTGCCTGATCCACCACTGACTGATCCACCGCTGAGTGATCCACCACTGCCTGGTCCGCCACGGGAGGTCACGCCCCGCCGGGCGCCCGATACCTGCTCACCATTCCAGCCTGCCGCCCCCCCGCACAAGCCTTCGAGAGCCTCTGTCACGGGGGCGCCGCCTAGGATCGCCCCTCTGACCCTGCCCGGATGGCCACCGCTGACGCGGCTCTCGCAGCCCTTGAGCCCCTGCGCGACGCCGGCACCGGCCGCAGCCTGCTCGAACTGGGCTGGATCGCCCAGGTGCGCTGCCAGGGCAACCGGGCCGTGTTCCGCCTTGCCCTGCCCGGCTACGCCACCAGCCAGCGGGAGCGGATCGCGGCCGAGGCCCGCTCCGCCCTGCTGGCGGTCGAGGGCATCGACGACGTGCAGATCGAACTGGCCCAGCCCACGGCGCCACGCCACGAACCGGCGCCGATCGGCGCCGCCGGCCATGGTGCGTCCGCCCAGGGCAACCTGCCCGAGCGCCAGGGGATTCCCGGGGTGAAGCAGGTGATCGCCGTGAGCAGCGGCAAAGGCGGCGTGGGTAAAAGCACGGTGGCTGTGAACCTGGCCTGCGCCCTGGCCGCCACAGGACTGAGGGTGGGACTCCTCGACGCCGACATCTACGGCCCCAACGCCCCCACCATGCTCGGCGTGGCCGACCGCACACCCGAGGTACGCGGCAGCGGCAACGACCAGGTGCTCACCCCGATCGACACCTGCGGCATCGCCATGGTGTCGATGGGGCTGCTGATCCAGGAGAACCAGCCGGTGATCTGGCGGGGCCCGATGCTCAACGGCATCATCCGCCAGTTCCTTTACCAGGTGGATTGGGGGGAGCGCGACGTGCTGGTGGTGGATCTGCCCCCCGGCACGGGCGATGCCCAGCTCACCCTGGCCCAGGCGGTGCCGATGGCGGGGGTGGTCATCGTCACCACCCCCCAGCGCGTCTCGCTGCAGGATGCCCGCCGCGGCCTGGCGATGTTCCTGCAGATGGGCGTGCCCGTGCTCGGGGTGGTGGAGAACATGACGGCCTTCATCCCGCCCGACGCACCGGAGAAGCGCTACGAACTGTTCGGCAGCGGCGGCGGTTCCCTGCTGGCCGGAGAGGCGGGCGTGCCGCTGCTGGCCCAGCTGCCGATGGAGCTGGCCGTGGTGCAGGGCGGCGACCGCGGGCTGCCGGTGGTGCTCGCCCAGCCGGAGTCGGTCACCGGCCAGGCGTTCGCGGCACTGGCCCGGCGGCTCGTCACCCCCAGCCTCACGCCCGCCTGATCCGATGACCCTGCTGGGCGGGCGCCGCAGCATCTTCTCGGGAACCCGCCCGGCCCGGCGCCACCCCCTGCAGGGAGTGGATCTGGTGCTGTGGGGCATCCCCCTGGCGATGGTCGCCCTGGCGGGGATCCTGATCGCCAGCACCCAGCGCCAGCAGCCCACCACCGACTGGTTCCAGCACTGGGTCACCGCCGCGGTGGGCCTTGGGGTGGCCCTGCTCCTCGCCCGGGTGCCGCTCGAGCGCATCGGCCGTTTCCAGTGGCCGATCTACATCCTGATGGTGGCGAGTCTGATCGCGGTGCGGATCGTGGGGGTCAGCGCCCTCGGTGCCCAGAGCTGGATCAACATCGGCGGGTTCTACGTGCAGCCCTCGGAGTTCGCCAAGGTGGCGGCGATCCTGCTGCTGGCCGGGGTGCTCTCGCGCTTTCCGGTGGAACGGCCGGTGGATCTGCTGAGGCCGGTCGGCATGATCAGCGTTCCCTGGCTGCTGGTGTTCGTGCAGCCGGATCTGGGCACCTCCCTGGTCTTCGGTGCGGTGCTGCTGGTGATGCTGTTCTGGTCGGGGATGCCGGCCGCCTGGGTGCTGCTGCTCCTCTCACCGCTGTTCACGGCGATCCTGGCCGGCACCGTGCCGATGCTGCTGCTGGGCTGGGTCCCGCTGATGGGCTGGCTGGCCTGGCGTTTCCTGCCCTGGAAGGTGCTCGCCCCGGCGGTGGTGCTGGCCGTGCAGGGCCTGTTCGCGGTCGGCACCCCCTGGCTCTGGGAGCACGGGCTTCGTCCGCACCAGCGGGCCCGGCTCACCCTCTTCCTCGATCCCGGCCAGGATCCCCTGGGCGGCGGCTACCACCTGCTGCAGAGCACCGTGGGGATCGGCTCCGGACAGTTCTGGGGCACCGGGCTGATGCAGGGGTCGCTCACCAAGCTGCGCTTCATCCCCGAACAGCACACCGACTTCATCTTCAGCGCCCTGGGGGAGGAAACCGGTTTCCTCGGCTCGATGCTGGTGGTGGTCGGTTTCGTGGTGCTGATGTGGCGCCTGCTGCAGATCGCCGGCCGGGCCCGCACCGACTACGAATCGCTGGTGGTGGTGGGCATCGGCGCCATGCTGATGTTCCAGGTGGTGGTGAACGTCAACATGACCATCGGCCTGGGCCCGATCACCGGCATCCCGCTCCCGTGGCTGAGCTACGGCCGTTCGGCGATGCTGGTGAACTTCATCGCCCTCGGTCTGTGCGCCTCCGTGGCGCGGCGGGGCCGCAGCGTCACGCGCCGATGGTGAGCCTCAGCGTCCTGCGGCAGCGGCTCGCCCAGGATGTGCCGGCCGGCCACGGCGACGAGGACAGCGTCCGCCGCCAGTGGTGGGCGGCGCTGGCCACCCTGCAGGAGGAGTTCCTGCCGAAGCTGGAACCTCTGAGCGGCGTCTGGCTCGCCTCCCCCCTGCCGGCCCTCTACGAACCCCAGCTGCTCGGCCAGCTGCAGGGCTGGGTCTGGACGCCGGCCGCGATCGACACCCTTCTGCCCCAGGGCGCCCCCCTGCTGCCGGGGGTGCGCGGCCCTGCTGCAGCGAAGGAAGGCCAGGCTGCCGCCTTCGAGCGGCTCCCCTTGCGCGAGGAGGACGGCACCGACCCGCTGCTGCTGCTGATCACACCGCGGCTGCAGGTGGCCATGGCCCTGGAGGGCACCGCGCTCCAGCGGCGCCTGATCGTCCGCTTCGATCCACCCACCCTGTCGGAAGCGCTGCGGCTGATGGGGGAGCGGCTGCAGAGCGAGGCACCGCTGGAGGCCGAGCGGCTGCGGCGCAGCCTGCAGGCCCTGGGTCCCCTGCGCAGCGAGGAACGCACGCCGCTCCTGTTCTGGCCACGCCTGGCAGAGCGCCTGGCCACCATGGCCCCGAGCGTCACCCTGCAGCCGCTGGCGCGGAGCCGGGACGGCGGCGAGGCCGCCGGGGCGACGGCCAGCTCCGAACTGGCGCTGCTCGAGGCCCTCACCCATGAGGTGCGCACTCCGCTCGCCACGATCCGCACCCTGATCCGATCGCTGCGGCGGCGCAGTGATCTGCCGGAGGTGGTGCGCCAGCGGCTGGAGCAGATCGACGCCGAATGCAGCGAGCAGATCGACCGCTTCGGGCTGATCTTCCATGCCGCGGAGCTGCAGCGCCAGCCACGGCAGACCCAGACGCTCGCCCGCACCGACCTGCCCCGCCTGCTGCTGCAGCTCGAGAAGTTCTGGCAGCGGCAGCTGGAGCGCCGTGGCCTCGGCCTGGAACTGGAGATCGCCCCGGGGCTGCCGGCGGTGCTGAGTGATCCGAACCGGCTGGAAACGATGCTGGGCGGACTGATCGACCGGTTCATCCGCAGCCTGCCGTCCGGCAACACGGTCCGGCTGCGACTGCAGCCGGCCGGCTCGCGCCTGAAGCTGCAGCTGAGCTGCGTGGAGCCGCCATCGGACACCGCCGCCGGGGGAGGCCGCAGCGCGGGCGCGGGCCGCGCGGCGGTGGGACCGGTGCTCAGCTGGGATCCCCACACGGGCAGCCTGCAGCTCAGCCGCCAGGCGACCCAGCGACTCTTCCACAGCCTCGGTGGCCGCCTGACCGAACGGGCCGGCAGCGGCCTGACCGTGTTCTTCCCGGTGGCCGGTGCCGCCGCAGCGGAGGCCGGCGATGTTTGTTGACGGGTGTGAAGAGAGCCGCCGCCCCGCGGAGGCACCCCAAAACGCGGTGCTAGTTTCCAGCCGAAACGGTCCGACGATTCCCTTTCCGGGTCCGCCGACTCCCCTCCCCCAACAGCCATGACAGCAACGGCGCTGAACGGTCAACTTCCCAAGTACATCGGGAGCACGGGCGGTCTGCTCAATTCCGCGGAAACCGAAGAGAAATACGCCATCACCTGGACCAGCAGCAAAGCCCAGGCGTTCGAGCTTCCCACCGGCGGCGCCGCCGAGATGAACGAAGGCGAGAACATCATGTACTTCGCCCGCAAGGAGCAGTGCCTTGCACTGGGAACCCAGCTGCGCACCAAGTTCAAGCCCCGCATCGAGGATTACAAGATCTACCGCATCTTCCCCGGCGGCGACACCGAATACCTCCATCCGAAGGATGGCGTGTTCCCCGAGAAGGTGAACGAAGGTCGTCCGATCGTGGGCCACAACCCCCGTCGCATCGGCCAGAACCCCGATCCCTCCTCGGTGAAGTTCACCGGCCGCAACACCTTCGATTCCTGAGCCCGGCAGCGGTTCTCCGCCGGATCGTCCCGCGGCCACGCCACCGGGACCCTCACCACCAACCTCTATAAAGGCGGGGCCGGGTGCCCCGTTTTTTTTGCCTGGTCGTTGCCGTGATGCCCTCTCCCGATCGCGACGTCTTCCTCGATCAGGTGGCGGCCGGCGGCACCTTCCTGCCCCTCTGGAAGCGCTGGCCCGCTGACCTGGAAACCCCCCTCACCACCTGGCTGAAGGTGGGGGCCGGCAGTGAGCACGGCGTCCTGCTGGAATCGGTGGAGGGGGGCGAGCGGCTGGGACGCTGGAGCTTCGTGGCCGCCGATCCCCTCTGGACCCTCACCGTGCGTGGCGACTGCAGCGAACGGTGCTGGCGTGACGGCCGCCGGGAGACGTGGCAGGGCAACCCCTTCGACCGGCTGCGGCGCTGCCTGGCCGACGAGCGCAGTGCACCGATCCCCGGCCTGCCCCCCGTGGGCCAGCTGTTCGGCTTCTGGGGCTACGAACTGATCCGCTGGATCGAGCCGACCGTGCCGGTCCATGCCCATGACCCGTCCGGGCCGCCCGAGGGCTGCTGGATGCTGGCCGACAGCCTGCTGGTGTTCGACCAGGTGAAGCGCCAGATCACCGCGGTGGCCTACGCCGATCTCGGCGATGGCGTGGATCCCCTGGAGGCCTATGCCGTGGCGGAGGCGAGAATCGCCGAGCTGGAGCGCCGGATGCACGCTCCCCTGCCGGCCGGGGTCACGCCGCTGGCGTGGGAAGCCGAGCCGAGCCGGGAGCTGCCCACCACCGCCAACCGCAGCCGCGCCGACTTCGAGGCGGCGGTGGGAAGCGCCCGCGAGCACATCGCCGCCGGCGACGTCTTCCAGCTGGTGCTCAGCCAACGGCTCGAGACGCGGATCCACCGCGATCCCTTCGAGCTCTACCGCAGCCTGCGGATGGTGAATCCCTCCCCCTACATGGCGTTCTTCAACTTCGGCGGCTGGTACCTGATCGGCTCCAGCCCCGAGGTGATGGTGAAGGCCGAGCCGGTGGAGGGGGGCGTGAAGGCCTCGCTGCGGCCGATCGCCGGCACCCGACCCCGGGGGGCGGATGAGGCGGAGGACCGTGCCCTGGAACAGGACCTGCTGGCCGATCCCAAGGAGCGCGCCGAGCACGTGATGCTGGTGGATCTGGGCCGCAACGACCTGGGCAGGGTGTGCCGGCCGGGCAGCGTCGCCGTCACCGAGCTGATGGTGATCGAGCGCTATTCCCACGTCATGCACATCGTCAGCCAGGTGGAGGGGCTGCTCGATCCCGGGCACGACATCTGGGATCTGCTGATGGCCTCGTTCCCGGCCGGAACCGTGAGCGGCGCTCCGAAGATCAGGGCCATGCAGCTCATCCACGCGCTGGAACCCGACGCCCGTGGTCCCTACTCCGGCGTCTACGGGGCGGTGGATCTGGGCGGGGCCCTCAACACCGCCATCACCATCCGCACGATGGTGGTGCTGCCCGACGGGGAGGGCGGCTGGCGGGTGCAGGTGCAGGCCGGAGCCGGCCTGGTGGCCGATTCGGTGCCTGCCACCGAGTACCAGGAGACCCTCAACAAGGCCCGCGGCCTGCTCAAAGCCCTGGCCTGCCTGCAGGGGAGCCAGCCGTGAGCGACACGCTGCTGCTCAAGGGCTTCGAGGTGGAACTGTTCACCGGACGGCCCGACGGCACCGTGGTGGGCGTGGCGGAGCAGGTGGCCCGCTCCCTGAGCGGCTTCGTGACCGAGCCCGACCACCGCAACCTGGAGTACACCACCGAACCGGATGCCGACTACGGCCACCAGCTGGCGCTGCTGCTGGAGCCGAGGCGGCGGCTGCGTTCCTGGCTCTCGCCCCGGGGCCTCACGCTGCTGCCCGGCAGCACCCTCAGCCTGGGCGACAGCCGACGCTTCGAGCGCTCCGATCCGGCCAACCCCTATCACGGCTACATCGAGGCCTCCTACGGCACCCGGGTGGTCACCGCCAGCGTGCACATCAACCTGGGGATCACGGCCATGGAGCCGCTGTTCGCCGCCTGCCGGCTGGTGCGCTGCGAGGCGGCGCTGCTGCTGGCCCTGAGCGCCAGCTCTCCCTTCCTCGACGGCGTCGCCACCGGAGCCCACTCCCAGCGATGGCTGCAGTTCCCCCTCACGCCGCCGCGGGTGCCGCTGTTCCTCAGCCATGCCCACTACATCGGCTGGGTGGAGGAGCAACTGGCCACCGGCGCCATGCAGAACGTCCGCCACCTCTGGACCTCGGTGCGGCCGAACGGGGAGCACAGGCCCCACGATCTCAACCGCGTGGAGATCCGCATCTGCGATCTGATCAGCGATGCGGGCCTGCTGCTGGCGATCACGGCCTTCGTCGAACTGCGGCTGCTGGAGCTGCTGGATGGGCCGGAGCGGCACGACCCGCTGCGGGTGAGCCGTCTCACTCCCGATGAACTGGCCCAGCTCGCCGACCGCAACGACCGGGCGGCCGCCCGCAGCAGCCTGCGGGCCGATCTGCACGACTGGCGCAGCGGTGAGCCGATCGAGGCCCGTGACTGGCTGGGCAGCGAGCTGGAGCGGCTCACCCCCCTGGCCGAACAGCGGGGGATCGCGGCCTGGCTCCGCCCCCTGCACGGCGTGCTCGAGCACGGCAATCAGGCGATGCGCTGGCTGGAGTGCCACGCCGCCGGGGCCCCCCTCCGCACGATCCTGGCCGAGGCGACTGCCGCGATGGAGCACGACGAGGCGGAGGCCTGGCCATCCGGGGGCGAACCGGCGCCGCAGCGCACAGAAGCCTCGGGCCCTTTGGGATGATCATGGACGCCTCCACTCCTGCGCCGGCCCCCATGCGGCAGCCCCTGCCCGCCACGCCAGCCGCCCTGGACGACGCCCCGGAGCCCCGGCGGAACGTTCCCGCCCCTCGGGTCACACGGCTGCTGGGCGAGCGACTCGAGCTGGTGGAGGAGCTCTGGCAGACGGTGCTGCGCAGCGAGTGTCCGCCGGAGCAGGCCGAGCGGCTGCTCCGGCTCAAGCAGCTCAGCGATCCGTGCCAGGACGCCCGCCAGCAGCGGGACACCACCGCCGCGATCGTGCAGCTGATCCGGGAGATGGACCTGGTGGAGGCGATCGCGGCCGCCCGGGCCTTTTCGCTCTACTTCCAGCTGGTGAACATCCTCGAGCAGCACATCGAGGAGGACAGCTATCTGGCCAGCCTTCAGGAAGGCACCGTGCCGGTGCCGCCCGATCCCTTCGCTCCGCCCCTCGCCAGTCAGACCGACCCGGCCACCTTCCGCGAACTGTTCAGTCGCCTGCGGGGGCTGAACGTGCCGCCGGCCCAGCTGGAATCCCTGCTGCACGAGCTGGACATCCGGCTGGTGTTCACCGCCCACCCCACGGAGATCGTGCGCCACACGGTTCGCCACAAGCAACGGCGGGTGGCGGCCCTGATTCAGCGGCTGCAGCAGGGCGGCCCCAACGAGCTGCAGGACGAGCGCAGCCTGCGCCGCCAGCTGGAGGAGGAGATCCGGCTCTGGTGGCGCACCGACGAACTCCACCAGTTCAAGCCCTCCGTGCTCGATGAGGTGGATTACGCCCTGCACTACTTCCAGCAGGTGCTCTTCGACGCCATGCCCCTGCTTCGCCAGCGCATCCACAGCGCTCTGGCGGTCAGCTACCCCGACGTGGAGCCCCCCCGTGACGCCTTCTGCACCTTCGGCTCCTGGGTGGGCGCCGACCGCGACGGCAACCCTTCGGTGACTCCCGCCATCACCTGGCGCACCGCCTGCTACCAGCGCCAGCTGATGATCGAGCGCTACATCGGCGCGGTGCAGGAACTGCGCGATCAGCTCAGCATCTCGATGCAGTGGAGCCAGGTGAGCGCGCCCCTGCTCGAATCGCTCGAGATGGATCGGCTGCGCTTCCCGGAGATCTACGAGGAGCGAGCCGCCCGCTACCGGCTTGAGCCCTACCGCCTCAAGCTCAGCTACATCCTCGAGCGACTGCGGCTCAGCCACCGGCGCAACCAGCAGCTGGCCGAAGCCGGCTGGGAATCACCCGCGGACACCGCCGCCCAGGTGCTGCCGCCCCCCGGAAGCGGACCGATGGCCGCCACCGTGCCGGATCTCCACTACGCCTCGGTGGGCGAACTGCGCACCGATCTGGAGCTGCTGCGCGACAGTCTCGACAGCACGGGGCTGAGCTGCGAGCCGCTGCAGAAGCTCCTCAGCCAGGTGCACATCTTCGCGTTCTGCCTGGCCAGCCTCGACATCCGCCAGGAGAGCACCCGCCACAGCGATGCCCTCGACGAACTGACCCGCTACCTGCAGCTGCCCGTCCCCTACGGCGAGATGGAGGAGGAGCAGCGGGTGACCTGGCTGCTGCAGGAACTGCAGACGCGTCGCCCCCTGCTGCCCCCCGCCGCCCAGTGGACCCCCGCCACCGCCGAGACCTTCGCCGTCTTCCGGATGCTGCAGCGGCTCCAGCAGGAGTTCGGCCCACGCATCTGCCGCAGCTACATCATCTCGATGTGCCACACGGTGTCGGATCTGCTGGAGGTGATGCTGCTGGCCAAGGAGGCCGGCCTGGTGGATCCGAAGGCGGTGCAGACCCAGCTGCTGGTGGTGCCCCTGTTCGAGACGGTGGAGGACCTGCAGCGGGCGCCGGAGGTGATGGAGCGGCTCTTCTGCGAACCGTTCTACCGGCAGCTTCTGGCCAGCAGCGGCGAAGCCGACAAGCCCCTTCAGGAAGTGATGCTGGGCTACTCCGACAGCAACAAGGATTCGGGCTTTCTCTCCAGCAACTGGGAGATCCACAAGGCTCAGATCGCCCTGCAGCGCCTGGCCGGTAGGCATCAGGTGGCCCTGCGGATCTTCCACGGCCGCGGCGGCTCGGTGGGCCGCGGTGGCGGCCCCGCCTATCAGGCGATCCTGGCCCAGCCCAGCGGCACCCTCAATGGCCGGATCAAGATCACCGAGCAGGGTGAGGTGCTCGCCTCGAAGTACTCCCTGCCCGAACTGGCGCTCTACAACCTGGAAACGGTCACCACCGCCGTGCTCCAGAACAGCCTGGTGAGCACCAGCGTCGACGACACCCCCAGCTGGAACGAGCTGATGGGGCGCCTCGGGGCCCGCTCGCGCCAGCACTACCGCCGTCTGGTCCATGACAACCCTGACCTGGTGGAGTTCTTCCAGCAGGTCACCCCGATCGAGGAGATCAGCAAGCTGCAGATCTCGAGCCGGCCGGCCCGACGCAAGAGCGGCGCCAAGGATCTCTCCAGCCTGAGGGCCATTCCCTGGGTGTTCGGCTGGACCCAGAGCCGTTTCCTGCTGCCCAGCTGGTTCGGCGTGGGGGCGGCCCTGCAGGAGGAGCTCGACGCCGACCCGGGCCAGTTCGAACTCCTTCGCCTGCTCTACCAGCGCTGGCCGTTCTTCCGCATGCTGATCTCCAAGGTGGAGATGACCCTCTCGAAGGTGGACCTCGATCTGGCCCACCACTACGTGCAGGCCCTCGGCCGCCCCAGCCATCGCGAGGCCTTTGAGCGGATCTTCCAGGAGATCGCCGCCGAGTTCACCCTCACCCGTGATCTGGTGCTGAAGATCTCGGGCCACGGCCGTCTGCTCGACGGCGATCCGGCCCTGCAGCTCTCGGTGGACCTGCGCAACCGCACCATCGTGCCGCTCGGGTTCCTGCAGGTGGCCCTGCTGAGGCGCCTGCGCGACCAGAACCGCCAGCCACCGATGAGCGAAGCCCGCAGCGACGTCGACGACGGCCGCACCTACAGCCGCAGCGAGCTTCTGCGCGGCGCCCTGCTCACGATCAACGGCATTGCGGCCGGCATGCGCAACACGGGCTGAGGATCACTTGCTCCCGTTCCGCAGCCACCCGTCACTACCGCGCCTACCGGAGGGCTACTGCCTCGAGAGCGACGTGGCGCCCGATCCTGGCGAACTCAACCGGCTGCTGGTGGCCTGCGGCGACACCTGGCGCCGGGAGGACCGGATCGCCAGGGTGCTCGAGATCAGCGCCTGGTCGCTCTGCATCCGCAATCCCCTCGGCGCCCTGGTGGGCTTCGTGCGGGCCACGAGTGATCAGGCTCTTAATGCAAACCTGTGGGATCTGGCGGCCAGCCCCGACGAACCGGAACGGCAACTGGTGCTGGCGGTGCTGGTGCAGTCTTCCCTGGCCCGCCTGCGACGGGAGTTGAGCGGCTGCAGCGTCTCGATGGCCGCACCGCCCGAGGCCCTCGCCACCCTGGAGCGGCATGGATTCCTGGTGGATCCCGGTGGGATCCGGGCCATGGGCCTCACCCTCCAAGCAAGGGTGAGGCCGGTGGAGTGAAGCGAGCATGGAGGGACTCGAACCCCCGACATTCAGAACCGGAATCTGACGCTCTATCCAACTGAGCTACATGCCCGAGCGGGCAGGCCCTGGAGCCCTACCCGTAGGGCCTAGCTTACCCGCACGCCGCCCCGGACCCATTCGGCTGCATCGCCTGGAGCTGCAGGACTTCCGCAATTACTCCCAGCAGACGCTGGAGCTGGAGGCCCCACGGCTGCTGGTGATCGGTCCGAACGGCGTGGGGAAATCGAACCTGCTGGAGGCTGTGGAGCTGCTCGCCAGCCTGCGCTCTCACCGCGGCGGCAACGACCGCGACCTGATCCGCCATGGTCAGCCGAGCAGCCGGCTGCGGGGCTGGTGCCAGGAGGGACGGACCGCGCCGTGCGACGAGCTGTCACTGGAGCTGGTGCTGCACCGCCGGGGTGGCCGTCAGGCCTGGCGGAACGGGCGGCTGCTGGAGCGGCAGCACGATCTGATCGGCCCGCTGCGCTGCGTCGGTTTCAGCGCCCTGGATCTGGAACTGGTGCGTGGTGAGCCGTCACTGCGGCGCCAGTGGCTCGACCGGGTCGTGCTTCAGCTCGAACCGGTCTACGCCGAGCTGCTGAGCCGCTATGGCCGGCTGCTGCGGCAGCGCAGCCAGCTGCTCCGCCGCGGTCTGAGCGATGGTGCCCACCAGCTCGACGCCCTGCTCGACGCCTTCGACCAGCAGATGGCCCTGGTGGGCACGCGCCTTCACCGTCGGCGCCATCGGGCCCTGCTGCGGCTGCAGCCCCTTGCGGAGGCCTGGCAGGAGCGGCTGAGCGGGGGTTGCGAACGGCTGCAGCTGCGCTATGTGCCCGGGAGTGCGCTGGAGGGGGAGGAGGCCGAGGCTCCCTGGCGGGAGCAGCTGAGCGAGCATCTGCGCCGCCAGCGGCCGGAGGAACGGCGGCTCGGGCACTGCCAGAGCGGTCCGCACCGCGACGAGGTGGCCCTGCTGCTGGGGGAGGAGCCGGCCCGCCGCTACGGCTCCGCCGGCCAGCAGCGCACGCTGGTGCTGGCGCTGAAGCTGGCGGAGCTGGAACTGGTGCAGCAGCTGTGGGGGGAGCCCCCGCTGCTCCTGCTCGACGACGTGCTGGCCGAACTGGATCCGCAGCGGCAGCGGCTGCTGCTGGAGGCGGTGGGGGAGGAGCACCAGTGCCTGGTGAGTGCCACCCACCTGGCGACGTTCGGAGAGGGCTGGGCGAACCGGTCCTCCCAGCTGGTGACGGTGGAGGGGGGAAGGATCTGCGCGACAACCTCAGGGCGGGCCTAGGATGGGGAACTGTTTGACTGGATTCGATGACCCAGACCCTGCCCTGCCTCCACCCCAACCCGGGATGGGCCGGAGCCGCAAGCCCCCACAACCCCAACCCTTCTCTCGCTGCCGACGTCGCCAGCACGGCGATGGTGGGCAAGCACTGCATCCTCGAGCTCTACGACTGCGATCCAGCCCGGCTCGACGACGAAGCCTTCCTCAGGACCGCCATCACGACAGCAGCGAAACGTGCTGGCGCCACCCTGCTCAACCTGATCACCCACCGGTTCGAACCGCAGGGTGTCACCGGACTGGCCCTGCTGGCCGAATCCCACATCTCGATCCACACCTGGCCCGAATCGGGCTATGCGGCCGTGGATGTGTTCACCTGCGGTGACCACACCATGCCGGAGCGGGCCTGCCAGGTGCTCGGGGAGCAACTGGGCGCGGCCACCCGCAAGCTCAAGAGCTTTCGCCGCGAAACCCCTGCGGCCGTGGCCGATCAGGTGCGCGATCCGGCGCCGATCGCCGCCTGAACCCCCGTCGCGGGGTCCGGGGCCCGCGAGGGCCCCTTTTTTGTGGCTTCCCGGCCGACGCTGCGCTCGGCGGGTGCTCCCGCTCAGACAGCCGACGCCTGGTGGACCGGTTCAGAGCTCACGGTTCAGCTTGCCGCTCACCATCCCCTCCAGATCGAGGCTCACCGCACTGAAGCCGAGCTCCCGAAAGGCCTCCACCAGCTCTCTCCGCGGCAGGCGGGCCAGCAGCGCCTCGATCTGGTCAGCCGGCAGCTCGATCCGGGCCGTTTCCCCCTGGCTGCGCACCCGCAGCTCTCGCACCCCCCGTTGCCGCAGCCAGTCCTCGGCGGCAGCCACCCGCGCCAGCCGTTCGGCACTCACCGGTTCGCCGTAGGGAAAGCGGGAGGCCAGGCAGGGCTGGGCAGGCTTGTCCCACCAGGGAAAGCCGAGCGCCCGCGAGAGGCGGCGCACTCCCGCCTTGTCGATGCGGCAGTCGGCCAGGGGTGAGCGCACGCCGCGCTCGCGGGCGGCCCGGATGCCGGGTCGGTGATCACCCAGGTCATCGAGATTCACGCCGTCCACCACCGGCAGCGCCTGCTCCCCACGGGCACCGGGCGCGACGGACGTGCGCGCCAGGACCGCCAGCAGGCCGTGCAGTTCCCGCTTGCAGGCGTAGCAACGGTCGCTCGGATTGGAGCGGTAGGCGGGATCCTCCAGTTCGGCGGTGGGAATCTCCCGGTGGCCGATTCCCATCCAGCTCGCCTGAAGCCGCGCCTCCTGCAGGAGGTGGGGGGCCAGGGCCGGCGACACACCCGTGACGGCCAGCGCCCGCGGGCCGAGCTGTTCGGCGGCGATCGCCGCCACCAGGGCACTGTCGACCCCGCCCGAGTAGGCCACCAGCACGGACCCCAGATCCCGCAGGCTCTCGCGCAGACGATCGAGCGCCCTCTGCAGCTCCGCGGGCAGATGTTCCACCTGCGGATGCAAGGCGAGGGAGGGCATCGGCTCCGGTGTCGCTGGTTAGGATCCAACCGTAAGAGGCCCGGCCATGGCACCGCAGGTGACCTCCACCACCCCACCAGCCCCTTCCGGCGGCACCGGACGCGGCATCGGTATCCGCACGGCCGCCGGTGCCGGCGAGCGGAGCCGCGGCCAGCTGCACGTCTACGACGGCGAGGGCAAGGGCAAGAGCCAGGCCGCCCTGGGGGTGGTGTTGCGGACCATCGGCCTGGGCATCTGCGAGCGGCGTCGCACCCGGGTGCTGCTGCTGCGCTTCCTCAAGGGTCCAGGCCGCTCCTACGACGAGGATGCGGCGATCGAGGCCCTGCAGCAGGGCTTTCCCCACCTGATCGACCAGGTGCGCACCGGCCGGGGTGACCACTTCAGCGCCGCGGAGGCCACGCGCTTCGACCGGCAGGAAGCCCAGCGCGGCTGGGACATCGCCCGGGGCGCCCTCGCCAGCGAGCTCTATTCGGTGGTGGTGCTCGACGAACTCAATCCGGTGCTGGATCTGGGCCTGCTGGACGCGGAGGAGGTGGTGCGCACCCTGGCGGCCAAACCCGACGGCATGGAGGTGATCGTCACCGGGCGGGGAGCGCCGCGCTCGCTGGTGCAGATCGCCGATCTCCACTCGGAGATGCGCGCCCATCGCCGCCACGACGGTCCCGCCCAGCCCGGGGGGAACGGACACCGTCTCGAGGGCATCGAGATCTACACAGGCGAGGGCAAGGGGAAGTCCACCAGTGCCCTGGGCAAGGCCCTGCAGGCGATCGGGCGCGGCATCAGCCAGGACAAGAGCCACCGGGTGCTGATCCTGCAATGGCTCAAGGGCGGCAGCGGCTACACCGAGGATGCGGCGATCGCCGCGCTGCGGGAGAGCTATCCCCATCTGGTGGATCACCTGCGTTCCGGCCGCGATGCCATCGTCTGGCGTGGGCAGCAGCAGCCGATCGACTACGTGGAAGCGGAACGGGCCTGGGAGATCGCACGGGCGGCCATCGCCAGCGGCCTCTACAAGACCGTGATCCTCGATGAACTCAACCCCACCGTCGACCTGGAACTCCTGCCGGTGGAGCCGATCATGCAGACGCTGCTGCGCAAGCCCACCCACACCGAGGTGATCATCACGGGGCGCTGCAAGAACCCACCCGCCTACTTCGATCTGGCCAGCGTGCACTCCGAGATGGTGTGCCACAAGCACTACGCGGAGCGGGGAGTGGATCTCAAGCGGGGTGTGGATTACTGAGGCCCCGGACGGGTGCCTCAGTAGAGCGGTACCGAGGGATCCACCTCCTGGCTCCAGGCGTTGATGCCGCCGGTCACGTTCACGCCGCTGATGCCGTGGCGGCCCAGAGCGATCAGGGCCTTGGCCGAACGGCCACCCATCTTGCAGTGGACGTAGAGCTTCCGACCGGCCGCCAGGCGCCGGATCTCCTCCACCGCCTCGCCACTCTCGATCCGATCGAGGGGCACCAGCACCGAACCGGGGATCACCGCGATCTCGGCTTCGGGGGGATTGCGCACATCGAGCAGCAGCAGATCCTCCGGCTCCTCATCGATCAGGGTCTTGAGCTCGGCCACCGTGACGCTGGGCACACTGCCGGACTCCTCCTGACCCGGAGCGGTGCCGCCCACGCCGCAGAACTCCTGGTAATCGATCAGTTCCTCGATCACCGGTCGCTCGGGATTGGGCCTCAGCTTCAGCTCCCGGAAGCTCATCTTGAGGGCATCGAACAGCAGTAGGCGGCCACTGAGGGTGGTGCCGATGCCGGTGATGATCTTCACCGCCTCGGTGGCCTGGATCACGCCGATGATCCCTGGCAGCACCCCCACCACCCCGCCCTCGGCGCAGGAGGGCACCATGCCGGGTGGCGGGGGCTCGGGGAACAGATCCCGGTAGTTGGGGCCGCCCTGGTAGTTGAACACCGTGGCCTGGCCCTCGAAGCGGAAGATCGAGCCGTACACGTTCGGCTTGCCCAGCAGCACGCAGGCGTCGTTGACCAGATAGCGGGTGGGGAAGTTGTCGGTGCCGTCGCACACCAGGTCGTAGGGCTCGATGATCGCCAGGGCGTTCTCGCTGGTGAGGGCCGTTTCGTAGAGATCCACCTGGCAGTGGGGGTTGATCTCGTGGATGCGGTGCTTGGCCGATTCGATCTTCGGCTTGCCCACCCAGCTGGTGCCATGGATCACCTGCCGCTGCAGATTGCTGTGGTCCACCACGTCGAAATCGACGATGCCGATCCGGCCCACCCCGGCGGCGGCCAGATAGAGCAGCAGCGGTGAGCCGAGCCCGCCGGTGCCGACGCACAGCACTGACGCCGCCTTGAGCCGCTTCTGCCCCTCCATGCCCACCTCCGGCAGGATCAGGTGGCGGGAGAAGCGGGCGACCTCGTCGGGGCTGAGCTGGACGCCGGTCGTGTCGGGAGGAAGCATGGTGGTCAGGCCGGAGCCGCTGGTCACGGCAGATGCGGACTCGTCCTACTCATACTCTGTCCGGCGCCCCGCCCCGGGGAGTCGGCCTGCACCACCGGGATCTCCACGGGCCCGCCCTCGGCCGGTTCCGGCAACCACCAGGCCCGGGGACCGGCGGCCGGGCCGGCGATCAGCATGAGGGTGGGCGGGAAGGCCCACGCCCGGTCGATCGCCGACGGTACGGCGGGGCCGCGCGGATGGCTGTGGACCGTGCCGATCACCTGCCAGCCGTGGCGCCGTGCCCACTTCTGGGCCAGCAGCTGCTCGCGGGGATCGATCGCGAAGCGCCGTCGCCGCTGAGCGGCCGGTCTCCAGATGTTCAGGCAGGGCCAGAGCAGGGCCAGTCGCAACCCGGCGCCCGGCGCCCCGGCCTGCTGCTCACCCAGCAGCAGGCCGCAGGCCTCCTCTGGAGCGGCCGCCGCCACCAGGGCCTCCAGAACGGTCAGCTGACCGGCACCAAGGTGGAGCTGCGCTGGCCAGGGGCTCCCCATGCCGATACCTTATGCCCTTGAATCTCACCCCATCGCCACTCCGTTGATGAGCGACGTCAGCACCCCGGAACTGGAGCAGTCGGCCACCAACGGCAGCGCCGTCTCCGGCGAACCCGAGTCGGGGTCGAGCTTCGCCGAACGCTACGGCGAGATCCTCACCAAGGTGAACCAGAGCCTCGATCAGGTCGACTGGGCCCAGGTGAGCCGGGTCGGCAAGGGTGTGGGGATCCTGCTGGCCGTGATCGTGGCCCAGATCCTGATCAAGGGTGTGCTCGACACGATCAACCTGCTGCCCGTGGTGCCGGGGCTGCTCGAGCTGCTGGGCCTGGTGGTGGTGGGCCAGTGGAGCTGGAAGAACCTCACCACCGGCGAGAAGCGTGCCGCGGTGGTCGAGCGTCTGCAGAGCCTGCGCCAGGAATACCTCGGCTGATCCGGCCGGGCGCGGTTCAGGCCAGCAGGGCATCGATCACCGCCTGGGCCTGGCCCCAGTAGCCGCCGCCGAACAGGTTGGCGTGGTTGAGCAGGTGGTAGAGGTCGTAGCAGGCCCGGCGCCGCTGATGGCCGTCGGGCAGGGGCCACTCCGCCGCGTACCCTGCGAAGAAGGGATCCGGAAACCCGCCGAACAGCCTCGCCATCGCCAGGTCGACCTCCCGGTCGCCTCGGTGGATCGCCGGATCGAACAGCGCTCCCACCGGCCCGGACGGCCGGATCGGGGAGAGGAGCAGGGCGGCGTTGCCGCCCCACAGGTCGCCGTGCACCAGGCATGGCTGAGCCCCATGGCCGTTGAGCCAGCCGGGCGCCCGGCTCAGCAGCTCGGAGGCGCCGTGCAGGCGCCGGCCCGCCACCGCGGCCAGGGCCAGCTGAACCCCCAGGCGCCGCTCGGCGAAGAAGCGGCCCCAGTCGTCGCTCCAGCCGTTGCGCTGCGGGGCCGAGCCGATGTGGTTGTCGTGCGACCAACCGAAGGCCGGCGAACCCTGCTGCAGGCTGCGGCGGTGCAGCCGGGCCAGGGCCGCCCCCAGGGCCGCCCAGTCGGCCTCGGCGCCACCGGTGCTCAGATCGAGCCAGTCGAGCAGCAGCAGGGCGTGCTCGCCGAACCGCCCGCAATGGTGAGGCCGGGGCACCGCCAGTTCGCCGGCCGCGGCCGCCGCCAGGGCCTTGAGCCCCTCCGCCTCGGCCTCCAGGAGCGGGAGCCGCACGGCGGCGTTGGTCTTGGCGAACAGCCTGCGTCCGTCGGCCAGCTGCAGATCCCAGGCGGCGTGGATGGAGCCGCCGCCGACGGGCCGGCAGCGCTGCAGCGGCGAGCCCAGTTCGCCCAACACCCAACCGGCCAGCGCGTCCCGCATCGGAGCCACCCTCGTGACTGCCAGCATGCCGGCTGCCGTCTGTGCCCCCGTCTTGGCGCCGAGCCCTGCCCCCACCGGCGAGAGCACCGATGTGGCGGTGCTCGGCGCCGGCATCGCCGGGCTCACCGCCGCCGCGCTGCTGGCCCGGGCCGGACTGGAGGTGACCCTGCTGGAGGCCCATGGCCAGTCGGGTGGGTGCGCCGGCACCTTCCGCCGGGGTCCCTACGTGTTCGACGTGGGGGCGACCCAGGTGGCAGGACTGGAACCAGACGGCATCCACAGCCGGATCTTCCGCCACCTGGGGGTGCCGCCCCCGCCCGCCTCACCGCTGGATCCGGCCTGCGTGGTGGACCTGGCCGACGGGGAGGAGCCGATCCGGCTCTGGCGGGATCCGGCGCGCTGGGAGCTGGAACGGCGGCGCCAGTTCCCCGGCAGTGAGCGGTTCTGGGGGCTCTGCGCCGCGCTGCACCGGGCCAACTGGGCCTTCGCCCAGCGGGAACCGGTGCTGCCGCCGCGCACGCTCTGGGATCTGGGCCGGCTGCTGGGGGCCCTGCGTCCCGGCACCCTGGCCAGCGGACTGCTGGTGACGGCCAGCGTGGCCGATCTGCTGCGGCTCTGCGGCTGCGGCGGCGATCCCAGGCTGCGCCGTTTCCTCGATCTGCAGCTGCGCCTCTACTCCCAGGAACCGGCTGAGCGCACCGCGGCCCTTTATGGGGCGAGCGTGCTGGCGATGGCCCAGGAACCGCTCGGCCTCTGGCACCTGCAGGGCTCCATGCAGACCCTGAGCCGGACGCTGGAGCAGGCGCTGGCCGAGGCGGAGGGGAAGCTGCTGCTGAGGCACCGGGTGGAGCGGATCGCAGCGGTCCCTGGCCAGCAGGCGGCCCGTCGGCCCTGGCGGCTGGAGGGCCGACGGGCCGACGGGCGGTCGTTCCGGCTCCAGTGCCGGGATCTGGTCTGCACCGCAGCACCCCAGGCGCTGCCGGCCCTGCTGGGGGAAGGCCTGTCGCCGCGCTACCGGCAGCGTCTGGAGGGCCTGCCCGATCCCAGTGGAGCCCTGGTGCTGTACGGGGCCGTGGCCCGGGATGCCCTGCCGCCGGAGTGTCCGCCGCACCTGCAGCGGAGCTGGGAGGAGCCCGGATCGCTGTTCGTGTCGGTGAGCCGGGAGGGAGATGGCCGTGCACCCGCCGGGCAGGCCACGGTGATCGCCAGCGTGTTCACCCCGGCGCGGCCCTGGTTCGCCCTCGAGCCCGCGGCCTACGAGGCCCGCAAAGGCGCGGCGATGGCCGGGATCCAGGCCTGTCTGCGGCAGCTGCTGGGTCTGGAGCCGGAGGACTGGCTCCACGCGGAACTGGCCACGCCGCGGGGCTTCGCCCGCTGGACGGGTCGGCCGTTCGGCTTCGTGGGGGGCCTGGGACAGCATCCCTCCCGCTTCGGACCGTTCGGCCTGGCCAGTCGCACCCCGCTGGAGGGGTTCTGGCTGTGCGGTGATGCCATCCATCCCGGCGAGGGAACGGCCGGGGTCAGCCTCTCGGCGCTGATGGTCTGCCGCCAGCTGCTGGCCGCCAGGGGCCTCGAGCCGGCCCTGCCCGCCTGAGTCACCAGCTGCCGGTTCAGAGGAACTCCGGCCGCAGGCTGCGGCAATGCTCCAGGGTGGCCAGCAGGGTGGGCCAGTCTTCGGCGGCGAGGGCGGATTCCAGGGCGACCAGGGCGCTGCGGTAGTGGGAAAGCGCCTCGGTCACGGCCGGGCGGTTGCAGCGGGCCATCAGGGCGCCGAGCTCGGGGTTGCCGCCCCCCACGCGGGTCGTGTCGGCGAAGCCGCTGGAGGCCAGGGCGCGCACCAATGCGGGCAGGTCTCCCTGCCCGGTTGCGGCGGCGGCGCCGCGCTCGGCCGCCAGCAGCAGGGCGGCGCTCACCAGCACGGGCAGATGGGAGATCAGGGCCACGGCGCGGTCATGGTCGGGGGCGGGGCACTCGAGCCACCGGGCGCCGACCGCCTCGGCCAGGCCGCGCACCCGCGCCAGGGCCGCAGGATCGGTGTCGACCTCCGGCGTGGCGACCCAGGGACGGCCGCGGAACAACTCCCGCTGGCCGGCCTCCACTCCGGCGGCGGCGGTGCCGGCCATGGGATGGCTGGCCACGAAGCACGGCACCCGCCGCCGCCAGCAGGCCAGCACCGGCTCCTTCACCGACCCCACGTCGGTGATCACGGCCGCGGGCGGCAGCGCCGCCACCAAGGCGGGATCGGGATTGAGCAGGCGATCGAGGGGCAGCGCCAGCACCACCAGGCCGCAACCGGCCAGCACCGCAGGGTCCGTGCTGGCCCGGGTGGCCAGCCCGCGGGCCAGGGCCCTCTCGGCCGTGAGCGGCCGGTGCGCCAGTCCCCGCACCTCCACCCCCAGCGCCTGGAGGTCCAGCCCGAGGGAGCCGCCGATCAGGCCCAGGCCCACCACCCCCACCGGTCCGTCGTGCCCGAGGGTTGTCATCACCGGTACGGCCCACTGGCCTCAGCTTCCTACGATTCCGCGATGTTGGAAGCCCGCGCCCACCAGCAGCTGAAGCAGCTCCTGCGTCAGGAGGGCGGGACCCGCTGGCCCCACCACCTGACCCTCAGCCGGCTGGTGGGGCGCAGCCTGCGACGCGGCGACCACACCCTGGTGCGCCTGGCCCCCGGCAGCGATCCCGGCTGGCTGGTGGGGCTGCTGGTGCCGCTGGCGATCGGTGATCTGCCCCTCGCTCTGGTGGTGAGCGAGGGGTTGCGTCGCCGTCTGCACCAGGTGGAGCTGGCCCGGCTGCGTTCCGTCGGCCTGCAGCTGCCCTGCTGGGAAGGCCCGGCCGCCCCCCGGGAGGCCCGTGTGTGGCTGATGACCCACCACGACCTGGTGAACGCCTGGCGACACGACCGGCTGGGCGATCGCCAGCTGGTGATCCCGGAGGCCGAGCAGTTCGAACCACGGCTGCGCGAGGCCCTGGAAACCTGCCTCGACAACGGCCACTGGGAGCAGCTGCGACGCAGCCTGCCCGCCGCCGATTCGAGCCTGCTGGCCCTCCACCAGCGCCTCAGCCGCCACATCCTCGGCCACCCACCGGCTCCCCATGGCCGGGTGGCGCTCGCCCCGGAGCAGGAGGCACCGCTGCGCCAGCTGCTGCCACTGCTGGGCCCCCTGCCCGACCCCTGGGACCGCTGGCTGGAGACCGGCGGAGCGGACTGGACGAGCTGGGCCTGCGTGGACCGCCAACTGCTCCAGTGGCGGCTCCACCGCCAGCCTCTCGAGCCGCTGGCCGCGATGCCGGGGCTGCTCGAGGGGCGCGGCGCGGTGCTGGTGGGCCAGCTGGGCCGCGACGCCGGACTCGGCGGACTCCACCCCCAGGTGGTGGTGGACCTGGCCGATCCACCGCTGGCGGATCCCCTTCCTCTCTATGCCCCGCTGCGCCAGCCGCTGCCCAACAGCCCGCACTACGGCACCCACCTGCTCGATCACTGCCGCCGGCTGGTGCTGGGCCAGACGGGACTGACCATCGTGCTGATCGACGACGTGGCGCTGCGCCTCTCGCTCACCAGCGCCCTGGCCGCCGAATTCGGCAGCCGGGTCGACCACGAGACCACGGCCCCCGAAAGCAACGGTGTGCTGTGCTGTGGCTGGGACTGGTGGCTGGAGCACCAGAGCCGCCTGCCGCTGCCTGGGCAGGTGGTGATCGGCCCGCTGCCGATCGCCAGCCTGGAGGATCCGCTCACCGCGGCACGGGTGAGTCGGCTGCGCCAGCAGGGACGGGACTGGTTCCGCGAGCTGCTGCTGCCGGAAGCCCTCGACCGAATCCAGCGAGCCCTGGCGAATCTGCGCCGCGGCGGGGGACGGATGGCGGTGCTGGACGGCCGGCTGCGGGGCCGCAGCTGGGGCCGGCAGGTTCTGAACGCCCTGGAGCCATGGGTGGCTCTGCAACGGCTGCTGCCGGGCTGAAGTCCACAGGCACCGGCCACTTCTAGCCTTGCCGCCAGCCGTCGGAGATGGACATGGGTGAGGCACGACGCCGCACGGAGCTGGGGATGCCCCCCCGCTCCCGGAAGAAGCCCGAGGCCGAGCGGGATGGCTCGCCGCGCCTGGTGCCCTGGTTCCCGTTCACCAGGACCCAGGCCGATCGCTTCGTGGAACTCAGCACCCGGGGGGCCTGGGTGGGGATCGGCGCCCTGGTGCTGTTCTGGGTCACGGTGCGCTTCATCGGCCCGGCCCTCGGCTGGTGGACCCTGGCCGACGGCCCCTGAGGCGGTCAGGGCCGACGGTGTCCATTCCGGGACCCCAGGCCGCACCGTACGCAGAAATCGGAAGAAAACATTAGGATCGGCAGCATCGTCCAACGAGCCCGCCCATGTTCCCCCGCCTCGCCGAGCAGTACCGCTCCGTGGTGCAGGATCTGGTGATGAGCCTCCAGGCTCTGGCCCATTGCCTGCAGCGCAAGGGTCTGGCGGCCACCTGCTACGTCTGCGGCGACGGACGCGACGGCCATGGCGCCTCGTTCGTGGCTGACCTCGGCGACGCGCACATGGTGCGGTTCCTGGTTTCCGACTTCGGCATCAGCTGGGTGGAATCGCGCAACGGGCGCGAACTGGTGAAGCTGGAGGGCGCCGAGGCGATCCAGGAACTGCAGCGGGTGGCCACCGTTCTGCAGGAACAGCGATCCACCCTCCACACCCGCGCCTGAGATCCAGGGGCCCGGCGGCAGCGCCGGGCAAGCTCCGCCAGCGCTCCCCTCAGACGGCCTCGGCCACGGCCTCAATCACCGCATCGGCATCCGTGCCGCCGCTCGGCACCCCAGCGGCGAGTTTCGCGGCGGCGGCGGCCAGCGGCTTCATGGAATTGGCGGTGACATCGGCCCCTTCGGTGAGCTTGCGCCGCACCAGCGCTTCGATCGCCTCCTTCTGGGTGGGGTTCTGCTCCAGCCAGGTGATGGTGTTGTCACGGCCCTGGCCGATGTTGTCGCCCTCGTAGCTGTACCAGGCACCCTTGCGGATCACCACGCCCGTTTCCTCGGCCAGATCCAGCAGACAACCGAGGGTGCTGATGCCACGACCGAAGAGGATGTCGAATTCCGCGATCCGGAAGGGCGGGGCCACCTTGTTCTTGGCCACCTTGACCTTGGCGCGGATGCCGTATTCCTCGGTGCCGCGCTTGAGGGTCTGGATGCGGCGGATGTCGAGCCGCACCGAGGCGTAGAACTTCAGCGCATTGCCACCGGTGGTGGTTTCCGGGTTGCCGTAGGTGACGCCGATCTTCTGGCGCAACTGGTTGAGGAAGATCACGGTGCAGCCTGACTTGCCGATGTTGCCGGTGATCTTGCGCATCGCCTGGCTCATCAGACGGGCCTGGCTCCCCACCGCCAGATCGCCCATCTCCCCCTCGATCTCCGCGCGGGGGGTGAGGGCGGCCACCGAGTCGACCACGACGATGTCGACCGCAGCGGACCGCACCAGCTGGTCGACGATCTCGAGGGCCATCTCGCCGGTGTCGGGCTGGGAGACCAGCAGGTTCTCGATATCGACCCCCAGGGCGGCGGCATAGACCGGATCGAGGGCGTGCTCCGCATCCACGAAGGCCGCCACGCCACCGCGCTTCTGCACCTCGGCGATCGCGTGCAGGGTGAGGGTGGTCTTGCCGGAACTCTCCGGGCCGTAGACCTCCACCACCCGGCCCTTCGGGTAACCGCCACCGAGCGCCAGATCGAGGGTGAGGGCGCCGGTGGACACGGTTTCCACCCGCATGCGGGAGGCATCGCCGAGGCGCATGATCGACCCCTTGCCGAAGTTGCGCTCGATCTGGCCGAGCACCAGATTCAGGGCCTTGTCGCGCTCGGAATCGGCACCGGGCACGGAACCGCCACCGGGCACGGAGCGGTAGGAGGCGGCACGGGGATCGGAACTCTTGGAATCGGCAGGCATGGCGGACGGAACGGGGATGGAAGAGACCGATCGGGAAGGGATCCGGCGCGGGGCATCCCGCGGCCTCAGGGAACAGGTGCCACCAAAACCGGGCGGCGTATCGGGCCGCAGCGAAGCCTGCGATTAGTACAGGCGTACGCTAGCGGATCAGGGCCAGTCCGCCAAGGGGCCGGCGAACCGCTCCGGCTCCAGCAGGGCGATCTCCGCCGGCAGGTCCCGGGCATCGTTGGGCCGCAGGTATCCCCACGACACCAGGAAGCAGCGGATCGCCTCCAGACCCGCCGTGGCCCGCACGGTCTCCAGCGTCGGCCGCCGATCTTCGATGAACCACAGCGGACGCCCCAGTTCCAGCAACCGCAGCAGCACCGCGGGCTTGCTGCCGTGCTCGTGGCCGAACAGCCGCAGGGGCTCCAGGCCCTGTGCCGCCAGCAGCTCGGCGGCGAAGGCTGTGCCCTTGGTGGTGAGCACCGCCCAGTCGGCCCCCTCGTGCGAGAGCCGGCGCAGGCGCTCGGGGATCCCGGGATAGGGGCGGTGCAGCGCCAGCCACCCGGCACGATCGCAGGCGATCGCCTCGCTCCGCACCGCCTCCAGGGCGGCCTGGAGCTGCCCGGGGTCCCAGCCGCGCTCGGCGAGGGCCTCAGCCAGAAAGGCGGCATAGGCATCGGGAGTGAGGGGCGGAGCCGGCACGAGCCGCTCCGCCTCGGCCGCCACGAGCACCATCTCCCAGCCGTGGTGGATCAGGGGGCGCAGCAGCGCGAAGGCCGGCGGGGCCGAAGCGGGCGGGGCCAGATCCGGATCCAGCCGACAGGCCGCCCGCCGCGCCGCCCACCAGTACTCGACCATCCCGTCGACGAGGACCCCGTCGAAGTCGAACACCAGCAGCGGGCTGGAGGTCAAGGGAGGGGAACCGAAAACTGGGCCGCTAGGATTCGAACCTAGGAATGGCGGGACCAAAACCCGCTGCCTTACCGCTTGGCGACGGCCCAACGCTCCGGCGACGAAACCCCTGCGTGCCGAATCCAGCGGGTGCGGATCGGGGACGGAGCGGAACGGCCCGGTTGCCCTGTTAGTTACCCACAGCGGGCGGTCCTTCGTCAATCTCCCCGCCAGTGCCGCCGAGGCCCATCGACGGGGATGGCCCTCAGCGCGGAAAGACCCGCAGCCGCTGCTGATCACCGCTGCCGAACTCGGCGCTGCGCAGCCCGTAGCGGCTCACCTGCTCGGCCTGGATGCGACGCACCCGGGGGCTGCGGGGCAGGAGCTCGACGGGACGTCCCTCGCTGAGCACCACCTGCTCCACCGCCAGACGGCACTCCTCCATGGCGCCATGGGCGTCGTCGGGTGCGGGGGCCGGGGTGCCTCCCGCGCAGGGGTCGCGGTGGCGTCGGAGCAGACGTTCCACCCCCCGCTGGATCTGGGGCAGGGTGTCGGCCTTGATCACCAGGATGGGCACATGGCGCTCGCGGGCCAGGCGGCGCAGGTCAGGATCCCTGCCGAGCATCTGGCGCAGGCTCAGCACCGCATCGGCCCGCTCGACGGTGGTGACGCGCTCCACCGCAAGCTGGCGGCTGCGCACCACCTGCTCGAGCAGCTGGCCGCTGATGCCGCAGCAGTAGAGATGCAGGACAGGGTCGAGCCCTGGCCGGGCAACCTCCTCCGCGCGACGGGCGGGGGAGGGCTGGAGGGGATCGGGCAGGGGCACCGGCGCCAGGAGGGGCCGAGCGTCGACGCCGGGAGCCGCCCGTCGCAGCGGCCGGTGCAGCGGCGGTGCGGGCGCCGGTTCCTCGAACCGCAGCCGTCCGTCCTCGCCCAGCTCGCGGATCTGGGGGTGGGCCGACTGACCCCGCAGCTGCAGGTCCACGGTGCGGGCCACGTCGCGATGCACCAGCCAGCGGCTGCGGGTGTGCATCTCCACCGCCAGGGGGAAGGTGGGTTCGGCGCAGCGCTCCAGCACCGACTTCTGCGAGCCGCGCCGACGCGCCTCCTCGTCGCCGAGCGTGACCGACTGGATGCCGCCGACCAGGTCGCTGAGGGTGGGGTTCTTGATCAGGTTGGCCAGCTCGTTGCCATGGGCCGTGGCCACAAGCATCACGCCCCGCTCGGCGATGGTGCGAGCCGCCTGGGCCTCGAGTTCGGTGCCGATCTCATCGATCACGATCACCTCGGGCATGTGGTTCTCCACCGCCTCGATCATCACGTGGTGCTGGAGTTCGGGCCGGGCCACCTGCATGCGCCGGGCCCTGCCGATGGCCGGGTGCGGGATGTCGCCGTCGCCGGCGATCTCGTTGCTGGTGTCGATCACCACCACCCGGCGCTCCAGCTCGTCGGCGAGCACCCTGGCGATCTCGCGCAGGGCGGTGGTCTTGCCGACGCCGGGGCGCCCCATCAGCAGCAGCGACTGACCCGAATCGAGCAGATCACGCACCATCCCCACCGTTCCGTACACCGCGCGGCCGACACGGCAGGTGAGACCCACCACGTCGCCGGCACGGTTGCGGATGGCGCTGATGCGGTGGAGGGTGCGCTCGATGCCGGCCCGGTTGTCGCCGCCGAAGGCGCCCAGACGCTGCACCACCGCCGTCAGGTCGGCCCGCTCGATCGGCCGGTCATCCAGAAGGCCGGCCCGGCCGGGGTAGCGGGCCTCCGGAGGCCGGCCCAGATCGAGCACCACCTCGAGCAGCTGCTCCCGGCTGGCGTCGGACGCGAACGCGTGGCGCACCCGCTCGGGAAGCACCTCCAGCAGGCGGTCGAGGTCGTCGGTGATCCGCTGGGGGGTGATCGGGGCCGTGGTGGCGGGAGCGGGATCGGACGTGGGGTTCGCGGCGCTGGGCATCGACAGGCCCTCCTGATCCGCCGTTCTAGCCATCGGCGGCCAGCCAGGGCGTGACCAGCTCGCCGGCGCGCTCCAGCGCCAGCGGCCAGAGGTCGGGAGCGTCGAGCAGCCGGCTTCCACGCCGTTCGGCCTCGAGCAGGAGGGGCAGCAGCAGCCGGCGGGCCATGCCGCCGAAGGCCACGCCGCCGGCGGCCGAGCGGGCCGCAGCGGCCGAGCCCCGACTCCGGCGCAGCAGGGCCAGGGTGCGGGCATTCGTGCCGCCCGCCAGCTGGAGCGGCCCGGGCGGGGCCGTGCGGCGGACCGCCAGCAACAGCCGCACCGCCGCCCGGGCGGTGCCGCGGCCCACATCACCGCTCATCGGCCGGCCGTCGAGCTGCCAGAGCGGCCGCAGACCATGGCGCCGCAGCAGGGCGAAACGCTCCCACAGCTCCTGGACGAGCCGGGCCGGGGTGGCGGCCGGCTGCCGCTCTCCGGATCCGGCGCCGGCCTCGAGGCCGCAGCTCACCGCCAGGCGCCGGAGCGGCACGCCGGCGGCCACCACCTGCTCCAGCCGTCCGGCGAAGGCATCGGCCCGGCCGCAGCCGGTGTGGAGCTCCACCGCATCGGGCCGCAGCCGGGCCAGCAGCGGCGCCACCCCCGCCGGGGCCAGCAGCTGCGCCCGTTCCTCGATCAGTCCGTGGGGGCAGGCAGGCAGGCAGCGGCCACAGCCATAGCAGCGGCTGTCCCGCACGCCTCCGACCTGGGCGATCGCCAGGGCCGGACAGACCCGGGCGCAAGGGCGAGGACAGTCGGCGGGGCAGCGGGACGGATCGAACCAGGCCTTGCGGAAGTGGGGATCGGCGCCGTCGCTGAGGCTGACCATCAACCAGGGGGCGACCCAGCGCCGGTTCGGAACCCGCTCCCGGGCCCAGGCGATCCCGCGGCGGGCCGCCGCCACCACCGCCTCGTCAGCGGCCACATCGACGCAGTGGACCCCGGCCAGGGCATAGATGCCGCAAAGGTCTTCGATCGCCGCCAGATCCTGGTTGCTGGCACCGCCGATCAGCTTGACCCAGCGGCCCTGCGCGAGAGCCAGCTCAGGCGGCAACGGCAAGCGGCTCCAGCGGTTCCCAGCGGAGGCTGCGGGCCCCGCCCATCTCGGCCACGATCTTCAGGCGGGGATCACGACGGGTGAGGGCGCAGAGGGCGGCCAGTTCGGCGGTGGAGAGCACCTGGGCCTCCAGCAGCCAGAGAACGATCGGCTGGCTGCCCTCCAGCAGCGATCCGAGCTGGGGCATCACCCGCTGCACCTCGCCCACGGCCGCACCGCCGCCGATGCTGTGGTGGCCGAGATGGGGAGGCCGCACGCCGTGGAGCTGCAGAAGGAACGCCTCCGGATCGCCGAGGCCGCGCGCCGAGGTCATCTGGGCGCGGTAACCGGCGGCCCGCAGACGGCGCAGCAACCGGGTCTCGGCCCCACCCTCGAGGGGGGCGTAGAGGGCCAGGGCTCCGGCGCTCTCGAGGTCCTGGCGGAAACGGCGACCGGTCAGCAGCAGGGGCATCGGCGGTTCCGGGGCGACGGGGCGCAGTCTGGCAGCAGGAACCGCCGAACGGGTGGTGCACACCCAGTGCGCTATGGTTGTCGCTTGTGCATTGGATCTGCGCCCGTCCGCTAGCCGGGCCTCCGGAACCCTGCGCAGAGCCGTCGCTGGCGACGGCTCTTCCCGGCCAGTGCGGCCGGTCCCCGGAATCCCCGGGAACCGCCGCCGGGATACTGCCGTCACTGCCGCCCCTGTCCCCAGGTACGGCCTGAAACGTCAAGTCCCAGCCCGCTGCTTCATCAACCGCTAGCCCAACCGGAATCCCACCGTCCCGCCGGGATGGTGCCGGTGCCAGTCCGCTGGCCCAGCGCGTCTGATCGAACCGGCTCTAGGCGGCACGCCCTCCCCCCGCGGAGGCCGGCCGTTGTCCCGCTGGCGTTTTTCCCCCTCATGTCCTTCGGCATCCTCGGGAAGAAACTGGGCATGTCCCAGTTCTTCGACGCTGACGGCAAGTCCATCCCGGTCACCGTGATCGAGGCGGGCCCCTGCCGCATCACCCAACTGAAAACCCCCGCCACCGACGGCTACACCGCCGTGCAGATCGGCTTCGGCGAGATTCGCGACAAGCTCGTGAACAAGCCCGCAGCCGGCCACCTGGCGAAATCGGGGAGTGATCCTCTGCGCCACCTGCAGGAATATCGGCTCGACAGCGTCGATGGTCTCGCACTCGGCGGCAGCGTCACCGTGGAGGCCTTCGAGGCCGGCCAGAAGGTGGACGTGAGCGGCGACACGATCGGCCGTGGCTTCGCCGGTTACCAGAAGCGCCACGGCTTCAGCCGCGGCCCCATGAGCCACGGTTCCAAGAACCACCGCGAGCCCGGTTCCACCGGCGCCGGCACCACCCCGGGCCGCGTCTACCCCGGCAAGCGGATGGCCGGCCGCTACGGCGGCAAGCAGACCACCACCAAGGGCCTCACGATCCTCAAGGTCGATGCCGAGCGCAACCTGCTGGTGGTGAAGGGTTCGGTGCCCGGCAAGCCCGGCGCCCTGCTCAGCATCCGTCCCGCCCTGCGGGTCGGCGCCAAGGCCGCGAACTGAGGAGAACCGAGATGGTGAATTGTGTCATCCGTGACTGGCAGGGCAAGGCGGCCGGCCAGGCCACCCTGGATCTGAAGGTCGCCAAGGAATCCTCCGCCGCCGATCTGGTGCATCGCGCCGTGGTGCGGCAGCTGGCCAACGCCCGTCAGGGCACCGCCAGCACCCTCACCCGGGCCGAGGTGCGCGGCGGTGGCCGCAAGCCCTACAAGCAGAAGGGCACCGGCCGGGCCCGTCAGGGTTCGATCCGCACGCCCCTCCGTCCCGGTGGCGGCGTGGTGTTCGGTCCCAAGCCCCGCAGCTACGCCCTGGCGATGAACCGCAAGGAGCGTCGTCTGGCCCTGCGCACCGCCCTGGTGAGCCGCGCCGCCGACATCCTCGTGGTGAAGGGCTTCGCCGCGGGCCTGGAAACCCCGAAGACCAAGGAGATCGTGGCGGCGCTGCAGCGCTGGGACATCCCCGTCGGGGCCAAGGTGCTGCTGGTTCTGCATGAGCCCAGCGAGGCGGTGTGCCTGTCGGTGCGCAACCTCGAGAAGGTCAAGCTGATCGCCGCCGATCAGCTCAACGTGTTCGATCTGCTGCACGCCAACCATCTGGTGGTCAGCGAGGAGGCACTCGCGAAGATTCAGGAGGTCTACGGCGATGTCTGAGCGTTTTGCAGGCCGGCTGGCGGATGTGATCCGCAAGCCGCTGATCACCGAGAAGGCCACCCGGGCCCTGGAGCAGAACCAGTACACCTTCGAGGTGGATCCCCGGGCCGCCAAACCCGACATCAAGGCCGCCGTCGAGCACCTGTTCGACGTGCGCGTCGTCGGTGTCAGCACCATGAATCCCCCCCGCCGCACCCGGCGGGTGGGTCGCTTCGCCGGCAAGCGCGCCCAGGTGAAGAAGGCCGTGGTGCGGCTGGCCGAAGGCCAGGCCATCCAGCTGTTCCCTGAGGCCTGAGGGGTCTGAAACGTCATGGCAATCCGCAACTACCGCCCCTACACCCCCGGCACCCGGGGCCGCTCCGCGAGCGACTACAGCGAGGTCACCGAGCGCCGTCCCGAACGGACGCTGGTGGTGGCCAAGCACCGCCGCAAGGGCCGCAACAACCGCGGCGTGATCACCTGCCGCCACCGCGGCGGCGGCCACAAGCGCCTCTACCGGATCGTCGACTTCCGGCGTGACAAGCACGGTGTGGCGGCCAAGGTGGCCGCCATCCACTACGACCCGCACCGCAACGCCCGGCTGGCCCTGCTCTTCTACGCCGACGGTGAGAAGCGCTACATCCTGGCCCCCGCCGGCATCGCCGTCGGCCAGAGCGTGGTCTCCGGTCCCGAATCGCCGATCGAAACCGGCAACGCCCTGCCACTCTCGGCCATCCCGCTCGGTTCGAGCGTCCACAACGTGGAGCTCTACGCCGGTCGCGGCGGCCAGATGGTGCGCACCGCCGGCGCCAGCGCCCAGGTGATGGCCAAGGAAGGCGACTACGTCGCCCTCAAGCTCCCCTCCACCGAGGTGCGCCTGGTGCGCCGCGAGTGCTACGCCACGCTCGGCGAGGTGGGCAACGCCGAGGTGCGCAACACCAGCCTCGGCAAGGCCGGCCGCAAGCGCTGGCTGGGCCGCCGTCCGGAGGTGCGCGGCAGCGTGATGAACCCCTGCGACCACCCCCACGGTGGTGGCGAGGGTCGGGCGCCGATCGGCCGCTCCGGGCCGGTCACCCCCTGGGGCAAACCCGCCCTGGGCCTCAAAACCCGCAAGCGCAACAAACCCAGCAACCAGTACGTGCTGCGGAAGCGTCGCCGCACCTCCAAGCGGAGCCGTGGCGGACGGGATTCCTGATGGTCAACACCGTTCTGCTGTCTGCCTGATTCGCCATGGGACGTTCACTCAAGAAAGGACCCTTCGTCGCCGACCACCTGCTGCGCAAGGTCGAAGCGCAGAACAGCGCCGGCGACAAGACCGTGATCAAGACCTGGTCACGGGCCTCCACCATCCTGCCGATGATGATCGGTCACACCATTGCCGTACACAACGGCAAGAGCCATGTGCCCGTCTACGTGACCGAGCAGATGGTGGGCCACAAGCTGGGGGAGTTCGCCCCCACCCGCACCTTCCGGGGCCACATCAAGGACAAGAAAGGTGCCCGTTAAGGAGCGAAACATCATGGCCAACACCTCCCCCAGCCAAGAAGCCCGCGCCCACGGCCGCTACATCCGCGGTTCCGTGTCCAAGGTGCGCCGGGTGCTCGACCAGATCCGCGGCCGCTCCTATCGCGAGGCGCTGATCCTGCTCGAGTTCATGCCTTACCGCTCCACCGGCCCCATCACCAAGGTGCTGCGCTCGGCGGTGGCGAACGCCGAGCACAACCTGGGGCTCGATCCCGCCTCCCTGGTGATCAGCACCGCCAGCGCCGACATGGGTCCGTCCCTGAAGCGCTTCCGGCCGCGGGCCCAGGGTCGTGCCTACGCGATCAAGAAACAGACCTGCCACATCAGCATCGCTGTGGCTCCTTCCGCCTGACCCCCGAGGACACCGACCGATGGGACACAAGATCCATCCAACCGGCCTGCGCCTGGGGATCACCCAGGAACACCGCTCGCGTTGGTACGCCCCCAGCAAGACCTATCCGACCCTCCTCCAGGAGGATGACCGGATCCGTGGCTTCATCCACAAGAAATATGCCTCCGCCGGCATCAGCGACGTGCTGATCGCCCGCAAGGCCGACCAGCTCGAGGTGGAACTCAAGACGGCGCGCCCCGGTGTGCTGGTGGGCCGCCAGGGCAGTGGCATCGAGGAACTCCGCGCCGGCATCCAGAAGACCCTCGGCGACCGTGCCCGTCAGGTGCGGATCAACGTGGTGGAGGTGGAGCGGGTCGACGCCGACGCCTATCTGCTGGCCGAGTACATCGCCCAGCAGCTCGAGAAGCGGGTGGCCTTCCGCCGGGTCATGCGCATGACCGTGCAACGGGCCCAGCGGGCCGGTGTGCTCGGTCTGAAGATCCAGGTGAGCGGGCGCCTCAACGGCGCCGAGATCGCCCGCACCGAATGGACCCGCGAAGGACGGGTGCCGCTGCACACCCTGCGCGCCGACATCGACTACGCCACCAAGGTGGCCTCCACCACCTACGGGGTGCTGGGGATCAAGGTGTGGGTGTTCAAGGGCGAGGTGCTCCCCGGCCAGCAGGAGTCCCTGCCCGTGGGTGGCGCTCCCAAGCGCAGGGCCAGCCGGCGGCCCCAACAGTTCGAAGACCGTTCGAACGAAGAGTGATCAGGAGGCCTGAACCATGCTGAGTCCACGTCGCGTCAAATTCCGCAAACAGCAGCGGGGCCGCATGAGCGGCATCGCCACCCGGGGCAACACCATCGCCTTCGGTCAGTTTGCGCTGCAGGCCCAGGAATGCGGGTGGATCACCTCCCGCCAGATCGAGGCCAGCCGCCGGGCCATGACCCGCTACGTCAAGCGGGGCGGGAAGATCTGGATCCGGATCTTCCCCGACAAGCCCGTCACCATGCGCCCCGCCGAGACCCGCATGGGTTCCGGCAAGGGCAACCCGGAGTTCTGGGTGGCCGTGATCAAGCCCGGTCGCATCCTCTTCGAGATGGGCGGTGCCGAAATCACCCCCGAGATCGCCAAGGAGGCCATGCGCCTGGCCCAGTACAAGCTGCCCATGAAGACCAAGTTCCTCAGCCTGGCGGATCAGGAGACCGCCAAGGCGGAAGCCGCAGCCGCGGCCGAACCTGCCCCCGCAGTGGAGTCCTGACCATGGCCCGTCCCGACATCGCCGAGGTGCGCAAGCTCACCGACGCCGACCTCACCGAACGGATCGCCGCCATCCGCCGCGAACAGTTCGATCTCCGCTTCCAGCAGGCCACGCGCCGGCTGGAGAACCCGCACCGCTTCAAGCAGAGCCGCATCCAGCTGGCCCAGCTGCTCACGGTGCAGCAGGAGCGTCAGCGCTCCGCTCTCTCCGCCTCCTGATCCCCCGATTCCCAGCCATGGCACTCAAGGAAAGGGTCGGCACCGTCGTCAGCGACAAGATGGACAAAACGGTGGTGGTGGCGGTGGAGAACCGCTTCCCCCACCCCATCTATCAGAAGACCGTCAGCCGCACCACCCGCTACAAGGCCCACGACGAAGAGAACCGCTGCCGCATCGGCGACAGGGTCCGCATCACCGAGACCCGTCCGCTCAGCCGCAGCAAACGCTGGGCCGTGGCGGAAGTTCTCACCACCGCCGGCGCGAACTGAGGACCCACCCATGATTCAGCAGGAAACCTTCCTCAACGTCGCCGACAACAGCGGCGCCAAGCGCATCCAGTGCATCCGCGTGCTCGGCACCAACCGTCGCTACGCCCACGTCGGTGACGTGATCGTGGCCGCCGTGAAGGACGCGATGCCCAACATGGGCGTCAAGAAATCGGATGTCGTGAAGGCCGTGGTGGTGCGCACCAGGGCCACCCTGCGGCGCGACACCGGCAACGCCATCCGGTTCGACGACAACGCCGCGGTGATCCTGGGCAACGACAACAACCCCAAGGGAACCCGTGTGTTCGGTCCCGTCGCCCGCGAACTGCGCGAGCGCAACTTCACCAAGATCGTGTCCCTCGCTCCGGAGGTGATCTGAGATGGCCACCGCCACCGCCAAGGCCAAGACACCGGTGCGCACCAAGATGCGCATCAAGAAGGGCGACACCGTGCAGGTGATCGCCGGCAAGGACAAGGGCAAGACCGGCGAGGTCCTGCGCACGCTGCCCTACGAGAACCGGGTGATCGTGCAGGGCATCAACCTTCGCACTCGCCACGTCAAACCCACCCAGGAGGGTGAGAGCGGCCGGATCGTCACCGAGGAAGCGTCCGTGCACGCCTCCAACGTGATGCTGTTCTCCACCGCTCAGAACGTGGCCAGCCGGGTGGAGATCGTCGTCGCGGACGACGGCAGCAAGAAGCGCCGGCTCAAGAAGACCGGAGAGCTGATCGACTGATCGCCAGCCCGGCCACCCAGGCTGCTCCCCCTCTCTCTACACCTCCCCCTCCAGCCACACCGACCCGTCCGCCTTCTGACGACGCCCAGAAGCGCATCCCCCACCCCCGCCATGTCACTCAAACAGAGCTACCGGGAGACGATCCAGCCCAAGTTGCTGAAGGATCTCAACCTCTCCAACATCCACGAAGTCCCCAAGGTGGTGAAGGTCACCGTCAACCGGGGCCTCGGCGAAGCCGCCCAGAACGCCAAGGCCCTGGAGGCCTCGATCGCCGAACTGGCCACGATCACCGGTCAGAAGGTGGTGGTGACCCGTGCCAAGAAGGCCATCGCCGGCTTCAAGATCCGTCAGGGCATGCCGATCGGTGTGGCCGTCACCCTCCGGGGTGAGCGGATGTACGCCTTCCTGGAGCGCCTGATCCACCTGGCCCTGCCGCGGATCCGCGATTTCCGCGGCGTCAGCCCGAAGAGTTTCGACGGCCGCGGCAACTACACCCTGGGGGTACGGGAGCAAATCATCTTCCCCGAAATCTCCTACGACAAGATCGACGCCATCCGGGGCATGGACATCACCATCGTGACCAGCGCCCGCAACGACGAAGAGGGCCGGGCCCTCCTCCGTGAGATGGGGATGCCGTTCCGCAGCAACTGAGCCCTCTTCGGACCCAACCATGGCCAATCACGACCCGATTTCCGACATGCTCACCCGCATCCGCAATGCGAGTGAAAAGCGTCACCAGACCACCAAGGTCCCTGCCTCCCGTCTGTCGCGCAGCATCGCCAACGTGCTGCGGCAGGAGGGTTTCATCGCCGAGATCAGCGAAGAGGGCGAGGGTGTGCAGAAGCACCTGGTCCTGGAGCTCAAGTACAGCGGCAAGCACCGTCTGCCCACGATCCGCTCGGTGCAACGGGTGAGCAAGCCCGGCCTGCGGATCTACAAGAACACCCGCCAGCTGCCGAAGGTGCTCGGCGGCCTCGGTGTGGCCATCATCTCCACATCCAAGGGTGTGATGAGCGACCGTGACGCCCGCAAGCAGGGCGTGGGCGGTGAAGTGCTCTGCTACGTCTACTGATCCAGGGAGTCGATCCATGTCTCGTATTGGTAAAGCGCCGATCCCCATCCCCGAGAAGGTGAGCATCACCCTCAACGGGCTGGCGGTCACCGTGAAGGGTCCGAAGGGTGAACTCAGCCGCACCCTGCCCGAAGGTGTGGTGGTCCGGCAGGAGGAGAACACCCTTCTGGTGGACTCCGCCAGTGAGAGCCGCCGTTCGCGCGAGCGCCACGGCCTCTGCCGCACCCTCGTGGCCAACATGGTGGAGGGGGTGAGCCAGGGCTTCACCCGCAAGCTCGAAATCGTGGGCGTGGGTTACCGCGCCCAGGTGCAGGGCCGGAAACTGGTGGTCAGCGCCGGCTACAGCCACCCCGTGGAGATGGACCCCCCCGAGGGTGTCACCTTCGCGGTGGAGAACAACACCCAGGTGCTGGTCTCCGGCGCCGACAAGGAACTGGTGGGCAACGAAGCCGCCAAGGTCCGCGCCATTCGTCCGCCCGAGCCCTACAAGGGCAAGGGCATCAAGTACGAGGGCGAGCGCATCCTGCGCAAGGCCGGCAAGACCGGTAAGAAATGAGGCCTGCCTGAGCGTCCCCCCTCCGTACCGCCATGTCCTCCCTCTCCCGCAAGCAGCAGACCCAGAAGCGCCACCGGCGCCTGCGTCGCCAGCTCTCCGGCACCGCCGCGCGTCCGCGCCTGGCCGTGTTCCGCTCCAACAACCACATCTACGCCCAGGTCATCGACGACGAGGCCCAGAGCACCCTCTGCGCCGCCTCGACGCTCGACAAGGACCTGCGCGCCAGCCTGGAATCCAGCGCCAGCTGCGACGCCTCCGTGGCGGTCGGACAGCTGGTCGCCCAGCGCGCCATCGCCAAGGGGATCCAGCAGGTGGTCTTCGATCGCGGTGGCAACCTCTACCACGGCCGGGTGAAGGCCCTCGCCGACGCCGCCCGGGAAGCGGGCCTTCAGTTCTGAACCGGCTCCAACCATGACCGAAACCAACGACCAGATCCAGTCCAGCGACATCCCTGCGGCGGCCGATGTTCCCGCGGCAGCCGAAGGGCAGCAGGAGCGGCGCGGCGGCCGCGGTGAGGGCAAGGGCGGCGACCGCCGTGGCGGCGCCCGCCGTGGTGGCGACCGCCGCGGCCAGGAGCGCGACTCCGAATGGCAGGAGCGGGTGGTGCAGATCCGCCGCGTCTCCAAGACCGTCAAGGGCGGCAAGAAGATGAGCTTCCGCGCCATCGTCGTCGTCGGCAATGAGCGCGGCCAGGTGGGTGTCGGCGTCGGCAAGGCGGGCGACGTGATCGGCGCCGTGCGCAAGGGCGTGGCCGACGGCAAGAAGCACCTCGTGAAGGTGCCTCTCACCCGCACCAGCTCCATCCCCACCGACAGCCGCGGCGTCGACGGTGCCGCCAGCGTGCTGATGCGTCCGGCCGCCCCCGGTACCGGCGTGATCGCCGGCGGCTCGATCCGCACCGTGCTGGAGCTGGCCGGCATCAAGAACGTCCTGGCCAAACGCCTGGGCAGCAAGACGCCCCTCAACAACGCCCGAGCCGCCATCCAGGCGCTCGAAGCGCTGCGCACCCACAAGGAGACCGCCAAGGAACGGGGCATCTCCCTCGAGCAGATCTACTCCTGAGGACCCCATGACGCTCTCTCTCCAGTCCCTCAAGCCCCAGACCGGCGCCCGCCGGCGCAAGCTGCGCAAGGGTCGCGGCATCGCTGCCGGCCAGGGCGCCAGCTGCGGCTTCGGCATGCGCGGTCAGAAGTCGCGCTCCGGCCGGCCCACCCGCCCCGGCTTCGAGGGCGGCCAGATGCCCCTCTACCGCCGGGTGCCCAAGCTCAAGCACTTCCCGCTGGTGAATCCCAGCCAGTTCACCGTGGTCAACGTGGCGCGTCTTGCCGATCTGGCCGCCGGCAGCACGGTGACCCTCGATTCGCTGGTGAAGGAGGGCATCGTCACCAGCCCCAAGCATCCGCTCAAGGTGCTCGGTCACGGTGAACTCGCCGTGAAGCTCACGGTGCAGGCCGCCGCCTTCACCGCCAGCGCCCGCACCAAGATCGAGGCCGCCGGCGGCAGCTGCGAACTGATCGACTGACCGGCGGAGGGCTCGCTGCCCTCCTCCCCCACCGCAAGCCGCCAGCGCGGTGCCCCGCCGCCTTCCGAATCCTTCGGGGGCGGCGTTGGCGCAGCTGACGCCCTCCTCCACTTCCGACCCATCGCCCGTTGTCACCATGCTCGTCAGTCGGGGGCGCAACCCCAGTGCCGGTGAGATCCTCACCCAGGTGGTGCAGTCGAAGAGCCTGCGCGACCGGGTGCTCACCACGCTGGGCCTGCTCCTGGTGGTGCGGCTCGGGATCTACATCCCGGTGCCCGGCATCGACCGGGTGGCCTTCCAGGAGTTCATCCGCAACGGCGGCCAGCTGATCGGCTTCCTCGACATCTTCACCGGCGGAGGGATCTCCACCCTGGGGGTGTTCGCACTGGGCATCCTGCCCTTCATCAACGCCTCGATCATCCTGCAGCTGCTCACGGCGGCCCTGCCCCAGCTGGAGGACCTCCAGAAGAACGAAGGCGAGGCCGGCCGGCGCAAGATCGCTCAGATCACCCGCTACGTGGCGCTCGGCTGGGGGGTGCTGCAGAGCGTGGTGTTCGCCCTGATCCTGCGCCAGTACGCCCTGCCCGGCCTGCCGGCAGCGGTGTTCGTGATCCAGACGGCCCTGGCCCTGGTGACCGGCTCGATGGTGGTGATGTGGATCAGCGAAGTGATCACCGAACGGGGCATCGGCCAGGGAGCCTCTCTGGTGATCTTCGTGAACATCGTGGCCACCCTGCCGCGAGCCCTGGGCTCCACGGTGAAGCTGGCCGAGAGCGGCGACCGGGCCACCATCGGCGGGATCGTCGTGCTGGTGCTGGTCTTCCTGGTCACGATCGTGGGCATCATCTTCGTGCAGGAAGGAAGCCGCCGTATCCCGATCGTGAGCGCCAAGCGGCAGGTGGGACAGGCCAACCTGCTGGCCGCCCGCCAGAGCTATCTCCCCCTCAAGCTCAACGCCGGCGGCGTCATGCCGATCATCTTCGCCTCGGCCGTGGTGTTCCTGCCGCTCACGATCGCCAACATCACCCGGGCGCCCTGGCTGATCCAGCTGGCCGGCTACCTCAACCCGAACAGCAGCACCCCGTGGCTCTATGCGCTGGTGTTCTTCGTGCTGATTCTGGGCTTCGCCCTCTTCTACGCCTCGCTCACCGTCAACCCGATCGACATCGCCACCAACCTCAAGCGCAGCGGGGTGGCCATCCCCGGCGTGCGCCCCGGTTCGGCCACCGCCCTCTACCTGAGCGGCGTGCAGAACAGGCTCACCCTGCTGGGGGGCCTCTTCCTCGGGGCGGTGGCGATCATTCCCTCGGCGGTGGAGGGGGCCACCCAGGTGCGCACCTTCCAGGGGCTGGGAGCCACCTCCCTGCTGATCCTGGTGGGCGTGGCGATCGACACGGCCAAGCAGGTGCAGACCTACGTGATCTCCCAGCGCTACGAGGGCATGGTGCGCCAGTAGGCCCGCTGCCCACCACTCCCCTTCTCCTTTGCCGTCTCCCGCGGCGGCCATGGCCGCCGGTGTCGCCCAATGAGCATCGCCCCATGAACAACCGACTCCTCTTCCTCGGCCCGCCAGGAGCAGGCAAGGGCACCCAGGCCCAGCGCCTGGCCGACGCCCGGCAGTTGCTCCATCTCTCCACCGGCGATCTGCTGCGAGCCGAGGTGAAGGCCGGCAGCCCCCTGGGCCTGGAGGCCCAGGCGGTGATGGCGCGGGGCGAACTGGTCAGCGATGCCCTGGTGCTGGCGATCGTGCGCTCCCGCCTCGAGGGCCACGCCGGCGGCTGGCTGCTCGACGGCTTCCCCCGCAACCTGGCCCAGGCCGAGGCCCTCGACGGCCTGCTGGTGGAGCTCGATCAGCGGATCGAGCAGGTGCTGCTGCTGGAGCTCGCCGACGAAGAGCTGGTGCGGCGGCTGCTGGCCCGCGGCCGGGAGGACGACAACGAGGCCGTGATCCGGCATCGGCTGGTGGTGTACCGGGAGCAGACCGAACCCCTGATCACCTACTACCGCGAGCGGGGTCTGCTGCGGGAAGTGGAGGCGGATGGGCCGATCGAGGCCATCGCCGAGAGGATCGAAGCCCTGCTGGGTTGACCCGGTGTGGTACGTTGGCTGTTTGCAAAAATGGAGAGCCACCGCCCATGAAGGTGCGTGCCTCGGTCAAGAAGATGTGCGACAAGTGCCGGGTGATCCGCCGCCACGGCCGGGTGATGGTGATCTGCACCAACCCCAAGCACAAGCAGCGCCAGGGCTGAGCAGCCCTCGCCCCCTCTCCGCCCCTCGGGGCACCCACCCGGCCCACCGGCCGGGTCACTCTCTGCCCACCTGAATCGTTTCCTTCGTGGCTCGGATCGCCGGCGTCGACATCCCTCGCGACAAGAGGGTCGAGATCGCTCTCACCTACGTCTATGGCATCGGGCTCACCCGTGCCCAGAAGATCCTCGCCAAGACGGGCGTGAACCCGGACACCCGGGTCAAGGATCTCGACGACGCCGACGTGCAGAAGCTGCGCGCCGCAGCCGAGAGCTTCACCCTCGAGGGCGACCTGCGCCGCCAGGAAGGCATGGCGCTCAAGCGCCTCCAGGACATCGGCTGCCTGCGGGGACGGCGTCACCGCATGGGTCTGCCCGTTCGCGGTCAGCGCACCCGCACCAACGCCCGCACCCGCCGCGGCGCCCGCAAGACCGTGGCCGGCAAGAAGAAGTAAGCCGCTCCCCGACCGCCGCCGCAGCGGTCGGCCTCTCCACACCCCTTACCCCAGGCCCCTGTCCATGGCGAAGCCAGCCAAGAAAACCGGCGCGAAGAAGACCAAGCGCAATGTGCCCAACGGCGTGGCACACATTCAGAGCACCTTCAACAACACGATCGTGTCCATCACCGACACCGCCGGTGAGGTGATCTCCTGGTCGTCAGCCGGCGCCAGCGGCTTCAAGGGTGCCCGCAAGGGAACCCCCTTCGCCGCCCAGACGGCCGCTGAAGCGGCCGCCCGCCGGGCCCTGGAGCAGGGGATGCGTCAGATCGAGGTGCTGGTGAGAGGGCCCGGATCGGGCCGTGAAACCGCCATCCGGGCCCTGCAGGTGGCCGGCCTGGAAATCACCCTCATCCGCGACGTCACCCCCCTTCCCCACAACGGCTGCCGCCGTTCCAAGCGTCGTCGGGTCTGAGTCGCCGTCACTCCAAGCCTCCGGGCGTCCTCTTCACCACCATCCGACCGTGCAGCAGTATCAGATCGACCGGGTCGAGCATCAGATCGCCGACGACCGTTCCCAGACCGGGGTGTTCGTGATCGGCCCTCTCGACCGCGGTCAGGCCATCACCCTCGGCAATGCCCTGCGCCGGGTTCTGATGGGCGGCATGGAGGGCAGCGCGATCACCGCCGTGCGGATCGCCGGCGTCAACCACGAATACGCCACCGTTCCCGGTGTCCGGGAGGACGTGCTGGACATCCTGCTCAACTGCAAGGAAGTGGTGGTCAACAGCCGCAGCCGCGAGCTGGAGATCGGCCGCCTGGTGGTGAACGGGCCGGCGGTGATCACCGCCGCCGACCTCCAGTTCTCCTCCCAGGTGCAGGTGGTGGATCTGGATCGTCCGATCGCCACCGTGGCCGAGGGCCACAGCCTCGAGATGGAGGTGCATGTGGAGCGTGGCGTGGGCTACCGCCCGGTCGATCGTCACCAGGAGGACACCTCCGCCATCGATCTGCTCCAGATCGATGCGGTCTTCATGCCGGTGCGGCGCGTCAACTACAGCGTCGACGAGACGGCCGTGGGCGAAGGGGGATCGGCGCGGGAGCGCCTGCGCCTCGAGATCCAGACCAACGGCGCCATCACCCCCGATGACGCCATGGCCCAGGCGGCGAACCAGCTGATCGCCCTGTTCCAGCCGCTGGCGAGCCTCACCATGGCCGACGAGCCGGGCCTGGAACCCGAACCCTCGGCCGAGAGCCAGATCCCCCTCGAGGAACTGAACCTCTCGGTGCGGGCCTACAACTGCCTCAAGCGCGCCCAGGTCAACTCCGTCTCCGACCTGATGGGCTTCAGCTACGAGGATCTGCTGGAGATCAAGAACTTCGGCTCCAAGTCCGCCGACGAGGTGATCGAGGCCCTGGAGCGGATCGGCATCTCCCTCCCCCAGAGCCGCACCACCGCCTGAAACGGCCACCGAACCCCTCCCCTCTCTCCCGGAACCATGCGCCACCAGTGCCGCGTCCCCCTGCTCGGACGCCCCGCCGACCAACGCAAGGCCCTGCTCCGCGGCCTCACCACCCAGCTGATCCGCGAAGGCCGCGTCACCACCACCAAGGCCCGGGCCAAGGCCCTGCGCGATGAAGCCGAGCGGATGATCTCCCTGGCCAAGGATGGCAGCCTGGCCTCGCGCCGGCGGGCCATCGGCTACATCTTCGACAAGCAGCTGGTGCACGCCCTGTTCGAGAAGGCCCAGGACCGCTACGGCGACCGCAACGGCGGCTACACCCGCATCATCCGCACCGTGCCGCGGCGGGGTGACAACGCCGAGATGGCCATCATCGAACTGGTCTGAGGACGGCGATCGCCCCTCCCTCCTTCGAACCCTCGTCTGCCATGCCAGGGAAGATCCGCCGGATCGCTCTCTGCCTGCAGTACGAGGGTTCGGCCTTTTGCGGCTGGCAGCGCCAGCGCCACCAGCCGAGCGTCCAGCAGACGCTGGAGGAGGCCATCGAGCGGCTGGATCCGCAGCGGCCCCTGCAGGTGGTGGCCGCCGGGCGCACCGACAGCGGGGTGCACGCGGCCGGCCAGGTCGTGCACGTCGACACCGCCGGGCCGATCCCGGCCCGGCGGTGGCCGGCGGCGCTGAACGGCCGGCTGCCGGACACGATCCGGGTGCGGGCCGCCGCGGAGGTGCCGGCTGACTGGCATGCCTGCTTCTGCGCCACCTACCGCCGCTACCGCTACACGATCCACAACGGCCGCACACCCAACCTCTTCCTGGCCCCCTGGAGCTGGCATCGCTACCGCTGGCGGCTCGATGAGGGCGCCATGGCCGAGGCCCTCGAAGGGTTGCTGGGCCACCACGACTTCAGCGCCTTCCAGCGGGCCGGCAGCCGCCGTGCCCATGCCCGCACCGAGGTCCAGGCGGTGAGCGTGGAGCGCGAAGGGGATCTGATCGTCGCCGAGATCCAGGCGAGCGGCTTCCTCTACGGCATGGTGCGGCTGGTGATGGGCCAGCTGGTGGCGGTGGGGGAAGGGCGGCTGAGCCCCGCCGGCTTCGAGCGGCGCTGGCGCGAGCGGGCCCGGTTGGAGGTGAAGGAGGCGGCCCCGCCCCAGGGCCTCTGCCTGCTGCGGGTGGGCTACCCCGAACCGGTGTTCCCGCAGGCCGGCTGGTACGATGGCCAACCGCGGTTTCGGCTGGAATGCCTGGATCCGCCGGAGCATCCTCCCCGGAAGGCCACACCGGCTCCTCGAGCCCAGGCCTTCCCGCCACCGGTCCCGCCGATGGCCGCCCCTTCGGGGCTGAACGGGTGAAGGATTAGGCTCGTTGATCGGGCGGACGCTCACTGCGATCCAGTGCTCCTGTCCCTGCCCACCCCCGTCCAGCCCCATCCACCGGGATGGCGCCCTATTCCGATCCGGCCTGCCGGTGCGATGAACAAGACCTCCGTCCCCTCTCCGGACTCCCTCGACCGCCAGTGGTACGTGGTGGATGCCGAGAACCAGACCCTCGGCCGCCTCGCCAGCGAGGTGGCCAGCGTGCTGCGCGGCAAGAACAAGCCCACCTTCACGCCCCATCTCGACACCGGTGACTTCGTCATCGTGGTGAATGCCGAGAAGGTGCGGGTGAGCGGCAACAAGCCCACCCAGAAGGTCTACCGCCGCCACTCCGGCCGCCCCGGCGGCATGAAGACCGAAACCTTCGCCGCCCTGCAGGCGCGCCTGCCGGAGCGGATCGTCGAGAAGGCGATCAAGGGCATGCTCCCCCACAACGCACTTGGCCGGCAGTTGTTCCGCAAGCTCAAGGTGTACAAGGGAGCCGAGCACCCCCACACCGCCCAGCAGCCCCAGGTGCTCACCCTCGATCCTTCCGCCACCGCCCGATGAGCACCGCCACCAACCGCGTCGTCTACTGGGGCACCGGCCGCCGCAAGACGGCCGTGGCCCGCGTCCGGGTCGTTCCCGGCTCCGGTTCGATCACCATCAACGGCCGCCCCGGCGACAACTACCTCAACTACAACCCCAGCTATCTGGCGGCTGTGAAGGCGCCTCTGGAAACCCTGGGCCTGGCCAGCGAGTACGACCTGCTGGTCAACGTCAAGGGCGGCGGGCTCACCGGCCAGGCCGACGCCATCAAGCAGGGCGCCGCCCGTGCCTTGTGCGACCTGTCCCCCGACAACCGCAAGCCGCTCAAGACCGAAGGCCACCTCAGCCGCGATCCCCGCGCCAAGGAACGCCGCAAGTACGGCCTCAAGAAAGCCCGCAAGGCTCCCCAGTTCTCCAAGCGCTGATTCCCGCCATGCCCAAGGCCGACATCCACCCCACCTGGTACCCCGAGGCCAAGGTGATCTGCAACGGAGAGGTGGTGATGACCACCGGCTCCACGGTGTCCGAGCTCCACGTGGACGTGTGGAGCGGCAACCACCCCTTCTACACCGGCACCCAGAAGATCCTCGACACCGAGGGCCGGGTGGATCGCTTCATGCGCAAGTACGGCATGGGCGGCGCCGACAGTGCCACCGCCGGCAAGACCGCCGAGGTCGGCAAGGCCGAAGCGGCCTCCTGAACCGACCCGATCCCGCTGCAGCCGGATGTCCCCGTGGCATCCGGCTTTGTGCTGTGAAGGTTTCGCACCCCGCAGCCCCGAGCCACCCCCCGCGATGGATGCCACCCTGCTGAGCGAACGCCTGGAAGCGGCGGGCCGCACCTTCCGGACGCTGGAGCGCCAGCTGGCCGATCCGGAGCTCTCCAGCCGCCCCGGCCAGCTGGAGCGCATCGCCCGGGAGCACTCCCGGCTCGAACCCCTCGTGCTCGGGCACGAACAGCTGCGGAAGCTGGAACGGGAACGGGAGGACACCCGCCTGCTCCTGCGCGACCACCGCGGCGACGCGGAGATGGAGACGCTGGCCCAGGAGGAACTCGAGCGGCTCAGCCAGGCCATTGCCACCCTGCGCGAGCAGCTCACCGTTGCCCTGTTGCCGCGTGACCCGCGCGACGAGCGCAGCGTGATGCTGGAGATCCGGGCCGGTGCCGGGGGCGACGAGGCCTCGCTCTGGGCCGGTGATCTCGCGCGGATGTACGAGCGCTATGCCGTCTCGGCGGGCTGGCGGGTGGAGCCGGTGAGTGCCTCGGAGGCCGAGCTCGGCGGCTACAAGGAGCTGATCCTGGCGATCCGCGGCGAGGGCGTCTACAGCCGCCTGAAGTACGAGGCCGGCGTGCACCGCGTCCAGCGGGTGCCGGCCACCGAATCCCAGGGCCGTGTTCACACCTCCACCGCCACGGTGGCGGTGATGCCGGAGGCCGACCCGGTGGAGGTGCAGATCGACCCCGGCGATCTCGAGATCAGCACGGCGCGATCGGGCGGCGCCGGCGGCCAGAACGTGAACAAGGTGGAGACGGCGGTGGATCTGCTGCACCGCCCCACCGGCATCCGCGTCTTCTGCACCCAGGAACGCTCCCAGCTGCAGAACCGGGAGCGGGCCCTGGAGATCCTGCGGGCCAAGCTGCTGGAGCGGCAGCTGGCGGCGGCCGCGGCCGCCGAGAGTTCGGCCCGGCGGGCCCAGGTGGGCAGCGGCGACCGCAGCGAGAAGATCCGCACCTACAACGTCAAGGACAACCGGGTGACCGACCACCGGCTAGGCCGCAACTTCTCACTGGAGCCCGTGCTGCAGGGCCAGCTGGCCGAGGTGATCGGCGCGTGCCAGGCGGCCGAGCAGAAGCGCCAGCTGGAGGAACTGGCACGGCAGGCCGCAGGAGGAGCCTGAGGGCAGACCTGCTCAGGCGCCGATCACGTACTTGGCCCATTCGCTGCGGCCGGAGCGGATGTGGCGGGTGGCCTCGAAATAAAGGGTGCTCACCGGCCGCCGCGGCACCCGGGCCAGGGGCATGGCGGCCTCCCGCGGCGTGCGGCTCCCCTTGCGCACGTTGCAGCGCAGACAGGCGGTGGTCACATTCTCCCAGGTGTCGGTGCCACCGCGGCTGCGGGGGATCACGTGATCGATCGAGAGCTGATCGCCCTGATAGCCGCAGTACTGGCAGGCATGGCCATCGCGCTGGAACACGTTGCGGCGGGTGAGGGGCAGCTGCTTGAAGGGCACCCGCACGAACTGTCGCAGCCGAATCACCGTAGGGAGGCGCAGATCACCGCGGAGCATCTGGTGGGGGTGATGCTCAAGCCCCTCCGCCTTCCCCTTGAGCAGCATGACGGTGGCCCGGCGCCAGCTCGTGATGTTCAGGGGTTCGTAGGAGGCATTCAGGACCAGAACCTGGCTCATGCGCTCAGCCCCGGGAGGGGAGTGCCAGCTCTCCGGTTGGTCGGCATGCTAATGGGAACAGCCCTGTCGGCACGGCCTACGGTCTAGGTTCTGACGCTGCCGTACCCACTCACCTTCTCGCCCCGGGAGCGCCCCGATGCCAGACCCCATCCCGATGGCACCCAGGCCTCAGGCCTCAGGTCTGCACCCCCGTCAGCGGGCCTGGGTGGAGGTGAACGAGGCGGCGATCGAGCGCAATGCCCGGCGCCTGAGCCGCTTCCTCGCACCGGGCAGCGCCCTGCTGGCGGTGGTGAAGGCCGACGGCTATGGCCACGGCGCCCTGCCGGTGGCCCGGGCCGCGATCGCCGGCGGCGCGGCATCCCTGGGCGTGGCAACGCTGCAGGAAGGGCTGGAACTGCGCCAGGCAGGCATCGAGGCCCCGATCCTGGTGATGGGCAACCTGGTGCAGGCCGAGGAACTGCGGAGCTGCCTGGAGTGGCGGCTGATGCCCACGATCAGCGGCATGCGCGAGGCCCTGCTCTGCCAGAACCTGGCGAGCGGCGCCGGCGTACCGATGGCGCTCCACCTGAAGCTCGACACCGGGATGGGGCGGCTCGGCGCCCCCTGGGAGGAGGGAGTGCGGCTGCTGGCGGCCCTGCACGAGCTCGATGCCATCCGCATGGCCGGGCTCTACTCCCATCTGGCCGACGCCGATGCCGACGACGGCCAGGACGGCGGGCTGACGGCTCTGCAGCAGGAGCGGTTCAACATGGTGCTGCGCAGTGCCGCGGAGGCCGACCTGGCGACCGGCACCCGCCACCTGGCCAACTCCGCCGGCACCCTGCGCTGCCGCTCTCTCCACTACGACCTGGTGCGTGTGGGGCTGGCGCTCTATGGCCAGGCACCGGCAACCCATCTGGCCGACCGGGTGGACCTCGAGCCCGCCATGGGGGTGCGGGCGAGGGTGAGCCTGATCCGTGACGTACCGGCCGGCGTGGGGGTGAGCTACGGCCACCGCTTCCGCACCCGCCGGGCGAGTCGGCTGGCGGTGGTCACGATCGGCTATGCCGACGGCGTGCCGCGCCTGCTCTCCGACCGGATGACGGTGCTCTTCAACGGCCGTCGGTTGCCGCAGGTGGGCGCCATCACCATGGATCAGCTGGTGATCGATGCCACCGATGCGCCCCGCCTGGAGGTGGGATCGGTGGTCACGCTGCTGGGGGCCGAGGGCGAGGAGCGGATCGGGCCGGAGCACTGGGCGGAAGCCTGCGGCACGATCCCCTGGGAAATCCTCTGCGGCTTCAAGCACCGCCTGCCGAGGCTGCGGGCGGACGGGACGGGCCCCGAACGCTGATAAGCTCGGTGCGCCGCTGGAGAGGTGGCTGAGTGGTTGAAAGCGGCTCCCTGCTAAGGAGTTACAGGAGGCAACTTCTGTCGAGGGTTCGAATCCCTCCCTCTCCGTTTTCCAGTTCCTAACCCGCCCCCGCAACCACCAGCTGCGGGGTTGTTCAGCCAGGCGCGGGCTCTTCACGCTCGCAACAGCGGGTGATCCAGCCGGCGAGTTCGGGGAGCAGCCGCGCGTCGGCTGCAGCCTCCCGGCCTTCGCTGAACGCCACGAGCAGGAAGGGATGGTGGCCCTCCACCTCCACGTAGGCCGCGTCGTGGCGGGCCTGGCTCATCCAGCCGGCCTTGCTCCAGAGGCGGGCACCGGCGGGGAGTCCTTCCCCCAGAAAGCCATCCACCTGGTTCTCGGGGTCGGCGGCCCGCACGCTCGGATCGAGAGAGCGGGCCAGCAGCTCGCGCATCCGGGCGCAGGCCGGCGGCGAGACGAACGCTCCGGCGATCACGCCATGGAGCAGCCGGGCCGTGACGTCGGTGCTGAGCTGGTTGCGGTTCTGCTGGGCGGGCCCGTAGAACTGGCGCTCGCGGCCGTAGGGCCCCTCGGCCCAGGTCTTCTGGCAAAGCCGGCAGCCCTCGAACTCCTCCCAGCCCAGGGCGGCATACCAGCGCTCCACCAGGCGGCGCTGCTCCATCCAGGCCCGCAGCGGCTCCTCCGGCAACGACGGACCGCTGGTGGTGCCGGTCAGCAGGTCCACCAGCACGGAGGTGGCGTCATTGCCGGAATCCCGCACCATGTCGGCCATGGCCCGGCGCAGCTCCGGACCGTCCTCCAGCAGCTGACGCCTCAGCCAGGCCTCCACCGCCGCCATGTAGAAGAGCTTCACCACGCTCGCCGGGTAGCGGAGCCGTCCGCCCTGCCAGGCGGCGCCCACCACCGGAGCCGACCAGAACTCCGCCAGGCTCTGCTGCTCCCCCGCCGCGATCAGGGAGCGGTCGTAACGGAGCCAGGTCACCGAAAGCCGCGAGGCCAGGCCGGGCCTGCCCTCCCGTTCCAGGGAGCGGAGCCCGGTCTCGAGGACCGTCCCCATCGCCGCATCCGGGCGGTAGAACGCCATCACAGTGCGCGGCAGCGATGGCGAGATTAGGAACCCCCGCCGCCCCCGAGCTGCTGCGAGCGGGCAGCACTTGGAGACTGACCGTGGCCGTGAACGGCTATGCCCGCAGCAGGGGCGCCGGACTGGCGACCCAGGCCCGCGCGGGACGCTGCCTGGAGGTGCTGGAGCCGGCTCCGGCAGGGCGTGGACGGCTGCGGGCCCGCCTGCTGGAGGACGGTTACCCCTGCTGGCTGGAACCGGCGGAGCTGCTGGGGCAGGCCGAGGTCACGCGGCCCCGGCGCCCGGACCGTGTCGATGCCAGCGCGATCGCAGCGCAGCTGCCCGCCGTGCTGGCCTTCGCGGCGGCGGCCGCCGCCCGGCCGAACCGATACCTCTGGGGCGGCACCGTCGGCCCCGACTACGACTGCTCCGGTTTCGTGCAGAGCGCCTACGCCAGCGCGGGGATCTGGATTCCGCGCGACGCCTACCAGCAGGAGCGCTTCTGCCAGCCGGTGGCCGTGCGGCCGGGGGTGTTCGCCCTGCTGAGGCCGGGGGATCTGATCTTCTTCGGCACCCCCCGCCGCTGCACCCACGTGGGGCTCTACCTCGGCGAGGGCCGCTACCTGCACAGTTCCGGTCGTGACCACGGGCGCGACGGTCTGGGGATCGACCAGCTGGCCCCGCACGCCACCCATCCGGTGGGACGGCACTACCGGGAGGAACTGCGGGGAGCGGGCCGGGTGATGCGCAGCCACGACGGCACCACCCTGCCCTGAGCCCAAGGGTCCTTCCCCTAGGTTGCCCCTCGCACACCCCCAGCGACCGAAGCGATGCCCGAGCCGAGCGGACCCGAGCTCTCGGTGGTGATTCCTCTCTTCAACGAGGAGGAGAGCCTGCCGCTGCTGGTGGAGCAGGTGCTCGCGAGCGTGCGACCGCTGGGCCGCCGCTTCGAGCTGGTGCTGGTGGACGACGGCTCCTCCGACCGCACCGCCTCCGTGCTGGAGGAGCTGGCCAGCCGCACCCCGGAGCTGGTGGCGGTGCTGCTGCGCCGCAACTACGGGCAGACCGCCGCGATGGCGGCCGGCTTCGATGCGAGTCAGGGGGCGGTGATCGTGACGCTCGACGGGGATCTGCAGAACGATCCGGCCGACATTCCCCTGCTGTTGGAACAGCTGGAAGGGGGCGGATTCGACCTGGTGAGCGGCTGGCGCCACCAGCGCCAGGACGCCGCGCTGCAGCGCCTGCTGCCCTCCAAGATCGCCAACCGGCTGATCGCCCGGGTCACCGGGGTGCGGCTGCACGACTACGGCTGCTCACTCAAGGCCTACCGACGCGAGGTGGTGGCCGACATGAATCTCTACGGCGAACTGCATCGCTTCCTGCCGGCGCTGGCCTTCATCGAGGGAGCAAGGATCAGCGAGGTGAAGGTGAATCACCATGCCCGGCGATACGGCCACAGCAAATACGGAATCGACCGCACCTTCCGGGTGCTGATGGATTTGCTCACCGTCTGGTTCATGAAGCGCTTCCTGACCCGGCCGATGCATGTGTTCGGCTTCGGGGGGCTGGCCTGCCTGGCGGTGGGACTGCTGCTCGGCCTGGTGCTGCTGGGGGAGAAGATCGTCCTGAACGCGGACGTGGGCAACCGACCGCTGCTGCTGGTGGCGGTGCTGGCGATCGTGGCCGGCATCCAGCTGTTCTGCTTCGGGCTGCTGGCCGAGCTGCAGATGCGGACGTATCACGAGAGTCAGGGGCGTCCGATCTACCGCGTGCGGGCCACGTTGCGCGGCAGCGGCAACGCCTGAATGGCCGGGGGAGTGGGGCGGCCGCGGAAGGCGGCAAGCCCGCGGGCGGCCACCGCCACCACCCGGGCATCGGGGTCCTTCAGGCCGCGGCGCAGCAGCGGCAGGGCCGGCCGCCGGCCCCAGTCGAGACAGATCTGCATGGCGGCGAGCCGCTCGGCGTCATCCCCGCGGCAGGCAGCATCCAGCCGGGCGAGCAGGTGGCGGGTCTGGCGGGGACCTTCGGGCAACGGCAGGCCCGTCGGCCCATCCTGGGAGGCCGGCGGAGCGGGCCGAGCCACTGGCAGTCCCGGGGCAGCAGGAGCAGGGCCGGCCGAAGGCTCTGCGGGCGGTCCGCTCCGCAGCAGCGCGATCTGGGCACGGTTGAGGGCGGCGACGGCACTGCCGTCGTCGCTGGGCAGGAGCCTGGGCCTGGGCCGGCCCAGGAGCCAGAGCACCACCGCCAGCACGGCGGCGACGGGGAGGAGCTGCTGCATCGGATTGAACTTTTATGTCGCCCCCGGAGGGCCGACAAGGCCGGCCCGGAAGTGATCTTTACAGTACCGGCGGTTGCTGTATTGGCCCGCGCCATGACTGGAGAATTCGCCGCCGCCTGGTTGCCTTCGGTGTTCGTTCCCCTGGTGGGAATCCTCGGCCCCGCCGTGGCCATGGCCCTGCTGTTCAACGTGATCGAAGCGCGCGACTGAAGCGCCCGGCGTCCTCCATTGCCATCCGCCCCAACCTTGAGCCGTCCATGACCGTGCATCCTGTGGCCGACCCCACCGTCGGCAATCTGGCCACCCCCGTCAACAGCAGCTACTTCACCAAGGCGTTCCTCAACGCCCTGCCCGCCTACCGGCCGGCCCTCTCCCCCAACCGTCGGGGTCTGGAGGTGGGCATGGCCCATGGCTTCTTCCTCTACGGACCGTTCGCGATCACCGGCCCGCTGCGTCTCACCGAGTACGCCAGCACCGCCGGCCTGCTGGCCACCATCGGGCTGGTCTCGATCCTCACCGTCTGCCTGTCGATCTACGGCACCGCCGGCAACGGCCCCAACGTGCAGCCGCCCGACGTCACCATCGACAACCCCCCGGCTGATCTGTTCACCAAGGCAGGCTGGGCGGAATTCGCCAGCGGCTTCTGGCTCGGCGGCTGCGGCGGCGCCGCCTTCGCCTGGTTCCTGGCTGGTACCGCCCTGGTTTCCCCGCTGGTGAACATCGCCGGTGGCGTCTGGAGCGTCGGCTGAGGTCCGCTTCACCCACCCTCCGGTCGCATCCGGGAAGGTCTTCGCGATTCCGCGCTTCAGCCCCGCCACGGCGGGGCTTTTTCATGGCCGCCGGAGCCCGGGCACCCTCCGTGGTCGGTGTGCTGCCACGCCTGCGCCGACAGCCCTGCAATCATCAGCGGGTCCACGGCGGCAACAGAAGGGGGCCCAGCCATGTCGGTGTCCGATCCCTTTCTGCGGCGCCCCGTGCTCACCCTGGTGGTGAGCCTGCTGATCGTGCTGGCAGGCCTGGTGAGCCTGCCCGGCCTGCAGGTGGAGAACCTGCCGCCGATCGCGCCGATCCGGGTGAACGTGCGGGCCAGCTATCCCGGTGGGGGAGCCGCCGTGGTGGAGCAGGGGGTCACGACGCCGCTCGAACGCCAGCTGAACGGCCTGGAACGACTGGACAGCATCCGCTCCACCAGCTCCGCCAACGGAAGCTCGATCACCCTCACCTTCGAGGGCGGCGACGCGGAGCTCAACCAGATCAACGCGCAGAACGAGGCCGCCCTGGTGAACCGGCAGTTGCCGCCCCAGGTGGCCCGTCTCGGTGTGCAGGTCCGGCGCAGTTCCGACGACCTGCTGATGGTGCTGAGTTTCAGCGCCGAGCGAGGGCTCTACGCCCCCTCGTTCCTCACTGGCTGGATCGACCAGCAACTCAAGGACCGACTCCAGCGGGTGCCGGGAGTGGGCAATGTGACCATCTCGGGCGGGGGACAGCTCGCCTTCCGCCTCTGGCTCGATCCCTCGGCGCTGGAGCAGCGCCAGCTCACGATCGCCGACGTGGAACGGGCGGTGGCCGGGCAGAACGTCCTGGCCGCCCTCGGCCAGGTGGGTGATGCCCCCAGTCCCGCCGGACAGAGCACCACCCTGCCGCTGGAGATGGAGGGTCGCCTGCGCAGCGTGCAGGAGCTGGAGTCGCTGGTGGTGAGCCGGTCCGCCAACGGCGGGGTGGTGCTGTTGCGCGACGTGGGACGCGCCAGCCTGGACGCCGAGACCTTCGACAACACCGCCCGCAATCTGGAGGGCAACCCCACCGTGGTGGTGCAGATCTTCCAGCGCGACGGCAGCAACGCCCTGGACGTGAGCCGGGCGGTGAACACCGCCCTGGCGGAACTGGAGCCCAGCTTCCCGCCTGGCATCGCCGTGCAGCAGATCGTGGACGTGGCCGACAGCGTTCGCGAGAGCATCGACCTCACCTGGGCGAGTCTGCGCGAGGCGGTGCTGCTGGTGCTGCTGGTGCTGCTGTTCTCCCTGGGCAACACGCGCCTGGCGGTCGTCACGGCCATGGCCGTGCCCGTGTCCCTGATCGGCAGCCTCACGATCCTGAAGCTCACCGGGAGCTCGATCAACACCCTCACCCTGTTCGGGATGGTGCTGGCCACCGGGATCCTGGTCGACGACGCCATCGTGGTGAGCGAAGACATCAGTCGCCGGCTGGAACTGGGGGAGACTCCCCTGCTGGCGGCACGCCAGGCCATGAACGAACTGGCCGGGGCGGTGATCGCCACCTCGCTGGTGCTCGTGGTGGTGTTCCTGCCGGTGCTGGCACTGCCCGGCAGCGTGGGCCGTCTCTACCAGCCCATCGCCATCACGATCAGCGCCACGATCCTGTTCTCCACGATCAATGCCCTCACCTTCACGCCCGTGGCGGCCAGCTGGATGCTGGCCCACGGCTGGAGCGAACCCCGCTGGCTGCTGAGGATTCTGGATCGGCCCCAGCGCTGGATCGAGAGGCTGCGTCGCCTCTACGGCACAGCCCTGGAGCATTGCTTCCGCTGGCGCCGGCTGGTGCTGGTGGGGCTGGCGGCCGGTCTGGTCCTGGCCGTGTGGGGGCTGGGGCAGTTGCCCACCGCCTTCATCCCCCAGGAGGACGACGGCCAGGTCCGCGGCGTGGTGGTGCTCCCAGGAGGCTCGTCCCTCCAGAGCACCGAAGCCGTGCTGGAGCGGGTGCGACGGATCGCCCGAGAGGAGCCAGCCATCCGGGTGGGAACGTTCAATGCGGGCCGCTCCTTCGGCGACAGCGCCGCCAATCGGGGCACCTTCTTCCTGCGGCTGAAGCCCCTGGCAGAGCGAGGAGCAGGGAACGACCTGAGCAACGAAGCTGTCGCCAGGCGTCTCGGACGGCTCCTGAGCAACCGCATTCCGGAGGCGACGGTGCAGGTGAGCGTTCCTCCGGCTGTGCGCGGCTTCAGCGGTGAAGGGGGCCTGGAGCTGGAGCTCCTCGACGTGAGCGACGGCCGCCTGAGCCTGCCGGATTTCGAGCGCGAGGTGCGGGACTTCATCGCCGCCGCCAATGCCACCGACGCCTTCGAGCGGGTGAGCACACGTTTCAGCGCGGATTCTCCCCTCCTGCGCCTGCGGCCCGACCGGCTGCGCATGGCCTCCCTCGGCGTCGATCTCGAGACGGTGGTGGCCACCCTGGGAGCCAGTTTCGGCAGCAGCTACGTCAATGACAGCTTCGAGGGAGACCGGGTGCGTCGTGTGGTCGTGCAGCTCGACGGAGCCGAACGCCGCACGGCCGAAGACGTGCTGGCCCTGCCGATCCGCAGCGCCGGCGGAAGCCTGATTCCATTGCGGGAACTGGCCCAGCTGGAGCAGGCCAGCGGTCCGACGGCGATCAACCGCAGTCGGATGCGACGGGCGATCACCGTGCAGGCCGTGCCCCGGGCAGGGGTGAGCACGGGCCAGGCGATCGCCCTGCTGGAGCAGGTGCATCGGGAGCGAGCCACCCCCGTCACCGATCTGGAGTGGGTGGGGCTGGCGCGCGAGGAACGCCAGTCGGGAGGACGAGCCTGGCTCGTGTTCGGGTTCGGGGTGGCCGTGATGGGGCTGGTGCTGGCCGCCCTCTATGAGAGCTTCGTCGACCCCCTGATCATCCTGATCACGGTCCCCCTGGCGCTGGTCGGGGCGGTGGTGGGGCTGGCCAGCCGCGGCCTCTTCCTCGACATCTACGCCCAGATGGGGATGCTCGTGCTCGTGAGCCTGGCCGCCAAGAACGGCATCCTGATCGTCGAATTCGCCAACCAGAGGCTGGCTGAAGCCCACAGCCTGCGGGAGGCGGTGGAGGAGGCGGCCCTGAGCCGACTGCGGCCGATCCTGCTCACGGCTCTGGCCTCGCTGGCCAGCATCCTGCCCCTGCTGCTGGCCGGAGGGAGCGGAGCCGCCGGGCGCGCCAGCATGACCAGCATCAGCACGGTGCTTTTCTACGGGCAGCTGGTGGCCACGCTGCTCACCCTGTTCGTGGTGCCGGTTGTCTACCTGGAGGTGAAGCTGCTCGAAGGTCGGCGCTGGTGGCCCCATCGCCCGACGCCCTGAACCCGGCCCTGGCCGTGAAGCGGAGCTGCCGATCAGGCGGCCGTGATCGGAGGGATGACAGCAAAAAACCCCCGGCGCAGGCCGGGGGTGTGGCTGGAGGTGCGTCCCTCGAGGGCACAGCGACCGCGAAGCGATCGCTGCGCAGCGACTGATCGGAGGATCAGCCGAACTTGCCGGAGGTGGAGGCGATCAGGAAGGCGGCGTAGGTGAGGACATAGCCCACGGAGAAGTGAGCCAGGCCGACCACACGGGCCTGCACGATCGACAGAGCCACGGGCTTGTCGCGCCAGCCGACCAGGTTGGCCAGAGGCGTGCGCTGGTGGGCCCACACGATGGTTTCGATCAGCTCCTGCCAGTAGCCCCGCCAGGAGATGAGGAACATGAAACCGGTGGCCCAAACCAGGTGACCGAACAGGAACATCCAGGACCAGACGGCCAGGTTGTTCGAGCCGAACGGGTTGTAACCGTTGATCAGCTGGGAGCTGTTGAGCCACAGGTAATCGCGGAACCAACCCATCAGATAGGTGCTGGATTCGTTGAACTGGGCCACGTTGCCCTGCCAGATGGCGAGGTGCTTCCAGTGCCAGTAGAAGGTGAGCCAGCCCACGGTGTTCAGGGCCCAGAAGACAGCCAGGTAGAAGGCGTCCCAGGCCGAGATGTCGCAGGTGCCGCCACGGCCGGGGCCGTCGCAGGGGAAGGAGTAGCCGAAGTCCTTCTTGTCGGGCATCAGCTTGGAGCCCCGGGCATCCAGAGCACCCTTCACCAGGATCAGGGTGGTGGTGTGCAGACCCAGCGCGATGGCGTGGTGGACCAGGAAGTCACCAGGGCCGATCGGCAGGAACACATCGGTGTTGCCGTTGATGGCATCGAGCCAGAAGTGGTCGCCGGGGATGTTGGCCGAAGCCAGGCTGGCGGCACTCTGGGGATTGGAGAGCAGGACGTCGAAGCCGTAGATCGCCTTGCCGCTGGCGGCTTGGATGAACTGGGCGAAGACGGGCTCCACCAGGATCTGCTTCTCGGGGGTGCCGAACGCCACGACCACGTCGTTGTGGACGTAGAGGCCGAGGGTGTGGAAACCGAGGAACAGGCTCACCCAGCTGAGGTGGCTGATGATCGCTTCCTTGTGCTCGAGCATCCGAGCCAGAACGTTGTTCTTGTTGGCCTCGGGGTCGTAATCACGGATGAAGAAGATCGCACCGTGGGCGAACGCACCGCACATCAGGAAGATGGCGATGTACTGGTGGTGGGTGTAAAGGGCAGCCTGGGTCGTGTAGTCCTTGGCGATGAACGCATAGGACGGCATCGAATACATGTGCTGCGCCACCAGGCTCGTCACCACGCCGAGGCAGGCCAGGGCCAGTCCCAGTTGGAAGTGAAGCGAGTTGTTGATGGTGTCGTAGAGACCCTTGTGGCCAGCGCCGAGGTCACCAGGAGTGCCCTTGGGGGGGTTGTGAGCCTCGAGGATCTCGCGGATCGAGTGACCGATCCCGAAATTGGTGCGGTACATGTGGCCCGCGATCACGAAGATCACGCCGATCGCCAGGTGGTGATGGGCGATGTCCGTGAGCCAGAGCGCCTCGGTCTGGGGGTGGAAGCCACCCAGGAAGGTGAGGATCGCGGTGCCGGAGCCCTCGGCGGTGCCGAACACCTGGTTCAGACCATCGGGGTTCTGGGCGTACACACCCCAGTTGCCGGTGAAGAACGGAGCCAGACCGGCGGGGTGCGGCAGCACGTTGAGGAAGTTGTCCCAGCCCACGTGCTGACCACGGGCTTCGGGAATCGCCACGTGAACCAGGTGACCGGTCCAGGCGATGGAGCTGAAACCGAACAGAACCGCCAGGTGGTGGTTGAGCCGGGATTCGGCGTTCTTGAACCAGGCCAGGGAAGGCCGGAACTTGGGCTGGAGATGGAGCCAGCCGGCGAACAGGGCCCAGGCCGACAGGATCATCATGAAGATGGAACCCTGATACAGCTCGGCGTTGGTGCGCATGCCGATCGTGTACCACCAGTGGTACAGACCGGAATAGGCGATGTTCACCGGGGAGGAGGCACCCGCCTGGGTGAAGGCGGTGATGGCTCCCTGGCCGAAGTGGGGATCCCAGATCGCGTGAGCGATGGGACGGACATGCAGAGGATCGGCGACCCACTGCTCGAAGTTGCCCTGCCAGGCGATATGGAACAGGTTGCCCGAAACCCAGAGGCCGATGATCGCCAGGTGACCGAAATGGGTGGAGAAGAGCTTCTGATAAAGCTTCTCCTCCGTCATTCCGTCATGGCTCTCGAAATCGTGAGCCGTGGCGATGCCGTACCAGATACGGCGGGTTGTCGGGTCCTGCGCCAGACCCTGGCTGAACGAAGGAAATTTCGTTGCCATTGGGAAAGGTCAGGTGGAGGTCAGCCGACCGCGATGAGTCGGGCCAGGAAGAAGGACCAGGTGGTCGCGATGCCGCCCAGCAGGTAGTGGGCGACGCCGACGGCACGGCCCTGGGTGATGCTCAGCGCACGGGGCTGGATGGCGGGAGCCACCTTCAGCTTGTTGTGAGCCCAGACGATGGACTCGATCAGCTCCTGCCAGTAGCCGCGGCCGCTGAACAGGAACATGAGGCTGAATGCCCAGACGAAGTGAGCGCCGAGGAACATCAGACCGTAGGCACTGGAGGACGAGCCGTAGCTGTTGATCACCTGTGCGGCCTGAGCCCAGAGGAAATCACGCAGCCAGCCATTGATGGTGATGGCACTCTGCGCGAAGTTTCCGTTGGTGATGTGCGAGACACTGCCGTCCGCATTCACCGTGCCCCACACATCGCTCTGCATCTTCCAGCTGAAGTGGAAGATCACGATGGACAGGGAGTTGTACATCCAGAAGAGGCCGAGGAACACGTGGTCCCAGGCCGACACCTGGCAGGTACCGCCACGGCCGGGGCCGTCGCAGGGGAAGCGGAAGCCCAGGTTGGCCTTGTCGGGCACGAGCCTGGAGCTGCGGGCATAGAGCACACCCTTCAGCAGGATCAGCACGGTGACGTGGATCGTGAAGGCGTGGATGTGGTGGACCATGAAGTCGGCCGTTCCCAGGGGGATCGGACCGGCGGCCACCTTGCCGCCCACGGCCACGACGGCACCGTTGAACACCTCGCTCACACCGGCCAGGGCATTGGGAGCCGTGGTGCCGGCGGCGGCGGCGTGCAGACCCTGGATCCACTGGGCGAAGACGGGCTTCAGCTGGATCGCGGTGTCGCTGAACATGTCCTGGGGACGACCCAGGGCACGCATGGTGTCGTTGTGGATGTAGAGGCCGAAGCTGTGGAAGCCCAGCCAGATGCACACCCAGTTGAGATGGCTGATCAGGGCATCGCGAGCCTTGAGCACCCGGTCGAGCACGTTGTCGATGTGCTTGGCGGGGTCGTAGTCGCGGATCATGGCGATGGCGGCATGGGCGCCGGCGCCGACGATCAGGAAGCCACCGATCCAGGTGTGGTGGGTGAACAGGGAAACCTGAGTGGGGTAATCGATACCGATGTAGGGATACGGCGGCATCGAATACATGTGGTGAGCCACGATGATGCTCAGCGAGCCGAGCAGGGCCAGGTTCACCGCCAGCTGGGCATGCCAGGAGGTGGTCATGAACTCGAACAGGCCGTCGTGACCCTTGGGAGCCGGGAACAGCAGGGGATCACCCTTCTGGCCCTCGAGGATCTCCTTGAGGCTGTGGCCGATGCCCCAGTTGGTGCGGTACTGGTGGCCGGCCACGATGAAGAGCACCGCGATCGCCAGGTGGTGATGAGCGATGTCCGTCATCCAGAGGCTGCCGGTGACGGGATTCAGCCCACCCTTGAAGGTGAGGAAATCGCTGTAGGCAGCCCAGTCGCCGGAGAAGAAGGCCGAGAGGCCCGCACCGAAACCGGGGAAGAGCTGAGCCAGGAGGTCCTGGTTGAGGAACTCATGGGGCAGCGGGATGTCCGCCACCGAGGCGATGGTCTTGCCGTTGAGCGCCAGCGGCTTGCCGGCGTCGATGGCGTCCATCAGCTGGGTCGTGGGCAGGGACACATGCAGGAGGTGCCCCGTCCAGGAGAGCGAACCCAGACCCAGCAGACCGGCCAGATGGTGGTTGAGCATCGACTCAACGTTCTGGAACCACTCGAGCTTGGGGGCCGCCTTGTGGTAGTGGAAGACACCGGCATTCAGCATCAGGCCGGCCATCACCAGAGCGCCGATGGCCGTGCAGAGCAGCTGGAACTCATTGGTGTAGCCCCAGGCCCTCCACATGTGGAACAGACCGGAGGTGATCTGGATGCCGTGGAAACCGGCACCCACATCGCCATTGAGAATCTCCTGGCCGAAGATCGGCCAGACCACCTGGGCACTGGGTTTCACGTGCGTGGGGTCGGCCAGCCAGCCGGAGTAGTTGGAGAAGCGGGCACCGTGATAGAAGGCGCCGCTCAGCCAGATGAAGATGACGGCCAGATGGCCGAAATGAGCGCTGAAGATCTTCCGGGAGACTTCTTCGAGATCGCTCGTGTGGCTGTCGAAGTCGTGAGCGTTGGCGTGGAGGTTCCAAACCCACGTGGTGGTTTTGGGACCTTTGGCGAGGGACCGATCGAAATGCCCGGGCTTTTCGAACAGTTCGAAGGTGGCCGGAACGGGGTTCCGGTCGACCTGGGCCTTCGCCGTTTTCCCACGCTCTGGTGGGCTGATGGTCATCGAGACGTTCCTCGAGGGACGGAGTCGAGGTGGAGGTCCACCCCTCCGGCCGGGCCCGAGAGCCAAGCCGGTGGGCCTCACGGCGAGACGGGGAGCACCCACCACGCCATGGGCGCCAGCGCGGTGGGGGCCGGATGGACCAAACCCGTTGCCGCAACTGGAGCTGGGGCCCCGATGAGGGGACCGCTGGCGGAAGTATAGGGGTCGGTTTCAAGCCGCCCGGGCGGGAAGTAACAAAGGTTCAATCCCTCGGCACCCCAGTCTGGGACTGGGCTCTGCCAGGAGGTCCCTATCATCGTGTCACCCGCCAATAGGCCCCTTGCGTTATACGGAGGGAACTCGATCTCACCACCAATGCGACAACGTTTCCGGTTTCGCCCCTCCATTCAGCAGAATGCGCCCACAACGATCGTGATGACACGCAGGTGAGGCGGATGCTGGCGACGGGTCTGCGGAGCCTGGGGGCCGTCCTGCTGGCCCTGGTGGTGCTGCTGAGCGGCGGCTGGAGCCTGCGACCGAGCGACCGCCGGCCGGAAGCGCCCCCCGCGGCCGCACCGGGGCGCCTGCGGGAAGTCGCACCGCCGCAGGCGATCCAGCGGCAGCGACAGCTGCTCGACTCCCAGGATCCGGCCCTGCGGATCCTGGAGCCGCCATCCGACACCCTGCTGGCGGACGCTCCCTGGAACCTGGAGCTGTCGATCGACGACTGGCCCGCCGCCAAGAGCGACGGGCCGGGCCTCGGCCCACATGTGGTGGTGCAACTGGATGAGCGGCCGCCCCTGCGGATCAGCGACGCCGCCGATGCCGCTGCCGCCCCGGTCGGCCCACAGCGGCTCACCGTGCCGATGCCCCCGCTCAGCCCCGGCAGCCATCGGCTCACCGCGTACCTGGCGCGGCCCTGGGGAGAGGCGGTGAAGGCGCCGCAGGCCTGGCAGCAGATCCGCCTGCACCGGGTGGCTCCCAATCCCCTCGCGCTGGCGCCGCCGGGCACCCCCCAGCTGATCGACACCACCCCCACCGATCTGATCGACGGCGAACCGGCGCTGATCGACTGGCTGCTGCTCGACACCCCCCTGCAGCCCCTCAACGGCGACGGGCCCCGCTGGCGCCTGCGCATCACCGTCAATGGCGACAGTTTCCTGGTGGACCGGCAGACGCCCGTCTGGCTGGAGGGGCTCCACCCGGGCAGCAATGCCCTGGTGCTGGAACTGCTCGACGGCCTCGGGGAGCCCCTGAACCCACCCTTCAACACCGTGGTGCGCGAGCTGCGACTGGAGCCGCCGGGGCAGCGGCGCTGGCCGATCGACCTGAGCGCCCCGCCTGCCGAGCCCGGCACTGATGCAGGGGGCGAAGACGGACCGCAACGACAGGAACAGCAAGGAGAGGACCAGCCACAAGAAGAAGAAGAAGAAGAAGAAGAAGCGCCGCAGGAGGTGACCGCCGACGGCCCTGACGCCGCCCCGCAACCCCAGGCTTCCGAGCTGGCCGGGCCCCCTCCCACCGTGGCGGCTCCCGCCGAGGAGATCGGCCCTGCGGAGCACGCCGACGCCGGCGATCCGGGGCACGGGACCGCCGGACTGGTGCCCAGCCCGGACGGGGAGGTTGCCGAGGACGGCGAGAGTGTGGAGCTTCCCCCCGGGGACTATCCCTCTGGGCCGACCTTCCCCGAGCCGGCCGTGCCGCCGGCCCCAGCGGCGGCGGCACCGGTGGCAGGGCCAGGGTCGGCCCGCGAGGCGCTGAACCCCGACGGGAGCCTGCGGCGCCCCCGGGCGAACGGTCTCCTGGCACGGCTGCGTGCCAGGTTCAATGGATGAGTGATGCCCTTCCCCGGGGGCTGGGGCTGAGTCCGGCCGCAGGTCCGGTGCTCTCCCAGCTCCAGCAGGCCGGTCTGCTGGAGGCCTGCGCGCCGCTGGGCACCCCGGCCGCCGACTATCTGGCCCGCTACTGGGGCGGCAGCGCCGGCTTCGTGATCGTGGGTGCCTGCGGCGCGGTGACCCGGCTGGTGAGCCCGCTGCTGGTGGACAAGCGCACCGACCCGGCGGTGGTGGTGGTGGATCCCGCCGGCCGCTTCGCCGTTCCCCTGCTCGGGGGCCATGGGGCCGGGGCGGAGCGTCTCAGCCAGCGGGTGGCGGCCACCCTGGGCGGGGCGGCCGTGCTCACCGGCGCGAGCAGCGGCAGCGGCCGCCTGGCCCTCGACAGCTTCGGCCTCGACTGGGGCTGGCGCCGTGGGGCCGGCGACTGGGATGGCCTGATGCGCGCGGCGGCCCGGGGCGAGCCCCTCTGCCTCGACCAGGAGAGCGGCTCGCCTCTCTGGCGCGCTCTGCAGGCGGCCGGCCACCTTCCGGATGCTGCCGACGGCCCCGGCAGCGGGGAGCAGAACCCCGAGGGGGCGGCCCTGGTGGTCAGCCACCGGCTCGGGGAGGGCTGCCGCTGGCACCCACCGAGCCTCTGGCTGGGTCTGGGCTGCGAACGGGACACCAGCCCAGCGCTGCTGGAGCGCCTGGTGGAAGGCGCCCTGAGGGAGGAAGGGCTGGCGGTCGAGGCGGTGGCCGGCCTGGCCAGCATCGAGGCCAAGGCGGATGAGCCGGCCCTGCTGGCCCTGGCCGAGCGGCACGGCTGGCCCCTGCGGTTCTTCGATGCCGCCGCGCTCGGGGCCGTGCCGGTGCCCAATCCCTCGGCGGCGGTGCAGCGGGAGATGGGGACCTCCAGCGTGGCGGAGGCCGCGGCGCTGCTGGCCGCCGCTGGGGGATCCCGCCTGGTGGTGACCAAACGGATCGGGCGCAGCGGCCCCGGAGAGCGGGGCGCAGCCACCCTGGCGGTGGGCCTGAGCCGGGAGCAGTGGGCGCCCGCCCGGGGGGAGCTGCACCTGGTGGGCAGTGGGCCGGGGAGCCTCGATCTGCTCACTCCGGAGGCCCGCCGTGCCCTGGCCAGCTGCACGGTGTGGGTGGGATACGGGCTTTATCTGGATCTGCTGGAGCCGCTGCGGCGCCCGGACCAGCTCCGCTGCGACGGACAGCTCACCCAGGAACGGGAACGCTGCCGCCAGGCACTGGAGCTCGCCTGCCAGGGCCTGAAGGTGGCGCTGGTCTCCTCCGGTGAGAGCGGCATCTACGGCATGGCCGGCCTGGCCCTTGAGCTCTGGCTGGAGCGACCGACCACCGAACGCCCCTCGTTCACGGTGCATCCGGGACTCTCCGCCCTGCAGCTGGCGGCGGCCCGGGCGGGGGCGCCGCTGATGCACGACTTCTGCACGGTCAGCCTGAGCGATCGCCTCACCCCCTGGGAAACGATCGAGGGGCGGCTGCGGGCCGCCGCGGCCGGCGACTTCGTGGTGGCGCTCTACAACCCGCGCTCCCGCGGCCGCGACTGGCAGCTGGGCCGGGCCCGGGAACTGCTTCTGGAGGGGCGCGGCCCGGACACGCCCGTGGTGCTGGCCCGCCAGCTCGGACGCCCCGAGGAGGCCGTGAGTCTGCACCGGCTGGCGGATCTGCCCCTGGAGCGGGTGGACATGCTGAGCCTGCTGATCATCGGCAACAGCACCACCCGGATGCAGGACGGGCGGATAGTCACACCGAGGGGCTACCCCGGCGCCGAGCTGGGGGCCTTCGGGCCGGCAGAGGAAAAACAATCGGGATGACAGGATTCGAACCTGCGGCCCCTTCGTCCCGAACGAAGTGCGCTACCAAGCTGCGCTACATCCCGATGGCCCGACTTTAGGGGATCACCGTTCGCCCCCAGCCCGGACCCGGGCCCGATGCCGGCCTGGGCGGCCGCACGGATTTCTAGAGTCGGCGATTGCCGGAAGAGGCGGTGACCAGCAGCCCCAGCCAGCCCAAGCCCGCCAAGCCCGACTGGCTGCGCGTCAAGGCGCCCCAGAAGGAGCGCATCGGCGCCGTGGCCGATCTGCTGGTCGATCTGAAGCTGAACACGGTCTGCCAGGAGGCCAGTTGCCCCAACATCGGTGAGTGCTTCGCCGGCGGCACCGCCACCTTCCTGATCATGGGCCCGGGCTGCACCCGGGCCTGTCCCTACTGCGACATCGACTTCGACCGCAGCGTGCGGGCACTCGATCCCACCGAGCCCGAGCGGCTGGGGGAAGCGGTGAGCCGCATGGGGCTCAGCCACGTGGTGATCACCTCGGTGAACCGCGACGATCTGGCCGATGGCGGCGCCAGTCAGTTCGTGGCCTGCATCGCCGCGGTCCGCCGCCGCTCCCCCCTCACCACGATCGAGCTGCTGGTGCCCGACTTCTGCGGCAACGGCGAGGCCCTGGCCGCGGTGATGGCCGCCGGCCCCGAGGTGCTCAACCACAACATCGAGACGGTGCCGCGCCTCTACCGACAGGTGCGTCCGCAGGGTGCCTACGACCGCTCGCTGGACCTGCTGCGGAGCGTCCGCCAGGGCTGGCCGCGCACCTACTCCAAATCCGGGCTGATGGTGGGGCTGGGCGAGTCGGATGCGGAGGTGATGGCGGTGATGGCCGATCTGCGCGCCCACGACGTGGACATCGTGACGATCGGCCAGTACCTCTCCCCGGGGCCGAAGCACCTGCCGGTGCAGCGCTTCGTGACACCGGAGCAGTTCGAGAGCTTCCGCCGGCACGGCGAGGAGGACCTGGGCTTCCTGCAGGTGGTGAGCAGTCCGCTGACCCGCAGCAGCTACCACGCCGGCGAGGTGCAGCGCCTGATGCGCACGCACCCCCGCTGACTCAGACAGCCACCGCCTCGCGCTGCAGCAGTCCGAGGTTGGCCTTCTCGCTCGGCGGCACCAGCACCTTGAAGATCCCCTTCCAGTGGCTCCAGTCGGCCAGGATCTCGGCGACCCTCAGGCTGCCGGTGACCTCCAGGTGGGCCTGCAGCAGCGGTCGCAGCAGCTGCTCCTGCTCCGGTGTCTCCAGGGGGTGCATCGCCACGATCTCGGGGTTGAGGCGCTCAGCCAGGCGCCCGTCCTCATCGAGCAGGAAGGCCACCCCGCCGGTCATGCCGGCCGCCACGTTGCGGCCGGTGCTCCCCAGCACCACCACCACGCCGCCGGTCATGTACTCGCAGCAGTGGTCGCCGGCGCCCTCCACCACCGTGCGAGCTCCGCTGTTGCGGACGGCGAAGCGCTCGCCGGCTCGGCCGAGGGCGTAGAGCTCGCCGCCGGTGGCCCCGTAGAGGCAGGTGTTGCCGAGGATCACCTGGCTGCCGGGATCGCTGCCGCCCGGGGGCGGCACCACGGTGATGCGACCGCCGTTGATCCCCTTGCCGACATAGTCGTTGGCCTCGCCGACCAGCCGCAGGTTCATGCCCTGCAGCAGGAAGGCGCCGAAGCTCTGACCCGCCGCCCCCTCGAAGGCCAGGTCGATCTGGCCGCGGAAGCCGCCGTTTCCGTGACGGGCCGCGATCTCGCCGGCGAGCCGGGCACCGACGCTGCGGTCGGTGTTGACAATCGCCAGCGCACGGGAGACACGGCCGTGACCCTCGAGAGCCGCCATCAGCTCGGCATCGGCGAGCAGGGCGTCTTCGAGGATGGGGCCGTTGCCGTGGGCCTCCTCGTCGTGGCGGAGCCAGCCGCGGTCGGCCGCCGCGGGGATCGGTGCCAGCAGGCAGGAGAGATCGAGAGAGCAGGTCTTGGCGAGTTCCACGGCGCGGGGCTGGAGCAGCTCGGAGCGACCGATCAGATCCTCGAGCCGTGCCACCCCCAGCACGCTCAGCAGCTGGCGCACCTCCTCGGCCACGTAGAGGAAGAAGTTCACCACGTGCTCGGGAATGCCGGTGAAGCGCTGGCGCAGGGCCTCCTTCTGGGTGGCGACGCCCACCGGACAGTTGTTGGTGTGGCAGACGCGGGCCATGATGCAACCCTCGGCGATCATCGCCACCGAGCCGAAGCCGTACTCCTCGGCCCCGAGCAGGGCGGCCATCACCACGTCCCAGCCGGTCTTGAGGCCGCCGTCGGCCCGCAGCAGCACCCGATCGCGCAGGCCATTCTCCAGCAGGCTGCGGTGCACCTCCGAGAGGCCCAGCTCCCAGGGGCTGCCGGCGTGCTTGATCGAGCTCAACGGCGAGGCGCCGGTGCCGCCGTCGTGGCCGGAGATCTGGATCACGTCGGCGTTGGCCTTGGCCACGCCGGCGGCGATGGTGCCGATGCCGATCTCCGCCACGAGCTTCACCGACACCTGGGCGGCGGGGTGAACCTGATGCAGATCGTGGATCAGCTGGGCCAGGTCCTCGATCGAATAGATGTCGTGGTGAGGCGGAGGCGAGATCAGGGCCACCCCGGGCTTGCTGTTGCGCAGCCAGGCGATGTAGGCGTCCACCTTCGGGCCCGGCAGCTGGCCCCCTTCACCGGGCTTGGCCCCCTGGGCCACCTTGATCTCCAGCTGCCGGCCGCTGCGCAGGTATTCGGGGGTGACGCCGAAACGCCCTGAGGCCACCTGCTTGATGGCCGAGCAGGCGGTGTCGCCGTTGCGCAGGCCGCGGATGGTGGGAAGGGTGGCCGATCGGCCCTCGCCGTCCACGTCGGTGAGGGTGTGGAAGCGGGCGGGATCCTCACCACCCTCGCCGCTGTTGCTCTTGCCGCCAATCCGGTTCATGGCGATGGCGAGCACCTCGTGGGCCTCCCGCGACAGCGCCCCGAGGCTCATGCCGCCGGTGCAGAAGCGGCGGCAGATGCTCTCCACGCTCTCCACCTGCTCGATCGGCAGCGGGGTGGGGGCCGCTCGCAGCTCCAGCAGGTCGCGCAGGGCCGTCACAGGCCGGTGCTCCAGCAGGGTGCGGTAGGTGGTGAAGTGGTCGTAACCGGGGCCGGCGGCCACGGCGGCATGGAGGGCCTTGGCCATCTCGGGGCTGTTGAGATGGAACTCGCCGCCGGTGCGGTACTGCACGAAGCCCATGAACTCGAGCCTGGTGCGGTTGAGCTCGGGGAAGGCCTTGGCATGGAACGCCAGTGTCTCGCTGGCGAGGTCGGTGAGGGTGAGGCCGGCCACGCGGCTGGTGGTGCCGCGGAAGGCCAGGGCAATCAGGTCGGCGCCGATGCCGATCGCCTCGAAGATCTGGGCGCCGTGATAGCTGGCAAGCAGCGAGATGCCGATTTTGGAGAGGATCTTGCGTAGTCCGGCCTCGAGCGCCTTGCGCACGTTGGCCTGGGCGGCCGCCGCATCGAGGGCGGGGAGCTTGCCCCGTTCCATCAGCGAACGGGTCTTGGGGTGCTCGAGCCAGTGGCGGGTGGTTTCCCAGGTGAGCCAGGGGCAGACGGCGCTGGCCCCGAAACCGATCAGACAGGCCAGATGGTGGGTGCTCCAGCACTGGGCGGTGTCCACCACCAGCGAGCACTGCAGCCTCAGACCCAGCCCGAGCAGATGGTGGTGCACCGCTCCCACCGCCAGCAGCGGCGGGATGTAGATGGTGGTGGCCGTCAGGCCATCGCTGGCCCGGTCGGAAAGCACCAGGATCTGGCGCCCGTCGCGCACCGCATCGGCAGCCGCCTGACAGAGGCGCCGCACCGCCTGCTCCAGCCCGTCAGGTCCGTCCTCGAGCGCGTAGAGCGTGGAGAGGGTGGTGGTGGCGAGTCCCTGCAGCGGCAGGGCGGCAAGATCCAGCTCGTTGAGCACCGGGGTGTCGAGGTGGAGCACGGAAGCGGAGGCAGGCTCCGGACGCAGGGCCGAGCCGCGCCGGCCCAGGTGCATCTCCAGGCTCATCACCAGCTCCTCGCGCAGCGGGTCGATCGGCGGGTTGGTGACCTGGGCGAAGCGCTGCTTGAAATAATCGAAGAGGAGATGGGGCTTGGAGGAGAGCACCGCCAGGGGAATGTCGTCGCCCATGCAGTAGGTGGGCTCCTTGCCCTGGCCGGCCATCTCCTCGATCACCAGGTCGAGATCCTCGGCCGTGAAACCGAAGCCGGTCTGGTGCCGCAGGAGGTCGAGCTCACCGAGCTGCCGCTCGCCGTGCCAGGGCTGCGGCTCGAGGGAACGGCGATGCTCCTGCAGCCAGGCGCCGTAGGGATGGCGGGCGGCCACCTCCTCCTTCACCTGCCAGTTCTGGAGCAGCCGTCCGCTCTCCAGGTCGACGGCCAGCATCTGGCCGGGGCCGAGCCGGCCCTTCTCGAGGATGCGGCTCTCCTCGAGCTCCACGACGCCGGTTTCCGAGCCCATCACCACCAGGCCGTCGCTGGTGATGCAGTAACGGGCCGGGCGCAGGCCGTTGCGATCGAGGGTGGCGCCGACGCAGCGGCCGTCGCTGAACACCAGCAGGGCCGGGCCGTCCCAGGGTTCCTGCAGGCAGGCGGAATACTCGTAGAAGGCCCGCACGTCGGGGCGGTTGTCGAGCTCAGGCTGCTGCCTGAAGGCCTCCGGCACCAGGGTGAGCAGGCTGTCGGTGACGGGACGGCCACTGCGCACCATCAGCTCGAGCATGGCGTCGAGGTTGGCCGAATCGCTGAAGGCGTCGTTCACCACCGGCTTGAGGTCCTCGGCCGCATCGCCCCAGACGGCGTCGAGGTGGGATTCCGCCGCCCGGGCCCAGTTGAGATTGCCCAGCAGGGTGTTGATCTCGCCGTTGTGGCCGAGCAGGCGCATCGGCTGGGCCAGGGGCCAGCGGGGCAGGGTGTTCGTGCTGAAGCGGCGGTGGTAGACCGCGAAGCTCACCGAGAAGCGCGCATCGCGCAGGTCGGCGTAGAAGGCAGCCAGCACCTCAGAGCGCACCATGCCCTTGTAGACGACGGTGCGGCCGCTGAAGGAGGCGAAGTAGAGATCGCCGGGGGCCGGCCCCCACGCGTCGCGGGCCAGATCACCGACGCGGCGGCGGCAGCGGAACAGCAGTGATTCGAGGGCATCGCCCGGTTCCGGACCCTCCACCAGCCACTGCTCGATCACCGGGGCCGTGTCGCGGGCGAGGGGCCCCAGCACGCTGGGATCCACCGGCACCGCACGCCAGCCAAGGCTGCTCAGACCCAGGGTGAGGGCGGCCTGCTCGCAGAAGCCGCGGGCCTGCTCGCGTCGGGCCGGATCGGCGGGCAGGAAGACCATGGCCAGACCCCGCCGGCCCGGTGCCCCCTGGCCGGCCGCCGGCCAGACCGCTTGGAGGTAGGTCCAGGGGATGCCGCAGAGGATGCCGGCGCCGTCACCGGAGTCGCCGTCGCCACCACAGCCGCCGCGGTGCTCCATGCAACCCAGGCCTCGCAGGGCCTGCTGCAGCAGCCAGTGACTGGGTTCTCCGTCGAGGCGGGCCAGAAATCCCACGCCGCAGGCATCCTTCTCGCCCGCGACGGCCGCGGGGGCGGGGCTGTCGCAGTGGGGCCAGACGGGGCGGGAGGAAAGAGGCATAGCCCGGTAACAACCTGGGGAGACCGGCGGGACCCCGGACGTCAGGGGTCACCACCCAATTAGGAATCAAGGATCCTAGAGACAGGCCCTCGGCGTTAGCGTTCACCATCAACGGATGTGGGTCCGATGCCCGGGTCGCTCCGCAGCCAGGCCCGCAGGCGCTTCCGGCGCTGCCTGTCTCTGGCACTGCTCCCTCTGCTGCCGGCGCTGGTAGGGCCCGGAGCCCTGGCTCAGGCCGGGTGGCCGAGCACGCCCGCACCGCCCCCGCCTGTCGGCGGCGGCGCGCCGAGCCTCGGGGCAGGGCGCGAGGGCCGCAGCGTCGTGATCAATGGCCGTCGCCAGAGCGCCCGCTGGCTGTGGACGGACGCCATTCCCACCAACGCTGCACGGCTCTGGCTGCCACTGGAGCTCCTGCAGGGACAGCTTGGGGTGAGCAGCCGCAGCCGGCCGGACGGCAGCCTGGAGCTGGAATGGTTCGGGGCCGCCCTCACCGTGCCGGCCGGCGGCCAGCGCAGCCTCGATGACGAGGTGGCGGTGGAGGCCGACGCCCTGCTGCAGGCCGCAGGAGCACGGATCGACGCCAGCGGTGACACCCTGCGGCTGGATCTGCCGCCGCCGGCCCTGCTGCGGGTGAGGGCTTCGGCGCCCGGCGCCGGCAACCGGGTCGTGCTCGATCTGGCGGGGGCGGCCCTCGTACGCGAGGAGGCGGGCCGGCTGCTGGTGGCGGTGCGCAGTACGCCGGCCCAGCGCGCCCAGCTGCTCGCCCTTGGGGTCATGGCCCAGGAGCACCCCGATGGCCTGCGGATCGCCTCGGCAAGCACCGGCCGGGTGCTGACCCTCGGCTCTCCTCCACGGGTGGTGCTGGATCGCGCCGGTGCCGAGGGCGGCGCGACGGCTACGCAACCCCCGCCACTGGACCCCCGCCTGCAGGCCCTCCTGGCCGCCAGCGTGGCGGTCGAGCGGCAGGTGCGCTCGGTGGGCGAGCGGCGGCTGCTGATCAGCAGCGTGCGGCTCGATCCCCGCAACAACCCACTGCAGCTGCGCCTGCTCACCCGGCCCGATGGCATGGAGGGACTCAGTTCCCTTCCCGCCCTGGCCCAGCGCGAACAGGCCCTGGTGGCGATCAACGGCGGCTTCTTCAACCGGGTGCGGCGCCTGCCGCTCGGCGCCCTGCGCGAGCAGGGCCGCTGGCTGTCGGGGCCGATCCTCAACCGCGGCGCGGTGGGCTGGCAGCCGGGCGCCCTGCCCCGCTTCGGGCGGCTGAGCCTGGCTGAGTGGCTGAGCGACGAGAGCGGTCGCCGCTGGCCCGTGACGGCGGTCAACAGCGGCTACATCCAGCGGGGCCTGGCCCGTTACACCGCCGACTGGGGACGTGCGTACCGGGCCCTGAGCGGCAACGAAACGGGCCTGCTGATCACCGCCGGCGTCGTCCGTCAACAGCTCGGCGCCGACCTGCTCGAGCGGGGAATCCCGCTGGGGCCCGACGACCAGCTGGTGGTGGGCCGCGCCGGGGTGACCCCACCCTGGCCGGTGGGCAGCCGCCTCAGCCTCGAGAGCCGGCCCACCGATCCGGTGGGGGGGCAGCCCTATGTGATGGGTGGCGGGCCGCTGCTGCTGCAGGACGGCCGGCAGGTGCTCAACGGCACGGCGGAGGGATTCAGCCCCGCCTTCCAGCGCCAGGGCGCGCCCCGCACCGTGATCGGCAGCGACGGCACGCGGCTCTGGCTGATCACCCTCGAAGGGGTGGAGCACAGCGGTCCGACCCTGGCCGAAACGGCGTGGGTGCTGGGCCAGCTCGGTCTGCGCGACGCGCTCAACCTCGATGGCGGCAGCTCCACCGGCCTGCTGGTGGGTGGAGCTGTCACCGTGCGCGGCCGCGGCGTCTCGGCCTCGATCCACAACGCCCTCGGTCTGGTCCCCCGCGACAGCCCGATCGTCGGCGGCACGCCCGCCACACCGCTGGTGCGAGAGACCGCGGCCGGGACGGGCCCGGGGCCGGGCTCCCGGCCCTGGCGGAGACCCCTGGCAGACTGAGTCTCCGCGCTTTCCCCCGCATGCCCAAGGGGCTCAGCCTGCAGTTGACGACGGCGGCCGCCGCCGAACTGGGACGCCAGGCCGCCGTGGCTGGCACACCGGGGCTGATGCACCTCGATCTGCTCGAGGGGAGCTGCGAGCGTTGGGTGATCCGGATCCGACCCGGCCACCTGGCGGGCGTGCCCGTGGCCCGGGCCGATGGCATCACCCTCCACGCGCCGCCCGCCCAGCTGCCGCTGCTGGCCGGCCTCCAGCTCGACTACCGGGGCGACCTCAGCGGCGGGGGCTTCCTGATCCGGGCGACGGAGGGTGTCAACTGCTGCGCCTGCGGGTCGTCCTTCAGCCGTCCGGCGGGGGGCGGTCCGGCGACAAAGTAAGGTGGCGGATTGTCGAAAACGGTCGGACGCCCGACCCCCACTCCGGCCCTCGATGCCCACGATTCAGCAGCTGATCCGCACCGAGCGGCAGCGCCTCACCCGCAAGACCAAATCCCCGGCCCTGCGCGCCTGCCCGGAACGCCGCGGCGTCTGCACGCGCGTGTACACCTCCACCCCCAAGAAGCCGAACTCGGCGCTTCGCAAGGTGGCCCGGGTGAGGCTCACCTCCGGTTTCGAGGTGACGGCCTACATCCCGGGAATCGGCCACAACCTGCAGGAGCACTCGGTGGTGCTGATCCGGGGCGGCCGCGTCAAGGATCTCCCCGGCGTGCGCTACCACATCATCCGCGGCACCCTCGACACCGCCGGTGTCAAGGACCGGCGCCAGAGCCGCTCCAAGTACGGCGCCAAGACGCCGAAGGGCTGAGCTCCGCCCCCCCGATCCCCCCCATCCCTTTCCCCCTGCCTCGATCCCCTCAGGTCTATGTCCCGCCGCAACGCCGCTGAGAAGCGCCCGATCCTTCCCGATCCGCAGTTCAACAGCCGGCTCGCCTCGATGATCGTGGCGCGCCTGATGAAGCACGGGAAGAAATCCACCGCCCAGCGGATCCTCTCGGATGCCTTCGGCCTGATCAACGACCGCACCGGCAGCGATCCCCTCGAGGTGTTCGAGACGGCCGTGCGCAACGCCACCCCCCTGGTGGAAGTGCGGGCCCGGCGGGTGGGCGGCGCCACCTACCAGGTGCCGATGGAAGTGCGTCAGGAACGGGGCACCGCCATGGCCCTGCGCTGGCTGGTGAACTTCTCCAGGGCCCGCAACGGCCGCAGCATGGCCCAGAAGCTGGCCGGTGAACTCATGGATGCCGCCAACGAGGCCGGCAGCGCCGTGCGCAAGCGGGAGGAGACCCACAAGATGGCCGAAGCGAACAAGGCCTTCGCCCACTACCGCTACTGAGCCCCATGACTGGACTGGATCACGGGCGATTCCAGCCGGCGAGGACCAGCCTCTAAACTTACGCCCGCCCATTCGTCGAACAACCTCCGGAGACCCTCCCCGTGGCCCGCGCCTATCCCCTGGAACGCGTCAGAAATATCGGTATTGCCGCCCATATCGACGCGGGCAAGACCACCACAACCGAACGGATCCTCTTCTATTCGGGCGTGGTGCACAAGATGGGCGAGGTGCACGATGGCGCCGCCGTCACCGACTGGATGGAGCAGGAACGTGAGCGTGGCATCACGATCACGGCGGCCGCCATCTCCACCAGCTGGAAGGATCACCGGATCAACATCATCGACACCCCCGGGCACGTCGACTTCACCATCGAGGTGGAGCGCTCGATGCGGGTGCTCGATGGGGTTGTGGCCGTCTTCTGTGCCGTCGGCGGGGTGCAGCCGCAGTCGGAGACCGTCTGGCGCCAGGCCGATCGCTACAACGTGCCGCGGATCGTGTTCGTCAACAAGATGGACCGCACCGGCGCCAACTTCCTGAAGGTCTACGACCAGATCAAGGACCGCCTCAAGGCGAACGCCGCCCCGATCCAGCTGCCGATCGGTGCCGAGGGTGAACTCAAGGGGATCGTGGATCTGGTGCGCCAGAAGGCGATCATCTACACCAACGACCTCGGCACCGACATCCTCGAGCAGGAGATTCCCGCCGACATGGTGGATCTCTGCGAGGAATGGCGCGGCAAGCTGATGGAAGCCGTGGCCGAAACCGACGAGGAGCTGCTGGAGGCCTATCTGGAAACCGGTGAGCTCAGCGAGGAGCAACTGATCAAGGGGATCCGCACCGGCGTGGTGCAGCACGGCCTGGTGCCGATGCTCTGCGGCTCCGCCTTCAAGAACAAGGGTGTGCAGCTGGTGCTCGATGCCGTGGTCGACTATCTGCCCGCTCCGGTGGACATCCCGCCGATCAAGGGTCTCCTGCCCGACGGCACCGAAGCCAGCCGCCCCTGCGACGACAGCGCACCCTTCAGTGCCCTGGCCTTCAAGGTGATGGCCGATCCCTACGGCAAGCTCACCTTTGTGCGGATGTACAGCGGGGTGCTGCAGAAGGGCAGCTACGTCCTGAACAGCACCAAGGACAAGAAGGAGCGGATCTCCCGGCTGATCCTGCTCAAGGCCGACGACCGCGAGGAGGTCGACGAACTGCGTTCCGGCGACCTCGGCGCCGTGCTGGGCCTCAAGGACACCACCACGGGCGACACCCTCTGCGTCGAGAGCGATCCGATCATCCTGGAATCGCTCTTCATTCCCGAGCCGGTGATCTCGGTGGCGGTGGAGCCCAAGACCAAGGGCGACATGGAGAAGCTCTCCAAGGCACTCCAGTCGCTCTCCGATGAAGACCCCACCTTCCGGGTCTCCACCGATCCGGAAACCAACCAGACCGTCATCGCCGGGATGGGGGAACTCCACCTGGAGATCCTCGTCGACCGGATGCTGCGCGAATTCAAGGTGGAGGCCAACATCGGCGCTCCTCAGGTTTCCTACCGGGAGACCATCCGCGCCAGCGCCAAGGGCGAGGGCAAGTTCGCCCGCCAGACCGGTGGCAAGGGTCAGTACGGCCATGTGGTGATCGAGATGGAACCCGGTGAACCGGGCTCCGGTTTCGAGTTCGTCAACAAGATCGTTGGCGGCATCGTCCCCAAGGAGTACATCGGTCCCGCCGAAGCCGGCATGAAGGAAACCTGCCAGTCCGGAGTGATTGCCGGTTTCCCCATGATCGATGTCAAGGTCACCATGGTCGACGGCTCGTATCACGACGTCGACTCATCGGAAATGGCCTTCAAGATCGCCGGCTCCATGGCCTTCAAGGACGGCGTCAAGAAGTGCAATCCTGTCCTTCTTGAGCCGATGATGAAGGTGGAGGTCGAGATCCCCGAGGATTTCCTCGGCTCGGTCATCGGCGACCTCTCCTCCCGTCGTGGCCAGGTGGAGGGGCAGTCCGTCGACGATGGACAGTCCAAAGTCCAGGCCAAAGTGCCTCTGGCCGAGATGTTCGGCTACGCCACCCAGCTCCGATCCATGACTCAGGGTCGGGGTATCTTCTCGATGGAATTCAGCCACTACGAGGAAGTTCCTCGCAACGTCGCTGAAGCCATCATCTCCAAGAATCAGGGCAACTCCTGATCTCTCAACCCCAACCACCATCCCCGATTCTTTCCTTCCATGGCTCGCGAGAAGTTCGAGAGGAACAAACCTCACGTCAACATCGGCACCATCGGCCACGTTGACCACGGCAAGACCACCCTCACCGCCGCCATCACCAACGTGCTGGCTTCCCTGGGCCAGGCCAAGGCCCAGGCCTACGACGAAATCGATGGGGCTCCCGAGGAGAAGGAGCGGGGCATCACCATCAACACCGCCCACGTCGAATACGAGACGGAAAAGCGCCACTACGCCCACGTCGACTGCCCCGGTCACGCGGACTACGTCAAGAACATGATCACCGGTGCCGCCCAGATGGACGGCGCCATCCTGGTGGTGGCCGCCACCGACGGCCCGATGGCCCAGACCAAGGAGCACATCCTCCTGGCCAAGCAGGTGGGCGTTCCCGCCCTGGTCGTGTTCCTCAACAAGAAGGACATGGTCGATGACGAGGAGATTCTCGAGCTCGTCGAACTGGAAATGCGGGAACTGCTCAGCAGCTACGACTTCCCCGGCGACGACATCCCCGTGATCGCCGGTTCTGCCCTGAAGGCACTGGAGCACATCCAGGGTGGCGGCAAGGGCAACCGCGGCGAGAACGAGTGGGTCGACAAGATCCTCGATCTGATGGATGCCGTGGATGAATCGATCCCCGAGCCCGAGCGTGAGATCGACAAGCCCTTCCTGATGGCCGTCGAGGACGTGTTCTCGATCACCGGTCGCGGCACCGTGGCCACCGGCCGGATCGAGCGCGGCAAAGTGAAGGTCGGTGAAACCGTCCAGATCGTCGGCATCAAGGACACCCGCGAAACCACCGTCACCGGGGTGGAGATGTTCCGCAAGCTGCTCGATGAGGGCATGGCCGGCGACAACGTGGGCCTGCTGCTGCGCGGCATCCAGAAAGAGGACATCGAGCGCGGCATGGTGCTGGTGAAGCCGAACTCCATCAAGCCTCACACCAAGTTCGAAGGTGAGGTCTATGTGCTCAAGAAGGAGGAGGGTGGTCGTCACACTCCCTTCTTCGCCGGCTATCGCCCGCAGTTCTACATCCGCACCACGGATGTGACCGGCCAGATCACCGCCTTCACCGCCGACGACGGCACCAATGTGGAAATGGTGATGCCGGGCGACCGCATCAAGATGTCCGCCGAGCTGATCTGCCCGGTGGCCATCGAGCAGGGCATGCGCTTCGCCATCCGCGAGGGCGGCCGCACCATTGGTGCCGGCGTGGTGTCCAAGATCGTGGAATGAGGCCTGTTCGGCCCCACCACTGATCCAGCAAGGGGGGTGAGGGTCACATCCCTTCCCCCCCCGAACCTCGACAATCCAGGGATCCTCCGATCCACCCCTGCCAAGCCCCTGCGGGCGTCACCCTTCACGCCTGCGCCGTCACGACACCTCCCATGTCCGCCGCCATTGCCCAGCAGAAGATCCGCATCCGTCTGAAGGCGTTCGATCGCCGCATGCTGGATCTCTCCTGCGAAAAGATCATCGAAACGGCCGATCACACCGCTGCCACGGCCATCGGCCCGATTCCCCTTCCCACCAAGCGCAAGATCTACTGCGTGCTGCGCTCGCCCCACGTCGACAAGGATTCCCGCGAGCACTTCGAGACCCGCACACACCGCCGCATCATCGACATCTACAGCCCGTCCTCCAAAACGATCGACGCGCTGATGAAGCTCGATCTGCCCAGCGGCGTCGACATCGAAGTGAAGCTCTGATCCGGAACCAGGCAGAGCCGATGCGCCATCGGCGTCGCCCAGGGAGCCTGCCGCACCGGCAGGCTCCCTTTTTTCTAGGATCGATCCAGGCCGGCCCGCCCCCAGAGGGATCGGGCCGGCGGACCGTCCCGTCGCCTTCCCGTCCGATTTCCAGCTCCCTGACCGCCCCCGCAGGACAACCGTGACTGATCTGGCCGTGAGGGAGCTCCCTCTCTTCCCCCTGCCGGATGTGGTGCTGTTTCCGCAGGAGGTGCTGCCTCTGCATATCTTCGAACCGCGTTATCGCATGATGCTGCGAACGGTTCTCGAAACCGATCGGCGCTTCGGCGTGGTGCGCTGGGATCCCCAGGAGAAACGCATGGCCAGCGTGGGCTGCTGCGCCGAGATCCTCCAGTGCCAGACCCAGGACGACGATCGCAGCAACATCGTCACCCTCGGACAGCAGCGCTTCCGGGTGCTGGAGGTGGTGCGCGAGGCCCCGTTCCGTGTCGCCCTGGTGAGTTGGATCGAGGACCAGGCCACCGGCAGCGGCGATGACCTGCAGGGTCTGGCCGCCGAGGTGACCCAGGCCCTGCGCGATGTGGTCGACCTCACCGGCAAGCTGATCGGCAAACCCACCACCCTGCCGAACGACCTGCCGGATCTGCCGCGGGAACTCTCCTTCTGGATCGGCTCCCATCTGGGGGGTCCGGTGGCCGATCACCAGCAGGCCCTGCTGGAACTCACCGACACCGGCGAACGGCTGCGGCAGGAGTTCTCCCTGCTTGATCAGACCCGCCGCCAGCTCGCGGCACGCACGGTGCTCAAGGACACCTTCCAGGATCTGGGCGAATCACGCCAGGAACCCGGCTGATGCTGGCCGCGTCCTGGTCGATGCCCCTGCTGGCGGGCGGGGGAGTGGCAGCCGTGGCGGCGCTGGGCTATGTGCTCTGGCAGCGCCACCGCCGCCCGTTCCAATCCACGGCCACCGTGGCCGAGGCCTACGACCGCTGGACGGACGATCGCCTGCTGGAGCGCCTCTGGGGTGAGCACGTGCACCTGGGCCACTACGGCATCCCGGCGCGTCGGAGCGATTTCCGGGCCGCCAAGGAGGCCTTCGTGCATGAGCTGGTGCGCTGGGGCGGGCTCGATCGGCTTCCGGCAGGCTCCACCCTGCTCGACGTGGGCTGCGGCATCGGCGGCAGCGCCCGGATCCTGGCCCGCGACTACGGCTTCCAGGTGCTGGGAATCAGCATCAGCCCGGCCCAGATCGGCCGGGCCCGCGAACTCACCCCCACCGGGCTGACGTGTCGCTTCGCCGTGATGGACGCGCTTGATCTGGAGCTGGAGGACGGCCGCTTCGATGCCGTCTGGAGCGTGGAGGCAGGGCCCCACATGCCCGACAAGCAGCGCTACGCCGATGAGCTGCTGCGGGTGCTCGCCCCAGGCGGCCGGCTGGTGGTGGCCGACTGGAACCGCCGCGATCCCGCCCAGGGCCCCCTGAGCGCCACGGAACGCTGGGTTCTCCGCCAGCTGCTGGAGCAGTGGGCCCATCCCGAATTCGCCAGCATTCCCTCGTTCCGGCGCCATCTGAGCCGCAGCCCCTGGGCTGCCGGGGCCACCGTGGAGACCGACGACTGGACGAAGGCCACCCTGCCCTCCTGGATCGATTCGATCCTCGAGGGGGTGCGGCGGCCGCAGGCCGTGCTGGGACTCGGGCCCGCCGCCGTGCTGCAGGGGCTGCGGGAGACCCCCACCCTGCTGCTGATGGACTGGGCCTTTCGCCACGGCCTGATGGAGTTCGGGGTGTTCCGTTGCCAGAAGCCCGGCGCTGCCCGAGCTCAGTCCTCCTCCTCCACCTCGTCGTCGCTGGGGATGGCGAGCGGGTAGCTGCCGAAGCGGGCCAGGTGCTGGCAGAGGGATCCCAGCTCCCCGACGGCCTGCTCCAGCACGGCCGGATCCGGGGGCAGTTCCAGATCCACGAAGAAGATGTATTCCCCCATCTCCCGCTTGGACGGCCGTGATTCGATCCGGCTCATGTTGAGCCCGCGATGCGCGAAGCAGCGCAGCGCCTCCAGCAGCGCCCCCGGACTGTTGGCATGGAGCGAGAAGGCCAGGCTGCAGTGGGTGGCTCCGGCGGCGACCATGCCCTCCTGCCGCTGCAGCAGCAGGAAGCGGGTGCAGTTCCCCGGCACGTCGTTGATCGGGTAGGCCAGCACCGCCAGCCCGTGCTCGGCCGCGGCGCGACGGGAGGCCACGGCGGCCCGGAAAGGGCTGCCGGCCACCATCCGGGCCGCCTCGGCGGTGGAACTGGTGGGCAGCTGCAACGCCTCGGGCAGGTGTTCGCCCAGCCACTGGCTGCACTGGGCCAGGGCCTGGGGGTGAGAGAGCACCTCACTGACCCGCTCGATCGGGCCGTTCCCCAGCAGCGCATGGCGGATCGGCAGCACCAGCCCGCGGCGGATGTGCAGCTCGGGGTGTTCCCAGAGCACGTCGAGGCAGGCGGTCACGCCCCCTTCCACCGAGTTCTCCACCGGCACCACCGCCGCGTCGCAGCGGCCTTCGGCCACGGCCTTGACCACCGAACGGATGCCGCTCTGGGGCACCAGTTCCGGATCCTGCAGCCCCTCCAGGCGGGCCAGCCGCCGTGCCGCCCGCTCGCCGTAGGTGCCGGCAGGACCGAGGAAGGCAAGACGCATGGCGGAGAACGGGCGGATGGCGGATGGATAGGATCATCCCCCGTCGGCCACCCGATCGAGGCAATGACCCTGGCCTTCCGTGCCAGCCAGCGGCTCTGCCTCCCGGTGCCCGACCAGGTCGAGCAACTGCCCGCCTACCTCGATGACGAGGAGCGGGTGATCCAGGCCCTGCTCGATCCCAGCCAGCTCCGGCGGCTGGGCCCGGGCGAATACCGCTACGAGGTGACGCGGCTGCAGGTGTTCCAGCTGGAGATCCAGCCGATCGTGCGGCTCCAGGCCCAGCGCCAGCCTGGACGGCTGGCGCTCGAGGCCGTGGACTGCGATCTGGAGGGCCTGGGCCTGGTGGACGACTTCCGCCTCACCCTGCACTCCTGGCTCGCCGCCAGCGGCGACGGCCTGGACGGGGAAGCCACCCTGGCGGTGAGCGTCAGCCGACCCAAGGTGCTCGGACTGATCCCGCCCAAGGTGCTCGAAGCCACCGGCCGCTCCCTGCTCGGGGGCATCCTGCTGGGCATGCGCAAGCGGGTGAGCCAGCAGCTCCTGGGCGACTTCAGCCGCTGGTGCGAGCACCACTGAGAGGGACTCCGATCGGCAGGCGGGTCAGAAAGCTTTGGCGGTGCAGGGGTGTGGGACCGAAGCGCCGCAAGGCCTCCCGATGGGCCGCCGTCGCATAGCCGGCATGGCGCTCCAGCCCGTACGCGGGGAAGCGCGGCGCCAGGCGGCGGAGGAGGGCGTCGCGGGCCTCCTTGGCCAGCACGCTGGCCGCCGCGATGGCCGGGCAATGGCTGTCACCCCGCACCAGGGTGCGCTGCGGTCCGCTCCAGCCCCGCAGGGGCAGCACCCCGTCGACCAGCAGCAGCTCCGGCGGCGCGGGCAGGCGCTGCAGGGCCCGGCGCATCGCCCGTTCGGTGGCGGGCCGGATGCCCCAGCGATCGATCTCGGCGGCCGAGGCCTGGCCCAGCGCCCAGGCAGCGGCACAGGTGGTGATCAGGGGCACCAGTTCGGCGCGGCGGCGGCCACTGAGGGCCTTGCTGTCGGTGAGCCCCACCCCGGCGAGACGGGCCAGGTTGGACTGGGGCAGCACAACCGCCGCCGCGAACACCGGCCCGAACAGGGCGCCGCGGCCGACCTCATCGACGCCGGCGCAACGGGCGGGATCCTCCCCTGCGAAGGGATCCGCTGCGAAGGGATCGATCGGCGCCGGCGAGGGCTGGGAGCGGGAGGGCCGGCTCAGAGGGTGGCGGACGAGCGCCGGCGGCGCCGCCGCGGTTCGGCGCTCTCCTCCTCCGGGACGACCTCCTGGAGAACGGCAGGCGCCGGAGCCGGGTCGCGAACCAGCGGCACCTGCAGCAGGGGGGCTTCGATCACCGTGGTGATGGTGGGCTCGGGCTCCTCGAGGGTGAGGGGCAGGGGGGTGATCTCGACCAGCACCGGCATGGCGTCGTCCCGATCGGACGGGGCTTCCTCGGAGCCGGGGCGGACCGGTGAGCCGACCTCGGCGCCGCTGCCGCGGCCGCCGCGGCGACGACGGCGGGAACCGCTGGTTGAGATCTGCTGACGGGCCGTCTCCAGCACCGCCTCGGCGTCGTCGCCCGGACGCACCACCCGCACGTGGAGGTTGTCGCCGGCCGGTGGCGATTCGAGCAGCAGGGCCGGACTGAGCCCCATCCAGCCGTAGACGAGCTCCTGATCGGCATCCATGGGCACGGCCACCAGGTCAGGCTCCTGCCGCCGGCTGAGGGCCTCGGCGGACCCGGGGCCGGAATCGGAGGGTGCGCCCAGAGCGGTGGACTCGCCGGGCAGGGCGGCGGGAGCGGACTCGGCCAGTTCACCGCCGCCACGGCTCCGCCCCCCGCGTCCGCCACGGCGGCGGGCCGACGGCTCGGCCCCGTTGGGGCTGACCACCTCGGCACGGGCCGACGCGGCCGAGCGCACCAGACCGGTGACGGTGGCCAGGGGCTGGAGGGTGTCCTTGCCGGGCAGGACCGCCACGTGGCCGAGGCCTCCGCAGCTGGGGCAGGCTCGACCGAACAGTTCGTAGATGTTCTGGCCCTGGCGCTTGCGGGTGAGCTCCAGCAGGCCCAGCTCGGTGAGCTGGGCGATCTGGGGCCGGGCTGCGTCATCGCGCACGGCCTGGGTGAAGTGCTCGAGCAGCATCAGCTGGTCACGGCGCGACTCCATGTCGATGAAGTCGATGATCACGACGCCACCGATGTTGCGGAGCTTGAGCTGCCGGGCGATCTCGGCGGCCGCCTCGCAGTTGGTCCAGAGCACCGTCTCGCGGGCATTGGCGGAGCGGGTGAAGGAGCCCGAGTTCACGTCGATGACGGTGAGCGCCTCGGTGGGCTCGATGATGATGTAGCCACCGGACGGGAGATCCACGCGGGGCTTGAGCGCATCGCGGATCGCCGCATTGACCCGGTAGTGCTCGAGGATGTCGGTGGGCTCGGCGTGGTGCTCCACCAGCAGGTTGGCCTGATCGGCGCCCAGGAAGGCGTTCACCCGGGCCACGGCGGCCGGCGTGTCGACCACCACCCGCAGCACCTCGGGGCTGTAGAGATCGCGCAGGACGCGGTGCACGAAGTCCTCGTCCCGGTTGAGCAGCACCGGCGGGGTGGCGGTCTCGGCAGCCTCCTGGATCCCCTCCCACTGCCGCAGCAGGGCCTCGAGGTCGTCGATCAGGAGGTCTTCGCTGATGCCTTCGGCCTCGGTGCGCACCAGCAGACCGGCGCCGGGGGGCTTGATCAGCACCCCGAGGGCGCGCAGGCGGTTGCGCTCGTTCTCCCCATTGATCCGCCGCGAGATGTTGACCCCCTGGCCGTGGGGCTGCAGCACCAGATAGCGGCCGGGCAGGGTGAGGTTGCCGGTGAGGCGGGGGCCCTTGGTGCCGGTGGGCTCCTTCATCACCTGCACGAGCACCTTCTGCCGGGGTTCGAGCAGCTCGGTGATGCCGGCGGCCCCTTTCCTCAGCCGCAGGGGCCCGAGGTCGGTGACGTGGATGAAGCCGTTCTTCTCGCTCTCGCCGATGTTGACGAAAGCCGCATCAATGCCGGGGAGAACGTTCTCGACCCGGCCGAGGTAGACGTCACCGATCTGGTAACGGCCCTGGGCGACGACCAGTTCATCGACGCGTTCGTCGTTGAGCACTGCGGCGATGCGCAGTTGCTCGGCAATGACGATCTGCTGGGGCATGGAGGAAAGGGATGGCTCAGTGGAGCCCGGCCAAGGAACGGGGACGAGCCCCTGAAGCAGAAACCCGCCGGGCAGAGCGTGCCGCAGAGCCGCTCGACTGCTGCATCAGCAGGGAAAGACGGAAGACAAAAGCCTGGTGAGGAGCATCCTCTGGAGGATCAACCTCCGTTCGCGTCGATGCTGCCGGATCGCGATGGCCGGCCGGAGCGCGGAACAGGGCCTGCGGAACGAGAGCCGCAGGACCGCGTCTGCAGATGGAGGACTACAGACGGATCTGCCGTCTTCAGCTGAAGCTAGCACGCTGGCTCTCCGCGGGTCGGAGCGGATCCCGCAGGATCAGCCGCTCCCGCCGCAGGCGGCCCAGCCGCAGGGCCACACCGAGCTCCTCCTGCAGCCAGTGGGCCAGTTGGTCGGGCCTGAGGCTGCGGCCCTGGCCGTCGATCGCAGCCCGCAGCTGCAGGGTCAGCAGGCCGGTGGCGGCGTCCAGCGGGCCGACACGCTCCAGAGCGAGCAGGTAGGGCCGCCCATCCCGCTGCCGGGGGCGGCCCTTCTTGTCGGTGTCGCTCCAGGGCAGGGCCTCGGCCGCCAGCAGGGCCGCGATCGCCGCCTGCCAGCGCTCCGTTCCCAACTCTGGTGCCGGGTCGACGGCCGACAGCTCCAGGGTCCACTCGGCGGCCGCCAGTTCCTGGGAGAGGCTCGGCCCGCCCACCGGCACCTCGACGACCCGCTCCAGCAGGAAGCCCGGCGGCAGTTCACACCGCAGGGCGGCCAGGGCCGGCTCCGGGTCCACCCGGCTGGCGAACTCCAGATCCAGCCAGTCGGCGCCGGCCTCCACCCCGAGCGGCAGGGCCAGCGCCAGCTGGAGGCGCGGCAGCGGATGGAACCCGCCGCTGAAGCTCACCGGCAGGCCGCTGCGGCGCAGGGCCCGCTCGAGCATCCGCACGGTGTCGAGATGGCTCAGCAGCGCCATCGATCCATGCTTGGCGAAGCGGAAGCGCAGCCGCTGCAGCCGCTCCGAGGCAGGGGAGCGGGGCGGCAGGGGGGCCGGGATGGGCGGCGGCGGGATCACCACGTTGTGGCCCAGCTCCGGACCGCAGACACCGCAGCTGCTGCAGCCGTCGAAGGAGCAATCCGGCACCACGGCGGCGGCCAGGGCGCGCTGGAGATCCTCGGCCAGCCAGCGCTTGGCGATGCCCGAATCGATGTGATCCCAGGGCAGGGGCTGGGCGCAGAAGGCCTCCAGATCCCCGGCGGCCAGGGATTCCGCAGCCTGCCAGTCACCCAGTTCCAGGGCGCGGTAGCGCCCACCCAGCCCGGCGGCCTCGATCGCCTCGGTCCAGGCGGCGTAGGTGCGATCGATGGTCTCGAACCAGGCATCCATGCCGGCCCCGGCCCGCCAGGCGGCCTCGATCACCGGCGCCAGCCTGCGATCACCCCGGCCCACGAAGTCCTCCACCGCCGAGAGCCGCACGTCGGTGGTGTTGGTCTTGACGCCACGCAGCGGCCGCAGGGCTGAGCGCAGCAGCTCCTGGCGGCGCCGGAACTCGGCGGTGCTGACGCTGTGCCACTGGAACGGGGTGTGGGGCTTGGGGGTGAAGTTGCTGATCGTGAGGTTGAGTTCCAGGCGCCCCAGGTCGCGGCACTGCTCCTGGAGCCGGCGACAGGTGTCGGCGATGCCGAGCACGTCGGCGTCCGTCTCGCCGGGCAGGCCGATCATGAAATAGAGCTTCACCTTGCGGTAGCCGTTCTCCATGGCCGTGCGGATGCCGCGCAGCAGTTCGGCATCGGTGAGCCCCTTGTTGACGATGTCGCGCAGGCGCTGGGTGCCGGCCTCGGGGGCGAAGGTGAGCCCGGCCCGGCGGGTGCCTCCCAGGATGTGGGCGATGTTCGCGTCGAAGCGGTCCACCCGCTGGCTGGGCAGGGTGAGGCTCACGTTGTGTTCGGCCAGGCGGTTGCGCAGCTCCACGCCCACGGCCGGCAGAGCCAGGTAGTCGGAGCAGCTGAGCGAGAGCAGGGAGAAGTCGCTGTAGCCGGTGCGCCGCATCCCCTCCTCCACGGCCTCGATCACCGCCTCGGGCTCCACGTCGCGGGCCGGCCGGGTGAGCATGCCGGGCTGGCAGAAGCGGCAGCCGCGGGTGCAGCCCCGCCGGATCTCCACCGTGAGCCGGTCATGCACCGTCTCGATGTGCGGCACCAGACCCATGGCGTAGTGGGGCATGGGGGTGGCGGTGCGGCGCAGGAGCCGCCGCGGCAGACCGGCCTCGAGCGGCTCCACCGTCACCCCATCGGCACCCGGGGCATAGAGGCAGGGCACGTAGACACCGGGCACCTGGGCGAGATCCCGCAGGAGATCGCGTCGCGACAGCCCGGCTTCCCTGGCCTCCGCCACCACCAGACCGATCTCCGGCAGCAGCTCCTCGCCGTCGCCCAGGGCGATGAAATCGAAGAAGGCGGCGTAGGGCTCGGGATTGCTGGTGGCGGTGGGGCCACCGGCGAAGATCAGCGGCGGGGCCTCCGGGTGGGCCAGAGGCCCGTCGCCGCGGTCGGCGGCACGGATCGGGATCCCGGCCAGGGCGAGCATCGCCAGGATGTTGGTGGCGCCGAGCTCGTAACTGAGGCTGAAGCCCAGGATGTCGAAGGCCCGCAGGGGGCGGCGGCTCTCCACGGCGAACAGGGCGCCGTCCATCTCCCGCAGCCGGGCCGCCAGGTCGGCGCCGGGCAGGTAGGCCCGGTCGCAGAGCTGGCCGGGAACGCTGTTGAGGATCGAATAGAGAATGATGTGACCGAGATTGCTGGCGCCCACCTCGTAGAGCTCGGGGTAGGTGAGCGCCCAGCGCACCCGGGCGCCGTCCCAGTCACGCGGCTCCACCCCCAGCTCGTTGCCCAGGTAGCGGCCCGGCCTGGCGATGCTGCGATCCACCAGCGCCTCGAAATCGACCGGAGCGGCGGCGGACACGGCAGTAACGGCGGCTGTGGATCGAATCATGCAGCCGGCCGGCCCCCGCCGGCCACGGCCATAGGAAGATGCCGCCAGCATTCCGGCTGCCGCAGCCGCCCTTCGCGCCCATGGTCCAGGTCAACGGCAACTACCTCAAGCTCAAGGCGGGGTACCTCTTCCCGGAGATCGCGCGGCGGGTGAAGGCCTTCAGCGAGGCCAATCCAGAGGCGCCGATCATCCGCCTGGGGATCGGTGACGTGACCGAGCCCCTGCCGGAGGCCTGCCGCACCGCCATGAAGGCCGCGATCGACGCGATGGGCACGCGCGAGGGCTTCCACGGCTATGGCCCCGAGCAGGGCTACCTGTGGCTGCGCACGGCGATCGCCCAGCACGATTTCCAGGCGCGGGGCTGCGAGGTGAGCCCCGAGGAGATCTTCATCTCCGATGGATCCAAGTGCGACAGCAGCAACATCCTCGACATCCTGGGGCCGGACAACCGCATCGCCGTCACCGATCCGGTGTATCCGGTGTATGTGGACAGCAACGTGATGGCGGGCCGCACCGGTGAGGCCGACCCCCAGGGTCGCTACGGCGGCCTCACCTACCTGCCGATCACCGCCGAGAACGGGTTCACCGCCCGGATTCCGAGCGAGACGGTGGATCTGATCTACCTCTGCTTCCCGAACAACCCCACCGGCGCGGTGGCCACCCGGGCCCAGCTGAAGGCCTGGGTCGACTACGCCCGCGCCCATGACGCCCTGATCCTGTTCGATGCCGCCTACGAGGCCTTCATCCAGGACCCGGAGCTGCCGCATTCGATCTACGAGATCGAAGGAGCCAGGGAGTGCGCGATCGAATTCCGCTCCTTCTCCAAGAACGCCGGCTTCACCGGCACCCGCTGCGCCTTCACCGTGGTGCCCCGCGGCCTGATGGGCACGGCCGCCGATGGCGAGCGGGTGGAGCTCTGGAGCCTGTGGAACCGGCGCCAGAGCACCAAGTTCAACGGCGTGAGCTACATCGTGCAGCGCGGCGCCGAAGCGGTGTATTCCGCCGAAGGCCAGGCCCAGGTGAAGGCCCTGGTGGCCTTCTACATGGAGAATGCGGCCATCATCCGCCGCGAGCTCGCGGCCGCCGGCCTGCAGGTGCATGGCGGCGAGCAGGCGCCCTACGTGTGGGTGAAGACCCCCGAGGGGTTGGACTCCTGGGCTTTCTTCGATCTGCTGCTCGGTCAGGCGCACGTGGTGGGCACGCCCGGAAGCGGCTTCGGGGCCGCCGGCGAGGGCTACTTCCGCCTCTCGGCCTTCAACTCCCGGGCGAACGTGGAGGAGGCCATGGCCCGGATCGCCGCCTGCCCGCTGACGCCGGTCGGCAGCCGGCCATGAAGGTCTGTCTACAGTTTTCTCCCGTCATGTCTGAGCCGGCCATGACCCTCGCCACCCAGTCGCCCGCCGCCGCGCCCGGCGGGGCGGCCGTGATGGAGAAAGCCCCGGAGCGGGTGCGCAAGCCCTCGCCCCGCTACAAGGTGCTGCTCCACAACGACCCGGTCAACACCATGGAGTACGTGGTGATGACCCTGCAGCAGGTGGTGCCCTCGCTGAGCGAACAGGACGCCATCGCCGTGATGCTCGAGGCCCACAACACCGGCGTGGGGCTGGTGATCGTCTGTGATCTCGAACCGGCTGAGTTTTACTGCGAAACCCTCAAATCGAAGGGTCTCACCAGCACGATCGAACCCGAGAGCGAGTGAGCACAGCCCCGGCGCCCGTGCGGCCCCACTGGCTCGGCACGCTCCTCTACCTGCCCCTGCTGGTGGCGGCCGGCTGGCTCACGGTGCAGCCACTCGGTCTGCTGGCTCCCGCCCTGCGGCCCGATCAGCTCTCGCTGCTGGGCACGGTGCTGGCCTTTGGCCTGCTGCTGCTCACGTTGCCGGTCCGACTGCGTCGGGTGTGGGGGGAGCAGCGGCCATGGCAGCGCCTCGGGATCGCCGCCCCGGTGGATCAAGGATGCCGGGCACTGCTCGGAGGGGTGGTCCTGGCGCTGCTGCTGCTGGCTCTGGTCACCGGCGGGCTGCTCCTCCTCGGCCAGGCGCGCTGGCGAGGTGTGGTGAGCACCCCGGTGCTGCTCAATGCTGCGGCCCTGCTGGGGGTTGGGTTCGCGGAGGAACTGGTCTTCAGGGGCTGGCTCTGGGGCGAGTTGGAGCTGCTGATCAGCCCTCGGCGAGCCCTGCTGGGCCAGGCCCTGCTGTTCAGCGTGGTGCACACCCGCTTCAACCTGGGCCCGCTCGCCTCCCTGGCGCTGCTGGGCGGCCTGGCGCTGCTGGGGCTGGTTCTCGCCCTTCAGCGCCGGGCCGATGACGGAAACCTGGCTGGAGCGGTGGGCCTCCATGGCGGGCTGGTGGGGGGCTGGTTCGCGCTGGTGTCCGGTCTGATCGAACTCTCCCCCACGGCAAGCGCCTGGTGGGTGGGTCCCGGCGGGGCCAGCCCCAACCCGATCGGGGGGGCGCTGGGCTGGCTGGGGCTGGGGGTGCTGCTGGCGCTGCGCGCCCTCGCACGGAGGCGCGATCCGGATTGATGGAGTTGTTGATGGAATTGCTGAAGGAGCTCAGGCATCACGGCCGATCACATCTCTGCCGGAAGAATGATTACCTTGATTGCCTCCACCCAGGCGGCAACACAACGCAAGGATGGCCAGTCATTCGGCAATCATTCGCAAAGACATGTCCTTGACTGGCCCAGCGAGAAGCGTCCATGATTGCCGCAGCGATGGAGAACGGTCGCCAGAGTGTTTTCCGAGTCGCAATGGCTTTTCCTGCCTAATAGACCGACTCCGCGAAGCACCTGTCAGCCGGATTCATCGCGATTCCGTTCTTCACCTGCCCTGTTGATGTCGCACTCCACACCCCCATCCCCCCCCCTGTTCTCCCTGCTGTCCGATGCCCAGAGCTCCGGGATCGCAGGAGGAGGAGTCCCTGTCGTTGGCCCGCCGGGGCTCGTGACCTCGGCGGAAGATCCCACCAAGGCCGTCTATGGGATTGACAAGCAGGCCACTTCAGGCGATCCCAAAGCGGCCTTCTTCGACCCGACCAAGACCAACGACAACTGGGTCAGCGGCACTGCGGTGTCGAACAATGGCGATGCCCGGGGCCGGGTGGTCTGATCAGCCGCCACGCGGCGTTGCCCACGGGAGCACCGCGGCCCCCCTGGAGGCATCAGGGACCCCGCAGGGCGGGGTCCTTTTTCATGGACCGTGTCAAGCTCAGCCGAGCACCACCCGAACGGGGAGATCGGCAACCGTGGCCCGATCGATCGTCAGCTGGGCAGCAGGAAGCGCCCCTTGCGCAGCACGAAGCGCAGCACGGTTTCGATGCGGGTGGTGACGTCCGCGGTGAAGTCCATGCCCAGACGCACGTCACAGCGCCGTGAACCGGAACGCATCACCGTGGCTTGTGGCACCACCGTGACTTCGTAACCCACCGACGCCCCGGCTGGCGCTGGGGATGGCGGCTGGTCCGGTGAAGCCGCCGCCCTGACCGCATCCGGGGAAACCGAGCGCACCGTTCCCCGCAGGGTGCCGAAATCGGGGAAAGGACAACCGGCAAGGCGAAGATCCACCCGCTGGCCGGGCTTCACGTTGTCGATGTCTTCGGAGGCCACGACCATCTTCGCCACCAACCCCCTGCCGCTGGGGGCGATGCGTGCCAGCTCCTGGCCCTGCTGCACCACCTGCTGCGGGTTGAACAGCTCCAGGGAAAAGAGCACGCCCTCCACAGGCGCCCGCACCTGGGTGATGCCCAGATCCCGGCTGACCTGGGCCCGTTCACCGCTGTTGGCCGCGAACTCCTGGGCGAGCCTGGAGAGCTGGGCATTGTCGCGGAACCGCACCTCCTCCACGGCGCGTCGGGCCTTGGCCAGGTCCGAGATGGCCACCTCCAGGTTGGCGGCCTTCTCATCGAGCTGGATCGGTGCGATCGCCCCGCTGTCCTTCAGCAGCCGGAAGCGGTTGAACTCCGCCTGGGCCAACTGCAGGGCCGCCTGGGCCTTGTCCACCTCCAGCTCAGCACCCTGCACCGCCGCCCTGTTCTGGCTGCGCAGCGCCTCCAGCTCCCGTTCCAGGGCGCTGCGGCTGGAGGCCAGCTGCGTCCGCTTGCCCTCCAGGTCGGCGGGATCGAGCACCGCGATCACCTGGCCCCGTCGCACGGTCTGATTGGCCCGGGCGTTGACGCTGCGCACCCGGCCGTTCAACGGGGCGTGGATGACACTGGTTTCTCCACTGGGGCGGATCTGGCCGCTTCCGCGCACCACGACCCGGTAGGGCCAGACCGCCATCAGAGCGACCCCGGTGACGAAGCTTCCCAGCATCACCAGGCCCAGCAGCCGCACCCATGGGCGCACCGAGGGAAGAAACTCCTCGCTCGTGCTGGGCCGGAGCACCAGACCGGCATCGATCGGCCGCACCGCCAGACTGTCCGGCTTTCGCGCCTCCGCCGACACCGCCAGCATGGACTGGGGCGAGGGTTGATCAACGGGGGATCGGTCGCTCATGCGGGCAGAAGGTAGGAGGTGAGTGGTTCCACATCGCGCAGGTCCTGGGGCCGGCCCTGAAACTTCACCTTGCCGCGCTCCAGGTACACGATCCAGTCGCAGCGGAGGATCACGCTGGGTCGGTGGGTGACCATCACGGTGGTGAGACCCTGCCGCAGCGGCAGGAGCCGATCCAGCAGGCGGCGCTCCAGACCGGGATCCAGGGCCGCCGTGGATTCATCCAGGATCAGCACCGGCGGCCTGGCCACCAGCGCCCGGGCGATCGCCAGACGCTGCCGCTGTCCACCGGAGAGGTTGGCGCCGAACTCACCCAGCACGGTCTGGTACCCATCGGGGAGCTCGCGGATGAACTCATCGGCCAGGGCCAGATCACAGGCGGCCACCACCTGATCGAACCCGGCATCGGGATAGGTGAAGCGGAAGTTCTCCAGGATGGTGCGGTTGAAGAACTGGGGATCCTGTGGGATCAGCGCCACCTGCTGCCGCAGGCACTCGAGCGAGATGTCCTTGAGGCCGTAGGGTCCGAAGTGGATCGTGCCGCTCTGGGGCGGATAGAGGCCGGCCACCAGCTTCACCAGGGTGCTCTTGCCGCAACCCGACTCGCCGATCAGCGCTGTCATCAAACCGCCCGGGATCGTGAGGTCGAAATCCTTGAGCAGCTCCATGCGACCGGCATGGTGAAAGCCGAGCGCCTGGCAGCGGATCTCGCAACCCTGCGGAAGCGCCACCCAGGGCTTCATGGCGGCCTTGGGATCCTCCACCGTGCCATCGAGCACCTCCGAGAGGCGGTGGAACACCACCTGAGCGGTGATGAAATCGCCGGCGAAGCCCACCAGCCCATCGAGGAACTCGAGCACGTTGAACCCCATGCCGTTGAAGGCGAGCAGCTGGCCGATGCTCAGCCGTCCGGCGATCACGAACGTGCTGCCGTACCAGAGCAGCGCCAGGGTGGTGATGTTGGAGAGGAGATCGGTGGTGGTGGAGCCGAACAACTGCAGCTGCAGCGTCTTCCAGCGCAGATGGGCGAGGGTTCCGAAATTGCTCTGGTACTCATCCCACACCTGCGGGGTGGCCTCGGTGGTCTTGAGAACCTGGGCCCCGCGGAAAGCCTCCACCAGGAACCCCTGATTCTCGGCGGACTGCACGATGAGACGGCGGGTCTTCTGACGCAGCGCCGGCAGGAAGAGCAGATTGCCGCTCACCACCAGCACAAAGGCAAGCAGAGCAACGGCCGTGAGGGCAGGGCTGTAGGCCAGCATCACCGCGAGCGACACCAGGGCGACGAACAGCTGGCTGGGGAGGCCGAGCACCACATCGCCGATCAGGCCATTGATGCGGTTGACATCGCTGATCCGACTCACCACTTCACCGCTGCGGTGGCTGTCGAAATAGGTCATCGGCAACCGCAGCAGCTGATGGCCGTACTCGAGCTGCATCCCGAGTTGCAGGCGCTGGGCGAAATGGCCCACCAGATGGCCCTGCAGCAGGGAGATCAGGTTCCGGAAGACGAACAGCAGCAGCATTCCCAGCCCCAGGCTGGTGAGCAGCTGGCTGTCGCGCCTCACCAGCACGTCGTCGGTGAGGAACTGCATCAGCAGCGGCATCGCCAGGGCGAGCAGCCCGATCACCGCGTTGATGGCCAGGGCCTGCAGCAGCAGGCCCCGATAGGGCAGCACCAACCGCAGGAACCGCAGGAAGGGCGCCCGTGGAGCCTCCTCCTGTTCGCTCAGACGATGGAGATCGGGCTCGAGCAAGAGCATCACGCCGTTGCTCCAACCCTCCAGGAACTGCCCTTCGGACAACCAGCGCAGCCCGACAGCCGGATCGGCGATCAGGTAGCGCTGCCGGCGCCGGCCATGCAGCACCACCCAGTGGTTGCCCTTCCAGTGGCAGATCGCCGGCAGGGGAACGGTGTCGAGGTGCCGAAGCAGTTCCGGCTCGGCGCGCACCGCCCGGGCCTGGAAGCCGATGGCGTCGGCCCCTCGGCGCAGCCCGAGCAGGGTGGTGCCGAGGGAGCCGGTACCCACCAGCTCACGCACCCGCGAGAGGGGAAGGTTCCGCCCGTACTGGCGAGCCACGGTCGCGACGCAGGCAGCGCCGCAATCCTCCTCGGAATGCTGCTCGACGAAGGCGTAGCGGGGCATTGGACGCAGAACGCATCAGCACACTTAGCGGATTACGCGCGCACGTGACGCTTCAGACGTAAACCGTTGTAAAGCGAATCCACGGCTCGCCACCGCCAGAAGTATCACACCTTGAAGTTATCTTGCGTCTTCCAAAGCAGCCTACCGCCGAAGGCTCGGCCTGCAGCCGAACAATCGGCAAACCGATTATCTGAGATGTGCATGAATAGTAAAAATGCGCAAGTCGTCCGGGAGATGAAGGAATAACTCGGATGATTTCGATTCTTGGAGTTGAGAAGTCGGCTCGGGGGTGATCGCTACCTTGCAGACATGGACGAGCAAATTCCATGAGTTTCCAAGGGATGCGTGACACACTCCCGCTTCTGCAGAAGATGTTGTTCAGGCATGTCTTGGCCTCCGATTCCTCCTCCATCGACCAACACCATCCCTTCCCTTTTCAACCATGACCCACCTCACCCTGCTGGACGACGCCACCGCCCAAGGCCTGAGCGGCGGCTTCCTGAACAAGTCTTTCAACCGGACCAAGACCGACAACCGCCAAATCAACGTCGACCTGTCGGACAACCGCGACCTCAGCAACAATTCGACCAACACCGACAATTCCGTTGTGAACAAGGGCTTCTTCAGCGGAAACACCATCAAGATCTGAACCGGATCCCAGGGACGGTCGGCAGGCGCTCAGCCGAAAGGCACGCAGCTGCTTGCCAAGGAATCACCAGAAACATCTCGCTTACCTCTAACCATGACTCACTTCACTTCGATTGCTGACGCCACCGCCGAAGGCTTTCGCGGCGGCTTCCTGAACAAGTCCTTCAACAGGACCAAGACCGACAACCGCCAGATCAACGTCGACCTGTCGGACAATCGCAACCTGAGCGACAATTCGGTCAATACCGACAACTCGGTCAGGAACAAGGGCCTGATCAGCGGCAACACCTTCAAGTTCTGATTCAGATCACCGGCAGAATGCTCTTCACACCCTGACGATGCGTTCTGTCCGGGATGGAGGATCACCAAGAGCGCCGATCACTCGGCGCTCTTTTCTTGGCAAGCTCAAGGGTGCGTGGAGGATGCGCATCGAGGCACCTGGGCTCAGGCCTGCTGGTTGCAGGGGCAGCCAGGGAGCCTGGGCGGAGGACAATCCCCCAGGACTCTTGACCAGGACCCACACCCATCGCGATCAGTCGATCGGCCAGCTGCTGGCGCAGGATGACCGGCAACACTCCAAGGAGGGATCCTCCGCCATCCCAGCCTGCAGACACTGAGACGCCCTGACCCTAGGTGCCCTCCCACCCATCAGGGGGCAACCAACAAACGCCGTCATCCGCGAAGCAGGGCCAGGGGGACCTTCGCAGGCCGACCAACGTCCCAGGACGGTGCAATCCAACAGCCCAGTGGTGTCCTATCCCGCTGGGCTTCAACACGCGGCAGTCAGGCAAGGATCGCTGTCCGAATCCAGAGCCCAATCAATGACCCAGGGTGCCGAGAGCGACACGAATCGACTCTGCAGGGTGCGAGTAGCATTCCGCACCCAAGATCATCCTCAAGCGGAGATACTCAGCCCCTCAATCTGACACGCTCATGCAAGGGGACGAAGCAGCCGCCCGAACAGGCTGATCGTGTTTCCGGCAAGAAATCCCCGATTTCTCACGGAATTGTCATTGTTCACAGTGTTATCTGACTTGTCCACAGTGACATTGATCTCAACATTGACACTGCGATCAACCTGCTTAGTACGGTTGAATGAATTATTCAGGAAACCTCCTGCATAACCCTGAGCCAGGTCATCGCAGATGGGAGCGAAAAAGGCCACAGTTGGAATGAAGCAATGGGCTGGCAGCCAAAGAGAGCCCGTGACACAGAAGAAACGCCAACCCATTGGGTAGGCACACCTTCAGCATCGCAAGGCCACCATTGGCCACCAGTGCCTGTTTAACGAAGGCCAGGCCTGCCCAGCCATCCTCGCCAAAATGGGGCACGAAACTAAACATATCTTCAAGCCGGGAAGCGCTTGAGTGGGTGGGGATTTCCGCGTGAGGTGGCTCGAGCCGCAAGCGGAGTCCCCCTGCCGGGCTGGAGCCAGCATCCACCCGCTCTCCGAGACACATCAGAGAACGGCCTTGGCCAGTGCCCCCCTCCCCTCAACGGGCGCCCTCAGGGCTTCCGCCAACGGAGCCACGCCATAGTCCCGTTCCAGAAGGTTCATCACCGTGCGGCCGAAATCACCGGGGTTGCGTTCGAAAGCCTCCAGGCAGATCCTCCCAAAAATGCCACCCATGGGCTCAGGGTTCCAGAGGAGCTTGCGAGCGGTCCACGGCATCATGCTCATCGGGTTGTAGCCAGGTTTGAGCAGCCCCTGATCGAAGCCGTACTGCTCCAGGTGCGTGTGCGGCTGCAGCCCGATGAAGAAGATGGCCGGTTCCACCTTGTCGGCACCGAAGATCCGCTCGAGTTCGCGGTGATAGGCCACCGTCTGGCGGATCGTCTCCGGGCGCTCATCGATCACATTGAACGAATAGTTCACCGACACGTGCTCGCGGAAGCCAGCCCGTGCCAGCAGGCGGCAGTTCTCCAGCACGGTGCGCAGGTTATAGCCCATGCGCATCTTGCGCACGAGTTCCTGGGAGCCGGAGGTGATGCCGATCTCGAAGTAATCCATACCGGTGGCCACCATCAGCTCGGCCAGTTCGGCGTCGAGGTTGTCGGCGCGGATGTAGGCAGCCCAGCGGATGTTGGTCATGCCGGCGGCCTGGATCGCCCGCAGCAGCTGCTTGGCGTCCTCGATGTAGCGGCGGGCCGGGATGAACTGGGCGTCGGTGAACCAGAAACCCCGCACGCCCCGGTCGTAGAGCTGGCGCATCTCGGCCACCACCTCCTCCACTGGGTTCACCCGCACCGCCTTGCCCTCCACCACGGTGTAGACGCAGTAGCAGCAGTTGTGGGGGCAGCCGCGCTTGGTCTGCACGCCCACGTAGAAGTCGCCGCCGTCGAGGTACCAGTCGAGCTGGGGCCAGATCGCGGCGATGTAGGCGTAATCGCAGGCGGTCTTGAGCAAGCCGGCGGGCTGCTCGTGGATGAGGCCCGGCCGGGGGGGGTCACCCACCACATAACAGCGCTCCCCAGCCAGCGACTCGCCGCGGATCAGCCGCTCCAGCAGCGGCTCACCCTCCCCCACCGACACCACCGTGCCCCGGGGCAGGCTCCTGCCCAGCTGCTCGTAGAAGACGCTCACGGCCCCCCCGCCGATCACCACCCGTGCACCCGGATGGAAGCGCCGGGCCCGCCGCAGGCCGCGCCGCACCAGGCGCAGATTGCGCCAGAGTTCGCCGTAGAACGCCCCCATCAACCGCACCCCGCCCAGGGCGCCCCTCAGCCGCTGGAGCGGGTGGCGGCCATAGAAGACCTCGAAGGAGTTCTGCAGCGGATTGCCGCCGCGGCCGTCCACCGGCGCATAAATCTGGATGTCGCGCCAGGAGAAGACCAGCAGGGTGGGCCGGAACGCCTCGACGGTACGCAGCAGCACCCGCTCCACATCGAGCAGGGGCAGGGCCGCCAGGTCGAGGATGCGCTGGGGGAGCGCCGGGAAGCACTTGTGCAGATGGTCGGCCAGATAGACCGGCCCGATCGGGAAGATGGGATTGCAGGGCAGCCGCACCAGCAGGACACGCTCGCCAAGGCCAGTGCCCTCGGCCGCGGGCGGCTTCAACCCTCCATTGAGCTGCTCGGTCGGCGCCATCCACCCCATCCGGCGAGATCCGGACGCTAACAAGCGCTGCCGGGGACGGAGCCGCCCCGTCCGCCCTCAATCCTTAAGCCCCGCACACATCCCGCAATGCTGCGTTACATTGCAGCAGGCTCGGGCCAGCCCGGGTCCTCTTTACCCGCCCCTCGGGGCCTTCGTTCTCGTCCTCATGACCACCACTCTTCAGCAGCGCCAAGGCGCGT
>CALRKZ020000015.1:0-84838 GCA_943368365.1 Mesorhizobium carmichaelinearum
CCGCTGGGCCCCCCACCCTCGAGGGCCAGCCGTGGCAGAGGCCGGGGGTGGTGGAGCAGACGCTCCACCAGCCCCTGCAGCTGCTCCACGTCGGCCAGGGTGCGGAAGCCGAGCGCATGCTCCTCGACCCCCGCAACCCCGAAGCTCTCACTGCGGGAGCCGGTGGCGATCACCAGGCGGGCATAGGGCAGGGTGCGACCGCCGGCCGTCCTGACGCTGCGGTCGCCGGCGTCGACCCCGACGACCCGGTCGCGGAGCCAGGCCACGCCCCGGCCGGCCAGCAGGGTGTCGTAGCGGGGGGCCACTTCCCAGCTGCGAAGTTCCTCGGAAAGGAGCTCGTAGAGCAGGGGCAGGAACAGGAAGCGTTCGTTCGGTTCGACCAGCAGGATCGGCGGGTGGTGACGCTGCGACGCCAGAGCGAGGGCCGTGTAAAGGCCTCCGAAGCCACCGCCGACGATCACCAGCGGTCGGTCCGCCGCCGCAGGAGCGGGGAAAGGAGGCCTGAGGGGCTCCGCCATGCTGTTGCAGCCCGGATGACCAAGGTTGGGGAAAACCCTAACCAGCAGCGATCCGCAGGAGGAGATGATGGCTTTCATGACGAGCCTCACTGCCACCCGTCTGCCCAGCGACCGGAATGGCCATCCGATCGACCTCGAGGCGGCCCGCAGCCTGCTGGACGCCGCCGCTCCAAGCGAGCGGCTGGCCTGGGGTCTCGACACCTTCGGCGACGGTTTCGCCCTGACCACGAGCTTCGGCATCCAGTCGGCGGTGCTGCTGCACATGGTCAGCCGCCTCAGCCCTCGCATCCCTGTGATCTGGGTCGACACGGGCTATCTCCCCCCTGAGACCTACCAGTACGCCGACCGCCTCTGCACGGTGCTGACGCTCAACCTGCAGGTGGTGCAGTCGGACCTGAGTCCGGCGCGGATGGAGGCCCTCTACGGGCGGCTGTGGGAGACGGGCCGGGTGGAGGACATGCAGACCTATCACCAGCTCCGCAAGGTGGATCCGCTCGACCGGGCCTTCGAGTCCCTGGGGGTGCGTTGCTGGGCGAGCGGGGTCCGAGGCACTCAGACCGACCACCGCGGCGCCATGACGTCGCTGGATCCGGTTCGCCAGCGCTGGTCGTTGCGGCCCCTGCTCTCCTGGAGCCGTCGGGAGGTTTTCTATTACATGGAGGATCATGCCCTCCCCCAGCACCCGCTGTTCGAGCAGGGTTACTCCACGGTGGGCGACTGGCATTCCAGCCGGCCCGACGATGGCAGCGGCCGGGCGACCCGGTTCGGCGGGCTGAAACAGGAATGCGGCATCCACCTGCCTGGGGTGATGGGCGAAGGCATCTAGCCCATGGCCGACCCCTGCCGCTGGCTGCTGATCGGCAACAGTCGCTGGCACTGGGCCGAAGCCGACGGCTCGTCAGCGCCGCTGCGGATCCATCACCGCCCCGCCCCCCTGGCCGATGAGCCCATCCCCTGGCCGCTGCTGCGGGGCTGGGCCTGCGTCGGCCGTCTGCCCGGCTGGATGTCGCGGCCCGGGGCTGCTGGGCCGCCGCCGGAGCGACGGCTCGCTCTGGCGGCCGTTCCGCTGAAAGGCATGCCCCCGTGGCTGGGGATCGATCGGGCCCTGGGCGGCTGGCGCGCCTGGCGCCGCCAGGGTGGAGGCGGTGTCCTGGTGGCCGATGCCGGCACCGCGCTGAGCCTGACCCGGGTGAGCTCCGAAGGGCACTTCGCCGGAGGACGTCTCCAGGCCGGCTACCGGCTGCAGCTCCAGGCGTTGGGTGCGGCCACCGCCCAGCTGCCCAGCCTCGAGGGGGACGCCGGTCTGCCCGCCGACCCCTGGCCCCAGGACACGGAATCGGCCCTGCGGTCCGGCTGCCTGCGCGGTCTGGCCGCGGCCATCGCCCAGGCCTGGCTGGACCTGCCGGCGGGGGCGGTGGACGGACTCTGGCTCACCGGTGGCGACGGTTCCAGCCTGGCGCCGCTGCTGCGTGGGCTGGGAGTGCCCGTGCGGGAAGCCCCTGGGCTCTGCCTCGAGGCGCTGGTCGAGCTCAGCTCAGCCCCAGGTCAGCCAGGATCTGATCGGCCATCTCCTCGGCCTTCACCTTGAGATAGATCTTTTCGACCCGCCCCTCGGCATCGATCACGAAGGTGTGGCGCATCATGCCCATGTACTCGCGGCCCATGAACTTCTTGAGCCCGTAGCTGCCGTACGCCTCGGCCACCGGACAGGGCTCTGCGTCCGTGAGGAGGGTGAAGGGGAGCTGGTACTTCTCGAGGAACTTGGCGTGGCTCGCCGCACCATCCTTGCTGATCCCGAGCACCCGGATGCCGTTCTCCTCGAAGCGGCTCCAGCGGTCGCGGAAGTTGCAGGCCTCCTTGGTGCAGCCCGGAGTGTCGTCCTTCGGATAGAAATAGATCACCACGCGCTGGCCACGCAGTGCGGCCAGGCTCACGGGTTCGCCCGTGGCGTCGGGCAGGGTGAAATCAGGGGCAGGATCACCGATCTGCAGGGTCATCGGGGGTGAATCTTGGTGGCGCGAGCCTAGGTTGCCGGTAGGGTCGCTTTCGTCCGGTCCTCTCCGACCGCCGATGCTGCTTGCCTTCCGTCTCACTCTGTTCGGGCTTCTCGGCCTGATCGGTCTGGCGGGTCTGGTGCAGCTGCCGCTGCAGCCGCCCCTGGCCAGCCGCACCGGTGCTTCCACCGGTGGCGTGCTGGCGGGCCTGGAGGCCCAGGAGGCCCTGCTCGATCAGCGTCAGCAGGCGTCCCAGCTGCTGGAACGCTTCGTGGGAGCCCAGATCACCCGCTACTTCTGGGGAGGTTTCAGTGGCTACCTCGACGTGCTCGGGATCGAGGTCCCCAGCGGCATGAAACCAGAGCTGAAGGTCGACGAGACGGTCGCCCAACTTCAGCTCACCCCCCGCACGGGTGCGGAGACCTATCTGGCCCGGGTGGAGGCGATCGAGAGCGTGCCGCGGGGGGTGGTGTGCCGGGGGGAAGGCCGGGTTCCGCTGGACTTTCCCTCCCGTGCCGGGCGGCTGCGATGTCCAGAGGGCTGGACGCCGCTCGATGGCCGCCGTCGGCGCCCCGGGGTTCCTTTCGGCCCGATGTGATGCTTGTTACACCGAACGCACTGGCTACCGTCGGCGCTGAAGATGTTGGCAGATGCAACTCCGGTGGCTAGGTTCCGGGGTGACGTTCCTTCGCCATCCCGTGCTGAAGCGCCTCGCCGCCGGCCTCCTCGTGGGGGCTGCCCTCTCCGCCACGGCCCTGCCGGCCTCGGCTGCCGTTGACAATGACCTCCCGGTTCGCTGGAACACCGGCGGGGCCGTGTGGTCCACCAATCTCGACGCCTTCAAGACTTTCATCGAAACCGGTGAGGTCACCGACCGGGGCCTGGCCAGCGGCCTTTCCCGTTCCGGCTGGACGCGCGCCGAAGTGCGCTCCGGTCTGGCCAAGACCTACAGCGTGGATGTGGTGGGTGTGACCCGCTTCCTCTACTCCGATGCCGGCGTCAAGTTCCTCAAGAACCAGACCCGCAGCTACTTCCCCTACTGGACCATGTCCACCTACGCGGTGCAGGGGCTCCGCAGCGCCATCATCGCCGACGCGGTCGATGGTTCCATCTCCTCGGCCGGCATCATGGCGGCCCTGCCCACCGACTTCCGCCTGGCGGACACCTGCGGCACCTACGACGGCAAGCAGAACATCTGCGCCGAGGGCAAGTGCCAGGGCGAGGCCCAGTGCACCTCGCTGCTCTCCTGGTACGTGTTCCTGCCCGCCTGCATCCAGGCCAACCAGCTCACCGATCCGGTGGCCCAGGTTCGCACCGCACCCGCCCCCGCTCCCTCCTTCCAGCCCGAGCCCGTCCGCGGACTCTGGTGATCGGGAGCCCCCTCAGCGGCTTCGGCCCCGGCTTGCCCGGGGCTTTTTCATGGGCGCCGATGTGGGGCGCCGGGCGATCAGGAGCCTGTGCTCCAGCCGCTGGGGCAGGGGTTGCCCCAGTCGTGCCTGAAGAGCCCCCTCCAGCCTCCGGAATTCCCCGTCCGCCAGGGTGCCAGCGAGCAGGGCGCGGTAAGGGGCCCTGGGGTCGAACCAGCGACGGAGGACGGCCGCATCGAGCTCGAGCGTCAGTGCCTCATTCCACCGTTCCTCGCTCACCAACCACCCCAGCGACCGGAGGACATCGGCCGGGTCCTCGGCCGTGGCTTGCGGGTCGAGCCAGTCGTTCTCCAGCCGGGCCACCCGCTCCAGCAGTGCCGGCAAGGGGAGCGTTGCCGCCGGCGGGACGTCCGGCTTGCGCCCTCCCGATCCCAGGGCGAGCAGAGCTCCTGCCGGTCCCAGCCCCGGTGCGCTGTACAAGAGACGGCATTCGGCGTTCTCGCTGGCCAGAGCGCTGAGGGCCTCGAGCCAGCGCCGCTGCAGCGGCCGTTCGGCCGGAAAGGGGGAACGGCCGGCGATCCATTCGAACCGCTCGCCCGGCTCGAGCGCCGCGACCAGCTGTTCAGGCCGCTGTGGCCCCAGCACCAGCAGGCGTGGCCGGCGCAGGCCGTCGAGCAGCCTGGACTGGGCCTCCAGACGCTCCCGTTCACCGTCGTCGGCAACCGTGAGCACCACGCCCCCCTCCGGGGTGTGCTCGAGCGGATCGAGAGCCCAAAGCAGCGAACGGGTCTGCAGGATCAGGGTGCGGTCGGTGCGGCGCCAGCGGGCCCCCTGCCAGAAGCGGTCGCGCAGCCGCTCCAGCCGCTCCCCCTGGGAGCCGATCTCGCGCTGCAGCCAGCGACGCAGCGCCGGATCCTCCGGCCCGCTGCTCAGCAGCGGACCCTGCTCGGCCTGGCTCTCGGCGGCGGCGGCCAGCTGGGCGGCGCGGCGTCGCTGCTGCCGCTCCCGCAGGGCCCCTTCCCAGCCCAGCCCCCCCGGTTGCCAGAACACCTCCCCCTGCAGGGTCGACGGGAGGTACTGCTGGGCCACCCAGTGCTCGGCATAGGCGTGGGGGTAGCGGTAGCCCACGCCGTCGCCGAAGGCCCGGCCGTCGCGGCTGGCGTCGCGCAGGTGGGAGGGCACCTCCTGGCAGCTGGCCTCGCGCACGCTCCTCACGGCGTCGAAGAAGCCCAGCACGCTGTTGCTCTTCTCGGCGCACGCCAGGTAGAGCGCCGCCTGGGCGAGGGGATAGAGCCCCTCCGGCAGGCCCACCCGCTCGAAGGCGGCGGCACAGGCCTCCACCACCACGATCGCCTGGGGATCGGCCAGTCCCACGTCCTCGCCCGCGGCGATCAGCATCCGGCGGAAGATGAAGCGCGGGTTCTCCCCCGCCTCCACCATCCGCGCCAGCCAGAACAGGGCCGCGTCGGCATCGGATCCCCGCAGCGACTTGATGAAGGCGCTGATCGTGTCGAAGTGGGCGTCGCCCTGCTTGTCGTAGAGCACCGCCCGCTGCTGGATCGACTGCTCGGCGATCGACAGGTCGATCCGGACCACTCCCGCCGCGTCGGGTTCGGTGGTCTCCACGGCCAGCTCCAGGGCATTGAGCAGGCTGCGGGCATCGCCACCGGCCACATCGAGCAGATGGTCGGCCGCCTCGCTCGCCAGCTCCACCCGCCGCTCGCCGTACCCCCGCTCCGGATCGCTCAGGGCCCTCTCCAGCAGCACCCGCAGCTGACGGGGTTCGAGGGGCTGCAGCCGGAACAGGCGCGAGCGGCTCACCAACGCCTTGTTCACCTCGAAGTAGGGGTTCTCGGTGGTGGCGCCGATCAGGGTCAGCGTGCCGTTCTCCACCCAGGGCAGCAGCGCGTCCTGCTGGGCGGCGTTGAAGCGGTGCACCTCGTCGACGAAGAGGATGCTGCGCAGGCCGTGGCGCTCCAGCCGCTCGCGGGCGGCCTCCACCTCCGTCCGCAGGTCCTTCACCCCCGCCAGCACGGCGTTGAGGCTGCTGAAGTGGGCGCGGGTGGTGGCGGCGATGATCCGGGCCAGGGTCGTCTTGCCGACCCCCGGCGGTCCATGGAGGATCAGGTTGCCGACTCGGTCGGCGGTGATGGCCCGCCGCAGCAGCCGGCCTGGGCCCAGGATCTCCTCCTGACCCACGAACTCCTCGAGGCAGGTCGGACGCAGCCGGTCGGCCAGAGGAGCGATGCTCCGGAGCAGGTGCTCGCCCCGGTGACGGAACAGGTCGCTCACCGCTCGTTCAGCCTCTGCCGCAGGGTGTGCCCCATCCTCCGACCGGCCGGCTTCGTGGGCGCCGTCCGGCTGGCCTACCAGAATCCCATCAACTGCGCTGCCCCGTGTGCGTTCACTCCGCCCGGTGATTCCGTGCACCATCGGCATCGGCCTGTTGCTGGCGGCCTGCGGTCAACCCGCCGAGCCGGAGCGGCGCCAGCTCACGGTGACCACCGAGCCGGTGCGGCTGGCCCGCTTCAGCGACACCGTGGACACGGTGAGCACCCTGGAGGCGCTCGAGGAGGTGGCGCTCGCCGCCCAGGCGAACGGCCGGGTGGAGCGGTTGCTGGTGCGGCAGGGCGATGTGGTGCAACGGGGACAGCTGCTGCTGGTGCTCGACCAGACCCAGCTGCGCGCGGACGTGGCCGGGCTCACGGCCGAGATGGAGAAGAACAAGCTCAACTACGAGCGCTACGAATATCTGGTGCGTCAGGGTGCCGCCAGCGCCCAGCTCCGCGACCAGTTCCGGGCCGAGTACCTCTCCTCGCGCGAGCGGCTGCGGGCCAAGCGGGCCGACCTGGCCTACAAGGATCTGAGAGCCCCGATCGCCGGGGTGATCAGCGACCTGCAGGTGAAGACGGGTGATGTGATCCAGGCGGGGGACCCGTTCACCAAGGTGATCCGCAACGACCGCCTGCTCGCCCGCATCGACGTGCCTGGTGCGCTCTCGGCCCGGGTGCGGCCCGGGCTGCCGGTGGTGCTGCAGGAACCGCTGGGCAACCGCGAACTGGCACGGGGTGTGGTGAGCTCGGTGGATCCCACCGTGAACCCCGCCACCCAGGCGCTTCTGGTGAAGGCGGAGTTCGCCAATCCCACCGGCGCTCTCCGCAACGGTCTGCGACTTCGCACCAGCCTGCAGCTCGATGCCCGTGATCTCCCCTCGGTGCCCTTTGTAGCCGTCACCCAGTCGTCGGGTCAGAACTTCGTGTTCGCCGTGGGGGATCTGACCGCCCTGGAGCGGCAGCCGGGCAAGGCCAAGCTCGAGCAGCTGCGCCGGCTGCCCCCCACCACGCGCTTCGCGCTGCAGGTGCCGGTGCAGCTGGGGCCGCTGCAGAACAACCGCTACCCGGTGCTGAAGGGCCTGGGGGTGGGGGATGCGGTGATCACCTCCAGCCTGCTGACCTTGCGCCATGGCATGCCGGTCACGGTGAAGTAGGCCGAGGTGCGCCGGTTGGGGGATCGCTCGAACCGCAAGCCTTGAGTTCGCCGCTGGATGCCCCTACCGTCGGGCCGATCGCACCCGAGCCTTGCGGCCGCTGAGATTCGCCCGCCTCACCACCGCTCTCGGGCTGCTGCTTCCCCTGGCGGCCTGCTCCCGCCCGTCCCCGCCCGCCACGCCGCCGCCGCTGGTGCGCCTGGCCCAGCCCCGCACCCTCCCGTTCCGCGATGCGGCGGACTACCAGAGCACGCTGGAGGCCATCCGGGTCGTGCAGCTTGCCGCCGAGATCGATGGTCGGATCGTGGCGATGCCGATCCAGGAAGGCCAGGCGGTGCGGCGCGGGCAGCTGCTCTTCCGGCTCGATCAGGTGCAGCAGCAGGCCAGCACCGACGCCGCCGCCGCCGAGGCCCGCAAGGACCGGGTGAATGCCGAGCGCTACATCTTCCTGAACGATCAGGGGGCGGTGTCTACGAAGGACCGCGACCTCTACATCACTCAGGCGCTGCAGAGCCGCGACCGGCTGCGCTCCACCGCCGCCACCCTCGCCTACAAGGATGTGACGGCGCCGATCTCCGGCCAGCTAGGCAGTTTCCAGGTCAAGCTCGGCGACGTGGTGAAGGCCGGCTCGGTGGTCACCAGTGTGGTCGACAACACGACGCTCTGGGTGCGGCTGGACGTTCCGGGGGAGGACGCCTACCGGGTGCGGCCAGGCCTGCCGGTGCTGCTGCGGGCTCCCGGCCGGCGCGAACTGATCGCCCGTGGGGCGGTGAGCTTCGTGGCCCCCTCCCTCGATCGGAACCGTCAGACCCTGCTGGTGAAGGCCACCTTCGCCAACCCCGACGGCGCCCTGCGCGACAGCCAGCGGGTGAACGCCACCCTGGTGTTCGCTGAGGACCGGGCCCTGGCGATTCCGGAAGGGGCGGTGCTGCTGCAGGCCGGCAAAACCTTCGTGTTCCTCGCCCTGAGTCCATCGGAGGCGGAGCGGCGGCTGGGCCGCAAGCTCGATCCACCGCCTCCGCCGGGCACCTCGGTGGCGGTGCAGGTGCCCGTCAGCCTCGGCACGCTGCAGGGTGGGGCGTTCGCGGTCCGGTCCGGTCTGGCGCCGGCCGACACCCTGATCGTGGGCAATCTGGCCCAGCTGCGCAGCGGCATGCCGGTGCGCACCGGCATGCCCACCCCCCCCTCGGCACGGCCATGAGCCTGTCGGACACGTTCATCCGGCGCCCCGTGCTCAGCACGGTGTGCAGCGTGCTGATCCTGCTGGCCGGGGTGATCTGCCTGCCGCTGCTGCCGATCGAGAACCTGCCCAACATCGCCCCGCCCACGATCCAGGTGAACGCCAACCTGCCGGGCGCCGATGCTCTCACGGTGGAGAGCGCCGTGACCGGCCCGCTCGAGGAGCAGATCAACGGCGCGCCGGGAATGGATTACATCACCTCCAACAGCACCGGCGAGGGCACCAGCCAGATCAACGTCTATTTCAAGCCCGGCAGCAACCCTGACATCGATCAGGTGAACGTGCTGAACCGGGTGCAGACGGCCAGCCCCCAGCTGCCGCCCCAGGTGAATGCCCAGGGCATCACCGTGCAGCAGACGGCGGGCAGCTACCTGCTCGTGTACAACCTCACCTCCAGCGAGGGGCAGTTCGAGCGCAGCTATCTCAACGGCCTGTTCCAGCTGCAGCTGCTCTACCCGCTCACCCGTGCCGAGGGGGTGGGCCAGGTCAACGTGTTCGGGGCCAGTACGCCGGCTTTCCGGCTGTGGGTGGATCCGCAGCGGCTGACCCGCTTCAACCTGAGCGTGAACGACGTGGTGGAGGCCCTGAAGGCCCAGAACGTGGTGGTGATCGCCGGCAGTCTCGGCGGCCCTCCCTCGCTGCCGGCCAACCGCAGCACCTTCCCGCTGCTGGTGGACGGCAACCTCGCCACGGTGGAGGAGTTCGAGGCCCTGATCCTCGCCAAGGGCCCCGACGGAGGGCTGATCCGGCTGGGTGACGTGGGCCGGGCGGAGTACGGCTTCCAGAACTTCAACCAGTCGGCGATCAATGCCGTCAGCGGCCATCCCTGCGTGGGCTTCGGGGTGATCCAGCTGCCCGGCAGCAATGCCATCAGCACGGCCAAGTCCGTCAATGCGGTGCTCGCCGACTTCAGCAGCGGCCTGCCGCCCGGGGTGGTGCTGGAGAAGGTCTTCGATCAGACCGACTTCATCAACGCCTCGATCGAGGGCGCCCTCGACGCCCTGCGCGATGCGGTGGTGCTCGTTCTGCTGATCATCTTTCTCTTCCTGCAGGACTGGAAGGCCACCGCCGTTCCAGCCCTGGCGCTGCCGATCGCCCTGCTCGGGGCGATGGTGTTCGTGAAGGCCTTCGGCTTCTCCATCAACGAGCTCACCCTGCTGGGGGTCATCCTGGCCACCGGGCTGGTGGTCGATGACGCGATCGTGGTGGTGGAGGCGGTGTCGGCCCGGATCGAGGCGGGTGATCCCCCCTTCGTGGCCGCCTCCAACGCCATGAAGGAACTCACCGGCGCCATCCTCGCCACTGCCCTGGTGCTGCTGGCGGTGTTCGTGCCGGTCACGTTCTTCCCCGGCGCCACGGGCGTGATCTACCGCCAGTTCGCGCTCACGATCGTCTTCTCGATCATCGTGTCCACCTTCAATGCCATCACCGGCAAGCCGCTGCAGTCGGCCCTGCTGCTGGGGGGCGGCAAGACCGAGCCGCGGGGCTGGCGCTGGACCTTGATCGGCGGTGCCTTCGGTGCGCTCTACGGAGCGCTGGCCGGTGGATGGCTGGCCGCCCTGCTGCTGGGGGGCCTGGGAGCCCTGGTGGGCACCTACCTGATGCCGATCTTCCGCCGTTTCAACGCCGCCTTCGACCGCCTCGCCCGCAGCTACGCCCGTCTGCTGGAGCAGGCGATCCGGCTGCGCCGCCTGCTGGCGGCCCTGCTGCTGGGCGGCGTGCTGCTCACCGGCCTGGCCTTCGTGGCGATTCCCACCGGCTTCGTGCCGGTGGAGGATCAGGGCTACGGCCTGGGCATCATCCAGCTGCCGCCCCAGTCGTCGCTGGAGGCCACCATGGCGGTGGCCGACCAGGCCCGCGGCATCCTGGCCAAGGAGCCCGAGGTGGTGTCGGGCGAGCTGGTGGGGGGCGCCGGTTTCAACGGCGGCTCGCTCAGCCAGGGTCTGTTCTTCTTCGGCCTCAGGCCGATCGAGGAGCGCACCCGACCCGAGCAGTCGGCCATCCAGGTGATCCAGCGGCTGAACAAGGCGTTCGCCACGATCCCCGGGGCCGTCGTGCTGGCCCAGCCCCCGGCCGCCGTGCCCGGGTTCGGTGCCCAGGGGGGCCTCTCCTTCCAGTTCAACGACCTGAGCAACGGCGGCTACACCCCCACCGAGCTGGCCGGGCTGGCCCGCCAGCTGATCCAGCGGGCCCGGGCCAGCGGCAACTTCCGCAACCTCTACACCCAGTTCGTCAGCGATGCCCCCGTCTGGCGGCTCGACGTCGACCGGGATCGCATGGCCTCCCTCGACATCGACTACGCCACCGCGATGCAGGTGCTCGGCACCCTCACCGGCGGCAGCTTCGTGAACCAGACCTACGAGCAGCAGCAGTACCGCCAGGTGGTGGTGCAGGCCGACGCCAAGCACCGCACCCTGCTCGAGGATCTGCGCAATCTCGATGTGACCAACCGGGCCGGCCAGCTGGTGCCCCTCTCCAATGTGGTGAGCGCCCGGCTGGACAGTGCCCCGCCGATCATCAGCCACTTCGATCTCTACCGCACGGTGCTGATCCAGGGGGCCGAGGCCCTCGGCAAGAGCACCGGCCAGGCCATCGACGCCATCAACCGGAGCTTCGCTGAACTCCGATTCAGCAACATCGGTTCGGCCTGGTCGGCCCTGAGCCGCTCGGAGGTGCAGGCCGGTTCGCTGGCGGTGCTGGTGTTCGCCCTGGGGATCGTGGTGGTGTACCTGGTGCTCTCAGCCCAGTACGGCAGCTACATCGATCCGCTGATCATCCTGATGACCGTGCCGCTGGCGATGCTCGGCGCCCTGCTGTTCCTGGTGCTGCGCGGTCAGGTGAACAACGTGTATGCCCAGGTGGGACTGGTGACCCTGATCGGTCTGGCCGCCAAGAACGGCATCCTGATCGTGGACCTCGCCAACCAGCGGATGGAGCAGGGCCTCACGGCCTCCGAGGCGGCCCAGGCGGCGGCCCGCTCCCGCCTGCGTCCGATCCTGATGACGGCCATGGCGGCCCTGGCCGGCTTTTTCCCGCTGCTGGTGGCGAGCGGTGCCGGTGAGCTCAGCCAGCGCTCCCTCGGCGCGGTGATCTTCGGCGGTCTGCTGGTGGCCACCGGCCTGAGCCTGTTCGTCGTGCCGTCCTTCTACGTGCTGATGAAGAACCTGGAGGCGGCCTGGTTCCCCGCCAGCCGTCAGAGCCCGCCGCCGCTGCCGGCCGATTCGGCGGGAGGCTGAGGTGCCGTTGCCCTACCCGCCTGGCTACAGCCCGCCGCGTCAACGGCGCGTGGATCGCCGCCGCATCGGCCTGGCCACCGTGCTGGCCGCGTCGGCGGCGCTGCTGCTGCTGGCGCTGGCCCACCGGGCCTCGCTCGCTCCGGGCGAACCCATTCGCGCCATCCAGCCCCGTTTCTGGGCACTGGTGGCGGCGATGGCCGGCTTCGGCGGCTTCTGGGGGGAGAGCATGCGGCAGCTCAGCCTCACCCGCAGGGGTGATCCCGGCGCGCCCGGATCCGGCGAGGACGGAACGCCGCTCAGGTGATCACGGTGGGCCGCTCCATGCCGGTGCGGCTGCGGATCTCCGCCAGCCCATCGGCCGCGGTGATCAACCCGGCCAGCGCGATCTGGGGGTCCTGGCCCAGATCGCCGCCGGCCCCCACGTAGCTCTCGAGATAGACACGCAGCGTGGCGCCCTGGGTGCCGGTGCCGGAGAGACGGAACACCACGCGGCTGCCGTCATCGAGCAGCAGGCGCAGCCCCTGGCCGCTGGTGAGTGAGTCGTCCACGGGATCGCGGTAGCTGAAGTCGTCGGCGGTGGAGATCGTGCGGCCGGCGAAGCCCTGGCCGACCAGCCCCGGCAGCATCCCGCTCAGGCGGTCGTAGAGGCCGTGGGCGCGCTCGCTGGCGATGGCTTCGTAGTCGTGGCGGGAGTAGTAGTGGCGGCCGAAGCGGCTCCAGTGCTCCGCCATCACCGCCGCCACGGAACAGCGGCGGCGGGCCAGGATCTGCAGCCAGAAAAGCACAGCCCAGAGGCCGTCCTTCTCGCGGATGTGGTCGCTGCCGGTGCCGAAGCTCTCCTCGCCGCAGAGGGTGATGCGGCCGGCATCGAGCAGGTTGCCGAAGAACTTCCAGCCGGTGGGCGTCTCGAAGCAGGGCAGCCCCAGCTCCCGCGCCACCACGTCGACGGCCGCGCTGGTGGGCATGGAGCGGGCCACGCCGGCCAGGCCGTCCGCATAGCCGGGCGCCAGTGCCGCGTTGGCGGTGAGCACCGCCAGGCTGTCGCTGGGGTTCACGAAGCAGCGGGTGCCCAGGATCATGTTGCGGTCGCCGTCGCCGTCGCAGGCGGCACCGAAGCGATAGGCGTCGCCTTCGAGCAGCAGTTCGGCCAGTTCGTGGGCGTAGGTGAGGTTGGGATCGGGATGGCCGCCGCCGAAGTCCTCCAGGGGGAGGCCGTGCCGCACGGTGCCGGCGGGTGCCCCCAGCAGGCCCTCGAAGATCCGATGGGCGTAGGGCCCTGTCACCGCATGCATCGCGTCGAAGGCGATCGGGAAGTCGCCCCGCAGCAGGTCGGCGATGGCGTCGAAGTCGAACAGCCCCTGCAGCAGCTGCACGTAGTCGTCGACGCCGTCGATCACCTCCACCTCCAGCGCGCCGATCCGCTGCCGGCCGGGCGCCTCGAGCGACAGCGGCCCGGCATCGGCGATCCGGTAGCCGTCGAGGCTGGTGGTGGCGGCGTGGATCGCGTCGGTGAGGGATTCGGGCGCCGGTCCGCCGTTGGCGCCGTTCACCTTCACCCCGAAGTCGCCGTCGGGGCCGCCGGGGTTGTGGCTGGCCGAGAGGATGATCCCGCCGATGGCGCCGCGGCGACGGATCAGATGGGAGGCGGCCGGGGTGGAGAGGATCCCGCCGGTGGTGGTGATCAGGCGGGCCACCCCATGGGCGGCGGCCATGCGGGCGATCACGTCGATGGCTCGGCGGTTGCCGTAGCGGCCGTCGCCGCCCACCACCAGCGTGCCCCCCGCCACCCCGGGGAGCACCCGAAGGATCGCCTCCACGAAGCTCTCCAGGTAATCGGGTTCCTCGAAGCGGCGGCTGCTCTTGCGTAGCCCGGAGGTGCCAGGTTTCTGGTCGGTGAAGGGTGTGGCGAGGCTCACCCGCCGCACCGTGACGGCAACGGGATCGGAACCGGTGGGAGGGGAAGCAGCGGCGGGAGAACCGGACGAAGCGCTGCTGGTCATGAAACCGGCCAGGACGAGAAACCAAGCTACCCCTGCGCTCCGGCAGGGTCCGTGCCGCAGGCCGCTGCCAGGGTGGCCGGCCGCCGCTACGTTGAAAGCCCCTGTGAGGGAGAGCTTGGACCCGAACGCGATCACCCGCCGCCTCGCCAAGGGAGCGGGGTTGGGCATCCTGGGCGTGATCGCCGCAGGTGCGGCCGTCGTGGGCTGGCGGCCAGGCGCTGCGGCCGGCATGGGGGCCGCGCAGGCCCGGCCGATGGACCAGGCGATCCGGATCACCCGTGAGGCCGCCGAGGCCGTCCTGGAGAAGGCGGGAGCCGAGAGCTGCCTCCGCGGCAAGCTCACCAACGCCCTGCTGGGCCTGTCCTCGAGCTGCGAGGCGGCCGGGTCGCGCTCGCCCCTCTGCCGGCTGGCGGATCAGGTGGTGGTCACCACCGGCTGGAGCGTGCCCTTCATGGAGGGCACGGCCCGCCAGTTGCTGGATCTGAGCCAGGAGGCCAGCACCGCGGGCTCCGGTGCCGGCTCCCCCTCCGCAGGGGTTCGCTGAGTTCCGGTTTCAGGGGCGACCGGTGCCGAAGCCGAACCCCGGCTGGCGCTGGCCGGGTGACTGGCCGCCGGCCGCCTCAGGTTTCGGCCGCGGCGGCTGACGTTGACAGCTGCGCAGCAACCGGTCGCTGGCCTGGTTGAGCTCCTCGCGGCGCTGGTAAGTGTTCGCGGCGGCGGGCTGGGCCTTCTGCAGCATCTCCCACACGGCGTCCTTGCAGAACGCCGGCAGCAGCGGGTTGTCCATCAGCGGATCGGCCAGGGTGCGGGCCTTGCTGCAGCTGTCGGGTGTGTTCTCCCGCGAGCAGGCCAGGCCCGCCAGCTGCACCTGTCGCAGGGCCTCGGTGCTCGGGTACACGGGGGGGGTCTCCCGCGCCGTGGCCGGCAGGGCGGTGGCACCCTGAAGGATCAGCCAGCCCGCGCTCAGCAATGTCGTGACGAGTCGGAACCGGGACATCGAGGGGCAGGGGGCGGTGCGCACCATCATGGCCGCCTCCCACCGCCCCGCTCACACCAGCAGCCGCACGGTCGTGACGCCCTGGCGCAGCTGATGCTGCCGCGCCTGCCATGACTTCCGGATCGCTTCGCCCAGCCAGGGCGCGAGCCGGCCCAGCAGCCAGCGCACCGGCGGCAGCCGCCGCAGCCGTTCCCCCTGCTGGGCTTCGGCCCGCTGCAGGGCCTGCGCCCGGCGGATCTCCGGCTCCCGTTCGGCCTGGATCCGGACCAGGGCTGCATCGAGCTCAGCCGGCTGAGCGCCGGCGTGCAGCAGCGGCACCAGCGCATTGGCGGCCACGATCGCGTCGCGCAGGGCCATGTTGATCCCCTGGGCCCGGATCGGGCTCATCGGGTGGGCCGCATCTCCCAGCAGCAGCAGGCCGGGGCGATGCCAGTGGCGGCAGCGGCCCACCCGCACCGACAGGGGAAGCGGCGGCGCGATCGCGTCGGCGTTCGCACGGAGGTGATCGGCGAGCCAGGTCGGGGCCAGCGCCGCGAAGGCATCCGCCCACTCGGGACCGCTGCGCTCGATCCGCTCGCCGGCCGCCACCACCCAGCCCAGGTGCAGTTCACCGTCGCGGGCTCCGTGAAACACGCTGCAGGCACCGCCAGGGCCGAGCAGCACGGTGAAGACGTTGTCGCTCACGAAGCGGGGGTGCCCGGGCAGCCGGAACCAGAGCAGATCGATCGGGCTGCTCTCCTCCTCCAGCACCAGCTCCGAGCGCCGGCGCAGCGTCGAGGCGCGCCCATCGCAGCCGACCACCAGGGCGGCGGGCAGCAGCCGGCCGTCCGCCAGGCGCACCCCGCTCACCCGGCCGTGGGTGTCGGTCGTGGTGCCGCTCACGGACACGCCGGGCAGCCAGCGGAAGGCCGGGCAGCGGCCGGCGCGCTCCACCAGCCCCCGCAGCAACTCCGGCTGGGAGATGAGAGTGCACGGCCGCCCTCCCCCCAGGGGCTCGTCGACCCGGAACAGCTCGCGCCCCTCGATGTGAAAGGACCAGCCGCACAGGGGCCGTGCCGGTATCGAGGCTTCCAGCGGCAGAAGGCCCAGCTGATCGAGGGCGTCGAGGCCGGCCGGCATCAGCCCCTCACCACGGAACTGGCGCTCGAAGTCACGGGCCGCTTCCACCAGGGTGACGGGAACCCTCCGTTCGGCCAGCAGCAGGGCCAGGGCCGCCCCGGCCGGTCCGGCCCCCACGATCACCACCGGCAGGTCGGAGGGCTGGTGGGGCACGGGGTTCGGTGTCAGGGTCGGGCGGCGAGTCGGGGTGTGCCGCTGCCGCAGCGGGCGCGCTCCCGCTCGAGCTTGCGGCGCAGCCGGGCTGTGACCCCCAGCTCCGCACCCTTCCACATCCTGTCGACCTCGCGCTGGAAGTGGAGAGCCACCTGCGGCGAGTGAAGGATCAGCAGGGTCTCGTCGTTGGTGTGGGCGGCCGCCGGGCTCCAGTTGAAGGAGCCGGTGATCACGCTGCGGCCATCGACAATGGCCAGCTTGTGATGGAGCTTGTCGCCCCGGGCCAGCCGGGGGGTGCCCACGCCCTCGATCGGCCGGCTCCAGGGGGTGTTGCCCTGTTCCAGCTTGCAGAGCCGGTCGGGCATGGCCAGACCCAGCAGATCCAGCACCTCCGAGAAGCTGCGGCTGGCGAAGCCGGGATCGGCCAGCAGCCGGATCGCGACCCCGCGCTGATGCAGGGCGGCGAGGCGATCGGCGATGCCCTGGGCCGAGAACACGAACAGGGCCAGATCCACCTGGTGACGGGCGGCGCCCAGCCGGTCCTCCAGCAAGGCCAGGCCGTGGTTCGGATCCCGCCGGCGATGGGGGGCGAACAGCACTTCCACCGGTGTGCTCCCCACCATGAGCCCGTGCACCGGCCCCTCGCCCTTGGCCAGGCCGAAACGGCTGTCCGGCAGGCCCCCGGGGCCGTCCCCCCAGAGCCGGGCGAACTCCTCGCCGAAGACCCCGGCCAGCGCGGGGCTGTCGAAGCGCAGCAGGTGGTTCACGTTGCCTCGGGTGCGGGGATCGTCCGGGTCTCCGTGGATGCAGGAGGGGGTGAAGTTCGCTGAACCGGTCACCACCCAGCGGCCATCGACCACCAGGAACTTGTGGTGCATCAGGCCGCTGCCGGCGCTGCCGTCGGCGGTGTCGTCGATCAGGGGAACACCGCCACGCCTGAGGATCGCCACCGCATCGCCATGGAAGCGTTCCTCGGCGTCGAGGCTGCCGTCGTGGTTGCGGTCGGCCAGCGCCGTGAGCTGGCGGTGGCGGCTGCGCTGGTGATCATTGAGATCCAGCGGATGCTGTTCGCTGAACGGGGTGCTGTAGGTGTTCTCGAGAACCACCCGCACCTGACGGCCGGCCTGCCTCTGCCGCACCAGGGCTTCGGCCACGCGGGGCAGCGAGAGCTCCTGTACCGCCACCTGGATGTCGCGCTCGGCCCGGCCGATCGTGTCGAGCAGGAGGGCTTCTAGGTCATCGCCGTCACGGGGCCGGCCATGGATCGGGCTGCGGTAGTGCCGTCCGGCCCGATGGTTGAAGGCCAGTTCGATCCCCACCGGGAGCGGTGGCTCCTTCGGGGGCATCCCCAGGATCCCGGCCGTGGCGGTGCAGCCGGCGGTTGTGCCGGCCATCAGAATCAGGCCGACGGCACGGCCAGGCCGGAGACGGGACAGCAAAGGGAGCGCGCGGCTCCGTTCAGGATTCCCCGGTTGAAGGGGATTGGTGGGCCGCGGGATGGCCGGGCATCTCGGCGGTGCGGAGCATCAGGGCGAACCACAGGCTGCTGACCACCACCGCCACACCGACGGCGGCCCCCACTCCCACCCGCACCATCAGGAACGGCACGACGAACGGCAGGGTGAGGCTGCCGAGCACGGGGGTGAGGGCCACGAAGGTGCGCATCAGAACCACTCGGCCACGGCCTGGCTGGAGGGGTTGCTGTTGTCTTCCGGGGTGGAGCGCTCGAATTGCAGGGTGATGTTGCGCTTCTGCTCGCCGTCGGCGGCCACGGCCTGGATCGCGTAGATCTGCTGGCCGTCGCGGAAGGGCACCTGCACCCGGAAGGTGCCGTCGGGGGAGAGGGGCACCTCCTCCTCACCGATGGTGAGCTTGGCGGCAGGATCGGTGGCGCCGTACACGATCAGCTCCGCATCGGCGACCAGCCAGAAGGAACGTTGGCGCGGGGCCACCCCACCGACGCCGGATTCGTTGCGGCCGCTGGCCCAGAGGCCCACGCCCGAGTCGCTCAGACCCGCACCCTGCTGGCCTTCGCCGCTCCCTTCCAGTTCGTGGAATGCCTCGGATCCTCGGCCGAAGGACTTCCAGCGGACGGTGGTGGCCGTCTGGTACAAGCGCTCATGCAGGCCGCTGTCGGACGCATCGACGGGGGCCGGGAGAGGGCTGGGGGCCACGTCGAGGGAGAAGGGCACGAACTGATCGAGGATCTGCTCGCTCGGGTGAAGGGCCGGCACCCGAGCCACGCCGGAGAACCCCAGGGAGATCCAGCCACCGCCGAGCTTGCGGTAGCCCAGTTCCACGCGATAGTCGCGGTCGCTGAGGGGAACCGGGAGATACCACTCGGTGGCATGGTTGTCGACCGGCACCTCCTGGAGGGTGTGCGGATGGGCCGCTCCCTGGGGCAGTCCCGTCACATCGGCGACGCGGAGGCAGAGCTGGCCGGCACCGGCCTGCTGGGCCTGGCTGCGTTCGGCGTCGGCGATCTCCCAGAAGACATAGGCCCACTGGGGATCACGGGGCAGGAAGACCACGCGGGTCTCGGCCTCCGGGCGGTGGGCCGGAGTGAAGGTGGCCTCGATCGCCGCCAGGCTGGGAGCGGGTTGGGCGGGCACGGGAGCCGGCTCGATCTCCTCGCCCGTGCCGCTCTGGCGGGTGGAGATTTCGGTGAGCAGCTCTTCCTTCGACTTGCGGCTGTAGAGGCTCACACCCAGGTCGCTGGCGATCTGACGAAGCTGCCGGAGGGTCATGCGGGCCAACGAGGAGAGAGCCTGAGTCACCGTTTCTCCGGTTTTGGTTTGGGATCAGTCTGCGCGAGATCCCGTCGTTGGAGTCAGCCCGATCAGCGTTGGTCAGCAACCTCTGACGGCGGGAGGGAGGCCGGACACAAAAAAACGGCGCAGGAGCGCCGTTGAAGCTGCCTTGAGCGTGGTGGCGGGACTCAGCGACCCACGCTCCGGTAGGGCACCTTGGAGAGGTAGTCCATCCCGGCATTGCCGGAAGCCGCCGCTCCGGTGCGGAGGGCAGGCAGGGTGCGCACCCAGGGCAGGTAGTCCTCGGGGAAGCCGCCGCGGCGCTGGCGGGAGCGTTGCGGCAGGGTCCGGGTGGTGCCGGTGTAGACGATCTGGGGGAAGCCCAGGATGCCCCGGTAGTAGGCGTCGTAGCGGGGCGTGGTGATGTTGAAGGGGGTTTCGCCGATCTCCCGGCTGCCCACCACCCGGTTCCGGTGGTAGGGAACCGTGTCGTAGCCGAAATTCTCGAGGTATTCCTCGCTGTCGAGGATCTGGTCGACGGTACCGGCGATGCCTTTGGTCATGATCACGGCTGACCAGGCGATCTCTTCCGACCTGCCGTGCACCGGCCGGCCGAGCAGCTTCTCCACCAGGTGGCGGGCCACCCGGTAGTTGTTGTTGAGGTTGTAGAAGCTGCGGGTGAAGGTGTCGGAGAGGCAGAGCGACCGGATGAAGTCGCGCACGGTGATCTGCCCGTCGCGAAGCTGGCACTCCAGGGTGCGGTCGCGGTCGACCTTGAAGGCATGGAAGAAGATCTGGCGGTAGGCCGCTTCGATCACGAAATTCTGATCTTCCCGATCGAGGGTCTTGTCGAGGGCAACGGCCTTCGGATCCTCATCGGAGCCCACACGGAACGCCTTCACACGGGAGTTCTGGGAGGTGGGCGCGTACTTCAGAAGCGGAAGGGCCACGCGAACATCGTCATCCGTCGCTCAGGATCGTAGAAGTGCGCCTGAGGGCTGCTCCCCGGGCCTGAGGCAGGGCTCACAGTCCGTAACGTTCGTCACCAGCCGAAGGCGGAGATCGGGGCGGCCGGAGGCTGCTCGCCGCTGCCGGAAGCGGGGCTGCCGTCATCGAGGCAGCGACTCTCCATGCAGAAGGAGGCGGTGTTGGAGAGACCCTCCACCGTGCTGGTGCGCAGGCGCAGGTCGGGACCGGCGAACCAGAAGCGCTCGAGGCTGCTCATGGTCTCGTAGGCGGTGGTGAGCAGGAGCCCGTCGCGCTCGTCCATGCGGAAGCGGCCGGCCACGGGTGCGGTCTCGGCGTAGCCGCGGTCGCGCAGCAGCAGCCCCTCGCGGCCCAGGTCGTCGGTGGGGATCAGGCCGAACACCGACTCGCCCTGGTGCGTCTCGCCCGCCCTGTCCCACGCCATCGACCCGCTCCAGCGCACCTGGCAGCCCCCCACCAGGCCGGCGGGATCCTGCCCGTGCAGTACGGCGATGGCCAGAAGACGGGGATCGTCGGCCGCCACCTCGGTGACCTCGATCAGGGAGCCCCCGGCCTCGGCGCGGCGGTGGAGCAGATGGTGGCTGGTGCGCTGGGAGCGCCAGCGGCCGCAGCTGAGCCGGAAGAAGCTGAGGGCATCGGCGATGGGAAGGCTCACGGTGGCGGCGCTGCTGTGGCGATGATCGCAACCTGCCCGCCCTCCTTGCTGCCGGTGGCCACCACGGGAGTTCTGGCCGCCCTGGCCGCCGCCTGCTGCTGGGCCGTCTCCAGCAGCCTCTGGCGCCGCCTGCCCACCTCCCTCTCGGCGGCCCAGCTGAACCTGCTCAAGAACCTGCTGGCGGTGCTGCTGCAGTTGCCGCTGCTGCTGCTGGGAGGGTGGTGGGTCGGTCCCGGCGCCCTGGCCTTGCTGCTCGCCAGCGGGGTGGTGGGGATCGCCTTGGGAGACAGCCTCTACTTCGCCGCGTTGCGTCGCCTCGGCACCCGCCGCACCCTCACCGTGGAGGCCGGCGGCCCGGCCCTGGCGCTGCTGGGGGGTGTGCTGTTCCTGGGCGAACTGCCGCTGGCGGTGCAGTGGGGCGGTGTGGGGCTGATCTCGCTGGCAGTGGCGCTGGTGGCCCGGCAGCATCCGCCCGGGGCGGAGCCTGCCCCGGGCAGCCAGCGTCTCGGAATGCTGCTGGCCCTGGCGGCCCTGCTCTGCGGCACCGCCGGGGCGCTGCTCTCCAGGGCCGCGCTGCTGGGTTCGAGCCTCTCCCCCCTGCAGTCGGCCACCCTGCGGCTGGCGGCCGCCGCGGTGGTGCTGCTGCCCCTGCTGCGCCGCCTGCCCAGGCCTGGCGCGCGGCCCCGCTCCCCCGGCAGGCGCTGGCCCCTGGTGCTGGCCGCCACCCTGCTGGGCACCAGCGCGGGGATCGTGCTGCAGCAGAGCGCCCTGCAGCACTTGCCGGTGGGGCTGGCGGTGGCCCTGCTGGCGACGGCGCCGGTGATGGCGATCCCCCTGGCGCCCCTCGAAGGTGATCGGCCCGGTTGGCGGGGGGTGGGGGCGGCCGTGCTGGCCCTGGCCGGCGTCAGCCTGGTGGCCGGTGCGGTGCGGCCCTGATCCGTTCACGGGCTTCGGCCTCGGCCCAGCCGATCAGATCCTCGAGCTCCAGGGCCAGGGGGTCGCGCCCCAGGCCGGCGGCCAGCTGCGCCAGCTGGAGCCCGGCGCCATCCAGCTGGAGGCGGAAGGCCCGGCGGAAGCCGGGGTCGGCGGCGATGGCGGGCTGGCCATCGAGCCAGTGATCCAGGGCACTGGACGGTGGCAGGGGACCGGTGCGGCGGCCTGCGATCTGCTGGAACGTGCGCAGACAGTGGGCCAGCAGTCGGAGGTGGTGGCGTTCGAGGGCCGGCAGGAGGGTGGAGTCGAGTCGAATCAGGTCGGACGCCGCCAGGGGTCCGGGCTCAGGCGTCGCCATCGGCCGGCGGGGCTGGGCGGGGGGTGAGGCGGAAGCCACAGGAGTGGCCGCCCTCCAGCCGCCAGCGCACCCGCTCGACGGTGCAGTCGGGGAAGGTGTGACGCATCTGCTGGAGTTCCTGATCGCAGACGCAGGGAAACTGCTCGGCGATCCGGGAGACGGAGCAGTGGAACTCCCGCATGCACCAGGCCTCGCCCTCCCGGCTGTACTCCGACACGTAGCCATCGCGCCGGCGCAGGTCGACGAGCCGCTCCAGCCGCTCGGGCAGGCTGCCGGTGCCGATGCGGCGTCGATACTCAGCCGCCTTGTGAATGGCCTGCTGGCCCAGCAGGGCCTTCACGGTGTCGGCCGGCAGGCTGGAGGCCATCGAACGCAGCAGGCCCAGGGCGAAATGCTCGCTGCCGTCGGGAAACTGATCGTGGCCCTCCGGGGTGAGGCGCCAGTGGTTGCTGGGACGTCCCGGCCCCTCGGCGGCATGGCTGGCTTCCACCAGCCCCTCCTCCTCGAGGCTGCGCAGGTGGCGGCGCATCACCTGTACGGACACCTCCAGCAGTTCGGCGAGCTGGCCGGCGGTGGCCTCCCCCTGCCGCAGAAGAAGGGTGAGGGCCGCCTCGCGGGTTGGGGCCTGGGCGGAGGCGCTCATGCGGGAAAGAGTCTGTTCCTGGGGGGCGAACCTTTCCCACACCTTGCCACGCCCGGCCAGAGGTTGGGGACCGGCCGGCTCCAGATGGTGGAAGGCGGACGGGCGGGAACGGGCGAAGGTCACAATGGCGTCACGGGGAGGTCGGCCCGCAGCTCCCGCCCCGCTGCCCTAGGCTCGCCAGTAACGAAACAAAGGTGTTTCGTTATTCCGGTTGCCTGCCGGGCCCGTTCCGGTGGCCGTGGTGCCCCTCTCCTCCCGCTGATCCATGTCCGACGCCCCTTCCGCCGCGACGGCCCCCACCACGGAAAGCCTGGAGGTGATCCGGCGCTTCGCCGAAACCTACGCCCAGCGCACCGGCACTTACTTCTGCAGTGATCCCGGGGTCACCGCCGTGGTGCTCGAGGGTCTCGCCCGTCACAAGGAGCAGCTCGGCGCCGCCCTCTGCCCCTGCCGCCATTACGAAGACAAGGAAGCCGAGGTGGCTCAGGCCTTCTGGAACTGCCCCTGCGTGCCGATGCGGGAGCGCAAGGAGTGCCATTGCATGCTCTTCCTCACCGAGGACAACCCGTTCCGCGGCGAGAGCCAGTCGATCGCGCTCGAGGAGATTCGTTCCCATACCGCGGTTCCCGCCGCCTGATCGCCATGAGCACCGCTGCCACCGTTGGTGATCTGGTGAGCCAGCCGTACAAGTACGGCTTCGTCACCGATATCGAGACCGACAAGATCGCCAAGGGCCTCAGCGAGGACGTCGTCCGCCTGATCTCCGCCAAGAAGCAGGAGCCCGCCTTTCTGCTCGACTTCCGTTTGCGTGCCTTCCGCCAGTGGCTGCGCATGGAGGAGCCCGACTGGGCCGCCCTGGGCCATCCCCCCATCGATTATCAGGACATCATCTATTACGCGGCGCCACGCCAACAGGAGAAGAAGGCCAGCCTCGACGAGGTGGACCCGAAACTGCTCGAGACCTTCGACAAGCTCGGCATCCCCCTGAGCGAACAGAAACGTCTCTCCAACGTGGCGGTGGACGCCGTGTTCGACAGCGTGTCGATCGCCACCACCTACAAGGAGAAGCTGGCCGAGCACGGTGTGATCTTCTGCTCGATCAGCGAGGCGGTGAAGGAGCATCCCGAGCTGATCGAGCGCTATCTCGGCACGGTGGTGCCCGGCAACGACAACTTCTTCGCCGCACTCAATTCCGCCGTGTTCAGCGACGGCTCCTTCGTGTTCATTCCGAAGGGTGTGGAGTGCCCGATGGAGCTTTCCACCTACTTCCGGATCAATTCTGGCGACACCGGTCAGTTCGAGCGCACCCTGATCGTGGCCGAGGAGGGTGCTTCGGTGAGCTACCTGGAGGGCTGCACCGCCCCGATGTTCGACACCAATCAGCTGCATGCGGCTGTGGTGGAACTGGTGGCGCTCGATGATGCCTCGATCAAGTATTCCACTGTGCAGAACTGGTATGCCGGCGACGAGAACGGCGTGGGTGGCATCTACAACTTCGTGACCAAGCGCGGTCAGTGCCGTGGTGATCGCAGCCACATCAGCTGGACCCAGGTGGAAACTGGATCGGCGATCACCTGGAAGTACCCCAGCTGTGTGCTGCAGGGTGCTGATTCGGTAGGTGAGTTCTACTCTGTGGCGCTCACCAACAACCGCCAGCAGGCCGACACCGGCACCAAGATGATCCATGTGGGCCCTCGAACCCGCTCCACGATCGTGAGCAAGGGGATCAGCGCCGGCCATTCCTCCAACAGCTATCGCGGCCTGGTGCAGATCGGGCCGAAGGCGGTGGGCGCGCGCAACTTCAGCCAGTGTGATTCGATGCTGATCGGTGATCAGGCTGCGGCCAACACCTATCCCTACATCCGCTCGCAGCAACCCGATGCGAACGTGGAGCACGAGGCCAGCACCTGTCGCATCTCCGCCGACCAGCTCTTCTACCTGCAGAGCCGTGGCATCGGTTTCGAGGAGGCGGTCTCGATGATGGTGAGCGGCTTCTGCCGCGACGTGTTCAATCAGCTGCCGATGGAATTCGCTGCCGAGGCCGACAAGTTGCTGGCACTCAAGCTCGAGGGTTCGGTGGGCTGAGTTCCGCCGCACCGCCGTCGTTCCCTTCGATATCCCGTCTTTCCGCCCGTTCCGCCGTGATCCGCCCCGACGCCGACCTGCTGCTCGAGATCATCGATCTCCATGCCTCCGTGGAGGATCAACCGATCCTCAAGGGGGTGAACCTGCGCATCCGCGCCGGTGAGATCCATGCGGTGATGGGCCGCAACGGCAGCGGCAAGAGCACCCTTTCGAAAGTGCTGGCCGGCCACCCGGCCTACACCGTCACCGGCGGCACGGTCAGCTACCGGGGCCAGGATCTGCTGGCGCTCGATCCAGAGCAGCGGGCCCGGATCGGCCTGTTCCTGGGCTTCCAGTACCCGGTGGAGATCCCGGGGGTGAGCAATCTGGAGTTCCTGCGGGTGGCCACCAATGCCCGGCGCAGCGAAAAGGGGGAGGAGGAGCTCGACACCTTCGCCTTCGAGGACCTGGTGCGCGAGCGCCTGAAGGTGGTGCAGATGGATCCGGCCTTCCTCGAGCGCTCGGTGAACGAGGGGTTCTCCGGTGGCGAGAAGAAGCGCAACGAGATCCTGCAGATGGCGCTGCTGGAGCCGATGGTGGCGATTCTCGACGAGACCGATTCCGGCCTCGACATCGATGCGCTGCGGATCGTGGCCGGCGGCGTGAACCACCTGGCCACGCCCGAGAATGCCACGCTGCTGATCACCCATTACCAGCGTCTGCTGGATGTGATCACACCCGATTTCGTGCATGTCATGGCGGCGGGGCGGATTCTTCGCACCGGTGGCAAGGAGTTGGCGCTCGAACTCGAGGAACGCGGCTACGACTGGGTCGACCGCGAGTTTGCGGCCCTGGAGGTGGCCTGATGGTGGCCGCACCCCTGAGCACCGCTCCGGCGGCAGCCGGCTGGAGCGGCCGGCTGCTGGAGAACCTGCCTGCTCCGGCCGGCGCCCTGGCGGCGGAGCAGAAGCGGGGCCGCGAGTGGCTGGCCCATCAGCCCCTGCCCTCCCGTCGCCAGGAGGACTGGCGTTTCACGGATCCGGCGGCGCTCACGGCGCTCGATCCCCGTCCTGCGGCGGGGGCGTCCGCCGCAGACCTGCCGGCCCCCGCCGCCGGTGTGATCCGCCTGCGGCTCGATGGCCTGTCCGACCCGCTGGCCGGAATCACCCTGCCCGATGGTCTGAGTCCGCTCGAAGGGGAAGCCTTCGCCAACGCCTTCGGCCGCGCCCTGGCCGGCACCGGCTGTGCCGAGCACTGGCCGGTGGCGCTCAACCGGGCCAGTGCCGGCCGCTGCCTGGCGCTGCGGGTGCGGGGGGCCGTGCTTCCCACCCTGGAGCTGGTGGCCGTCGCCGGCGCCGGTGAGCTGCTGCCGCTGCGGGTGCTGCTGCTCCTGGAGGAGGGCGCCTCTCTGCAGGTGCTGCAGGTGCAGCGGGGCCGCGGCGCGAGCCTCGGCAGCCTGGTGGTGGAGGCCGAACTCCGCCGCGATGCGGACCTCACCCACGGCTTGCTGGCGCTGGGTGAGGAGCCGGCCTGCTTCCTGGGTCATCTGGCCGTGGAGCAGCACCCCGGTAGCCACTTCCGTTCGGTGTGGGCCAGCCATGGCTGGGCCCTGTCCCGTTTCGAGCCGCGGGTGCGGCAGGTGGAGGGCGCCGCCCACACCGGCCTGCGCGCGCTGCAGATCGCCGAAGGGCACCAGCTCGTCGACACCCACAGCCGGGTGCGCTTCGACGGGCCCGAAGGACAGCTGGAGCAGCTCCACAAGGCCATCGCCGACGACCACGGCCGCAGCGTGTTCAACGGTGCGGTGAGCGTGCCGCGGCCGGCTCAGCGCACCGACGCCTCCCAGCTGAGCCGCAACCTGCTGCTCTCCAGTCAGGCCCGGATTGACACCAAACCGGAGCTGGAGATCGTGGCCGACGACGTGCGCTGCTCCCATGGCGCCACCGTGAGCCGGCTCCAGACCGACGAGCTCTTCTACCTGCAGAGCCGTGGTGTCGATGCCTCCCGGGCCGCCGGTCTGCTCAAGCGGGGCTTCTGCGAGGAGGTGCTGCGCGATCTGCCCGCCGCCGCGGCAGTGTGGGAACCACTGCGGCGCCTGCTCGGCGAGGCCTGACGCCATGCCCTTCACCGTCCCCTCCCTGAGCGATCCCTCCCTGGTGGCGGCTCCGGCCGCTGGCCTAGGGCTGTCGGCGGACCCCGAGGCCGAGAACCTGGCCGCACTCACCCGGCCCGATTTCCCACTCCTGGCCGATTCGGCCTGCCTGGGCCAGCCGCTGATCTACCTCGATCACGCCGCCACCAGCCAGAAGCCCCGGCAGGTGCTGGAGGCTCTCGAGCACTACTACGCCCACGACAACGCCAACGTCCACCGCGGCGCCCATCAGCTGAGCGCCCGTGCCACCGACGCCTTCGAGGGCGCCCGCGAGAAGACCGCGACCTTCGTGGGTGCCGCCACGCCGCGGGAGATCGTGTTCACCCGCAACGCCAGCGAGGCGATCAACCTGGTGGCGCGCAGCTGGGGCGATGCCTTTCTGCGTCCCGGCGACGAGATTCTCGTCACGGTGATGGAGCACCACAGCAACCTGGTGCCCTGGCAGCAGCTGGCGCTGCGCACCGGCGCCGTGCTCCGCCACGCCGGCCTCACCGAGAGCGGTGAGCTGGATCTGGAGGATCTCAGGGGCAAGCTGAGCGAGCGCACCCGGCTGGTGAGCGTGGTGCAGATCAGCAACACGCTGGGCTGCCTCAACCCGATCGCGGCGATCGCGCGCCTGGCCCATGAGGCCGGCGCCCTGCTGCTGGTGGACGCCTGCCAGAGCCTCGCCCACCTGCCGGTGAACGTGCAGGCCCTGGGGGCTGATTTCCTGGTGGGTTCGTCCCACAAGCTCTGCGGGCCCACCGGGATGGGGTTCCTCTGGGCCCACGAGGCGCTGCTGGAGGCGATGCCGCCGTTTCTCGGTGGCGGCGAGATGATCCAGGACGTGTACCTCGACCACAGCACCTGGGCCGAACTGCCCCACAAGTTCGAGGCGGGCACGCCGGCGATCGGTGAGGCGGTGGGGATGGGGGCCGCCCTGGACTACCTGCGCGGCATCGGGCTGGAGCGCATCCATGCCTGGGAGCAGCGGCTCACCCGGCGGCTGTTCGCCCGGCTGCAGGCCATCGAGGGCCTGCGGGTTCTGGGGCCCACGCCGGAGCAGCAGCCCGACCGTGGTGCCCTGGCGGCCTTCACGGTGGAGGGTCTGCACGCCAACGACATCGCCGCCCTGCTCGATGCCAGCGGCATCTGCATCCGCAGCGGCCACCACTGCACCCAGCCGCTGCACCGCCACTACGGCATCGCCGGCTCGGCGCGCGCCAGCCTCAGCTTCACCACCAGCTTCGAGGAGATCGACCGGCTCGCCGAAGAGCTGGCGAGCAGCGTGGCGTTCCTGCGCGAGCACGGCTGAGCCGCGACGCGGCGATGCTCGAGATGGTGGCGGCGTTGCTGATCGATCTGTCGGAGCAGAAGCTCTACGCCTACGACGCCGAGCGGCGGCTGATCTATGCGGCGCTGGTGTCGAGCGGGCGGAGCGCCACGCCCACGCCCACCGGCCAGTTCACGATCGGCAGCAAGTACGCCGTCACGCCGCTGGTGGGTGCCGACTACCGCATCCCGGCGGTGCCGAACGTGCTCTGCCTGAGCGGGGGTGGGCTGGCGCCCGATCGCACCTGCCTGCATCCGGCGCCCTGGCAGGAGCGGGCCGGGCAGTGCTTCGGGGTGGCGCGCAGCCACGGCTGCATCCGCACCAGCAGCGCCACCGCCCGCTGGCTGTTCCCGCGCACCGCCATCGGCACCCCGGTGGAGATCCGGCCCTGAGATCCGGCGGGGCGATCAGGCGATCGGGGTGAGCCGGGCCAGGGCCTCGGCCCGGTGGCTGCCGCGCCACAGCCATTCCCATCGCCAGCCGCAGGCCTCGGCGGCGGCCTGGATGGCGGCGCCGTCGGCGGGGCGATCGAACTGGCTGAGGTGATCGATCACCTGCTGACGCTGCTCCTCGGCCAGAGCGCCCCAGTCCCGGTGGATGCGGGCCACGTAGCGCTCCACGTAGGCCCCGAGGCTCTCGCCCGCCTGGCGGAACACATCGGCCCAGAGCATCAGGCCCCCGGGGGCCAGACGGCGGCGGGCGGCGGCGAGGAAGCGGGCCTTGTCGCCGTCGTCGAGGTGATGCACGGCGAAGCTGGTGTGGATCAGATCCACCGTTCCTCCGCCGTCGGGCTCGCCTGCGGTGTCGTCGAGTGCCCAGGTGAGCAGGTCCTGCTCACGCCAGCCGCAGGGGTAGGGCACCGCACCGAGGCCGGCCGCCGCCCGCGGCAGCACCGGGCCGCAGAGGTCGACGCCGAGGTAGGAGTCGAGGGGCAGTTGCCGCAGCAGCGGAGTCAGCAGGGCGAGATCGCCGCAGCCCAGGTCGACCATGCGGGCGGGGGCGGCGGCCGGCCGTGCCGCCAGCCAGCCCTCGAGCGCCGTGCGGGTGGCCTCGCAGAGGCCCCGGTGCTCCATGAGGTCGAGGTCGACGACCCGGCGGTAGGTGGCCCACTGGCGATCGAAGAACTCCATGCCGGGGCGGGCGCAGGGACGGGCGTGGTGCTGCGGTGACGCTAGGCCCGGCGCCAGCGTGACGACCTGGCTACGGTCGGAACGCTCCCAGCCGGGTGCCGTCATGGACAGGGGTGAGATCGCCGCCGCCGGTGGCTCGTGGCCTCCCGGCTAGGCCACCGCCGCAGGGCTGAACCGGCAGCGCCGGCGGCCACTCCCTCCGCCACCGAGAGCCTGCTCCAGGCCGCCCGGGAGGAGGCTGCGGAGCTGCTGGGCCGGCTCAACACCTCCCCGGATGGGCTCAGCGGGCTGCAGTCACGCCTGCGCCTCGAGCGGCTCGGCCCCAACCGGATCGCCCAGGAGAAGCCCGTTGCCTGGTTCGTGCAGCTGTTCGCCACCTTCCGCACAATCCGCTGGTGGCCCTGCTGGCCTCCCTGGCGGCGGTGTCGCTGCTCAGCGGTGACGGCAGGGCCGCCCTGATCATCAGCGGCATGATCCTGTTCAGCGTGGGCCTGCGCTTCTCCCAGGAGTACCGCTCCGTGCGGGCGGCCGAAGGCCTGCGGCGGATGGTGCACACCACGGCCACGGTGAAGCGCCGCGATGCTCGCCGGGACATCTCCCCCGGCCTGGCCGCCGACCTCGGGCTGCAGCTCGACGCCGGCGGACCGCTGCAGGAGGAGGTGCCGATCGATCGGCTGGTGCCCGGCGACGTGGTGCTGCTGGCGGCGGGCGACATGATCCCGGCCGACGTGCGGGTGCTGACGTCGAAGGATCTGTTCGTGAGCCAGGCCGCTCTCACCGGCGAGTCGCTGCCGGCGGAGAAGCATGTGCTTCTGCCGCCCGAGCAGCGACAGGGAGGTGAGCCGCTGGAGCTGGTGAATCTCTGCTTCCTCGGCACCAACGTGATCAGCGGCACCGCCACGGCGGTGGTGATCGGCCTTGCCCTGCCCTTCACCCCCATCGGCGCCGCCATCGATCTGGTGCCGCTGCCCATGCCCTACTTCGCCTGGCTGGCCGTGATCCTGCTCGGCTACATCACCCTCACCCAGCTGGTGAAGAGCTGGTTCGTGCGCCGCTTCGGCTACGGCTGAACCAAGGGCCGGGAGCCTCAGGCCATGGAATGGAGCCCGATCATGTTGCCCTCGCTGTCGGTGAGCAGGGAGATGAAGCCGTAGGGGCCGATCGACATCTTCGGGCGTACCACCTTGCCGCCGGCCGCCTCCACCCGGGCCTCTTCCACGGCGCAGTCTTCGCAGCCGAAGTACACCAGGCTGCCGCCGGGCCCCGGGGCGACCCCCTCCATCTTCGCCAGCGCGCCTCCGGCGCCATAGCGACTGTCGTCCCCCGGGAACGACCAGTACTCCATCCCCTCCACGGGAAGCTGCTCGAGCACCACGCCGAACACCGTTTCGTAGAAGGCGCGGGCGCGGGCCATGTCGGCCACGTAGATCTCGAACCAGGGGACGGGGTTGCCGGCCATCGTGGTCACCGCGCGAGGTGTCGGCAATCTAAGTGAATCCCGGATGGGTCTCAGGCTGAGCGTCACTGCCTCCGGAGCGTGGATGCCGGCGGCCCTGCTCAGAGCCCCTCGAAGCGGACGTTCAAGTTCAGCTGGCCGGGGCCGAGGACCGTGGCCTGCAGCACCAGGGCAGCGGTCTTGCCGGAGGGAGTGCCGTCCACCATCGTGTCGGCCGGTGGGTCCATCACCAGGTTGAAACCCCACGTCCCGCTCACCGTGTTCACCTGCCGCTCCCGATAGCCCTGCGCCGACAGCGACGCGCGAACCTTGGCCAGCAGCCCGTCCGGCGTGCCGGCCAGCTGGGTGTTGAGGCTGGTCTGCCCGATGGCGTTGGCGGCGGCCAGCCGGGTAGCCGGCTTCGGCAGCGGCAGCTTCAGGCCGGCCAGCACCGAGCCGGCCGGTGCTGCCAGGGCGGCGGTGGTGCCGAGGGCGATCAGACTCAGGCCGAGCAGCGCGGAGCGCAGCGACCGGATGGCAGGCCAGGGCATGGGGAGGGCAGCGCTTTTCGGCAAGGTAGGCCCGATGCCGTTCCCCGCCCGCAGGCGGCCGGCCGTTCTCCTCATCCCGCCGCGCCATGGACTCACGGGCATCCACGGAGAGCGAGGTGCCGGCAGGCCCTGTGGCGCCTTGCCTGTTCCTGGTGGTGCTCGGCGGCCGCACGGCCGGGGCCCATATCGAGCTCCACGACGTGCGCTTCGTGGTGGGAGAGCGGATCGAGGACACCTTCGCCGCCCTGCGCCAGCAGTGGTTCGGAGCCCGCCGTGGCCTTCACCTCGACAGCTGGATGGGCGTGCACTTCGTGGACGGTTTCCGGGTGGAACTGCGGCCGGAGCCGGCGCAGGGTGCGGAGCGGCTGTGGTTCGTGAACCTGGGGGGCTACGACCCCCGGCAGCTGGCGGAGCTGCATCAGTTCCTTCTGGTGGTTGCCCCCACGCCTCAGGCCGCCCGGGTCCGGGCCCTGCGCCGCGGCCTGCCGGATGCCGAGGGGCGGCACAGGGACGACCTGCATGCGGTGGACGACTGTCTGCCCCTGGACCTGCTGCAGGGGTGGCATGTGCATCTCGTTCCGGATCCGCAGGGCCGTAGCCAGCCCCTCTTGCCTGACTGGTTCGGCTACCGGCGCATCGACCGTTCCGACGGCCGGCAGGGATGATCGCCTTCACCCGCTCTCTCTCCCCCTCCACCATGAACATCGACGGCAAGGCCTGGCGCACCATCTGGCTGGAGGAGGGCGGCCGCTCGGTGGGGGTGATCGATCAGACCCAGCTGCCGCACCGCTTCACCACCCGCTCCCTCACCACTCTGGAGGAAGCCGCCGAGGCGATCGCGACGATGGTGGTGCGGGGGGCGCCGCTGATCGGCGTCACCGGCGCCTACGGGCTGATGCTGGCCCTGCAGGCCGATCCCGGCGATGACTCCCTGGTGGCCGCCTTCGAGCGGCTGGCGGCTACCCGCCCCACGGCCATCAACCTGCGCTGGGCCCTCGAGCGCGTGCGCCAGAGGGTGAGCCCCCTGCCGCCGGCCGAGCGGGCCGAGGCGGCGAAGGCGGAGGCGGCCGCCATCGCCGACGAGGACGTGGCCATGTGCGAGGCCATCGGCGACCACGGCCTGGCGATCTTCCTCCAGCTGGCGGCGGCCCGGCCGGCCGAGCGCCAGGCGGAGCCGCTGAACGTGCTCACCCACTGCAACGCCGGCTGGCTGGCCACGGTCGACTGGGGCACGGCCCTGGCACCGATCTACAAGGCCCACCGCGCCGGCATCCCCATCCACGTGTGGGTCGATGAGACCCGTCCCCGCAACCAGGGGGCCAGCCTGACGGCCTTCGAGCTGGGCCGTGAGGGGGTGCCCCATACGGTGATCGTGGACAACGCCGGCGGCCATCTGATGCAGCACGGCCGGGTTGATGCGGTGATCGTGGGCACCGACCGCACCACCCGCACCGGCGATGTGTGCAACAAGATCGGCACCTACCTCAAGGCCCTGGCGGCCCATGACAACGGCGTGCCCTTCTACGTGGCCCTGCCCGCCTCCACGATCGACTGGACGATCGCCGACGGGGTGGCGGAGATCCCCATCGAGGCCCGCTCGGGCCGCGAGGTGACCCACATCCCCGGCCGGCTGGAGGACGGAGCCGATGCGGGAGCCGCTGCTGCAGCGGTGAGCGTGCAGCTGGTACCTGACGGCAGCGCCGGCTTCAACCCCGCCTTCGACGTCACCCCGGCCCGACTGGTGACGGCCCTGATCACCGAGCGGGGCGTGGCTGAAGCCAGCGAGCAGGGGCTGCGGAGTCTCTACGGGGCCGGCCCGCTCAAGGTCTGAACGCTCAGATCCCGTCGTTCGCCACCACCAACTTGCCGATGGTGCTGCCGGTCTCGAGCTGGGCGTGGGCCAGGCGCAGATGGGCGGCGTCGATCGGGCCAAGCTCCGATGTGAGGGTGCTGCGCAGCTTGCCGGCATCCACCAACGTGGCGATCGCCGCCAGGATCGTGCCCTGTTCGGCCAGATCGGACGTGCCGTAGAGGGAGCGGGTGAACATGAATTCCCAGGCGAAGCGCACGCTCTTGTTCTTGAGCCGGTTGAGGTCGACCGGGGCGCCGCAGCTCACCAGGGCGGTGATCGCCCCCTGGGGCCGGATCACCTCCGCCATCGTCTCCCAGTAGGCAGTGGTGTCATGGAGGTTGGCGATCGCATCCACCTGCGGCACGCCCAGCTCGATCAGCTGCGGCGCCAGCGGCAGCCGGTGATCGATCACGGCATCGGCCCCCAGCTGCCGTACCCAGGCCTGGCTTTCGGGCCGCGAGGCGGTGGCGATCACACCCAGGCCCGCCTGTTTGGCCAGCTGGATGGCGATCGAGCCCACCCCGCCGGCCGCGCCGATCAGCAGCAGCATCCGCCCGGCATCGGCGCCGTGGGGATTGAAGCCGAGCCGCTCGAACAAGGCCTCCCACGCGGCCAGGCCGGTGAGCGGCAGAGCCGCCGCCTCCGCGAAGGAGAGCTGGCGGGGCTTGCGGCCCACGATCCGCTCGTCGACGAGGGTGAGTTCGGCATTGGTGCCGGGGCGGTTCAGGGCTCCGGCGAACATCACCGCCTCGCCGGGGCGGAAGCGGCGCACCGACGGCCCCACCGCCTCCACCACCCCGGCCGCATCCCAGCCCAGCACCCGCGGTTCGCCGTCGTCGGCGGCGGGCAGCGACTGGCGCACCTTGGTGTCGATCGGGTTCACGCTCACCGCCGCCACCCGCACCAGCAGGTCGTGATCACCCGGCACCGGCGTCGGCAGGTTCAGATCGATCAGGCAGCCGGGGTCGCTGCTGGGCAGGGCACGGGTGGCGGCGACGGCTTTCATCGGCGGGACGCGGTGGGCAGGGGATTCAGATGGTGCTCTGCAGCAGGTCGATGCGGTTGCCGGAGGATTCGAGCCGCACCACCAGCGTGGTGTAGCGCCAGCGCCCCTCCGCCTGGCTGGCCACCACGTAGAGGGTGCCGCGGCCACGGCTGCCCTCGAGCGGGATCGCCAGCCGGGCGCTGCCCCCGCCAGCCCCGCTGCGGAAAGCGCCCGAGGGGAACAGACCATCGCGGATCGGGCTGCCCAGGCTGCCGCGCACGATCGGATCGGCCTGGGCCCGGGCCAGGGCATGCCGAAACGGTGTGCTGGAGCGCACCGCGCCGAACAGCAGCGTGAGGACCAGGGCCACGAAACCCACCACGCCGGCCAGCGCCGTGAGGCAGCCGGCCGGCGCCACCCAGAACCAGTTTCTCCCCCACCAGGTGCGGGGCCGCGGCCGGTCGATGGACTTCTCCCCCGGGCGCTTCGACGCTAGGACGCGCGCCCCGTAGCCTCGGCCCCAGCCCTTCCCCACCGGCGCCCCCCATGCCCGTGCTCAACCGCTGGTCGGACACCGAGGCTGCCGCGGCGGTCGCCCGCTACGGCGCCGAGGGGGTGAGCGAGGACCTGGCCCTGCGCACCTACAGCGCCCGCCTGCTGGGGGCCGATGCCGAGCTGGTGCTGCATGGCGGCGGCAACACCTCGGTGAAAACCACCGCGACGGGCCTCCTGGGCGAGACGATCCCGGTGCTGTGCGTGAAGGGTTCGGGCTGGGACCTGGCCACCATCGAGCCGCCGGGCCATCCGGCCGTGCGGCTGGAGCCCCTGCAGGCGCTGCGGGCCCTGGATGCCCTCAGCGACGAGGACATGGTGGCGGCCCAGCGCCGCAACCTGATCGACCCGGCCGCCCCCAATCCGTCGGTGGAGGCGCTGCTGCATGCGTTCCTGCCCCACCGCTTCGTCGACCACACCCACGCCATCGCCCTGCTGGCCCTGGCCGACCAGCCCGATGCCGAGGCGATCTGCCGCCAGGTTTACGGCGATCGGGTGGCGCTCGTGCCCTACGTGATGCCCGGCTTCGCGCTGGCGCTGGCGGCGGCGGCGGCCTACGAGGAGGCCGAAGCCCGGGCACGTGCCGCCGGCGTGGAGCTGGAGGGCATGGTGCTGCTGAAGCACGGCCTGTTCTCCTTCGGCGCCACGGCACGCCAGAGCTACGAGCGGATGATCGCGCTGGTGCGGTTGGCCGAGGAGCGGATTCAGCGGGCGCAGGAGGCCCGGGTGGTGAGCCCTCTGCCGGCCGTGCCGGAGCCCACCGGCGGTGCGGCGGCCCTGCTGCCGCAGTTGCGCGGCGCCCTGGCCCGGGCCGCCGGGGGTCAGGCTGCTGCTGAGCGCTGGCTGCTGACCCTGCGCGCCACGCCCCTGGCCCTTTCGGTGGTGAACGATCCCCGCCTGCCGGGCTGGGCCCGCCGCGGCGTCGCCACCCCCGACCACGTGATCCGCACGAAGGCCTTCCCCCTGGTGCTGGGCGCCGATCCCGGCCTGCCCGAGATCGAGGCTGCGCTGGCCGCCTACATCGCCGACTACCGGGCCTGCTTCGCCCGCCAGAACGCCCGCGCCGGCGGCATCAAGAAGCCGCTCGATCCCCTGCCCCGGCTGGTGGCCATTCCCGGCCTGGGGCTGATCGGCCTCGGCCGCTCGGCCTCCGAGGCTGCCGTGGTGGCGGACATCGCCGAGGCCTGGGCCCAGACCCTGCTGGCGGCCGAGGCGGTGGGCCGCTTCGAGCCGGTGGATGAGGCCGACACCTTCGACATGGAGTACTGGAGCCTGGAGCAGGCCAAGCTCGGCAAGGGCTCGGAGAAGCCGCTGGCCAGCCGGGTGGTGGTGGTGACCGGCGGCGGTGGCGGGATCGGTGCCGCCACCGCCCGCGCCTTCGCCGTCCAGGGTGCCGAGGTGGCGGTGCTGGATCGCGATGGCGCCGCCGCGGCAGAGGTTGCCGCGGCCTGCGGCAAGCGTGCCCTGAGCCTGGCCTGCGACGTGACCGACCGGGCCTCGCTGCGGGCGGCCTTCGACGCGGTGGCCGCGCATTTCGGCGGCCTCGACGCGGTGGTGAGCAACGCCGGCGCCGCCTGGACCGGTCCCATGGCCGAGCTGCCCGAGGCGGAGCTGCGCGCCTGCTTCGAACTCAACTTCTTCGCCCACCAGGCTGTGGCGCAGGCGGCCATGGCCGTGTTCCGGGCCCAGGGCATGGGCGGGCAGCTGCTGTTCAACGCCAGCAAGCAGGCGCTCAATCCCGGTCCGAACTTCGGTGCCTACGGCATCGCCAAGGCTGCCCTGCTGGCGCTGATGCGGCAGTACGCCCTGGAGGGTGGCGCCGAGGGCATCCGCGCCAACGCCATCAATGCCGATCGCATCCGCTCCGGCCTGCTCGATGACGCCATGATCCGCCAGCGCTCCGCCGCCAGGGGCGTCAGCGAGGACGTGTACATGGCGGGGAATCTGCTGGCCCGGGAGGTGCGTGCCGGCGATGTGGCCGAGGCTTTCGTGGCTCTCGCCCAGATGGAGCGCACCACCGGTGCCGTGCTCACCGTGGATGGGGGGAACGTGGCGGCGATGGTGCGCTGAGGGCCCCTACCGCCTTCCCAGCGCCAGGCCCAGCCCGATCCAGGTCACCACCAGAGCCAGGCAGAGGCCGGTCCAGGCCGGCAGCCCCCAGCCATCGATCGCCAGCGGCGCCACCACCGTGATCACCCCGCCGGCCAGGAAGGGCTGCAGGAGCAGCTGCTTGATCGAGAAAGCGGGCAGGGCGTCGCTGCGGTCGTCCGGGTCGGCCATGCGCAGCAGCAGCAGGCCGCTGGCGGCCACGCCGGTGGCCTGGCCGAACTCGATGATCGCCCGTTCGAACCAGTCGGGCGGCAGGAAGCGGGGAGCCAGCAGCAGCACCACCGCCAGGTTCCACCCCAGTCCGGCCACCGCCAGCACGCTCAGCGACACCCAATCGTGGCGCAGCAGGCTCAGATCCAGGCAGGCGGTGGCGGCGGTGATCAGCAGATCCGCCGAGATCGCCCCCACCTGGCCCTGCACCGCCGCCGAGGCCAGGCCCTGGCGCCCCGTTCTCTCCAGCAGCAGCCGCACCAGCAGAGAGCCGGCGATCGCCAGCGGAAACACCGGCAGGGCGTCCACCACCGCGGTGATCCCATGGCCCAGCAGGGGCGCCAGCCGCTGCAGCGCCGCCAGGATCGCCGCACCCAGCAGCACCGCCACCCCGGCCAGGGCCAGGTTCACCGCCCAGGCCGCCGGGCCCGGTGGCGTGGTGGCCGGCGGTCTGTGCTCCAAAGGCTGTCCATCCGGAGCGCCGGCGGGGGGAGCCCCGTCCCTCGCCGCGGTGCCGATCAGCCCAGGACGGCGGCGGGCCAGCACCACCACGATGCCCCCCACCACCGAAGCGGCCAGCAGCCCCACCGTGGCCATCGCCAGCCCCAGGGCCTGGCCGCTGGCGAAGCCCAGGCTGGCGTAACTGGGTCCCATGGCCGCGGCCGAGCCGTGTCCCCCCTCGTAGGCCACCTCGATCAGGCAGGCCATCAGCGGATGCACCCCCAACAGGGGCTGGAGCACGAACAGCACCGCCAGACCCCCCACCAGGTACTGGCCGAAGGCCAGGGTGAGCGCCAGCAGCACCTGCCCGGAGAGGGGCCGCCACAGCCCCGCCAGCCTGGGCAGCGGCTTGCCGAGCAGCAGCGTGGCGAACACCAGGGTGAGCAGGGGCAGGGGCAGTCCGTCCCAGAGGGCCATCACCGGTGGCGGGATCAGCGGCAGCAGCCCCGATGGCGCCACCAGCAGCCCCAGGGTTCCGGCCAGCAGGGCCTCCGGGATCCCCCAGCGCTTGAGCCCCAGCCGGCCACCGATCGCCAGGGCGATGGCCAGCAGAAGCGCCAGGATCCCGCCCGCCGCCGCCAACCAGGCGATCGCCTCACCCCATCCCTCCTGCGGTGCCGTCACAGGGCGAGATGGCGGCGGAAGAAGGCTTCGGTGGCCTCGAGCACCTGGATCTGCACCGCATCGGAGCGGAAGCCGTGCCCCTCCCCGGCGAACCGGTGCACCTCCACCGGCACGCCGTTGTCGCTGAGCGCCAGGGCCATCCGCTCGGTCTGCTCGGGGGGCACCACCCGATCGTCGAGGCCCTGGAAGAAGATCACCGGGCAGTGGATGCGCCCAGCGTGGAGCAGCGGGGAGCGCTGCTCGTACACCGCCCGCGCCTGCGGCCAGGGGCCCAGGAGGCTGTCGAAGTAGCGGGCCTCGAAGCGATGGCTGGCGATCGCCAGGGCGCTCGGGTCGGCCACGGCGTAGCGGCAGGCGCCGGCGCGGAACACGTCGCTGAAGCAGAGCGCCGCCAGCACGGTGAAGCCGCCGGCGCTGCCGCCCTCGATGGCGATCCGCTGCGCCCCCGCCCGCCCCGCCGCCACCAGCGCCCGGGCTGCGGCGGCGCAGTCGGCCACGTCCACCACCCCCCACTGCCCATTGAGCCGTTCCCGGTAGGCGCGGCCGAAGCCGGTGGAGCCGCCGTAATTCACATCCACCACCCCCCAGCCCCGTGAGGTCCAGAACTGGATGGCCAGGCTCAGGCCCGTGCGCGCCATGCCGGTGGGGCCGCTGTGGCACTTCACCAGCAGCGGCGCCTCCGCTGAGGCACCGCCGCGGGGGGGGTAGTACCAGGCGTGGGTGGGCAGGCCCCCGTGGCCCTCGAACCAGAAGGCCTCCGGCCGGCTGATCGCCTCGGCCGGCAGGGCCTGGGCCACGGCGTCGGGCCGGTTCGCCGGCCCTGCCGGTTGATGGCTCCAGGCTCCGCTGGCGATCTCCAGCGTGAGCAGCCCCGAGCCCGTGGTGGGACTGCTGGCCACCGCCACCAGCCGGCCCTCTTCCGCCGTCAGGGCGGCCAGATCGTCGAAGGGGCAGGCGATCGGTTCCCAGCGTCCGGCGGCGGGGTCCGCTCCGGTCCGCATGATCCGGCCCAGCTCCCAGCGGCCCTGGCGGCAGGCCGCCGCCACCAGGTGCTGCCCGTCCCAGGCCGTGGTGCGCATGCCGTACACCCACTGCGGCATGGCGAACTCGGCCTCCATCGGCAGCAGCGGGATCCAGGCGTCGCGGCCGGCCCCCTCCATCGCCCCATCCGCCGCCCCATCCAGCGCCGCCGCCACCGCCGCTGCCGGCAGGCGCTCCAGGTTCCACCAGCCGCTGCGGTCGTTCGCCACCACCAGATCGCCCTCGGGCAGCCACAGCGGCTGGAACACCGAACAGGCCGGCTCCGCCGGGTGCGCTCCGCTGCCGGCCACGATCCTGGGCTGGCCGAGGCTGCCGTCGGCTCCGAGGTGCGCCAGCCACAGCCGGCTCCGCTGCCAGGGCATGAACGGCTGCTCCCACTCCACCCAGGCCAGCCGGTCGCCGGCGGGCCCCAGCACGGCATAGCCGCAGAAGTCGGCCGCCTCGCGCAGGATCCGCGGCTCGCCGCCCGCCAGGGGAACGGCCACCAGCCGGTCGCGGCCCTCCGACTCCATCACCCCGATCCAGCGGTCGCGGCGGGCGTCGATCAGCCCATCGGCGAAGGCCCGCGGCGTCGGCGCGGTGAGCCGCCACGGGGGGCTGGCGGGATCGTCCGGATCCAGGCACCAGAGGCAGCGGTCATCGTCGTGCACGAACACCACCCGGGAGTGGCCCGCCGCCGTGGCCCCCTGGGTGTAGGCGCCGCCGCCGTACTCGTGCACCCGGCTGCGCAGGTTCCAGGAACCCGGCGTCAGCTCGATCGTCGCTCCCTCGGATGTGGAGCGGCCCATCAGGGTGGTGCGGCCTTTCTCGTGGGGGCGCTGCTCCAGCCAGAACAGCCGCCCCCGCCACCAGCGCGGCTCCTTGATCGTCGGCGCCCGTCCCAGCGCCACCCGGGCCGCCAGCGGGGCGGCGGCCCCGTGGGCGCTCACCCCTCCTTTCCCCTGCGTCCCGCTCAACAGCCTGCCCCCGTGCGCGGCTCCTACAATCGCCCCATCGTTTCAGGTGATGCCTTGGCCAGCAGCTTCGCCCAGATGGCCCGCCAGGCGGAGCAGAGCAGCCGGAGCGTGCAGGTGCCGAAGGAGGTGCTGGAGCAGCCTCCGCTTGCCATCCGCACTCTGGGCGATCAGGTGCTGCGTCAGCCCGCCCGACGCATCAGCAAGGTCGACGAGTCGGTGCGGGATCTGGCCCGCGACATGCTTCGCAGCATGTACACCGCCCGCGGCATCGGCCTGGCCGCCCCCCAGGTAGGCGTGCACAAGCAGCTGCTGGTGATCGACCTCGACCCCGAGAACGCCGCCACACCGCCGCTGGTGCTGGTCAACCCCGAGATCGGTGCCGCCGGTGCCTCGCTCGACACCTACGAGGAGGGCTGCCTCAGCATCCCCGGCGTGTACCTGCCGGTGTTGCGCCCGAGCACGATCGAGGTGAGCTTCCGTGACGAGAACGGCCGGCCGCGGCGGCTCAAGGCCGACGGCCTGCTGGCCCGCTGCATCCAGCACGAGATGGACCATCTCCAGGGGGTCCTCTTCGTCGACCGGGTCACCGATGAGCTGAGCCTCAACGAGGAGCTGCAGGAGCACGGCTTCCGCCGCCACGACGTCCAATCCCTGCGCTGATCCCCCGATGCCGATGAAACCGCTGGCCGGGGTGTTCCTGGCCCTGGCGTGTCTGCTGGGCATCGCCGCCACCGGCTCGGTCTTCGAGCTCTCCTACGGCGATCCCGACCTCGGTGTGAACACCACCCGGCTGATCCTGGCGGCCTGCCTGCCGGGCACCGTGGTCAGCCTGCTGGTCGCAATTCGTCTCAACAAGCCGGCCTGAGGGTGCCTGGCCCTTCCCGATCCCACTTCTACGATCGGGCCCACGTTGGTTCCCCCTGGCCGTGAAGCGTTCCGACCGGCTGCCCCATGCCCTCGCGTCGCTGGCCCTGCTGCCGCTCCTGGCCGGGGCCCTGCCCGCCGTCCGAGCCCAGGGGGCTCTCTTCGATGCCCGCGAGGTCGACCAGACCCGCTTTGTGCTGGTGGCCGCCCCGATCGGTGACGGCACTCGCGCCCAGCTCAACATCTACGAGCAGATCAGCAACCGCCGTCCCTGCTTCGCCACCAGCGGCAGCTCCCCGGCCCGGGTGGATCCGCTGCTCGGCAGCTTCGACTTCACCGGCATCTGCACCCGTTACATCGATGCCAACGGCTACTCACTGCGGGTGGGAGGCACCGACCTGGCCACGGTGTACCGGCTCAGCGTGGTGCGCCAGGGCAGCGACAACATCCTGCTGGCCGCCCCCACCCGCGGCCAGAGCGGTCCGGAGATGATCGTGGCCCGCACCAACGGCCACGACAGCGGTTTCCTTCAGTTCGTGCCGGAGCCGGGTTGGCGGCTGATGCGGCGTCACTTCGGCAACCGGGCCCTCGGCCACGTGTACCTCTACCGCGAGAGCTGGCCGGGTCAGGAGACCGCGGCGCCCACGTCCAGCGCACCAGCGCCTGTTGCGCCAATGCCGGCAGCGCCGAAGACCCCCCCGCCCGCGGGCGCGGCTCCCGCCGGTTCCGCTCCGAGCGGGTTGACTCCAGCACTCAGCACTCCGGTGATCCGCCAGGTCACCTCGCCCCAGCCTTCGAGGGGCCTGCAGCGCTGATTGCTACATTGACGGACTCTCAGCACAACTGCGGGGTTCATGACCCAGGTCACCGTCGGCGAAAACGAAGGCATCGAATCGGCACTGCGCCGCTTCAAGCGTCAGGTGTCCAAGGCGGGCATCTTCGCCGACCTCAAGCGCCTGCGTCACCACGAAACCCCCACCGAGAAGTACAAGCGCAAAGCCCAGCAGCGCCGTCGCCGCCGCTGAACGCCTCCCGCTGCCCTCATCGGTCCGATACCTGACCGTCCATCCGATCGAAGCTCTGCATCCGATCGAAGGAGCGGTAGGTGAGAGCTTCCGCCAGATGGGCCGGTTCCACCGAACGGCTCTCCTCGAGATCGGCGATCGTGCGGGCCACCCGCAGCAGCCTCTCCGCCGAGCGGGCGCTGAGCTGCCGGCTCTCGATGGCCTGCCGCCAGAGCTCCACCCCCTCGGCGGAGAGAGCGGCGTGATCACGCAGCCCATCAGCCGCCAGCTGGCTGTTGGGGCGTCCTTCGGGATTGCGCCGCTCCATGCGCAGCCGGGCTGCCCGCACCCGCTGGGCCACCGCGGCGCTGCACTCCCGCCGCTCCGCACCGGCGGCGGCTTCCTGCCCCGCATAGCCCTCCACCAGGGTCTCCGCCGGGGGCCGGCGCATCACCACCTGCAGATCGATCCGGTCGAGCAACGGCCCCGACAGCCTCGACCAGTAGCGCAGCCGCCGGCCCTCGCCGCAGCTGCAGGACCGTTCCGGATCCCCGAACCAGCCGCAGGGACAGGGGTTGGTGGCGGCCACCAGGGCCACCTGGCAGGGGAAGCGGCAGCGTTGCCGTGCCCGGCTGAGCCACACCTCTCCCTCCTCGAGGGGCTGGCGCAGCTGCTCGAGCACCTCGCGACGGAACTCCGCCAGTTCGTCGAGGAAGAGAACGCCGTGATGGGCGAGCGACAGTTCCCCGGGCCTCGGGCTGCCCCCACCGCCGATCAGGGCGGCACCGGTGCAGCTGTGGTGCGGTGCCCGGAAGGGCCTGCGCCGCAGCAGCGCCCCGTGGGGCGTCAGCAGGCCGGCCACCGAATGCACCTGGGTGAGTTCGAGTGCCTCGGCATGGGGCAGGGGCGGCAGCAGGCCCGCCAGGCGCCGGGCCAGCATCGTCTTGCCACTGCCGGGTGGACCCACCAGCAGCAGGTGGTGGCCGCCGGCGGCGGCGATCTCCAGGGCCCGGCGGCCGTGGACCTGGCCGCGCACGTCCGCCAGATCCGGTTCGCTTGGAGGCGGTCCGGCGTCGGCCGGGGCCGGCTTGTCGGGCTGGCACCGATCCTGCAGCAGGTCCGCCACCTCGGCCAGGTCGTGGGCTGGCCACACCCGCAGCCCCCGCACCAGGCCCGCCTCCGCTCCATTGGCGGCGGGCACCACCAGAGCGCGGGCCCCGGCGCCACGGGCTGCCAGCGCCAGGGCGAGCATGCCGCGCACCGGCCGAAGCCTGCCGTCGAGGCTGAGTTCGCCCGCGCTCCACACCCCCTCCAGCCGTGGCGGCGGCAACTGACCGGAGGCCAGCAGCAGTCCCAGGGCGATCGGCAGATCGAACGACGGCCCCTCCTTGCGCCGGTCGGCCGGGGCCAGGCTCACGATCACGCGGGTCAGCGGCACCCGGAAACCGCTGTGGCGGAGTGCCGACCGCACCCGCTCGCGCGACTCCCGCACCGCCGCATCCGCCAGCCCCACGATCTGCAGCCCCGGCAGCCCCGGCGCGATGTCCACCTCCACCACCACCTCGGCGGCATCGAGGCCCTGCAGGGCGGCACTGCTGCACCGTGCCAACATCGGCGGAAGGGCGGCGGACCCTTCACCAGTACCCCGCCCGTCTCGGACCTCCGCTCCCCGTCCCCTCGCCGCTCCGTGCCATGGCCGCCAGCGACACGATCTTCGCCCGGATCCTCCGCGGCGAGATCCCCTGCGATGCGGTCCACTCCGACGACCTCTGCCTGGCCTTCCGCGACATCCAGCCCCAGGCGCCGGTGCACGTGCTGGTGATCCCGCGCGAGCCGCTGGTGAACCTGGCCGATGCCGAGGAGCGCCATGCGCCGCTGCTGGGTCATCTGCTGCTGGTGGCCGCCCGGGTGGCACGGCAGGAGGGGCTGAGCAGCTGGCGCACGGTGATCAACTCCGGCGGCGAGGCCGGCCAGACGGTCTTCCACCTCCACGTGCACGTGATCGGCGGCCGGCCACTGCAGTGGCCGCCAGGCTGAACGGGTCGTCCGACGGCGAGAATGGCGCCACCTGCAGCCGTTCATGCGTCTCCTGAAGGCCTTCCGCGATCAGCTCGGCAAGCTGCAGCGCCTGGCCCAGCCGTATTTCCTGCCGCTGGAGGAGAGCGGATCGTGGCAGTTCCTGCTGCTGGTGGCCGCGCTGCTGGCGGTGGTGGTGGGCCTCACCCTGCTCCTACTCACCGGCACGGTGGCCCTCACCGGGATGCTGATCCCCGGCCTGCGCGACCGCTTCCTGCCTGGCGTGCCCCAGCAGGTGACCGCCCTCTGGAGCGGCCCGATCGGCCTGGCGCTGATGGTGCTGTTCGCCGGCGGGCTGCTGGCCTTCGGCTCGGCGCGGGCCAAGCTGCGCCAGGGGCGCTGGCTGCCCTGGCTGCTGATGGGCGTGATCACCCTGCTGATCCTGGTGATCAACGGGATCAACGTGGGCATCAGCTTCATCGCCCGCAATGTCGACAACACCCTGGTGGCCTACGACCAGGACGGGTTCTGGAAGACGGTGGGCATCTATGCCTTCTGCCTGGTGCTGGCGCTGCCGATCCGGGCGATCCAGAGCTATCTGATCCCCAAGCTGGGGCTGCTCTGGCGCGAGTGGCTGAGCGGCCGCCTGCTGAGCCGCTATCTGTCCAACCGCGCCTACTACATCCTCAATCCCAATGAGGAGAGCCACGAGGAGATCGACAACCCCGACCAGCGCATCTCCCAGGACACCGCCAGCTTCACCGGCACGAGTCTGAGCGTCACGGTGGAGATCCTCTCGGCGCTGCTCACCTTCGTGAGCTTCATCATTGTGCTGTGGAGCATCAACGACCGGCTCGCCCTGCTCCTGCTGGCCTATTCGGTGGGGGGCACGGCGCTGGTGGTGTTCGCCAGCCGGAAGCTGGTGGTGCTGAACTACCAGCAGCTGAAGCTCGAGGCGGATTTCCGCTACGGCCTGGTGCACATCCGGGACAACGCCGAGTCGATCGCGTTCTACCGCGGCGAGCAGCAGGAAGCGCGCGAGGCCGAGCGCCGCCTCGGCGGCGCCATCCTCAACTACGACCGCCTGATCATCTGGGAGGCGCTGATCCAGGTGATCCAGCGCTCCTACGACTACTTCTCCCGCTTCCTGCCCTGGCTGGTGATCGCACCGATCTACTTCGCCAAGGAAGTGGATTTCGGGGTGTTCGGACAGGCCAGCATCGCCTTCTCCCAGGTGCTGTTCTCGGTTAGCTACATCGTCAACAACATCGACCGGCTGGCGGCCTTCTCGGCCAGCATCAGCCGCCTCGAGGGGTTCCAGGGCAAGGTCGACGAGATCGGTGCCCTTGCACGCTCCCAGGCGGCCAGCGATGCGGCGGCGGATCTGGCGCCGGCCGACGCGATCCTGGTGCGCCATGCCGATCTGGTCCCTCCCCGCAGCGACCGGCGTCTGATCCGCGACATCAGCCTGGAGGTGGGGCCCCAGCAACGCCTGCTGGTGGTGGGGCCGTCCGGCTGCGGCAAGACCTCCTTCCTGCGGATGGTGAGCGGCCTCTGGCCGCCGACGGTCGGCAGCGTGCAGCGCCCGCCGCTCTCGGAGCTGCTGTTCATCCCGCAGAAGCCTTACATGATCCTGGGCAGCCTCCGGGAGCAGCTCTGCTATCCCCAGCCCACCGAGCGCTTCAGCGACGCCCAGCTGCGCAGCGTTCTGGAGCAGGTGCGGCTGCCCGACCTGGTGCGCCGCTACCCCGACCTCGACATCAAGCAGGACTGGCCCCGGCTGCTCTCGCTGGGGGAGCAGCAGCGGCTGGCCTTCGCCCGGCTGCTGCTCAACTCCCCCCGCTTCGTGGTGCTCGACGAGGCCACCAGCGCCCTCGACGTGGCCACCGAGAAGCATCTCTACAGGCTGCTGAGCGAGCGGGAGATGGCCTTCGTGAGCGTGGGCCATCGCCCCACCCTCGCCGCCTTCCACGACGTCGTGCTCGAACTCGACGGCCAGGGTGGCTGGCGCCTGCTGCCGGCCGCCGGCTATGACTTCGCCCACGCCTGAGCGCCATGACCCCCAATCCCGAGACCGTCAGCCCCGCTGACGCCAGTCCAGCCGCCGCCCCCCGGGCCACCAGCGCCACCACCTCCGACCCGCCGGCCTTCGGCTGGAGCGCCTACGCCGAGCGCGTGAACGGCCGCTTCGCCATGCTCGGCTTCGCCGCCGTGCTGCTGATCGAGGCTCTCAGCGGCGACACCTTCCTGCACTGGGCGGGACTGGTGCCCTGATCCCGGCGGCCCGCCGTTCAGGGCAGCTCGATCAGATCCACCTGCCAGAGCCCGTTGCGGCTGATCTGCACCGCCAGCAGCCGTCCGTCGGCGCTGAGGTTCACCTGCCGCGGCACCCCGGGTGGATCCAGCGGCAGGGGCTGCAGGCTCTGGCTGGAGCGCCGGTAGAGGGCCAGTTCGGTGCGGCCCTGCCGCTGCCGCACCAGCGCCAGCCGTTCTCCCGCCCCATCCACGCTCACGCTCACCGGCTGGGCGTCAGGCCGGTTGAGCCCGGGCACCGGCACCGGGCGGTCGGTGCGCAGATCCACCAGCAGCACCTGCTCCCGTCCGTCGCGGGCGCTGATCAGGGCCAGCCACTGATCCCCCAGCGACGGCTCCCGGTTCGTGCCGGCCGCGCCCAGCTGCCGGTTGAGGGGCAGCAGCGGGCGCAGCCCGGCGCCGCCGCAGCCGCCGAGGCCGAGCAGCAGCGCCAGGGCCACCAGCAGCCGGGGGATCGTCATGGCGGCCCACCCCCGCGCACCCGCAGACCCGCCGGAGGATCCGGCTCCAGCAGGCCCTCCAGATCGAAGAGCTCCACCCGCCACTGGCCGCTCTGCACCAGCTGCAGGGCCAGTCGGCGGGCATCGGGGGCCAGGCTCAGCCGCTGGGGCTCCAGACCACCCGGCAGCGGCAGGGGGTGGACCCGGCCGCTGGCCCGGTCCTCGATCACCGCCAGCCGCCGCGACCCCTGCTGCACGATCAGGGCGAGGTAGCGCCCGTTCCAGCTCAGCGACGGCGAGGCATGGGGCTGGCGTCCGTTCAGGTGGCGCAGGGGCAGCACCCGGCCGCTGCGCCGCTCCTGCAGCAGCACGCTGGTGCGGCCGTTGCGCTCCACCAGGCTGGCCAGCAGCCGTCCATCGCCGCTGAGAGCAGGGTCCTGGCGGCTGCCGCCGCCGATGCCCTCAGGCGGTGCGGGCCGGGCACGCCAGGCGCCCGGCAGGCCGCAGGCGGTGCAGAGCAGCAGGGCCGCCGTGCCGGCCACGATCCCGGCCGCCGGCCGCCGCAAGGGGCGACGGTGAGGCGCGCTGGGCTTCGGGTGGCTGGGCTGCAAACGGCTCAGTCGTCGAACCGGGAGCTGTTGTCGCGGCCGGGGGAACTGGGGCGGGGCTTGGAGCGCAGGGGGGTGAAGTCCGCGTCGCTGACGCCGGAGGCCTCAGCGCCCGACTGGGAGGACGCCCGGCCCGAGCGGCTGCGGATCGGTGAGCCCTGAGGCACGCCGGCTGCGGCGGAAGCATCCGCACCCGAGGGAGCTCCGGGGGCGGCGCTGCCCGAAGCGGCCGGCCTGCGGCTGGAGCGGGGCAGATCCTCGCTGCTGGGCACCGGGCGGCTGCCGCGGCGGGTCTCCGCTCCGGCGTCACGGTCGCGGCGCCGGGAGCCGAAGCTGGTGGCCGCGGCTGTCGCGGCGGCACCGGAGGCGCTCAACGGCGGCGTGGCGGCGGGGCCACGGGCGGCTCCTCGGGAGCCGAAGCCCTCGTCGGTGCGGCCGGCCGGAGGCGGGGTGTCCCAGTCGTCGCTTTCGCGGGGGCGACGGCTGGCCGCCCGTTCGGGGATCGCCGGGCGGGCCGCGGTGCGGCGGGGGCGGTAGAAGTCGTCCTCCTCGCTCTCGTCCTGTAGGGAGCGGATCCGGCGGCGCAGGGGCTGGGGCTCGTCGAAGCGTTCGGTGTCCGACTCCCAGCCCGGCCGGCCGCCCATGCGACCACGGGGAGCGGGTTCGTCCTCCTCGTCGAAGAAGGAGGAGCGGCGTGCCTGCTCGGTGGTGACGCCCCGCAGGCGCACGCTCTCGTAGGCGAAGAAGACGGTGGTGCCAGCGAGCAGGAACTGACCGAACTGCAGGATCGGATCGAGGCGCCAGCCCTGGAAGAAGAGAATGCCGCCGCAGAGCAGGCCCACGGCGGCGAAGAAGACGTCGTAGTCGCGGGCGAGAGCGGGCTTGAAGCTCCTCATGAAGTAGAGGAGTGCACCGCCCACCGCCAGCACGATGCCGACGATGCTGGCCCAGTTCAGGCTGGCGTTGACCACGTCTGAAGCCCCTCAGGCGAACGCTGGATCACGTTCTCCCAGGGGAGAACCCGTTCGCCCAGTGTAGGGACCCCGCCAGGTCGGCTCCGGGCCCGGGACTGCCGCCGGAGGGATCAGAGCTTGCGGTCGACCTGGTCGTTCTGGCTGATGAGCACCAGGGCGATGCTGATGGGAATCACCACGATCACGGCACCCCAGACGAGGCTGCTCAGGAAGTTCGCGAGGGAAGGGGTCATGGCTTGGCTGGATCCGGCTGGGATCCTAGGCAGCGAGGTCCGCTTCCTACGATGCCCGATCCGCTGCTTAGAGCTTTGTGACGGCTGTGCCTCTGCTGCTGCGGTCGCTGCCGCTGGCCCACCTGGTGCTCGGCCTGCTGCTGGCGGCCTGGACCCTTCTGTTCCTGTTCCGGATCGTGCTCACCTGGTATCCGCAGATCGATCTGGAGCGGGGGGCAATGCGCCTGATCGGCGGGCCCACCGAGCCGCTGCTGCGTCTCACCCGCCGCTGGGTGCAGCCGATCGGCGGGGTCGACGTGACGCCGGTGATCTGGGTGGGGCTGATCAGCCTGCTGCGCGAGCTCCTGGTGGGTCAGCAGGGGCTGCTCACCCAGGCGCTGCGCCACGGCCAGGCCCTGGCCTAGGAGGCCGGCGGCAGCATCTCCTGCTCCACGAACTTGGTGTGCACGTCGCCGCGCTGGAACTCCGGCCGCTCGAGCAGGGCCAGGTGGAACTCGATCGTGGTGGGGATCCCGGTGATGGCGCATTCGCTCAGGGCCCGCCGCATCCGCACCAGGGCGGCCTCCCGGTCGGGGGCCCACACGATCAGCTTGCCGATCAGCGAGTCGTAGAAGGGGGGGATCTCGTAGCCCGTGTACACGTGGCTGTCGACGCGAACGCCGGGGCCACCCGGCGGCAGCCAGCCGGTGATGCGGCCGGGGGCCGGCCGGAAGTTCTGCTGGGGATCCTCGGCGTTGATCCGGCACTCGATCGCGTGGCCGTTCAGCCGGATCGATTCCTGCCGCAGTCGCAGCGGTTCGCCGGCGGCGATGCGCAGCTGCTCGGCGATCAGGTCGATCCCGGTGACCATCTCGGTGACGGGATGCTCCACCTGGATGCGGGTGTTCATCTCCATAAAATAGAAGTTGCCGCCCCGGTCGACCAGGAATTCGACGGTGCCGGCACCCTCGTAAGTGATGCTGCGGGCGGCGGCGATCGCGGCCTCACCCATGCGGCGGCGCAGTTCGGGGTCGAGGGCCGGGCTGGGAGCCTCCTCCAGCAGCTTCTGGTGGCGGCGCTGGATCGAGCAGTCGCGCTCGCCCAGGTGCACCACGTTGCCGTGGCGATCGGCCAGCACCTGCACCTCCACGTGCCGGGGCCGGTCGATGAACTTCTCCATGTAGAGGCCGGGGTTGCCGAAGGCGGCCTCTGCCTCGCCTTGAGCCGCCCGGAACAGGCCTTCGAGCTGGTCGGGATCCTGCACGAGTCGCATGCCGCGCCCACCGCCGCCGGCGGTGGCCTTGATCATCACCGGATACCCCATGGACGCCGCCAGCCGTGAGGCCGCGGCGGCGTCCTCCAGCAGGCCCTCGCTGCCGGGGATGGTCGGAACGCCGACCCGCTGCATCGTGGCCTTGGCCGTCGACTTGTCGCCCATCGCCCGGATCGCCTCGGGGGAGGGCCCCACGAAGGTGAGACCGTGGGCGCTGCAGATCTCGGCGAAGCGATCGTTTTCGGCGAGGAAGCCGTAGCCGGGATGGATGGCGTCGGCGCCGCGGGAGATCGCCGCCGCGATGATGTTCGGAATGTTGAGGTAGCTCTTGCTGCTCGGCGCCTCGCCCACGCACACGGCCTCATCGGCCAGCTGGACGTGGAGGGCGTTGCGATCCACCGTGCTGTAGACGGCCACGGTGGGAATGCCGAGTTCCCGGCAGCTGCGCAGGATGCGGAGGGAGATCTCGCCACGGTTGGCGATCAGCAGCTTGCCGATGGGCATCCGTGGGAGATCTGGGCGGGTCGGTCGGGGCCGCTGCGGACTGTATCAGTGCTGACGGTGCCCCCTCGGCGCCCCACGGAAGGCCGGTGGAGGGGGGTGCGGCGGCTGGGTATATTGACGAGCCGAAGGGAGCCCCGCGCTTCCGACGGCCACGCGGATGTGGTGGAATTGGTAGACACGCACGTTTGAGGGGCGTGTGGCTTCGGCCTTGCGAGTTCAAGTCTCGCCATCCGCATTTCTCTCCTCCACAACTTGGCCGCTTCGCCGTCCAGCCCCGCGACGCCAGCGGCCGCGAGGCCGGCAACGGCGATCGTTCTGGTCTGCAACGGTCCCGGCGAGCTGAGCACCTGGGTGCAGCCCCTGGCCCGGCGTCTGCATCGGCAGCTGCCGATGCGGCCCCGGCAGCCCGATGCCTCCTGCGGTCTGCAGCTGGTGATGGTGCCCTGCCCCAACGCCACCGGCAGTGAGCATCGGGTGGCGGAGGCGCTGGGGCTGTTCGAGCGGGTGCTGCCGGCTCATCGCTTCTGGTGGCTGCTGCTGCGGCCCCGCCGGCACGGGCCCTGGCCGAAGCGTGGCGTGGTGGTGTTTCTCGGCGGTGACCAGTTCTGGACGGTGCTGCTCTCGGCGCGGCTCGGCTACCGCCATCTCACCTATGCCGAATGGGTGGCCCGCTGGCCCCGCTGGAACGACCGCATCGCCGCCATGGGGGCCGAAGCCGCCGGCCGGCTGGCCCCCCGCTGGCGGAGCCGCTGCACCGTGGTGGGTGATCTGATGGCGGATCTCTCCGAATCGGCCCGGGCCGATGCGCCGCTGCCCGCCGGCGAGTGGGTGGCCCTGCTGCCCGGCTCGAAACGGGCCAAGCTCCAGGTGGGCGTGCCCTTCCTGCTGGAGGCCGCCGATCGGCTGGCGGCGCTACGGCCGGGCTGCCGATTCCTGCTGCCGGTGGCCTCCACCACCTCGGTGGCCGAGCTGCTGGCCTACGGCAGCCGCGCCAATCCAATCCAGCATCACTACGGCAGTGGCGATCCGCGGCTGCTGGAGGAAGGCCAGGAGCCTCGCCGCTGGCTGGAGACCCCCGCCGGTACCCGCATCCTGCTGATCGAGCAGCACCCAGCCCACGCTGCCCTCAGCCAGTGCGCCCTGGCTCTCACCACCGTGGGCGCCAACACCGCCGAGCTGGGGGCGCTGGGGGTGCCGATGATCGTGCTGGTGCCCACCCAGCACCTCCAGGTGATGCAGGCCTGGGACGGCTGGCTCGGGATCGTCGCCCGCCTGCCGCTGATGCGCTGGCTGGTGGGCATCGCCCTGACCGCCTGGCGGCTGCGCCATCGGGGCTTTCTGGCCTGGCCGAACATCTCCGCCGGCCGGGCCGTGGTGCCGGAGAGGGTGGGGGCCATCCAGCCCGCCCAGATCGCCGCCGAAGCCGCCGACTGGCTCGCCCGGCCCGAACGCCTGGCCGGCATGCGCGACGACCTGCGGGCGCTGCGGGGTGAGCCCGGTGCCGTGGCGGCCCTGGCGGCGATGGTGCAGGAGCTTCTGCCCGCTGCCTAGGTTGAGGTTCCCACCCTTCCGTCTGCTCCATGGCCACTCCCGAGTCCAGCCAGCCTTCCGTGGCCGGGCGCGACTGGCGCTCCGAGCTCACCCCCGAGCAGTACCAGGTGGCCCGCTGCGGTGGCACCGAGCGGGCCTTCACCGGGGCCTACTGGAACCACAAGCAGATCGGCCGCTACGACTGCGTCTGCTGCGGGGCGCCCCTGTTCAGCTCCGAGGCCAAGTTCGACTCCGGCACAGGCTGGCCGAGTTTCTGGGACGGTATCGACCCGGCGGCGATCCACACGGTGGAGGACAGCAGCCACGGGATGGTCCGCACCGAGATCCGCTGCGCCCACTGCGACGCCCATCTGGGCCACGTCTTCGGGGATGGTCCCGCCCCCACCGGCCTCCGTTACTGCGTCAACTCCGCCTCACTGGCGTTCGAGCCCGCCGATCCGGCCGCCTGAGCCCTTCCGGTCCCGTCCTGAAGATCTACCAGGGATCGGCGTAGGGGTCGGCTCCGCCCCGCTGGCGCGGCGGAGCCGGCTCCTCGCTCCGGTCGTCTTCGGCGTAGGGCTCCGGCTCCACATCCAGCGGTTCGGCCGGTTCTGCGAGGTTGCGCCGGGGTGCGGGCCGGGGCTGGAGCGGCAGTTCGCGGCGTGCTGGAGGTTCCTCGGCACGCCGGGGTCCGGGCGCGTCGTAGCTGTCGTCATACCGGTCACCCACGTCGCGCTCGGCCGCCGAGGACCGCCGCCGTTCGCGCCCGCGCGGCGGGCCCTCATCCTCCTCGTCGAGGTAGCGGCGCTGGCGGAGCGGTTCCTGGCGGCGACGCTCCAGTTCCACGTATTCCAGCTCCTCCTGCTCCTCCACCCGCACGGCCCGGCTGCTGGCCGGCTGGATGCGCCGCTGCTCCTGCACGGCGGGCTGGCCGGAAGCCAGCTGGTTCTCCACCGGCACCATCGTCTGGCGGAAGCGCTCCCGCTCCTCCTGCTCCCAGCTGGCGCCGCCGATGCCGAGCTTTTCGAGCAGGCCGGTGCCGAGCTGCTTGAGCTTCTCCTCGGCTCCCTCGTAGACGATGATCCGGTCGGGTCCGCTGCTGACGATCTCCTCGACGGCCAGTTCCCAGGTGCTGAGCACCCCTTCGCCCAGCAGCGGCACGCCCAGGGCGCCGAGCACCAGGGTGGTGAGGTCACCGGTCTCGATGTCGAAGCTGAAGCCCAGCACCCGGCCGAGCTGTTCGCCCGATTCGGTGATCACCTGGCAGTTGATCACCTTGCTGTAGCGCTCGGGATCGAACCGCTCCGCCAGCGAATCGGCCGAATCCACCAGGATCACGTCACCCACCTGGCGGATGCGATCGAGCGGCATCCAGCGCGGCAGACCAGGCAGGAAGCGGGTGAGGGGGTTGTCGCGCAGGCCCAGGGCCACCACTTCACGCCGGTCGATGTCGACCACCACCTCTCCCACCACGCCGAGCCGGCGGCCGGTGTCACGCGTGATCACCTGCGTTCCCATCAGCTCCGAGCGGAGCCAGAGGCGGTCGCGTGGCGTGGCGGCGCCGGAGGGATCGGCGGAAGGAGGGATGGAAGAGGTCAACGGCCGGATCCCGGGATCGCGTCGGCGAAGGGTGCGATCGGGTCATTGTGACCCACCGGAACGGTTTAGGCGGCGGTGGGCAAACCGACCACCTGGGTATGGGCGCCGCGGGCCTGGGTGACGCCGATGGTGCGGGTGGCCGCGGCGATCATCGGCCGGCGGTGGCTCACCACCAGGAACTGGGCCCGGTCGGCCTGGCTGGCGATCAGCGCGGCGAGGCGTTCCACGTTCACCCCGTCGAGAAAGCTGTCCACCTCGTCGAGGGCATAGAAGGGGGAGGGGCGGAAGCGCTGCAGGGCGAAGAGGAAGCTCAGCGCCGTGAGCGATTTTTCCCCCCCGGACATCGAGGCCAGCCGCCGCACGGTCTTGCCCTTGGGATGGGCCACCAGCGTCAGCCCGCCCTCCAGGGGCTGCTGCTCGTTCTCCAGCTGCAGATGGCCCTCCCCTTCGGAGAGGCCGGCGAAGATCGTGCGGAAGTGGCCGTCCACGGCGTGGAAGGCCTCCAGGAACGCCTCCTGCCGCAGGGTGGCCACCGTCTCGATCCGCAGCAGCAATTCCTCGCGCTCACTGGAGAGCACCGTGAGCCGCTCCTCCAGTTCGGCGATCCGCCCCTCCAGCTCGGCCAGTTCCTCGAGCGCCAGCATGTTCACCGGCTCGAGTGCCTCCATCCGCTGCTGCAGGCGGCGCAGCTCCTGCTGCAGCGCCTCCAGTCCCGCTTCGCGCACCTCCGGCTCGATGGCCGGCAACGGATCCGGCAGATCCCGTTCCATCGCCTCCAGCCGCTGGTCGAGGGCACGCTGCTGGGCACCGAGGGCCTGGCGCTCCTCCCCGAGCCGTTGCAGCTCCCACTGCCGCTGCTGCAGGGCCTGGCGATCGCTCGCCAGGCGGGCCTCCGCCGCGTCGCGGGCACGGCGCCGCGCTCCGAACCGCTCCTGGAGCAGCCGCTGCTCCGCTTCCAGCACCTCGCGCCGCTCCTGCTGCTGGCGCTGTTGGTCGCGCCGCTGCTGGTGCTCCTCGGCCAGGCACGCCACGGCCTGCTGCAGCCGCCGCTCCTCGCCCGCCAGCGCCTCCAGTTGATCGGCGAGGCGCTCGGCCGCCAGACCTCGCTCCCGGCGTGCCGTCAGCAGCGCATCCCGCTGCCGCCTTGCCGCCTCCAGCTGCCGGTCGGCGGCGACCAGATCCTCCTCCAGCCGCTGCCAGCGGCCGCCGTCGCCGGACGACTGGGCCCCGGCCTCCTGGGCCTCCAGCTCGACCAGCTGGGTCTGCAGCGGCGCCAGGCCGGCATCGAGCTCCTGCTGGCGGCTGGCCTCGGCCGCCAGCGAGGTCTCCAGCTGCACCAGCCGCTCCCGCAGCTGCTCCTGCCGCTGTAGCTGGGGCCCGAGGGCCCGGCGGGTGGTGGCCCGTTCGGCCTCCAGGGCGGCCAGGCGTCGCTGCTGCGCCTGCAAGTCGGGGCCCAGCCGCTCCAGCCGGCGGCCCAGCTCCGCTTCGCGGCGCCGCCCGGCCACCAGGCTCTCGCCCAGTTCCAGCAGGCGGCGGCGGTGGGGTTCGGCCTCGTCCTGCTCGCTGGCGCGGCCGAAGCCGAGCTGGCCGGCGCGCTGCTGCAGGCTGCCGCCGGTCATGGCGCCGCTGCGCTCGAGCAGTTCCCCCTCCAGCGTCACGGCGCGGCTGCGGCCCAGTTCGCTGCGGGCGCTGGTCAGGTCCTCGAACACCAGCGTGTCGCCGAAGACGTAGCGGAACACCTCCGCGTAGACCGGCTCATGGCGGATCAGATCCACGGCCCGGCCCACCAGCCCCGAGCCGCCGGCGCGCGACCCCGGCCCGCCCCGCTCCAGGGCGGCCGCCCCGCCACCACCGCCCCCCCCACGGATGCGGTTGAGCGGCAGGAAGGTGAGCCGTCCGGCGCGGCGCGCCTTGAGCAGTTCGATCGCGCGGGCGGCGATCCGGTCGTCGTCGACCACCACCTGCCCCAGCCGGCCGCCGGCGGCCACCTCCAGCGCCACCCGCAGCCGCTCCTCCACCTCCCCCAGCTGGGCCACCGGGCCGTGGATCCCTTCCAGTCCCGCCTCCAGCAGCAGCCGCAGGGCGCCGGTGCCGCGGCTCTCCTGCAGCGTGTCGCGGCGGCTCTCGATCCGGGCGATCTCCCGTTCGAGCCCCGCCTGCTCCTGTTCCAGCCGGCTGCGGGTGCGTTGCTGCAGGGCCAGCGCCTCGGCTAGCTCCTGCGCCTGCAGCTGCTGCTCGGCCAGTCCCGCCTGCAGCGCGGCGGCTTCCTCATCGAGGGCCTGCAGGCGCTGCTGCTGGTCGCGGTCGTTGCTGTCGTCGCTCTCCAGCTCGGCCGTCAGTTCCACCAGCCGCTCCCGGCACTGGCGCAGCCGTTCGGCCCGCTGTTCCCGCTCCGCCAGCAGCGGCGCGATCTTGGCCTGCAGCGCCTGCCGGCGCTGGCTGCGGTGCCGTTGCTCGGCCAGCCAGCTCTCGGAGCGGCCGGCCACCTCGCCGAGTCGCCGCCGCGAGAGCTCCACCGCCGCCTCCGCCGTGCGGCAGGCCGCCTCGGCCGCCTCCAGAGCGCCGTCGTCGTCGACACCGAGCTCATGCCGCTGCCGCTGCAGCTCCCCCTTGCGCTGCTGCAGCTCCAGGCGCTGCTGCTGCAGGGTCTCCGCCTGCTGCTGCTGCCGTTCCGCCTGGCGGCTCAGCTCCCGGCCACCGGCCTCCAGGCCGGCCAGTTCCGCCTGCACCGCCAGCAGGCTGTCCTCGCCGAGGGCCTTCACCTCCGTCTGCAGCGCCGCCAGCTCGGCGGCGGCGCGCTCGAGCGCTTCGGCGGCCGTGGTGATGGCGGCTCGCTCCTCCTCCTCCCGGGCGGCGAGCGCCTGCTGGCGACTGCGCAGCGCCCCGCGCTCGGCCACCCCCTGCTCGAAGGCCAGCACCTGCTCCTGGTGCCGGCCCCGCTGGTGACGCTGCCGCAGCTCCTGGTAGGCGCGGGCCCGGGCACAGTCGCGTTCCAGCTTCTGGCGATTGGCCTGCAGTTCCTGCTCCACGATGCGGCAGCGCTCCTGGCGCTCCTGCACCTCGTCGAGCTTGGCTCGGGTCTGCTCGATCCGGCTGTCGAACAGCGCCACCCCCGCCAGTTCGTCGATGATGCCGCGGCGCTCCCGCGGGCTCATCGACACGATGCGGGTCACGTCGCCCTGCATCACCACGTTGCTGCCTTCCGGATCCACCCGCAGCCGGCGCAGCTGGGTCTGCAGCTGCTGGAGGTTGCAGGGCACGCCGTCGGCGCTGAACGTGCTGCTGTAGGTGCCGCCGGGGGCCACCCGCAGGCGGCGGGTCACCGTCCATTCGGTCTGGCCCGGCCGGATCCAGGGTCCCTCGCCGGACGGCTCGAGGTCGGCTTCGGCGGGGTCGGGTTCCCAGTCGCTCAGGTCGAAGCGCACGCTCACCACCGTTTCGGCGGCCCTGCCCTGGCGCAGCATGGCGCTGTTGATCAGGTCGGGCAGGCGCTCGGCCCGCATGCCGCGGCTGGTGGCCAGGCCCAGGCAGAACAGCACCGCATCGAGGATGTTGCTCTTGCCTGATCCGTTCGGGCCGGTGATCACCGTGAACGCCGGTTCGAGCCGGATCGCCATCGATCCGCCGAACGACTTGAACTGGCTGAGCTCGACCTGATTGATGGAAACCAACAGGCCCGCGTGCGTTCCGGAGCAGCCGAAACCTAGCGGAGCCGCTGACAATCTCAAGCCCCTACCTACGTTGGAGGGACTGTTCCCCGCCAGGACTTCCGCGCCATGGAACCGGACAACCCGTCCGCCCGTCAGGACCGATTCCGCGAGCGGTTCGAGGCGCTCCTCCCCACGATCCAGCGCGAATGGCCGCAGGTGGCGCGCGAAACCCTCGAGGCCACCCGCGGCAGCTTCGACGACGTGGTGGCGGTGATCGCCGAGCAGACCGGTCGCACCGCCGGCGGCGTGCAGGACCAGCTTCTGGACCTGCTGCACGCCGCCAGCGACGGCACCCGCCATCTGGCCGACCGGATCGGGCCGCTGGAGGAGCAGCTGGAGCAGCTGCTCGACGAGCTCAACAGCACCCTCAGGCCCCGGATCGAGAAACCGGTGCGGGAGCGGCCGCTGCTGGCGATCGGCGTGGCAGCGGCGGTGGGCCTGCTCGCCGGCCTGCTGCTGGCCTCGGGCCGGCGCTCGCGATGAGCGCCGCCGCCCGCGTGACCGCGCTGGTCACCTCGGTGATGGATCTGCACGTGCGGATCGCCCTGCAGGAGGCCGACCGGGAGAAGCGGCGGCTGATCGGCGGCGGCCTGCTGCTCGGGGCCGGGCTCAGCCTGCTGCTGCTGGCGCTGGTGGCGGTGCAGCTGGCGCTGGCCCTGTGGCTGCACGGCACCCTCGGCTGGAGCTGGATTCAGGCGGCACTGGCGGTGGCGGCCGCCGATCTGGTGTTGGCCGGCGTGCTCCTGCGGATCGGCGGCGGACTCGTGAAGGGGCCCTACCTGCCCCAGACCACCGCCGGCCTGTCGAAGACGACGCGGGCGCTGCTGGGTCGCTGAGACCGGCCTGGCGCGCCGGCGCTCAGGATCTCAGCGGATCGCGTACTGCAGCCAGCGGCAGTCGATGCCGCCGTTGCTCACCGGGATGCGGCGGCTGGCCTTGAGCCGCAGGGCTCCGCTGAGCTCGGGGTTGCCGCTCAGCAGCCAGAGAGTCCAGCCGGAGCAGCGCTGCTTGAGCATCGAGCCCAGATCGGCGTAGAGCTGCTCGAGCTGCTCGCGTTCACCGATCCGTTCGCCGTAGGGCGGATTGCACACCAGCACACCGGGGCGCTCGGGGGGCTGGAAATCGCGGCAGTCGCCCACCTGCAGGTCGATCCAGCCGGCCACGCCGGCGGCGGTGGCGTTGGCGCGGGCCTGGTCCAGCACCGCCGGCTCCGCCTCACGGCCCAGGATCGGCGCCAGGGGCGCACCGCCGGCCAGGCCGCTGCGGGCCTCGGCGGCGGTCACCGCCACGGCCTGCCGCCACAGGGTGGGTTCGAAGTCGGGCCAGCGCTCCAGGGCGAAAGGGCGTGCCCGCAGGCTGCCGTCGGCGCCGCTCAGCAGGCCCGGGGCACGGCCGAGGGCGGCGCAGGCCGCCTCGATCAGCAGCGTGCCGGAGCCGCAGAGGGGATCGGCCAGCGGCACCGAGCCGTCCCAGCCCGTGAGCGCGATCAGGCCGGCGGCCAGGTTCTCCTTCAGCGGCGCCAGGCCCAGCGCGGCCCGCCAGCCGCGGCGATGCAGGCTGCCGCCGGCCCCGTCCACGCTCAGCACCGCCTCGCCGCCGCCCAGGTGCAGATGCAGGCTGAGGTCGGGGTCGTCGCGATCGATCGAGGAGCGCTCCCCCCAGCGCTGGCGCTGCCGATCCACCAGCGCGTTCTTCACCTGCAGGGCGGTGAAGTGGCTGTGGTTCAGGCCCGGTGCGGTGCCGCTCACCTCCACCCGGAAGGTGCGGGAGGGGGGCAGCCAGTGGTCCCAGTCGACGGCCTGCTGCACCTGCCTGTAGAGGTCCTCGGGGCCGCGGCAGGGGAAGCGGGCCAGCTCGCGCAGGATCCGGAACGGCAGCCGGGCGCCGAGGTGGATCCGGTAGAGCGCGGGGCCATCGCAGCGGAAGGCCGCCGCCCGGCGGAGGGGGCGAACCGCCTCCCCCCCGAGGCGCCGCAGTTCCGCCGCACCGATCTCCTCCAGCCCCGGCGGCAGCACGGCGACGCAGGCAAGGGCTGGGCTCATGGGCGGAGGTCGCGCCGTCAAGGTTCGGTCTTGCCCACCCTGACGGAGGGCCCACCCATCGACCGCAGGCTGCCACAATGACGAAGTCCGGTCTCGGCCGGACTAGGTGGCTCACACCGGTGCTTCGGACAGCGGTTCGATTCCGCTCAGCTCCATTGTCTCCGCCCCCGGGCGGACCCCTCCCGGGGCTGCAATGGTTTCGACGGGGTATGAGGAGGGTGACTGAAGCCTGCTCGGTCAGAGCAAACCCGTAACAGCGAACAACATCGTTCGTTTCTCCCGTCAAGCTGCCCCTGTGGCCGCCTGACTCCTAAGGGAGATGGGGTGAGGTCAGCCTTATCACCCAAATGACCCATGGGGCCTGGAAGGGCCCTTCAAACCCCTCCCAGACTTGGCTCTTGCCCGTTGCGACTGAGGGCAACAGCGGCCTAGGTGAGATTTCCCACCAGGTTGTTCATGCCTGCAGCTGAGCAGGCCGGTGCTGGGGGGTGAGGCCACCCAGGGCCATGTGGCTCCGCGGCCGTTGTTCAGGCTGCGGCGCCGCTGCCGGCCCTGGCCTCACGCAGCATCAGCGCCATCCGCTGCAGGAGTTTCCAGCCGATCACACCGTTCGCCTCCACGAGCGGCCTGAACTCCCAGTAGGTGAGCCCCCAGCAGTCGAGGCGACTGGCGGCGGTGATGGTCGCCAGGCGCGGGCCCTGGTCGATCAGGGCGATCTCGCCGAAGTAATCCCCCTGCCGCAGGATCGAATGGGGCTTGCCCTGAATGGTCACGCTGGCCTCGCCCGCTTCGATCACGTAGAACGCCGCGCCGCCGGAGCCCTCCTGGATGATCGGTTCACCGGCCTCGAAATCCCGTTCCTTGAAGAGCAGGGCGATCTGAGCGATCTCGTCGCGGTCGAGGTCGTGGAACAGGGGGATGCGCTGGAGCACATCGATCGGGGCACCGCGCATTCAGGATCCGGCCGTTGTGATCGCCCGGCACTGAAGCAGATGGAGCGTGCCGCTGTCGAAGGCCCACTCCAGATCGCGACCGGGCCCGAACACCGCTTCGCAGCGGCCGGCGAGGCGGTTCAGGTCCTCCAACTGGTTGTCGTCGAGGCAGAAGCGCTCGATCAGCTCGGGAGCGAGCTCCTCCTCCACGGTGCCGCCACCGGGGACGGCACGGATCGCCACGGTCTTGTAGCCCGCCCGGCGCTCCCTCACCTCGCCCTCACGGCTCAGGCAGACGTGGTCGGGGATCACCAGCCCCGCCACCACGGCCTCACCCAGACCCCAGCTCGCCTCGATCACCCGCTCATCGGCGCCGCTGATCGGATTGCGTGTGAAGAGAACACCGGCCGTGTCGGGAGCCAGCAGTTCCTGCACCACCACCCCCACGCTCGGGCGGGTGAACAGCCCCACCTTTTGGCGGTAGGTGATGGCGGAATCGGCGTTCGCCGACCACCAGATCTCGCGCAGGGCCTCCGCCAGCTCGTCCACCGAGGGGACGTTGAGCAGGGTCTGGTGCTGGCCGGCAAAGCTGGCGGCGGCCCCGTCCTCGTCGATGGCGGAGGAGCGCACCGCCAGCGGCCCCTCCAGGGAAGCCAGCTCCCGCGCCAGCGTGGCGATGGCGCCGTCATCGGCGGCGGCCACCGCGTCCACGAACGCTCCGGAGAGGGCGAATCCCGGAGGCACCGGCAGACCATCCCGCAGGGCCTGGCCCAGGCTCACGGCCTTGGCGCCAAAGGCGGCCAGATCGCTGGCCTGCTCGAGCACGACGATCCCGTTCACGGCAGCACCGTGACCTCGCCGCTGCTGCCGTCGACCCGCAGCCGCTGGCCGTCGCTCAGGCGCCGGGTGGCCTCGCGGGTTCCCACCACCCCTGGAATGCCGTACTCCCGCGCCACGATGGCCGAATGGGACAGCAGGCCGCCCCTGTCGGTCACGATCGCGCCGAGCAGGGGCAGCAGGATGTTGAACGCTTCCGTGGTGGATTGGGTCACCAGCACATCGCCCTTCTGGATGCGGTCGAATTCCGAGGGATGCGACACCCGCCGCACCGGGCCTTCGTAGACCCCGGGACTGGCGGCCAGGCCCCGCAGCAGGTTCTGCTCGTGGCGCGCCTCGGAACTGCCGAACAGGGCCTGCAGCGCCAGGCCGCTGGCCCGCATCATCCGGGCGGCGGCCGGGGGAAGCGTGGCGGGATCGGGCGGGGGCGGTGCCGGTGGTCCCAGGCTGGGGGGAGCCTCGTGCGCGTCATGGGCCGCGCGGTAGGCGGCCCGCTCCGCCAGCGCATCGGCTGACGGCGGACCCACGCCATCGGGAGCGGAGGCGCCCAGCAGGGCCAGCATCTCCGTGAGGCCCGCATCCACGATGTGGAGCGGATCGTGCAGCAGCCCCCGTTCCTCCAGGCGCTGGCCGGCCGCCAGGGCTGCGCGGCGCATCAGTCCCGAGGCCCAGATGTCGCTGAACACGCCCCGCTCATCCCGGATCGGGTAGGTGAGCCGCGCTTCGGCCAGCAGTGCATCGAAGCCCGCGCGGTGGGCTTCGGGCACCTTGGCGCGCACCTCGGCGCTGCGATCGGCGCTACAGGAGTGTGTGGCCTCGCTGCCGCCGCCGGCCGTGGATCCGGCAGCCAGGGCAGCGCGGATGGCACGGAGCAGCACGTCGGGCAACTCCAGGGCACAGGGATTGGTGATGTCGAAGCCATCGAGCAGGCGATGGCCCACCAGGTCGAGATAGGCGCCCATCGCCCGGCCCGGGGGGCCATCGAGCGCCCGGAGGGCCGCGATCGCGGCGGCGGGGTCCTGCGTGGTCGCCAACGACTCCAGGGCCTGGGGATCCTGCTGCAGGGCGGCGATCAGTTCATCCAGTTCATGGGAGGCCCCTGCCGAAACCGGCGAGGTGCCGCGCATCAGGCCCAGGAGCTCGGCCGGAGGCAGCCCGGTCCAGTCGCCGACGTGAGCCAGGAAATCACCGGTGGGAACGATCGCGGCAGCCGTGTAGCGCATGTGCTGAGCCAGCATCGCGGCATGGTGATCGCGGCAGCGCTGCAGGTATCCGGCCAGGTCGTCGTCGCTGAGGGCGTGGGGGTCCACCGCCTGGATCCGCCGGTGGGCCGCGATCGCCGCCGGCTTCACGGTGTCGTTCCACTCCAGCAGCTGCTGCCGCCAGAACGTCTGCTCGAACACCGCCTCGGCGCGCCGGAAGCGTTCGGGCCATACGGCTTCGGGCAGGGGCGCGACACGCCGGTAGGCGAAGCCATGCACGTAGGCCATCTCCAGGGCCTCGAACAGCAGGCCATAGGCCTGGGCGAAGTCGGCGGTGCCGCGGCGGAACGCCGCCGGATGGATCTCCATCCAATAGCGGCTCACCGGGCGGGGGAAGTGAACGGGGTCAAGCTCCCAGGTCCCCTCCCCCGGGGGCTCGAAGACAGGTTCAGGGGAGGTTGCTGGAGACATCGGTGAACCCGTTGGATCGAACGATCGTTCTGATCCTCACCCAGCCACGAGCCCTTCCTGCCGGTGGCTCCGCTCGAGCCGAAGCGAGACGCGGATGGGGAAGCCCCTCCATCACCGACCTCTGCCTGGTGATCGGAGCGGATGCCGCCGCCAGGAATCAACCGGGGGCCTGAGGATGGACATCCTGTTCGATCCTCCGACGGCGTAGTCTTCCCGAGGAATGTCGCCCTCCTCAGATCCCTGCAGAGCGTCTCTGTCCCCGATCCGAAGGTGGATGTGGTGGATCAATCTGGTTGCGGTGGGGCCATCCGTTCTGGCCCAATGAGGCTTACACCATGTCCTGGCCCATCCCACCGGTGGTGTTGTCCCGCCTGGCTGATGTCGCGTCAGTGGAGCAGTCATGAGCATCATGAATTCATGAGCTGCAGCCTTCCCCACTTCCAGCTTGATGTCATCGCCGTCGGCAGCCGGCGTCACTTCATGGCGCGTCTGCATGCCTAGCACTGTGCGCAGGCAGCTCCTGATCGCTCTCGATGCGATGGAGTGGACACTCGTCAAGCGTTGGGCCGAGGCGGGCAAGTTGCCGACCTTTCGCCGCTTGATCGCAACAGGCACACGGGCCGTGCTCACGAGCACTGCCGAGCAGCTGCCGGACACCATCTGGGCCGCTGCCTTTACCGGTGCCAATCCGGGCAAACTCGAAAAGTACTTCTATGTGCAATATGACTCGCACACGCAAGCCTTGCGGCATGTTTTGGATGATGCGATCACACGGCCAGCTGTCTGGGACTATCTGAGCGCGGCTGGGATCCGCGTCGGCGTCGTTGATGTGCCGAAATTCAAGTTAAGCCAGTCGCTCAATGGCTTTCAACTCGCCAACTGGGGTGCTCACGCCACCAAAACGGCTCGCTGCTCAAACCCCGGCTCGTTGCTGGCCGAAGTCAACGCCCGCTTTGGCTGCCATGCCGTCGGTGATTGCGACGCAGTGGATGCCAAGCCACAAGCGCTGGCCCAATTGCGCCGCAACATCGTCAAGGGTGTCCGTCAGCACGGCGAACTCTTTCGCTGGTTGATGCGAGAACGTCCTTGGGACGTCTTTGTTGCCGGGTTCTCAGCTCCACATTGCATCGGCCACCATTTCTGGCACGAGTCCGATGAACTGCATCCCCGCCATCACGAAGCTTTGGCCGCGGGGTTGACGGGGGCCTTGGAGGAGGTTTATGGCGCCATCGACCGTGAACTGGGAGCCATGCTCGAACTGGCAGGGCCACAGACTCAGGTGCTCGCGTTTGCGGCGCATGGGATGGGGCCGGCCTATCATGCTTCCTGGAACTTACCCGAGATTCTCGATGCTCTGGGGTATGGTCTGGCTCCCACCCGTCCCTCGCGAACTGGGCCTCGCAACGCCCAGATCAACCCCTGGAGGCTGTTGAAAACAACCTTGCCAGGTGCCTTCCAATATCAGATCAAGGCCATGCTGCCGCAGCCCTGGCAGGATCAGCTCTTGTTCCTTTGGTACAGCGGTCGACGCCATTGGGTGGGTGCGCCCGCCTTTGCCATTCCGAACAACGACGTCGTCGGCGCCATACGGCTGGCCGTGAAAGGCCGCGACAAGCATGGCGTTCTCGAGCCGGGTGGGGAGTACCGCCGCTTGCGGGACCAGATGGCCGATGCGCTCTATGAACTGGTCGATCCGGTGAGCGGACGGAACGTCGTGCAGCAGGTGAGCTGCGTCCACGATCTCTTTCATGGTCCCTTCCTGTCACAACTGCCTGATCTCACCGTGCTCTGGGATCAATCCTTCCCATGGTCGTCCTTGCGGAGCCCGCGCCTGGGGTCCTTGCGGCTGCCCAACCAGGACGCACGGACGGGCGGGCATTCCACGCACGGCTTCGTGCTGGCGAGTGGCCCTGAAGTGAGCAGCGGCGTGGAATTGTTCGGGCATTCGATCCTCGACATCGCTCCCACGGTGCTGCAAACCGCGGGCGTGGGGCTGCCCAGTGATCTGGATGGGAAGGCGATGCGGTTATGCCCCACCTTGGTACTTGCCTGAGCAGTCGCTCGACTGTCCGTCAAGCGCCCTCCACACCATTCCTGGCTGTTGTCTGCCGCCTGATCGCTCGTCGCCCGCTGAGGCATGACAATCAGTTGTATTCACCGGGAAGGTCGTTCTTGCGCACGGTGACGCGATCGAAGCGCTGTCCCGACACCCGCAGGAGCTCATCGCCCGTGAACTCGTAGCCGATCTTCAGGGCGATCTGGGCCACATCATCCGCGGTGGAGGCGGCCAGCACCTGCTGCTTCAACGTCTCGTCCTGCTGCATGCGCGCCAGGAAGGCTTTCAGCTGCTCCAGGGACATCGCTTGGTCTGAGTCAGGGGATGCGGCCAGTCCCCGTCGGGATGGGGACCTGCCCTTCGATCCTCCCAGAACCCCTGCGGTGGCCCTGCTCACCATCCGGGGACAGCGTCTTTCGGGGGAACAGCCAGGTCGAGCAGACTGCCCCTGGGTCGGCAGCGAAGCCCCATCGACCGGAGCGCCCCTCGACATCCTCCCGATCCCCCGTGGGCCGGGGTTCGGCTGGCCTACCGCGTGGTGGGTGCCTGGCTGATGGCGACGGTGGCCCTGTGGGCCGTGGCGGCCTGGCAGGCGGAGGCCCTGCCCGGCCCGGAGCGACTGGCCCAGGAACTGGCGCAGGATCCCCGCCAGACGGAGACGGCCAAGGCGCCTTTCGCGGTGACGGTGGGCGGCCTCCGCTACCGGGTGGAACCGCTCCACGACTACGCCATCGCCGGGCTGGTGGTGAGCGAGCACCGCGCCGAGTCCTGGTGGCGGCGCACCACCTTCCACAGCCGCCGCAACGACCGGCTCAACGTGAAGGATGTCTGCCTGATCTGGGGCCGCAACGCCGTGAGCGGCAGCTATCGGCTCGCCGGCTTCAGCAGCGGTGAGTTCACCTGCTACCTGCGGCTGGCGACGGCGGAGGCGGCGCGGGCGTTCGATCCCCGCGCGCTGTCCAACAACCACCTGTTGGCGGTGGAGGAGGGGCTCCGCCGGCGGCTCCGGGACTTGCGGCGCGGGGATCAGATCGTGCTGCGCGGCTACCTGGCGCGCTACTCCCACAACCACGGCTTCGCCTATGCGCGCGGCACGAGCGTGAGCCGTGACGACACGGGCAACGGCGCCTGCGAAACGCTGTATGTGAGCGAGCTGCGCCTGTTGCGGCCAGGCCATCCCGGCTGGCGGCTGGCGGCCCAGCTGGCTCCCCTGGGCCTGCTGGCGGGGCTGGTGGCCTGGTTCCGGCTGCCGCTGCCGCCGCGCTGATCAGCTGGGCACCGGCAGGAAGGTCCGATCCAGGTAGGTTCTCAGCGGCACCAGGTCGATCGGCTCGCTGCGATAGCCGATGTAGCCGTCGGGCCGGATCAGATAGAGGCAGTCGTGATCTGCGGCGAAGCGCCGGTGGAGGGCCAGCTCCGGGTCGTGCAGCAGGCCGGGCTGGGGCCTCTCGTCCGCGCCAGGGAGCCCGGGCACCACCGCATAGGCGTCGATCAGGTCGCCGTGGATCCGTTGCACGTCGCGGGCGATCGCCAGCAACGCCTCCGGCCCCGGGTTGCCAGGCTCGGTTCCGGGCAGCAGCAGCATCACGTGCCTGCCGCGCCGCAGCAGTTCGAACAGCGTCGTTTCCGCGCTGCCCAGCAGCAGTGGGGCGGCCTCACGGGCCTGGGCGCCGGCATGGGGGGCCCCTGGGGCGGGGCTGCGGCCGAGGTGCTGACGGCAGATCGGGCTGCTGCGGTAGTCGAGGTCCAGCTCCTCGCGGTGCTCCGCCTCCCGCACCGGCTCATGGATCAGCAGTTCCCCGTGCCGCTCATGCCGCCCGAGGCCCGGGCCGCCGATCGTCTCGGTCTGCTCCATCACGCCTTCGGTGGCCGCCCTGCTGGTGGCGATCACCTCCTCGGCCACGCCGCGGCGTTCCACCTCGTAGCTCTCCAGCAGGGCCCGCGGCGCCCTGCCCCGCGCCACCAGGGCCAGCTTCCAGCCCAGGTTGAAGGCGTCCTGGATGCCGGTGTTCATCCCCTGGCCGCCGAAGGGGCTGTGCACATGCACCGCATCGCCGGCCAGCAGGGTGCGGCCATGCACGTAGCGCCGGCAGAGCCGGTAGTGGATCCGGAAGCGGCTGCGCCAGCGGGGATCCCTCAGCCGCGGCGCTCCCGGGATGCGCTCCTCCACCAGCGCCTGGAGCTCCTCCAGGGAGGGGGGCTCCTCGCTGTCCAGCTCCCTGTCCTCCACGTTGGCCATCAGCAGCCGGCGACCCTCCGGCAGCGGAAACACCATCGCGGCGCCCTGGGCGCACAGAAACACGTGCACTTCACCGGGGGCCGGCGGCGGATCCAGCACCACGTCACCGACCGTGTAGAGGGTGGGGTCGGCTTCGCCACTGAAGTGAGCATGGTTCAGATGGCGCACCGCGCTGTGGGCACCGTCGCAGCCCACCAGCCAGGGCGTCTCGACGGTCTCCAGAGCGCCGTCGGCCCGTCGCAGGGAGGCCTGCACCCCGTCCAGGCGCTCGGTCAGATCCACGAGTTCGCAGCTCCGTTCCACCGCCAGCCCGAGGCTGGTCAGCCGTTCCTCCAGCGCCCGCTCCGTGCGCCACTGCTCGAGCGCGATGCCGTACGGGAAGGGGGAGTCGATGGCGGCGAACTCGATCCGGCGGGTGCGCTCCCCGTTGGTGTACTGGTTCAGGGCCGCCATCCTCTGCCCCTGGGCCAGGACCGGCTCCACGACCCCCATCTGCTGGAACACCTCCAGGGTGCGGCTGTGCAGGCCGGTGGCCCGTGCCTGGGACGCGATCGCCTCCCGCCTGTCGATGATCCGCACCGGGGCGCCGTGGCGGGCCAGCTCACAGGCCAGGGTGAGTCCCGTCGGCCCCGCACCGACCACCAGGATCGGCCGCTCGTCACCCCGCATGGTCGTCGTGCGCCGCTGGACAGGCCTGCCGCGCATGCTGACACGGGCGGCCAGGCCCGGCGCTGCCTGCGGCCCGCCGGGCCTGGCTCCGCCACCCTGGGAAGACTCGGACTGGCACCCCTGATGCGCTTCCGTGTTGCCCTTGCGACCGTCGCCCTGCTGTCGGCGGCGCTGCCGCTCGATCGGCCGGCCGCTGCGGTCCCCGCCCCGCCGGCGGTCGTGGCGGTGGAGGGCCCTGGCCTGCGCTGCGACGGCACCGGGCTGGTGTCCCTGGCCGACCTGGTGCCCCGCCCCCTGCTGGAGATCAGGTATGCGAGTCCCTACAACTTCATGGGCGAGGTGCTCTACCCCGTTGCCGAGGCGCGGTTGCGCTGCCCGGTGGCGCTGGCGCTGCAGCAGGTGCAGCGCGACCTGGCCGCCGAAGGGCTGGGGCTGAAGGTGTGGGATGGCTACCGGCCCCTGGCGGTGCAGCAGCGGATGTGGGAGCGGATCCCGGATCCGCGCTACGTGTCGGATCCGGCCGTGAATGCCGGCCGCCACACCCGCGGCACCGCCGTGGACGTGACGCTGGTGGACCGGCTGGGGCGGGAACTGTCGATGCCAACCGACTTCGACGATTTCAGCGAGGCGGCCCATGCCGAGGCACGGACGGCCACGCCGCTGCAGGCGGGCAACGCCAGGCGGCTGCGCCGGGCGATGGAGCGGCGCGGCTTTCTCGCCTTCCCCACCGAGTGGTGGCATTTCGACTGGAAGGATTGGCAGCGCCTGGCGCCGATCACCCCCTGACCCCATGTCGGGCCACCGTGGGATTCCGGCCTAGCCTCGGCGTAGGAACCGGAGCTTTCCTGCATGGCGCGTTCGCCAGCCCGTTCCAGCCCCGTCCTGCGCGGGCCCGGTGGCAAGACGGGCCTGGCGCCGGGAACCATGGTGTTCATCGGGGAGCAGAAGCGCGATCGGCTGCGGATCGACGCCATCGATTACGACGCCGCCCGTGTGGAGGAGGTGTGCGATCTGCCGGTCGGCGACTGCAGCAGCTTCCTGCAGGCCGCCAGTGTCACCTGGCTGAACATCAACGGCATCCACGACGTGGAGCTGATCGAAGACCTTGGTGCCTGCTTCGGCCTTCATCCGATGACGCTGGAGGACATCGTCAACACGACCCAGCGTCCCAAGTTCGAGGAGTTCCCCGACTATCTGTTCGCCACCCTCAAGATGCTGGCCTTCGATCCGCTCACCAGCCGGGTGGCGATCGAGCACGTGAGCCTGATCCTGGGCGAGACCTTCGTGATCTCGTTTCTCGAGGATGAAGGCGACGTCTTCGATGGGGTGCGTCACCGGATCCGCACCGGCAGTGGCCGTGTGCGCCGCCTCAAGGCTGACTATCTCGCCTACTCGCTGATGGATGCGGTGGTGGATCACTACTTCCTGGCCATCGAGCAGCTGGGCGACCGCATCGAGGAATTCGACGACCGCATCCTGGAGGATCCCCGCCCGGGAGACATGAAGGAGATCCACCGGCTCAAGCGTGGTGTGCTCGGCCTGCGCAAGGCGGTCTGGCCGTTCCGCGAGGAGATCAGCGCGATCGAGAAGAGCGACTCGCCGTTGCTGCGGCCCGAAACCAAGGTGTTCTGGCGCGATCTCTACGATCACACGATTCAGATCATCGACATGGTGGAAACCTACCGGGATATCCTCGGTGGCATGCACGACACCTATCTCTCGAGCCTCAGCAACCGCATGAACGAAGTGATGAAGGTGCTCACGATCATCTCCACGATCTTCATCCCGCTCACCTTCATCGTGGGTGTCTATGGGATGAACTTCGAGCACATGCCCGAGCTGCGGTGGCGTCTCGGGTACTACGGCGTCTGGACGATCATGCTCGTGGTGGCACTCAGCCTGTTCGGCTACTTCAAGCGCAAGCGCTGGCTCTGATCCGTGCGAGGGCGGCTCAGGGCTTCACCGCGCTGCGGGGTGTTGCCGTTGGCTCGGTGGCCTTGCTCTCGCCGAAGCCGCTCCACACCTTCAGTTCCTCGATGGTGAGCAGGCCCTCGCGCCGCTCCCCGCCCAGGTCCCAGGTGGGATAGGCCCGGATTCCGGCCGCTTCGCAGCGCAGCCGCCCAGGCTCGTCGCGGGCGCATTCCACGTAGGGCAGCCGTGCGCCGGCTTCGGTGCCGAACAGATTCTTCTGGTAGAAGCAGTGGGGGCACCACCAGGCGCCGTAGAACACGGCCCCACGCTGCCGCAGATGTTCGGCCAAGGCCTTCTGTTCGGCGGTGGATGGGCTGACGGCTTCGCCGAGGTTGCCCCCGCCGCCCGCGCTGGTCGCACCGCTGGCGGCCAGGTCGCCGGCCAGGGCGGGCGGGGTGCCGGCCAGCAGCGGCGCGGCCCCGATCGCCAGGGCCAGCCAGGCCAGCAGCGGCAGACGCTGCGGCCGCCGGAGGGGGACCGGGGCGAGCGGGAGCATCGGACGCGGCGGGTGGATGGGTTCCGAGCCTAGGTGTGTGGGCGAGGCTGGAGCCGGTGCGTACGGGCTTCCACCCCCGCCTGCCCTCGCCTGCAGCCGGCGGGACTGGGAAACTGGAAGGACAGCCACCATCCCTCCGCTCCGATGGGCTTGCCTCGATGAACGCGAACGGCTACCGCGACTACTTCAAGGTGCTGGGCGTCGAGCGCAGTGCCGATGCCGACACGATCAAGCGGACCTTCCGCAAGCTGGCCCGCCAGTACCACCCGGATGTGAACCCCGGCGACAAGGGGGCCGAAGCCCGGTTCAAGGAGATCAGCGAGGCCTACGAGGTGCTCTCCGATCCGGAGAAGCGACGGCGCTACGAGCAGTTCGGTCAGTATTGGAACCAGGTGGGCAACGGCGGTGGGCCGGTGCCTGGCTTTGACGTCGACTTCGGGCGCTACGGCAACTTCGACGACTTCATCAACGATCTGCTCGGCCGGTTCGGCGGCGCCGGTGGCGCCGGCTTCGCGGGGGCGCCCGGGGGGTTCGGCTTCGCCGGCGGCTTCCCCGGCGGGTTCGGACCGGGCTTCGGGGGCGGCCCCGCGGCGGCCGGCCGCGCCGCGGCCCCCAATCTCGATGCGGAGGCCACCATCAGCCTCAGCATGGCCGAGGCCTTCCGCGGCTGTGAGCGCACCCTCGCGGTGAACGAGGAGCGGGTGCAGGTGCGCATTCCCGCCGGCGTGCGCAGTGGCAGCCGCCTGCGGCTCAAGGGCAAGGGCAATCTGCAGCCCGGCACCGGCCGCCGTGGCGATCTCTACCTGAACCTCCAGCTGCAGGAGCATCCGGTGTGGAAGCTCGACGGCGATCAGCTCCGCGCCGAGCTCCCGCTCAGCCTCGACGAGCTGGCGCTCGGCGGGGAGGTGCGGGTGGCGACCCCGGATGGGGAAGCCACCGTGCAGGTGCCCCCCGGGGTGGCCCTGGGCCGCAGCCTTCGGCTCAAGGGCAAGGGCTGGCCTGGCAAGGACGGCCGCGGCGACCTGCTGCTCAGCCTCACCCTCAAGCTCCCCGAACGCTTCACCGACACCGAGCGCCAACTGCTGGAGCAGCTGCGGGCTGCCCGTGGCCAGGATCCCCGCAGCGAGTGGCGCCAGGCGGCGGCGCTCTGACGTCTCCCCGTGCTATCGAGCGGCGAGACGGCGCAGGGTGAGGCCGGGTGAGCAACAAGCGGAGATGGCGGCTGTGCATCGCCTGCCTGGCGGTGGCGCTCCTGCTGGCGCTCCTGCTCGCCGCCGTGGGGCGCTCGCCCCAGGCCCCGCCCAGTCGTGCGCCGCCGAACCGTGATCGACCGCAGGTGCGCGATCGCACCGAGCCGGTGAATCCGCTCGTGGAGCTGAACCGCACCCGGGGCCTGCCGGTCAGGACCGGCATGTTCATCGAGAATCTCCATTCCCTCTCCCTGCGCGAACGCACCTTCGGCGCCGAGGGGTACTACTGGCTCGAGTGGCCCCAGCCGGTGCAGGATCTGCTGAAGGAGTCTGGACTCGAGCCCATCGATCTGCTCGATCTCACCAATCAGGTGAATTCCTGGGATGCGCTGGTCGAGCCCACCGGCAAGGCGTTGCCGGTTCCCGGAGGTGGCTACTACCAGCGTTTCCGTTTCTCCGCGATCTTCTACATCCCCGACCTGGATCTTCGGCGCTCACCGTTCGAGAATCTGGTGCTGCCCGTCATCCTGGAGGTGAAGCCGATCGTGTTCTCGCGTCAGCGCGGCAATGCGATCCTGGTTCCCGAGCGGAGCAGCCGCGACAGCCTGCTCGGCGAGTACGCTCCGATCAATGGCTATGCGATCGAGTCGGTGAGGCTGGTGACCTCCGACCATTCCTACGGAACCAGTTGGGGGCGAGAGGCGGGCGATCTGGAGTATTCCCAGTTGGCGATGGAGGTGGGCATCCGTGGTGATCTTTTCTCCAGCTTCGTCACCTGGATCCTGCCGCTGCTCATCGTCATGACCATCGTGCTGCTGGGTCCTTCCCTCGGTGGCTCCCTGGGGGACGTGCGGCTCGCCATCCCGTCCACGGCCCTGCTCACGCTGATCTTCCTGCAGCAGCATTACAAGGGTGGGCTGCCTCCACTCAATTACCTCACCTTTCTGGATTGCCTTTACGCCTATTCCTATCTCGCCTCTCTCGCCATCTTCATCCTGTTCGTCTGGGGTACGAACGTCTATGCCGACGCGCCCGAATGGGACAAGTCCTCGGCGCTGCAGCGGATCAATCGTGTCGACCGGATCCTTCAGGTGGTGGCCATCGTTGGTTTCCTGCTGGTCGGCAGCATCGTCTGGCTCACCTGATCGCCGCTCGGCCGCACCTTCCGCCGGCGACGGTGAGCCGGCCAGGGTGATGGCAGGACCGGGCTTTAGGATCCCCGCACAGGAACCCGCTGCATGGAGCTCACCTACCGGCCCCGCCGCCTGCGCCGTACGCCCTCCCTGCGCGCCATGGTGCGGGAGTTCCAGCTCAGCCCCGCCGATTTCATCTATCCCCTCTTCGTGCATGAGGGGGCCACCAATGAGCCGATCGGCGCCATGCCCGGGGCCCAGCGCTGGAGCCTGGAGGGACTGGTGGAGGAGGTGGGTCGCGCCTGGGATCTGGGCATCCGCTGCGTGGTGCTCTTCCCGAAGGTGGCCGACGGCCTCAAGACCGAGGACGGCGCCGAGTGCTTCAACGAAGGCGGGCTGATTCCCCGCGCCATTCGTCGGCTGAAGCAGGAGCATCCGGGGATGGCGATCATGACCGACGTCGCCCTCGATCCCTACTCCTGCGATGGCCACGACGGCATCGTCAGTTCCGAGGGAATCGTGCTCAACGATGAGACGGTGGCCATCCTCTGCCGCCAGGCCGTGGCCCAGGCCCGTGCCGGCGCCGACCTGATCGGTCCCAGCGACATGATGGACGGGAGGGTGGGCGCCATCCGCGAAGCCCTCGACGAGGAGGGGTTCGAGCATGTGGGGATCATCAGCTACACCGCCAAGTACGCCTCCGCCTACTACGGACCCTTTCGCGAGGCGCTCGATTCCGCTCCCCGCGCCGGTGCCTCCAAGCCGATCCCCAAGGACAAGAGCACCTATCAGATGGATCCGGCCAACGGCCGCGAGGCCCTCACCGAAGCCCTGCTTGATGAGCAGGAGGGCGCCGACGTTCTGATGGTGAAGCCAGGCCTTGCCTACCTCGACATCATCCATCGCCTCCGGGGTGAAACCGAGCTGCCGATCGCTGCCTACAACGTGAGCGGCGAGTACGCGATGGTGAAGGCGGCCGCCGAGCGCGGCTGGATCGACGAACGGGCCGTGGTGCTGGAAACCCTGCTCTGCTTCAAGCGGGCCGGCGCCGATCTGATCCTCACCTACCACGCCTGTGACGCCGCCGCCTGGCTGCGGCAGGGCTGAGCGCGGCGGCCCGGCGCCGCAAACCACAATGGACACAGCGACGGAACTCGACGATGGCCGTGCGACGACTGGGCCACGTGGCGCTGCGGGTGCAGGACATGGCCCGTGCCAAGGCCTTCTACCTGGGCCTGGGCCTGCAGCTCACCTGGGATGCCGCCGACTGGGCCTACCTGCAGGCCCCCGGCAGCGGTGATGGCGTCGCCCTGCTGAGCCCCGATTACACCGTGGCCGGCCCCCACTTCGCCTTCCACTTCGAGGATCGCGCCGAGGTCGACCGGGTGCACGCCCGGCTGCAGGCGGCCGGCCACACCGTCGGAGCGGTGCACGACCACCGCGACGGCACCGCCTCCTTCTACCTGCAGGATCCCGAGGGCAACTGGCTGGAGATGCTCTACGAGCCGGCCGTCGGGATCCCCTCCAACACCGGGGCCGCCCCGATCGCCGCCCGGCCCGCCACGATCGACCCAGCCGGGGGGAGCCCCGGTTGAGCCTCGCCCCCTGCGCGGCCTGGCTCCCCGCGGGGGAGGCGGCACTGCAACCGATCGAGGCGGAGACCCTGGAGCTGCTGGAGTGGCCGCGGCTGGCGGAGCAGCTGGCCAGCTTCGCTGGCACCGCCGCCGGCGCGGCCCGCTGCCGGGAACTGCCGCTGGCGCCCCACCGCCAGGAGAGTGTGAGGCGTCTGGCCGAGACCACCGAACTCCTCGGCCTCGACGGGCTCATCGAGGGGGGGCTGAGCTTCCAGGGTGTCGCCGATCTGCGCGACACCGTGCGCCACTGTGCCAAGGGCGGCGTCGCTGCGGGGGAGGATCTGCTGGCGGTGGCGTTCACCCTGGCGGCGGCCCGGCGGCTGCGGCGTCAGATCGAGGACCCCGTGCTCAGGCCCGTCACCACGGCGCTGGTGGTGGAGCTGCGCACCCTGCCGGAACTCGAGCAACGGCTGCGCTTCTGCCTCGAGGAGGGGGGGCGCGTCGCCGACCGGGCCGATCCCCAGCTGGCCGGCCTGCGCCTCCAGCTCGCCGGGCTGCGGCAGCAGCGCCGTGAGCGGCTGCAGGAGCTGGTGCGGCGCCAGGCGCCGCTGCTGCAGGACACGGTGATCGCCGAGCGCAACGGCCGGCCGGTGCTGGCGGTGAAGGCCGGCGCCGCCGCCCAGATCCCCGGCCTGGTCCATGACACCTCCGCCTCCGGCAGCACCGTGTTCGTGGAGCCCCAGGCGGTGATCCCCCTGGGCAACCGGCTGCGGGAGCTGGAAGGGGCGGAGTGGGAGGCGGAGCGGCGGGTCCTGGCCGAGCTCGGGGCCCGGGTGGGGGAGGAGGCCGAGGCGCTGCTGCAGCTGCATCGGGTGCTGGTCGGCCTCGATTTCGGCCTGGCCCGCGCCCGCTACGCGGCCTGGCTGGGGGCGGTGCGGCCCGAGCTCGAGGCCGATCCGCAGGCGCCCCTGCAGCTGCGCGACCTGCGCCATCCCCTTCTGCTCTGGCAGGAGCGCCGCGAGGGCGGGCGCCCCGTGGTGCCGGTCACGGTCACGGTGGCGTCGGCACTGCGGGTGGTGGCGATCACCGGCCCCAACACCGGCGGCAAGACGGTGACGCTCAAGAGCGTGGGCCTGGCGGCGCTGATGGCGCGGGCCGGCCTGTTCCTGCCCTGCGGCGGCAGCCCGCGCCTCCCCTGGATCGGCCGGGTGCTGGCCGACATCGGCGATGAGCAGTCGCTGCAGCAGAACCTCTCCACCTTCAGCGGCCATGTGCGCCGCATCGCCCGCATCCTCGAGGCGCTGCCGCCGCGGGGTGAGGCGGGCCCGGAACCGCTCCCCGGCGGCGGAGTCTGCCTGGTGCTGCTCGATGAGGTGGGTGCCGGCACCGACCCCACCGAGGGCACGGCCCTGGCCATCGCTCTGCTGCGGGAGCTGGCCGAGCGGGCCAGGCTCACCATCGCCACCACCCACTTCGGCGAGCTCAAGGCGCTCAAGTACGGCGACAGCCGTTTCGAGAACGCCTCGGTCGCCTTCGACGTCGAGTCGCTCTCGCCCACCTATCACCTGCAGTGGGGCATCCCCGGCCGCAGCAACGCCCTGGCGATCGCCAGCCGGCTCGGGCTCGATCCGGCGGTGATCGAGGCCGCGGGCACCCTGCTGGCGCCCAAAGGTGAGGGGGAGCTCAACGCGGTGATCCGGGGGCTGGAGGAGCAGCGCCGCCGCCAGCAGGAAGCCGCCGAGGCGGCGGCGGCCCTGCTGGCCCGCACCGAACTGCTGCATGAGGAACTGCTGCTGCGCTGGCAGCAGCAGCAGGAGCAGTCGGCCGAGCTGCAGGAGCAGCGGCGGCGGCAGCTGGAGCGCTCGATCCGCGAGGGCCAGCAGGAGGTGCGTCGCATCATCCAGCGGCTGCGTCAGGGCTCCGCCGATGGCGAGCGGGCCCGGCAGGCCGGGCAGCAGCTGAAGCGACTGGAGGAGCAGCACCGACCAGAGCCCGAGCGGCGTCAGCACCGCGGCTGGCGGCCGGCGGTGGGCGACCGGGTGCGTCTGTTGTCGCTTGGCAAGGCCGCCGAGGTGCTGGCGATCAGCCCCGACGGCCTCGAGCTCACGCTGCGCTGCGGCGTGCTGCGCCTCAGCGTCGACCTGGCCGCCATCGAGAGCCTGCAGGGTGAGAAGCCCGCCGCGCCCGACCCGCCGGCCCCGCCGGTGGTGCAGGTGAGGGCCAGCGCGGGCCGGCTCGGTGCGCCGGGCCCGCAGGTGCGCACCGAGCGCAACACCGTCGACGTGCGCGGCCTGCGGGTCCACGAGGCCGAGGCCGCGGTGGAGGAGCGGCTGCGCAGCGCCAACGGGCCCCTCTGGGTGATCCACGGCATCGGCAGCGGCAAGCTCAAGCGGGGTCTGCGCCAGTGGCTCGCCTCCGTGCCGTGGGTGGAGCGGGTGAACGATGCGGAACCCGGTGACGGCGGAGCGGGCTGCAGTGTGGTCTGGCCCGCCTAGTCGGCCACGGGGCCTGTCAGGGAGCCCGGTGTCTGCAGGGACGGCAGCTTGGGCTCCGGCCGTTCGGCGGGGGCCTCCGGCGGCAGCGGCAGGGCATCACCGGCGCGATCGAAGAACCGCCAGCCGAGCGGGTCCACCTCCAGGTGCACCACCTGACCCGGCAGCACGGTCTGAGAGGGATCGCTGCGCAGCTGCACCAGATGGCTGCCTTCCGCCAGGCGGCAGGCGATCAGCTGTTCGTTGCCCAGGGCCTCCACATGGGTCACTTCGGCCGGAATGTTGCGGTTGGCGGCCGGCGCCAGCCTCAGATGCTCCGCCCGCAGGCCGGCCGTGAGGCCGTCGCTCGCGCCGGCGGCTGCCAGGGCCGCACCCATCTCCCCCTCCACCACGAAGCGGCGACTGCCGAGCTGGACCTGGTCGCCGCCCGCTGCCCGCACCGGCAGCAGATTCATCGGCGGACTGCCGATGAACTGGGCCACGAAGAGATTGGCGGGACGGCTGTAGAGCTCCATCGGCGTCCCGAGCTGCTGCAGGCGTCCCTGGTTGAGCACGGCGATGCGGTGGCCCATCGTCATCGCCTCCACCTGATCGTGGGTGACGTAGAGGGTGGTGATCCCGAGCTGGCGCTGCAGCGCCACGATCTGGGCCCGGGTGCCGGTGCGCAGCTTGGCGTCGAGGTTGCTGAGCGGCTCGTCCATCAGGAACACCGCCGGCTGGCGGGCGATCGCCCGCCCCAGGGCCACGCGCTGCTTCTGGCCGCCGGAGAGCTCCTTGGGCAGGCGATCCAGCAGGCCGTCGAGCTCCAGCTGCTCGGCCACGGCCTGGATCCGTTCCTCGATGCGGCGTTCCCGCCGCGACACGATCCGCAGCGGGGCCGGCAGGCCCCGGCTGAGGCGATGCAGACCGTCGCGCAACTGCTGGGGAGGGGTCCGCGGCCGGCTGCGCCGCAGTCCGAAGCCGATGTTGTCGGCCACGCTGAGGTGGGGATAGAGCGCGTAGCTCTGGAACACCATCGCCACGTCGCGCTGGGCCGGTCGCAGCCGGGTGACCCGCCGCTCGCCCACGATCACCTCGCCGCTGCTGGGGGTTTCCAGCCCCGCCAGGATGCGCAGCAGGGTGCTCTTGCCACAGCCGGATGGCCCCACCAGCACGAGGAACTCGCCGTCGTGCACGTGCAGATCGAGCTGGCGCAGCACTTCCACCGGAGCACTGCCACGCCGCGGCGGGAAGGTCTTGCTGACCTGCTGGAAGCGAACCTCTGCCAACCCCGGTCCCCCCGACCGGCCGATCCTAGGGTTGGGTTTCCATCCGGCCCAGTGCCCGCGGTCTGTCTTGCAGTTCATCGATCAAGCCCGCATCGCGGTCCGCGGTGGTCGCGGCGGGGACGGCATCGTGGCGTTCCGTCGCGAGAAGTACGTGCCCGCCGGTGGCCCCTCCGGTGGTGACGGCGGACGGGGAGGCTCGGTGTGGCTGCAGGCCGAGCCCAACCTGCAGACCCTGCTCGACTTCCAGTACAGGCGGCTGTTCGAGGCGCCGGAGGGGCGCCGCGGAGGCCGTAACCGTTGCAGCGGTGCCAGCGGCGAGGATCTGGTGATCCGCGTGCCCTGCGGCACCGAGGTGCGGCTGCAGGGGAGCGAGGAGCTGCTGGGCGACCTCACCGAACCCGGCGACCGGCTGCTGGTGGCGGCCGGGGGGCGCGGTGGTCTGGGCAACGCCCATTACCTCAGCAACCGGAACCGGGCGCCCGAGAAGTGCACCGAGGGCAAGGAGGGGGAGGAGCGGCTGCTGCAGCTGGAACTCAAGCTGCTGGCGGAGGTGGGCATCATCGGGCTGCCCAATGCCGGCAAGAGCACCCTGATCAGCGTGCTCTCCGCTGCCCGGCCCAAGATCGCCGATTACCCCTTCACCACCCTGGTGCCCAATCTCGGCGTGGTGCGGCGTCCCAGCGGTGATGGCACCGTGTTCGCCGACATCCCCGGCCTGATCGCCGGAGCCGCCCAGGGCGCGGGCCTCGGGCACGACTTCCTGCGCCACATCGAGCGCACCCGCCTGCTGGTGCACCTGGTGGATGGGTCGGCCGCCGATGTGGGCGCCGATCTGGCCGTGGTGGAAGGGGAGCTGCGCGCCTATGGCCACGGGCTGGCGGATCGGCCCCGCCTGGTGGCGCTCAACAAGATCGAGCTGCTGGAGGCCGAGGCTCTGGCTGCCGCCCTCTCGTCGTTGCGTCAGGCATGCCCGGGTGGCACCGTTCTGGCGATCTCGGCTGCCACCGGCCAGGGCCTCGACGAACTCAAATCAGCCGTCTGGCGCGCTCTGGAGAAAACCGAACGGGCGTCAGCCATCACGGCCGAAAGGACGCCCGCTGCCACAACCGCGGGGACGACTCAGTCGTCGTAGACCCGGCACTCGGGGGCTTCGGGATTCAGATCGCAGTAGACCTCCAGGGAGTTGGGGTCGTGATCGTCTTCCGGGTGATGGGCCTTGTACTCCTCGAGGCCCTTGAGTTCCTCCTCGAGGTGGCGCACCTTGGCTTCGTCGCCGACAGCCCTGGCCGTTTCGATCTCGATCTGATCCTTGCGGATGTGCTCGTCGATGGAATTCATAGGAAGGGCCGGCCTTCGGCTACCGGATCTTGTCGCACCCACCATACGGGGCACGGCAGGCCGGGTGGGCATTGTGAGGTGCAGCTGATCAAGCCTCCATCTCGCTGAGCTCCAGCCAGCGCTCCTCGGCCACGCCGATCTGCTCCACCAGGGCCGCCAACTCCTCGGTGAGACAGCCCAGCCGGGCGTAGTCGCCCCCGGCCCCGCCGGCCAGCTCTGTCTCCACTGCCGCCCGCCGGGCCTCCCACTGCGGCAGCTGCTCCTCCAGGGCGAGCAGCTCCCGGCTCTGCTTGAAGCTGCGCCGCCGCGGCCGGCCGGCGGGGCTGGCGGCGGCGCTGGCCGCGGGCCGCCCCGCCGCGGCGGCCGGGGTGGCCTCGCCCTCGCCGCTGCGACGGGCCGCCTGCCGCTCCAGGTAGGCGCTGTAGTTGCCCTCGAAGCGCTGCAGCTGGCCGTTCTCGAAGCCGAACAGCCGGTCGACGGTGCGATCAAGGAAGTAACGGTCGTGGGAGACCACCACCACGCAGCCCCGGAAGTCCTCGAGGAAGTCCTCCAGCACGGTGAGGGTGTGCACGTCGAGGTCGTTGGTGGGCTCGTCGAGCAGGAGCACGTTGGGGGCTTCGATCAGCAGCCGGCAGAGGTGCAGCCGCCGCCGCTCGCCGCCCGAGAGCTTGCTCACCGGCTGGTGCTGCTGGGCCGGAGGGAAGAGGAACCGCTCCAGCAGCTGGGTGGCGCCCAGCCTGGAGCCGTCCAGCTCCACCTGATCGGCGGCGTCGCGCACCACGTCGATCACCTTGCGCTCCAGCAGCCGGCCGCCCAGCACGGTCTCGCTGTGCTGGTCGAAGTAGGCGAGCTTCACGGTGCTGCCCAGCTCCAGGCGGCCGCCGTGGGCCCGGCGCCGGCCCGCGATCAGGTCGAGCAGGGTCGATTTGCCGGCGCCGTTCGGGCCGATGATCCCCACCCGGTCCTCGGGGCTGAAGTCGTAGCTGAAGTCCTGCAGCAGGGGCGGGGCGCCAGCGGCCCGGGCCTCGTCGCTGGCCCACACCGCCAGGTTCTCGGCCTCGATCGCCCGCTTGCCCAGCCGGCGCCGGTTGCTGGCCAGCGCCAGCTGGCCGCGGCTCTGGCGCTGCGGCGCCTCCTGCATCGCCTCGATCCGCTGGATCCGGGCCTTCTGCTTGGTGCTCCGGGCCTGCGGTCCGCGCCGGAGCCACTCCAGTTCCCGCCGCAGGGCACCGCGGAACCGGGCCTCCGCCGCCACCGCGGCGGCTTCCTCCTCCGCCTTGCGGGCCAGGTAGGCGGCGTAGTTGCCCGGGTAGCTGCGGGCCTCACCCCGGTCGACCTCCACGATCCGGCGGGTCACCCGATCGAGCACGTAGCGGTCGTGGGTGATCAGCACCAGGGCACCGGCGAAACGCTCGAGGTAGCCCTGCAGCCACTGGATGCAGTCGGCGTCGAGGTGGTTGGTGGGCTCGTCCAGCAGCAGCACGTCCGGGTCGGCCACCAGGGCCGCCGCCAGCGCCAACCGCTTGCGGTAGCCCCCCGAGAGGTCGCCCACCCGCCGGCGGCTGTCGCGGATGCCGAGGCGATCGAGCACCTCGCGGATCTGCTGCTCCAGCCCCCAGGCCCCGCTCTGGTCCAGGCGGCCGTTGAGCTGGCCCAGTTCCGACAGCAGCGCGGTCTCGTCGCGGCCGGCGGCATGGGCCTCGGCCAGCGCCTCGCTGAGCTCCGCATGGCGCCTGAGCAGGGCGTGCTTCTCGCCGCTTTCGGCGAACACCTGCTCCAGCACGGTGCGATCCGGATCCAGCTGCGGGTCCTGCTCCACCATCACCACCCGCAGCCGCGGCGAGCAGCGCCGCTCCCCCTCGCCGGGCGGTTCGTGGCCGGCCAGCAGGCGCAGCAGTGTGGATTTGCCGGCTCCATTGGGACCGATCAGCCCCAGCCGCTCACGCTCGCCCACATGCAGGGTGAGGCCGGAGAACAGGGTGCGGAGGCCGAAGTCCTTGCCGACCTCCACCAGGCTGATCAGGCTCACGCGTCGGCCGTGCGGCTCTCCAGATAAGCAAAGACGCTCTTGTCGCCCACGTCGGCGGCCGCCGGCATGGGGAACTTGCGCAGGCACAGCAGCAGCAGCAGGGCCGCCTCGAGGGCCAGCAGGGCGCCGGTGACGGCCGGATCGAGCAGGCCGCCCAGGTGGCCCAGCAGGGCCGCCGGCAGCAGCAGGGTGACGCCGATCGCCTCGGGCCGGCGGAAGCAGAAGAACTCCTTGAAGCCGATCCCGGCCAGCGCGGCGAAGAACGGGCCGATCGCCCACACCCAGCGCCGGTCGTCCGCCAGCACGGAGGCCATCGCGGCGGGCCCCACCCGCACGGCCAGCGCCAGGAAGCCCAGGCAGCCCAGCAGCCAGAAGAGCTGCAGCGCCCGGTGCAACGGGCGCAGATAGATGTGGATCCAGCGCAGTGCCAGCCCCAGCCCCACCGCCAGCGGCAGCAGCCAGGGCCAGAGGGCGCTGGCCCCGAACCAGTGCCACTGGGCCAGCAGGCCCGCCTGGGCCAGGGCCACCGTCAGCAGGGCGAGGCGGTAGCCCAGCACCTCGCGCCGGTCGTCCGCCGTGATGCGGAAGGGGCCGTAAACCCCTTCGAACACCGGATCGCTGACCGGATCGTTCATGACGGAGACGGGGCGGAACCCGGCGGAGTTACTGCCACCAGTGTGGCCAGGTCCGGCCCGGCCGGAATGATCCCGGAGGGATGGAGCGGGAAGAGGGCGCCGAAATAGTCGCGCCGCCAGGCCTCGCCGTCACAGCTGGCCGCCACACCCGGCAGGCCGAAGAAACGCTGCCGCCAGCGCCGCAGCGCCGGGTAATGCCAGAGGGGGCGGCGGCTGCAGCCGAACAGCGGCGCGTAGACGAGCTCCATCCGGATGAGGGTGGGGAAGAGCACCACGTCGGCCAGGCTGAGCCGCTCGCCGCAGAGCCAGGGCCCGCCGCCCGCCAGCGCCTGCTCCGTGGCGTCCAGGCCGGCGAACAGTTCGGTCTCGGCCCGCCCGTAGGCCGCCTGGTTGCGGGCGAAGCCGCAGCGGTACACCCCGTCGTTGACGCTGCCCTGCAGGCGTTCCCGCCAGGCGGCGATGGTGGGGGCCAGGTCCGGCGGATCCAGATCCGGGGCGTCCGCCGCCGCCGGCCAGCGGTTGAGCAGCTCGATCAGCCGGGCGCTTTCGCCCACCACCACCCGCTGCGAGCCGCGGTCGTAGAGCAGCGGCACCGTGGCCCGCTGGGCCGGATCCGCGCCGCTGCGGCGGTAGAGCTCAAGCAGGGTGGTGGCCCCTTCGAACGGTTCGGCGAAACGCCAGCGGCCGGCCCGCGGATCGGGCTCCACCACGAGGCGTTCAATCACCGATCCCAGGCCCCGCAGCGTCCACACCAGCCAGGCCCGATGGGCCCAGGGGCAGCTGCGACCCACGATCAGCACGTAGCGGCCAGGGCGGTCGGCCCCGTCCGGCAGGGGCGGCAGGGCGGTGAAGGCCCCGGCGGGCCGCCGGTAGTTCCCATCGGCATCGGCCGGCCCCAGGCCGTTCATCAGCCGGCGCCACTGCCACCGCCAGAGGGCGCGGGCAGTGGCCACCACCACGGGGGGAACGGCCATGGCTGTGGGGGCGGCTGGGGAGAAGTCTGGCGCTGCCTCCGACGGCGAACCCTGCCCGGCACGGCTGCGCCAGGCTGGTGCCGCTGGCTTGGATCGAGGGCGATGGCGACGGGGCAGGGCAAGGTGCTCGTGGTGGCGGGCACCCACGGCAACGAGCGCAACGCCCCCTGGCTCATGGAGCACTGGCGGCGCCGCCCCGGCGACCTGGAGGCCTCCGGCCTGGACCTCGAACTGGTGCTGGGCAATCCCGCCGCCTTCGCGGCCGGGGTGCGCTACCTCGATCGCGATCTCAATCGCTCCTTCCAGCCGGCCCTGCTCGGCGATGCCGGCCGGCATGAGCGGGAGGTGATCCGCGCCAGGGACCTGCTGGCGGCCTACGGGCCCGACGGCCGTGATCCCTGCCCGGTGGTGGTGGATCTGCACAGCACCACCGCCGCCATGGGCAACGCGCTCGTGCTCTACGGCCGCCGCCCGGCCGACCTCGCCCTCGCCGCCGGCATCCAGGCCCGCCTGGGTCTGCCGGTGTACCTCCATGAGGGGGATCCCTCTCAGAGCGGCTTCCTGGTGGAGCGCTGGCCCTGCGGCCTGGTGATCGAGGTGGGCCCGGTGCCCCAGGGCGTGGTGACGGCCACCATCTGTCTGCAGACCCGCCTGGCCCTGGAGGCGACCCTGGCGGTGCTGGCGGCCGCCCGCCGCGGCAGCCTGCGCCTCCCCCGGGAGCTGGTGGTGCATCGCCACCTGGGCAGCCTCGATCTGCCGCGCGGCGAGGATGGCCGTCCGGCCGCCTGCCTCCACCCCCGGCGCCAGCACCGTGACTGGCAGCCGATCCACCCCGGCGACCTCCTCTTCCTTGGGGCCGACGGCAGCGCCGTGGCGCACGTGGCGGAGGATCCGGCCCCCCGCTGGCCGGTGTTCATCAACGAGGCGGCCTATGGCGAGAAGGGCATCGCCCTGAGCCTCACCCAACGGGAGCGCTGGCCCTGCGAGACGGCCTGGGGTGCGGCCCTGGAGCGCCTCAGCGTCCTGCTCCGGCCGACCTGAACGCCGTCAGGGTCGCGCGTCCGGCGCGGGCGCGCTGGCCTCGGGGCCGGCCGGCATCGCCGCCGCGGTGCGCGGAGCGCCGTTGTAGAGCACCTTGACGACCGAGCGGCCATCGGGGGAGACCTCGATCTCGGTTTCCGTGGTGGCGGGCAGCTTGAGGATCTGCCAGCCGGGCGCACCACCCTGGAAGCGGAACACGTAGCCCTCGGCGCTGCCCTGCACCAAGCAATCGCCACCGCCACGCTCGTACATGCAGGCGGCCGGCCGGTAGACCGCGAGGCCGCCGTTCAGGCGTTCGGCATGCATGCGGGCCACGTTGGTGGCCCGCTGGCGGGTGAAGGGGAAGAGGTCGTAGCTGCTCTGTGCCAGAGCGGGAGCGGCACTCAGCAGCGACAGACCGGCGGTGAGAGAGAGGAGCAGGCGGCGCATCGGAATGGAGCGGAACAACCGTTCCTGCCCACCCTGCAACCGACGTCGCGGTCCGCGCGGAGGCCGATGTCCAGATCAGCCACAGGCCCAGATGCCCTGTTCCTGGGTGCAGGGGAGATCGGTGCTGGTGCCGTCACCCCAGTAGATCCGCAGCCGATCGTCCTGGCTGCCCATGCGGAAGGTGAGTGACTTGACAGGCCCGGCGGGGGGTTTGCCGGCACGGTCGGCCGGATCGTTGCGCGAGGGGGCGGCGAGCCGCTGCTCGATCTGCTGCAGCCGCTGCTCAAGCTGATCGATCCGCTGGGCGTCCTTCGAGAAGATCCGGTCACAACCTGCCAGCCCCAGAGCTAGTGCCGACAGGGCGCAGAGGCCAAGGGAGCGCCCGAGGCACGGGGGCTGAGACATCGGCGTCGGCGGGGGTGGAACGCCCTGCACTCCTAGCAATGTGTCGGGGGCTTGGCCAGCTACGGGGTACCCAGCCGTTCACTCCAGTACACGACGGCGCCCAGCTGTTCCAGCTGTCGACGGCGGTCGCGGGCCTGGCGGACCGGAACGGTTTCGCTGGCGCGCTGGCCGCGCAGATCCCAGCAGATCAGGACCATGGAAGGCTTGGCCGGAGGAACCAAAGAAAACCTTAAGACCGCAGGTGTCCGCCGCTACCGGAGCCCAGTCGGACACGGCTCGCCGCCCCTGCGCCGGCCAGCCCCCTGAGCCCGCCCTCAATCCTTAAGCCCCGCACACATCCCGCAATGCTGCGTTACATTGCAGCAGGCTCGGGCCAGCCCGGGTCCTCTTTACCCGCCCCTCGGGGCCTTCGTTCTCGTCCTCATGACCACCACTCTTCAGCAGCGCCAAGGCGCGT
>CALRKZ020000016.1:0-78582 GCA_943368365.1 Mesorhizobium carmichaelinearum
AGAATGAACCTCCAGGCGCTGGCCGGGGGGTGTTCCCGACCCCGGAGGCACCTGATGAACGTCCGCTACTACGCCAAGGAAGATCCCTGGACCGATTGGGATGGCCAGAACGGCCGGCCCGTCCTCCTGGCCCGCCTCGGCGATGGCCCCGGCACCGAAGCGATCTGGAACGGCATCCGCGGCGCCTGGGAGCCGTTCCCTGCTCTCTGGGAGCGCCTGATCGGTGGCGACTGGTGGGAGGCGATCCACGAAGAACGGGCCCGCCGCCACTTCGACGCCGAGGCCTTCGCGGGGGGTGAGATCCAGCAGCCACTCCCGGAAGCGGAGATGGATCGTCTCATCGCCGCCTTCCAGGCCCGACGGCAAGAGCAGGAGCAGCCCATCGCCTGAACTGAACCCACGCCAATCCGGAATCCGTAGGAGAAGACACCAATGACGACCCGACCACCCACCCACAGCGAGCGCTACGACGAGGCCCTGCTTTGGACTGCCCAGCTGCACCGCCGCCAGACCCGCAAGGGCAAGCTTGTTCCTTACATCGCCCACCTGATCGCCGTGAGCGGCCTGGTGTGGGAAGACGGCGGCAGCGAAACCGAGGCAATCGCCGCACTGCTGCATGACGCCATCGAGGATGCCGGCCAGAGCCACGCCACCATCGCCGAGCGCTTCGGCACCGAGGTGGCCGACATCGTGCGCGACTGCACCGACACCACCGAGGGCCTGACCGGAGCAGCCAGAGAATCCTGGCCAGTGCGCAAGATCCGCTACGTGGCCTCGCTGGAGCACAAGCCCCTCGCCTCCCTGCGGGTGACGGCGGCCGACAAGGCCCACAACGCCCGCGACATGGTGCTAGATGCCCGCCGCGATCCCCGCAGCTGGAAGCGTTTCAACGCCGGCCTCGAAGGTTCCGCCTGGTACCTGCTGCGTATCCACCAGACCCTCAGCCACCGCCTGCCCGGCAGCCGCTCCAACGAGCTGCTGGGGGAATCGGTGCAGGAGATCCTTGCCAGTGAGGCCTACCGCAACCTGGTGCCCCGCGGCATCGCCCCGGCGGTGTGGGCGGCGGGCCACGTGGAGCGGCGCTGAAGCCGGTGCATCACTCCACACCCGTCCATTGCCGCATCGTGGAGGTCGCGATCGGCGATGGAGCCCTTGAAGTTGGGATACTCGATCGACGTAACCGTCGCAGCGAGAGCATCGGCCACCCGCTGCCGCGCTACCCAGGCCCGATAGGACTAGTCGCTGATGGCGACCTGGAACACCTCGGTAACGGGAAACACGTGCTCGATGTCGCCGGGCACGCACCAGCAGCCATTCCCCCGTGGGGTCAGCCCTGTCGGCGACGACGGAGAGGAAGGCGTCGTTCAGACAGATCCACATGGCGCTCGGATGGTTGGGATGGAGGAGAGGAGTGCTACGCAGAGCCGGAGTGCCTTCTTTGCGGCGTCGACTCAGTGCATGGGGCGAGATCGCGTGTCGTCGGCATGGCGGCCACGTCCTCGATGATGTCCACCAGCTCCTTGGCGTGGCCGGTGGAGGCGTGCAGCCGTTCACGCACCGGGCAGCCGTGGGCGGCACCATCACCGTTCCGATGATCCGCATCCCGGGCCCCGCTGGCATCCCCTTCCCGATCAGCACCTTCGCGCCTTGAGAAGATGGTGGAGCCGCTGCGGCTGGCCGGTCACGTCGAGCAGCGAATCACAACAGGGCTGCCAGGTGGTCGTGATCAGGAGGGTGGCGCAACAACTGCAGCGACCAGCTGAAGGATGGCCTGGTACGAGACCCCCACTCTGCGCCAGGGGATCGGACAGAAGCCCGTTAGGCGTTGGAGGCGGAGGTCGAGCTGCAGAGCGCCTTTGCCCTGCGCAGGCGAGGCGGCATGATGTTGATCGCCGGGGCCATGGCAGCTGGAGCCGAACGCTTCCGCGAGGCGTTGGATGCTGCACCAGACGACCTGATCGCCAGGTTCAACCTGGCCCAGGGATGCTGCAGCTCGATCCAAACGAGCACCGCGACGTGGCGGACCGGCTCCTGCTGCAGGTGAACCAAGGCCAGCCCCACGGAGAGCTGGCGAACAAGGCCAAGGAGCGGGGGGGCATCGCCAGGCGGAATCAGCGGGCAGATCAACCCGATGGGCTGCGCCTGGAAGCAGTGAGCTACTGCCTCCAGGCGCTGTAGCTGTTTGAGGGGATGGAGCAGCAGCGATTCACGGCGTTGCTCAGCGAAGTAGTTGCGATGGGTAAGAGCGGACTGCAGATCAACGAACTCGGCACCTCTCGGAGCCTCAAGACCCTGCCCGGCACCTGAAGCGACCTGGCCCTGGCCTGCCTGATCCATGTGGGCATGTAACGGCTGATGCTGGATGAGGACGCAGGGCTGGGGATCGGAGCGGAGTACGAGGAGGCGCTAGGGTTGCATGGGGCTGACGAGAAGCAGCGATAGTCGCAAATATGTTGTGATAAACCTATGCCAAGAATCAAGCCCACAATCTGGGGCGCATGCTGGTATCGCAGGCTGAGGTTCTGGATTTCTTTTCTATGATCAGGGTGAATTCACATGGGACAATTCTGGTCGCAGTCATCGTGCTAGCCTTATTCGCTCACGGAAGCTGATTCCAGTCACTCCTAGGTCGTAGGCTGCTTAATCTTTCGCCCCAGGCCTTTCCCAGGCACGCCTGGCGAGCCCGGCAAAAAGGTCAGTCTTGTGGGCTTCTTCTTGAATCCAATGATCAATTTTCACCCTCGGCCAACCCGAGGATGACAGGGTCCAAAAGACGGGGTCTTTGGCTCCATGGGTATCAATGGGCCCACAAAGGAGAGCTATAGTCCCCCTTTGAGGCGACTTGGCCCCGAGCAATTCGGGAGCGCGCTTTCAGGTGATTGTCAAGAAGCCGTGAAGAGAACAGCGTTCTGCCACCTGCCTGGCTAGGATGTTCAAGGACCTTGGGATGGAGGATCAGGCTGATGCGACAGTTATCCTTAGGTTCCTGCGAAACCAGCGAAGTCCTGCCTTCTATCTCTCAGCTGGAGGAGATGGGCGCCTACGAGCATTTATGGCTCAATTATCCAGGGGACAAAGCGGCAACAACAAAAAAGATCATCGATCTTTTTGCCTCAAGGCCTGGTTCTATTCCATCTGATTTTGTCAGTTCAATAGACGCACAAACCTGCGCCAAAAAAGTCTTTTCGGCAATACACTCAGATGACCTCTCGGAGATCGGAATTCGTATACGGGGTATCAGCGACTATCCTGACTGGCTTGAAGGAGCGTGCCATCAGCTTCCTTTATTGTACTTCAAAGGATTTTGGGACTTAATCTGGAAACCCAAAAGAATTGCCATTGTGGGAACCCGACATCCCTCTGACAGTGGCATAAAGAGGACGCACAAGCTAACGGAGCTACTGGTTAGGAGTGACTTCACGATCGTGTCCGGATTGGCCAAGGGAATTGATACTGTTGCCCATAAAACAGCCGTTTCGCTGGGGTCGCCGACTGTCGCGGTTATAGGCACCCCTATCAACGAGGTGTATCCAAAAGAAAATGCCTTGCTACAGCGGGAGATTGCTAGCACTGGTCTTGTTATCAGCCATGTTCCATTTCTGTTCTATATGATGCGAGACTGGAGATGGAATCGCATGTTTTTCCCTGATCGCAACATCACGATGTCCGCCCTTACGGATGCGACAGTTATCGTCGAAGCTGGAGAGACTTCTGGCACCCTAATTCAAGCCAGGGCTGCGCTGAAGCAAGGGAGAAAGCTATTCATACTTGCAAGCAACTTTGACAAGCCATCGATAACTTGGCCTGAGCGTTTCTTGAAGAAAGGCGCAATCAGAGTGAATGACATTGAGGATATTCTTGAGGCCCTCAACCATGGCAAGCCTCCAAAGAATTGATGCTCTGACCAGGCCCCAGCATGCACACCTGCTGGACGATGATTTATGCTATTACTTGCATGAATACACTCCTACTGGAGGATCTGCTCCGCTGCATTATAGCGCCGTAAATCAGTTAATAATAAATTTCAAAATCAACCCACTGCAGCATCATCGACTCCATCACAAGAATGACGCGATAAAGAAATGCGTCACCGACTTTCGCGGTGCATTGCTGCCTAGGCTTGCAACACTCGGACATGGCTCAGTCTCTTTTGTGCCGGTCCCTCCATCTAAAGTGAAGAGCCATCCTGAGTATGACGATCGCGTTCTCAGGCTTGCAAGGGAAGTCGCAGCCGGAACATCTATTGAAGTTGCTGAGCTTATCATCCAATCAGCAAGCTATGCGCCTTCCCATCTTGCGAGTAGCTCAGGAGCAGCTCGAATGCAACCATCTAATCTCCGCCAACTGTATGCGCTATCGGGAGGCACCCCGAGGTCGAATGTATTCATCTTTGATGACATGATTACAGCTGGCTCTCATTTTCGGGCTTGCAAGGACATATTGCAACAGTCTCATCCGAATATCCGAATCTTTGGAATCTTTATAGCAAGAAGACGTCTTCGCGGTCCGACAATCCAGACCTAGGCTATGAGTGGGCGCTTTGGGCCCTCACTTCTCGCACCATCTTTTAGCAAAGCTTTTCCTTCGCACCATTTCCGCGCCCCTGATAAGGAAAGGAGGTAGTCCGCCACCACCTCCTGCTCCACCCAGTCTGGCATCAGGTCTTGGAACTTGCTGAGCCGGTAGTTGGGGAGTGACTCGGCGACATCCTTCCAGAGCTTGGTGTCGTCCCAGATCTCCGGCGTAGTCAGGCGCAGAATCGCGTCGTGGAAGCGCTCTGGCGTGATGCCTTCTCCCTTCGTCTTGACAAGGATGTTGTCCGTGGTGATCTTCCAGTCGCCGCCAACGGCCTCCAGGCCGTAGCGGAGTGAGGCGTTGATCTTTCCGCCTGCAAAGGTCCACCAGCGCACCTCTCCCTCTCTGACTTCGATGCTGGTGCGACCCGACTGGAAGAGCGGCTGAATCACCTCCCGCTTCTCCTCGAGGACAGCGGCGGCTTGCTCATCCAGGTAGGGAAAAGCTGTGGAGGAGAGCAGGATGTCGCGCATCTTCTGGCACACCTCCAGGCCGAGGAATTGAGGGATGTAGCCGCCCCAGGTGGGCTGCTTCCCCCGTGGAGCAGGGTCCACAAACACCCGCCGGTCGTCGTGCTGGATGCGCTGCACCACCCACCCCCGGCCGCCGAGCAGGAAACTACTGACCCCATCGACGAGCCGATCGACGAACTCCTGCTGTAAGGAGCCGAGGGGCTGACCCGCAGCCGTGACGACCGTGTAACTGACTGGGCTGCTGAACACGGCAAACAGCTCCATGAAGTTCTTGCGGCCAAAGCGCTTCTCGGCCTTGGGGCCGATCACCAGCTGACCTGAGGCCTCCCGCAGCCCGCCATCTGCCAACAGCCAGTGGATGAGGCGATCAAACTCTGGTCGGCTGATTCCTGCGAAGTCCGGCACCTTGCACAGGTGCGTCCAGGCCTCTTCCTGGCTAATCCCACCACCGGCCAGGGCCATGGTGAGAAGCTGGTGGATGAGCACAGGCCAGCAGCGGTCCTGCACTGGCACGGCCTCCACCCAGCCCTGCTTGGCCAGCTCGATCAACGCGGTGGCCTGCAGCACGCTCTCGCTGGATTCGCAGAAGAAGGTGGTGTTGGCGGCCTGCCCGTCCCGCCGTCCCGTCCGGCCCATCCGCTGGAGGAAAGAGCTCACCGTGTCCGGAGCGTCGGCCTGAAGCACCCGGTCGAGATCACCCACGTCGATGCCCAGCTCAAGGGTGGAGGTGCAGACGATGCAGGCCCCGCTGCCATCGGCTGTCCCCCGGTGGAACGTCTCCTCGGCGAGCAGGCGCTCCTCCTTGGAGACGGCGCTGTGGTGGACGAACACGGTCGTGCCAGCGCGGCGCATGGTTTCGGCCACCTTTTCGGTGATGGAGCGGGATTGGCAGAAGAACAGGCTCTTCTGGCGCTCCGCCATGCGTGCGGCATCGCGGGCGAGGAGACGCAACTCTGGCCGGTGCACAACCAGCAGTTGGCGCCGGCTGACTGGTTTCGGTGGATCCACCACTTGGCCGGGACGCTTTGAGGAACCCTGTAACCAGTGGAGGATGGCGTCGGGATTGCCCACCGTGGCGCTGAGGCCGACCCGTTGCAGGTCATGGCGCGACAGCCGGGCGATGCGCTCCAGCACGCTCATCAGGTGTGCACCGCGGTCCGAACCGGCGAGGGCGTGCACCTCGTCGATCACCACGATCCGCAGGTCGCCGAACAGCTTGCCTTCATCCACCCGCTGGGAGACGAGCATCACCTCCAGCGATTCGGGGGTAGTCATCAGCAGCTCGGCCGGCTCCCTGAGAAACTTGCGGCGTGAAGAGTCGTCGGTGTCGCCATGCCACACGAAGCGGCGCAGGCCCACCATTTCGGTGTAGAGGCCCAGCCGCTCGGCCTGGTTGTTGAGCAGGGCCTTGATCGGCGCGATGTAGAGGGCACCGACTCCATCGGGAGCCGACTCCACCAGCTGGGAGAGGGTGGGGAACATCGAGGCCTCAGTCTTGCCTCCGGCCGTCGGGGCCAAGATCACCGCGTTGGCGCCGGCCAACAGTGCTTCCCCGGCCTGCTCTTGCACCGGGCGCAGGCTGCTCCAGCCCAGGCGGGCGACGATCGCCTCCTGCAGGCGGGGCGCCAGGCGGGAGAAGACGCTCATTCCCAGCCGCCAGCCTGCAGCCCGGCGGTGATCACCACACGTCTTCCGTGGGGATCAGCTCTGGTCCCTCCTCCAGATCATCGAGGGGAGCTGAGTCGGAGGCTCCACCTAGGCGTTGCTGCTCTTCGGGAGTGAGCGCCGCTGTGCTGATCTGGCTTGGATCGAAGCCGTACTGCTCCATCGGCACGTAAGCGTCGTGCTCCTCCACCAGATCGAGCTGGGTCACGAACTCGCGCAGAAACTGACGCGGCACCACGCCCACATCGCCGCGGAAGCCCTTGGTCACCTCCGCCACCAGGCGATCGATGAAGTCGAGGCTCACCCGCTCCTCCAGAACAGGGCGCGTGGCTGAGGGGTAGAGCTCGCGCAGCCGCAGGGCCACCGAGCGCAGCCGCTCGGCATCAAAGGGCACCAGCTCCAGCTGGGCCTGCCGCAGGCTGGCGAAGGCCCCCTGCTTGAGGAAGCGGATCCGGTCATGCAGCGGCGTCAGCCCCGCCACGCCATGGCGCGTGTCGAAGAACTCCGGTGTGCCGGTAAACAGCCAGAGCATCCCCGGGTAGGAGCCGGCCGCATCGGCAATCTGGCGGATGCCGTTGAGCGACTTGTGGCGGGAGTCCGAGCGCATGCGCAGGATCGTCTCCGCCTCGTCGATCACGATCAGCAGGCCCTTGTAGCCAGCAGCTTTGACGATTTCCAGAACGCCGCGGAGATAGTCGAGGGCATCGCGGCTGCCGATGTCGCCCTTGATTCCGGCCACCTTCTTGGAGGCGGCTGCCACGTTGCCGCTGCCGCAGAGCCAGGAGATCAGCGCCCCGGCTTCTGACACCTCGCCCTCTTGCTTGAGGCGGAAGATCGTCTGGATCACCCGAATGAAGTCCTGCGGCGCCTGCCCGCCGGTGAGGGAGGCCAGGTCGGCCTCCAGCCGCTGCTGCACCTTCTCGTCGAAGTCCGCGGCGTCTTCGTCTTCGCCGGCGGCGATCAGGGCGTCTTCCACCCGGGCGATCCAGCGATCGAGGATGTCGCTCAGGGCGCCGCGGGGGCAAGTGGAGGTGCCCAGCTCGGTCATCACCTTGCGGTAGACGTCATCGAAGCGGTGGAACTTGAGGTCGTTGTCGGAGACGACCACGAAGCTGGTGGCGAAGCCACGCTCCTGGGCATCGAGCAGGGCCAGGCGGGCCATGAAGGTCTTGCCGCAGCCGTAGCCGCCGCGCAGGAACTTGATCGTGCCTTCGCCTCCACCGGCCAGCTCCAGCTGGCGGTGCAGCTCACCGCGCTGCTTCTCGATGCCCACGGCGAAGGTGTCGATGCCGCGCTCGGGCACCAGCCCCTTGCGCAGCGACTCGAACACGTGCTCCACGTCCTTGGCGGTCAGGGTGCTCATCAGCTCTGCTCCTTCACGTAGCGCTTGACCTCACCCACCACAAGGACGCGGACGGAGAACGGTGCCCGGCTTGCCAGTGCATCGACCTGGAGTGCAAAGCGGCGGGCGGCCCGGGGGGAGCCCAGCATGGCAGCCACCTCCGGCTCGGTGATCGCGCCGTGGGCCGCTAGGTGGGCAAACAGCTGGCGGATCTTGCCGTCCTCCGAGAGGTCCTCCAGCCACTGGGGCATTGGGCTCTCCGGGGTGGTGGCAGATGAAGGCAGTGGGTCTGGTGCCGGCACTTCGGATGGGCGCTGCGGTGCGGTGGAGAGGGCACTCACCAGGAAGCGGGCGTCCGGAATGCAGGGAGCCACCTGGTCGGTGGCGCTGGGGTGGAACACCTCCACCCGCACCTTGTCCTGGCTGCTGCCGCTGAGACGGAAGAACAGCTCGAAGAATTCACCCACCGGGGCCTGGATCACGCTGCCGTTCAGCTGCGCGGCGCCGCGGGCCTGGGCCAGCTCCACCTGCAGGTCGGGGTCGTCGGGGCACTTCAGGGCCAGCTCGATGCGGTTGCGGCTGCCGAAGGCGAGTGCGAGCTGCTCCACCGTCTTCACCTGGATCTCCAGGCAGTGGAGGCCGGCCACCCCTTGGCGTTGCTGCGCCTCGATCTGGAACTGCTGGGAGGATCCACCGGTCGCCACCCGGTGCTGGAGGGTGAGCACCGGAATCAGCCGCTCCTGCAGGCTGTTGCCGCCATGCACGAAGCGCATGTCGTGGCGGCCGGTGTCGAACACGGCGGTGTCCTCGGGCATCATCAGCTGCCCCTCCACGCCCTGGTAGCCGAGATCCGCCAGGGCCACGCGCACCTCGCCGTCGTGGTTGGCGGCATGGGGGCGGAACACATGCCGCCGGGAGGGGGTGTTCCTGTTCCCATGGCGCCGCACAGCTGGGGGCGCACCCTCATTGAGCAGGAAGCCGTGATCGGAGGTGATCACGAAGTTGCGGACGCCCGCGGTGCGCAGCCGTTGCCAGGCGGCTCTGAGGCTCTGCAACACCCGATCGAAGACATCAAGGCCTACCCCTTTCTCGCCGGCGTCATCAATCTCGCGGCTGTGCACCATCAGCAGCCGGGATTGCTCAACCTTTTTCTTGAGGGTGTCGGCCTTGAGGCTGGTGACCTCCTCGAGGCTGAGCTTGAGGCAGGTGCCACCGGCGGTACGGGCCTGCATGGCACGAAGACGGGTGTCGGGGTTCTTGACCAGAAACTCGCCGGCACGGAATCCCTGGATGGCGCCGCCATCGCTGGAGGAGAGGCTCGGGCTGAGGCGCCCCTGGGAGACGACCGGCGCCAGCACATTCATTCCCACCTCCGTGACGGTGGGCAGCTCCGCCAGCCGAGCCTTGAGCTGCACCGTTGAGGCGGGAGTGTCCTGCAGCTGCTGGAACAGCTCGATCGCCATCTCGTAGCGGAGCGCATCCACCAGAAACACGGCGCAGCGCTGGCTCTCGCGGTTCTGGGCCTGGCGCAGCAACGGCTCCACCTCCTCGTGGAAGAGCTGCCTCTGCTGCAGGCCGGGTTCGGGCAGAAAGCCGTGCTCCTTGCAGAGCGCGTTGAAGGCGATCGCCCAGCGATCGGCCCACTGGCGCCAGAGCTGGCGCAGACCATCGAGTTCCACCAGCAACCGCTCGAACGCCGGGATCTGGGGCGCAAGAGCGGTGAGGCGCCGTTGCTCCAGCAGGCGGTGGGCCTGATCCACGGCGGCGCCGCGCTCCACATAGCGATCGACTGCCTGCTGCAACGACGGCAGGTTGCGGGGCAGGTCACCGGCGTGGTGAATGGCCTCGCCGAGGCGGGCGGCGGCGGCGATCAGCTGCCAGGTTTCGTGGCGGGCGGGATCTTGCTGCAGCCAGAAGGAATCGCTCTGCTGCTTGCCATCGCTGCTCAGGCGCTGGGCGGCCCATTGGGCGGCGCTGCGGAACTGCCGCTGCTGCAGGGCATCGAGAGCAGCCTCCAGAACCGTGCTCTCCTCAAAGCGGAAGGTGTCGATCCGGCCCAGGTCTTCCGCTTTGGCCAGCTGGCGTTCCTCGCTCAGCAGCAGCTCGGCTTCATCGGCCGTGCGCTGATAGAAGGCGGTGTGGCGAGCGCGCAGATGGTTGGCCAGCTCGCGGCAGGTGCTCACCAACCGAGCCGGAACGGCCTTGGCAGCTTCTGCTGCGGCTCCCTTCGGGGCACGCTTGAGGTCGTGGACGTATTCGACCACGAGCGCCCAGCTGGTAAGGATGAAGGCCAGGTCATCCCGTTGCTGTCGGGTGGCGGGGCGGCCCGATTCCCATGTGGCCTGGCTGATGTTGGCCTGGGCCAGGGCCGACATCACGGCATTGCTGATCGCATCGCCGAGATCACCGCTGTCGCTGCATTCCGTGGTGTCCTGCGGAGCAGGCCGGTGCCAGTTTCGGGGCAGCCCGAGCGTCGCCTCCATCGCACGCAGGAACTGATCCCGGGCATCGGCTGAGGTGAGCTGCCGGCAGAGCGGCCCGTCGCTGAGCAGCTGCTCCACCACCTCCACCACGGGGGTGGAGCGGACCTGTTCGTAGAGCCCCCCGCCATCGGCCTGGAGCTGGGCCTGCAGCCAGGCATCGGCCATGGCCAGCGTTTCGGGCTCCGTGGACACGAACGCCTCGATCGCTTCCCCCGGCACCTGGCCTGCAGCTGCCTCGCGAATCAGGGTGCCGAGCGCCTTCCGGAATCGGGTGCCACTTCGATAGAGCCCGAGCACGGGTGTCTGGGTCACGGTGTCTTCCGTGAAGCCAGGCAGGTGAATCAGCAGCCGTGGCGGATCAGAGCCGGCGGCCACGGCATCGAGGTCGAGCATCAGAGCCAGATGACTCCCCCGAAAGCCGTGCACCGCATAGGGCAGGGATCCTTCGGCGCGCAGGGACTGGAGCTGATCCACCAGAGGGCTGTAGTGGCCATCGCGATCCAGCCAGATCACGATGCCGTTCTGCTGTACCCGCTTGCCCAGCTCGGCCTCAAGGGCGGCAGAGATGGGGCCGAGAGCGGTCACGTCCTTTTCTTACCTTGGCGTTCAATTTCCCGCGCAACAAAAGGAGCGTCGCGCTCTAATTTCTCGAAGGGGATAGTTGGGCCACCTCCAACGCCGAGATAATCGTCAATATATTGAAGTCTTGCCAAGACAAACGTCGTCTCAGAGTTCAAATGGAGTCTGGTTATTGTCTGATCAATCACAGTTCGGAGGTCAACATCGGCAGTTCGCGGAACTACATGGCCAGTTGCCAAGTTGATACCGAACCAGTCATGGCCAACTTCAAACGGATCCACGACATCTTCGTGCGTAGACTTGAAGGTGTTCACAAGTTTACAGCTTAGCCTGAAGTTATCCCAAGAGTAGGCGAGATGCTGATACCTGTCTTTAGGCATAAAGTGGTCAACCTCAGGTGACCCGGTCCCTGGGTGAATCCGAAGACCTAGGTAAGCACATATTTGTGCATAGACTACGCACAGATGAGGCAAAGCCTTGGTCCAGAAGCTAGGAAGCTTGTTGGCAGGAATGTCCTGAATTCTGGTCGCAACTACATTTCGCTTTCGGCCAGTCCTCCTAGCGGCACGTGGGTCGCCAATTAGCTCCCATAGTGCGTTTTGCCCAGGGATTGCAACACTATTCTCAAAGTCAAAGCCATCAGGAGGGTTGGCCCTGGCAACGGGAATCACTTGAGACCCTCAAGCTTGTCTTCAAAAAGAAGCTGCCAGCGAATAAAGAAGGGATCCATTTCCGGCAGATGGATGGCTAGCTCGTGATTTACTCTCTGTATCTCTTCTGGCGGAGGGTTATCCATCTCGCTCAGTCGCGCAGCGTCGCGAATAGCCTGCTGGATCTGAACGGACGTGGCCTCAGGAAGATCAAAGACATCCGACTTAAGCCAGCGATTAACGTCTCCTCTCTTGCGCCAGATATCTCTCTCGACCCTAATACCATTGTCATCAATGTCAAGCTTCCAAAGAGCATCCCTGTCGACATCGAACATCGACTCTATTGATGCCATAACCAGAGGCGCATGAGTAGCAACAAGAAACTGAACCTCAGGCTTGTAGCCACGCCTCCTATGCCATGTTGCAATGGCATTATATAGGCTTGGGAGGACAGTTCTCTGCCAGCGAGGGTGAAGGTGAGTCTCGGGCTCGTCAATAAGGACAATGATTTGGGATGAGATCACTTGGCCAATCTGCTTGCAAGCTCGTACGTGCTCGTAAAAACTCCATGCAAGGAGATAGGCCAGCATGGTGATTCGCTTGACGCCAGCGGGCGCATACGTAATTGGAACGTCTTGCCCATATTTCATCCGAACTGTTGGCACTCTGCGAGTATCGTCGAAGGTTGGGGTGACAGGTTCACCTGGGGCTAATGGCTCATCATCTGGCCCCAATTGCGCCAATAGCCTACAGAGGAGCTTAAACCGAGTGGAATTCAGATCTTGCCATCGGGTCCAGTCATCAATCAACCCAGCACAGATCAGCTCTTCGTGAGTAATTCCGCTGAGATTGGTTGTTCTCCTCAGTCCATAGAGAACAGAATGAGCGGAGAATTGATAGGATGGCGGGGATTCCAGTTTGCCCCCATCAGCTCTTTGCCAAAGAACATAATTGCGAGCAGGATCCCAGACGGAGAATGAGCCATCCACCCGTGCATAAATCACAAGCCCCGGATTGGCCGGTCGACCTGCTGAACGCTTCCATCGTTGGGATCTGATATCCCATTTTGCTGTGTACGCGTGTGTCTTTACAAGACCATCAAAAGAATATGAGATGGACGCATCAGGGCTGCTGGGAACAGCAGGGGTTTCATGCCATGTGCTTGTCAGGACCCACCAAGCCGTTTCCAGCAAAAAGCTTTTACCTAGCCCATTGTCTCCGGTCAGAAAATTAAATCGAGGCGCAACGGGATTGAGCGCCAAATGTGATGCCGGGCCAACGTTTCGCAGCTCGAGGCGCTTCAGCATGGTGTGTTCTGATCCTCGCTGCCTATCATGGGCGATCCCCCGTCTGAGGGAAGGGGGGCACCAAACAGCCCCACCTGCACCGCCTGCTCACCGGTGGCTGCACGGCCTTCGGCCTCATCGGGTGCCCGCAGGGTGAACACCTCACCCTGTTTTTCGCTCAGGCGTTGCTCCAGGGCAGCGACCTTCTCTGGGATGACCGCCCAGAGACCAGCCTCCAGGATGTGCATCTCGTTCACCACCTGGCGGTTGTCACCGCGGCCCATGCGGCGGATAGCCTCCTTCTCCACCGCGGCGAGGGCTTCGTTGGGGTGTTCGGAGAGCCAGTCCTGCCTGTGCGGAGCGTCGCCCTGATCCCCCAGATCACGGCCACCGGGGCGATAGGGAGCTTCTTCGATGCGGAAGTCGGGGGCGATCTCCTGCTGCAGGCGCAGCTCCCAGGCCCAGGCCCGTTCGGGGTGGTAGCGCCAGAAGCAGCCATGGGCCACCGCCAGGGAAGGGTCCTTATGGCACTTCTCATCCACGCGAGTCGGCCAATAGCGCATCGCCAGGTGGGCCCAGTCGTAGTCCTTTCTCCCCTGGGCGCTGGCGAGCTCCTTCCACCACGTCTTGGGATTCCTCCACTGAGGCTCCAGCAACGGCCAGAGCGCGGCGGAGTTGATCATCACGCCATCATCCAGGTCGGGGGCATAGACGGCGTCCTTTTCTCTGGCAAGGCAATGGCCATCGGTGGGGGGTGCGCCGTGATCTTCGCAGTGCTCAACGGCAGAGATGAAGTCCTGGAGCTCCTCGCGCCAGCGATTGAGTTTGCCGATGCGGCTGTCGGCTTCGCGGGCCGCCATGCGGTCCTCTGAATCGCGTACCTGTCGTAGGTCGTCCAGCTCGCCATCGATGCGAGACCGGGCTGGAATCAGGTGGTCTGCCAGGAGCACCTTGAGGGTTCGCTCATCCATGCGATGGATGTTTACCCAGGCCACAAAGGTTTTGCCGGAAGAGCTCAGTGGCCAGTGAATCGGACGGTTCTCATACATGCCCTTGTGCACATCCTTGAAGAAATCCAGCCGCAGCCAATTGCTCAGGCTGCGGTTTGAGGCAATCGCTGAGCCATGGCGTGACCAGGCCTGATGCAGTGGGGCCGCTGCCGGTTGGCCGAGATCGTCGCGTTGGTCGTTCTCTTCCAACGAGCCATCGAGAAACAGGATTCCTGCGTGAAGGGCATGGGAGAGATCGGCGGTGGTGGGATCTAGGATGCCGGGCTGGTTGCTCGTGGTGGGCTGGCCCTGTTCGTCGACTGGGGCGAAACGGCCTAGGGTTACGCCGAGGGCAAAGCTCAGGTGGTCTGTGGGGGGCTCGGGATCGAGTTCTTCGATGTATTCAGGGAGAGGGGCTCCTTCTGGGCGATCGACCGCTTGCTGAGCCCATTCCTGGGCGTGGCGCCAGGGGGAAGGGCCTGGGTGCTTAAACTCAAGGGAAGACTCGCGGGTTGACTCGTGAACATTGAACGCCAATTCTAGCGTATCAAAAATACAGCCAGAGTCTTTTATGTCTAACAGCGGAAGCCGGTTAACGTCTCCAACCTGGAAGCTGATCGACGGATTAAGAGACTGAAGGATATAGCGTGATACTGCAGAATTCATGGCGCATACAGCCCCTTTAATATCCTCGGGGAAAAGCGATGACCCCTTGCCGCCAAAGATGCCAGTTGCTCGGTGCACTCTAGCGCTAAATGACGAGCCAATCATCGAAAACGCTATACCACGCACAAAATAATAGTCCTGATTCTGTGTTCGAGAGGCCTGTTTCCCTTCAACAAAGTAGGAGCGAATCTCCAGGCCGTTGAACGGCCATCTGACCAGGGAGGATATCGGATCAAGCCATGCCTTGCCCTTGGCGCCCATAACATATACGGCCCATGGCGAATCGGGGGAAGCGTATCCACTAAGAGCTACAGAGTGAATCCCGGCCTCCCATGAAAGTCTTGTGAATCTTGTATCGTCACCAGTAATTAGACCCTGCCTTGCCGGACATTGAGATCCGATCAAGGAATTGGTCTTGTAAAGTGAGTAAATATCATCTTTCCACCAATACACAAAGGGGGTTCCTGGTACGTTTCGTACCAGACTGGCCCTCCACGCGCAGATACCTTCATGGTGGAAGATGGCCGCCTCTCTCAACTGCGGCTTTGATGCATCCCTTGCAAGGTCAACAAGAGGGGCGGCCCTCATGGCAGTGCTTGTGCGGCCAGCCGAAGGCTTTAGTCTAGAAATTATAGAGATAGAAGATGATATCACGTCGTCCATTGATCGGCTGGAGAAAGCCCCTGTTCCAAGGTCTGCAATAAGTGCTAAATCGTAATCGCTCGAGACCAGCCCTCTAAGTCCTTCGTACTGGATTATAAACATCCAATTTCTCATCGTAATCATAGAAGACAGGCCGCCAGGTCGCGTCAGCTCCAGGCCGCGAAGCAAAAAAGCCGCATAAAGATCCTGCTTGCCCAGCGGGTAATGACTGGCAATATATTGAGAATCAGAAATTCTGCTCGTGCCCTGATATGGCGGATTTCCTATTACTAAATCATAGAAGGACTCCTTGAGTATTCGCACGAAGCGCACTCCTGCGGCCAGTTGCCCTCCGTGAATCCGAAGTCCTAGGTCGTTTGCAGTGTTGTGGCTATTGAGAAAAAGCTCTAGCAACTCTTGCAAGTCAGCGCGGGCTTCGGTCGTGGAGAAATCCATCTCCGCTTGCACAGGCGGGGCTCCACCGAAGAGATCTGCTTGGACGAGCAGCGCCTTGGTCCGTAGTGCCTTGAGGCGGCGCTCCTGATATTCGATCGCGGCATCCACCGCTTGATCGATTTTCAGGAGGCTTCCGAGATGATCGGCACCTTGAAGGGCCTGCAGGATATGGCTGGTGAACTCCCCAGCAATTCCCGTCTCAGCCTCAATATCCGATCGAAGCTCAGCCAATGCAGGATCATCATCAGGAAGGTCGGCGAGCCTCAGATTCGGAGCCACCAGTTTGAGTTGTTCTGGCTCGATCTCAGGGCAGAGTGCTTTCCCTTTCAGCCAGAGTGATGCGGCTGCGATTTGAACAGCCCGCGGATCAATGTCGATTCCATGCAGCGTGTGAGCCAGCACGTGCTCCACAATCGCCTGCTCGCTCCATTCAGGAGCATCTTGCTGGCCGCGGTGCATGGCTTCCTCCTTGAACAGAGCCAACAGCAGGCCCAGGGCCACCACCAGGAAGTGGCCTGAGCCCACAGCCGGATCGAGGATCTTCCACTCACGCACGGATGCAGCCGCGAGCTCAACGGCCTCATCTGGGATCTCCTGCCCGGGCAGGAAGTAAGCCCAGCGTCGCTCTTCCTCCGTCTCCAGAGGCATCAGCATCGTGAGGCTCACCTTGTCTGCCGCCCGCTTGGCTCTCCAATCAACACGGCGTTCCTCTAGCCGTTGCAGCGTGCCATTGGCCAGCACCTCTGGAGTCCAGAGATTCTTCTTGCAGAGCGTGAACCACATCAAGCCCAGGCTGTTCTGCAGCATCCAGTCCACCATGTAGCGCTCGGTGAACATCTGGGTCTTGCTGGCGATCTCATGTGGCTCGATCTTGCCGCCGTCGTTGATCTTGGCGTCGAGCCGTTCCCGCGCTGGATCATTCCAGTACTGGTACACCCAGCCTAGGGTCATGTCGTCGGCCCAGCAGCTCTCTAGCTCGTCCTTGTTCAGCTCCTCCACCGCATGGCGCAGGGTGGCCGGCGGAATGCTGATCAGATCGCCGATCCCTGCCGAGCCAAACAAACCGGGCAGATCTTCTGCCAGCTCCTCAAAGACAAGCTGCAACAGAAAGCCAAAGCCCTCAGTGGGATCGTCCCGCACCACACCCCGGGCCAGGTCACGAAAGTCCTGATAGGCCTTACTGCCCCACCCTCCCTTGATCAGGGCTGGCTTACGCAGCGGTTGGCCGTAAGGGCCAGGTTCCTCCATCAGCCGCAGGATCACCAGCCGATTCAGCAGCGTGTAGGCCGCCTGCTGTTCCGCCTCCCGCAGAAAGTCCTCTCGCTGCCGGCGCCGGCCCCCGGCCGCCTGGGCTCGCAGTTGTTCATCAAGCCAGCTATTCAGGCGCTGGCGCTTTGCTTTGGCAGCTTCGTCGAGGCCCGCGTCCTGCGCCCGCACCGAGAGGCGATAGGCCGACTCCGTGGCCAGACGCAGATCCTCTAGAAAACAGTGACGCAGCCCGCGGATAGTGGTGGAGAGCGCCTTCTTGGCTTCGGGGGTCATCGCCATCGCCGCTGCCCTCAGAGAATCCGCACGCGGCCGCCCAGTTGCACCAACGGCAGCAGGCGGCTCTCGATCTCTCGCGCCAGCGCACGCACATCCTCCTCGCTGTTCAGCTCGCGGTTGTGCAGCCCCAGGTCAACCTGTTGCGTCAGCTGGGTTTCCTTGCCGGAGACCACTAAGAGCCGATCCAGCGTCTCCACGGCCTCTCGCTCCGCCCGTTGCAGTCGCGCCTCAAACGGATCCTTCAGCTCCACCAGGCTTGGAGCGATCGCCGTCTCGTTAGTATCAGTGCCGCAGCCATTAAGTGGGACAAGCACGGAATGGCTCTGCTCACCCGTGAGCGTGCTGAATCCCTGCAAGCCGCGCACGCGCTGCTTGCTTGCTTCGATCCGCTGCTCCTGTTGCAGAAGCAGTCGGCTGCGCTCACTGAGATAAGCGGCCCGGATCTCCTCCAGATCTCCTTCCAGATCCGCCAGGCCCCGCCAGGGTTCCGGGCTCTCGAGTAATTTGCGCACCCGGGTGGCAGCTGCTTCCACGTTGCTGGCCACCACGCCAAGGCCCTCCAGTTGGCTGGCCATGCGCGTCACAACCGTATTGGCCTCCCGCAGGGCCTCCACCGTGGCGTCGTTCACCTCAGCTTCCAGCACCTGCAGTTTGGTGAGCCCATCGCGCAGGGCGTCGAGATGGCGCAGCACCGCCTGCACCGTCGGGCGCGTAAGCCTGGGATTGCGGAGGCAGTGTTCCAGGGCTGTCTGCAGCTTGGAGAGGACGGCGGGTTCCTGGAAATCGCCAGGTAGGCGGCTCAGCCGGGTTTGGACCTCTCGCAGGCACTTGGCCAGATCGGGGAACAGCTCCGACACCGCATCGGCGATCGGGCCCTCTTCCCGATCGAGATCCCGTTTCAGCAGTTCATCAAACAGCTTGCAGATCCGCGCACGGTCCTGGCGGCTCGTGCCGCCAGGACCGCCTTTGCTAAAGCGCGCCTTGCGGAAGCTGCGGTCCTTGTCGAACAGGTCCTGCACCCCGGCATCGCGGCTGGCGGTGATCTCGGGGCCGGTTTCCGGTTGGATCGCGATCTTGCCGTCACGCAGCAATCCCGCCACGCAGGCCTTCACCACACCCGGCGCATAGCCATAGGGAGGGGAGCCCAGTTGCTTGAGCAGCTCGGCACCTTCCAGGCCTTCGTCGTCTTCGATGCTCTGCAGCACCCGTCGCGGAATCTCGCCACTGCAGGCGGGCACATAACGGCCAGTGTCCAGCTCCAGGATGCCCAGCCCCTCCAGCAGGAATTTGGTGGAAGCACCGGTGAGCTCCGGCTGCAGCAGCTGGTTCAACTCTGTGGGCAGGATCTGAATCGCCCGGAAGTACGGATACAGCGAGGGCAGGGCTTGATTGCCGGCCGTCAGGAGTGCTGTCCCGAAGCTCTGGCCATAATCGCAGGGATTGAGACTTCGCCCCCCGATGTAAAGCCTGCCCTCCATCCAGTTCTGGGCGATCGCCTGCTTCAGCTGGGGGATCAGCGCATCGCGGCGGGTTTGCTCATCGAGCAGCAACCTCTGCCGCGCAGGCGCCAGCGACTCTCGCCGCGGAAGATACCTCTGAATGATCGAGGCGGAGCGGTGCAGCTCCCGGGCCAGGTCCTCCACCGCATCGCTGTTGCCCGCGATCCACAGCAGCCGTTTCTTCAGCTGGGGATCCTCCGCCGAGCGGCGCACCCAGCTGCTCTCCATCCGTTCATCGAGGGGCAGGCAACGCAGATCGAGCGTCAGGCAGGCGTCGTCGCGAGGATCGAGCAGCTGGACATCGTTGGCATGGCGGCCATCCGAGTAGCGCACTTCCCACGGGAATGGCCGCCCTGCCAACTTGGGCCTTTCCGTTCCTGAGACATCGCCCAGCAGCCCTTTCAGGCTCTCCTGCAACTGCTTGCTCAGCTCCTGACGGCTGAAGGGGAAATCAGCCCGCTCCCGCTCCCACTCCTCCCCGGCGGAGGACTGAATCTTGAAGCCCGTCTTCTCGGAATACCCCAGCAGGTTGCGGCGGCGCAGCTCCTCCAGGGCCTGGCGCACCGCGGCCAGCTGGCCGCCTCCGTCCATCCGCTCGGCCAGACAGCGAGCCACCAACTCCTCTGTGGTGGGATCCGTGTCCTGAATCAGCTCAAGCAGCGCCACCGCCTTGGCGGTCCGCAGCATCAGCTCACTGCCCTCGCCGGTGCACTGGGCCTGGATCCGGGCCATCGAGGCCTGGATGTCGGCATCGAGAGCGGTGTACTGCACCTCGTACACCCGATCGAGGCTCACGAGGGTGCCGATCGGCTGGTCCGCCAGTTGCTGCCGCCGGAACAATTCACCCAGCAGTTGCAACAGGCCGCGGATCGCCTGGTCATCGCCTTGGGCACGGCTGGAGCGGGTGCGCAGAACCGAGGTGATCCGCAGGATCAGCTCGATCTGACCCGGCAGAAGGGGATACACATCCACGAACTCATCGGCCGTGGTGTCCTCGCAGCCGTAGGCGTAGAGCTTGAGATCGGCCCGATGGCGGTCAAATAGCTCCCGGAGCACGGCCGCGCCCTCTGTGGTCTTGGCGAGGATGCGCTGGTGCACAACATCGCGGATGTTGGTGGGCGCTAGGTGCACCTGTAGCTGGGGCGGGAAACGATCCTTCGCCCACGACAGAAAGGTGTCGCCAGCCGCCTCGTCCAACTTCTGTTGACCCAGCGCTAACAGCCAGGCCTTGCCCCGCAGGGTGGAACCGAGCGCGGAGGCGAAGGCCCGCAGGCGGTCGGTGCGGTCGCGGTTGTTCAGCACATATTGCGACACTTCATCGATCACCAGGAACAAGGTGGCGTTCGGATTGCGGTGCGTGAGCATGTCGCGAATCGCTTTCACCACCTCTTCCGGTGAATCGCGCCGCTGGTGGGTACCCGCCCGGCTCTCGAACCAGGCCATCGGATCCCGGTAAAGATCCGGGAACAGCTCGGAGAGCACCAGCGAGAACTGCTCCTCGGCGAGCTGCTGATCCTTCACCGCACTCCAGGGTTCCCCAAGGGTCTGCTCTGCCATCTCGAGGAATTTCGGCCAGTGCCCATCACGCTCGAGCTTGAGTTCGAAGTCGGCCACCAGGGGCTCGGTGGAGCAGTAGCCCAGCCGCTTCTGCACCTGACCAAGGGCGACGGCATGCACGTGCTCGTTGTCGCGGGCCACGCTGCCGATGTCGAACACCACAGCCATTGGGTCGATCTTCTGGCGCAGAGCATCCCAGGCCTCCTTGAATTCAGCCGCCAGGGGTGAGCTGTCGCGCTTGAGCCAGGCCTCGGAGAGCGACGTGCCATTAGGCAGCGTCATCCCATCGAGGGCCAGGCCAAGCAGCTTGGCGAAGATCGACTTACCCGATCCAAAGAAACCCGAGATCCAGGCAGTGGGCAGCTCCGGTCCGCCCCGTTTATCCAGCTCGCGGCTGATCCCCCGCAGCAGACGAACGTACTGCTCATGGATGCCATCCGGCACGCGCTGGCGATTGGGATGTCCTTCCGGCCAGCCCCCCGTGATGATGTACTCGCTGACCTCCGCCTGAATCTTTTCGGGGGTCTGCTCATGGAAATACACCACCGGTGAGATGTCGCGGGTGACATCCAATTTGAACAGTGTGCGGAGTGGTTTGGATGTCATGGCTGTCGCGTCAGGGGTAGATGCGGGGGCGGTAGTCGCTGTCAGGGTTGAGCACGCCCATGAACGACAGGGACGTCGGTCCCTGTTTCGTGCCTGGATAGAGCAGCACCACGGGCACATTCCCTGTCTGTCCGTCGAGGTGCCGCAGCAATGCCGAGGAGCGGAAGAAGGGATACAGGCCGCTTGCCCGGCCGATCAGCACCAAGGTCTGATCGGCTTTGTCGGGGTGGTTCCGGACAAAGTCCTGAATCAGCCGCCGGCAGACGCCGGCCAATCCCTCAGGGCCCTCCACCAAGGGCAGCAGCTTGCTCTTGAGGTAGTTCAAGCCCCGATCCAGCTGGCGATCAGCCATGCGCTTCTCCATGGCGATCACCTTCTCGGCCCAGTCGCCTGGCTGGGAGCGGATGCGATCCAGTAGCAGCTTCTGCAGGTCGATGGTGAGCACAAACCAGCCCCTGGCTTCCAGTTCAAAGACCAAACGCTGCACCGCCCTTCGCAATGGATACTCGTGATCTGGTCTGTACTGAACAATCGCGAAACGGTAGTTGCGCATCGTGCTGATGTGAGGGCCACCCTGCCTATTGATCAGATCTTCCTTCAGCGCATTGATGGCCTCTCTGACTGGCTCATCCCCTTGGTTGAACAGAGGGAGGGTGTTCGTCATGCCACCGCCAGCTCTCGCTGCTCAGTCCCGCCAAGGCCGGCGTGAGCGGCCCACGCCGTCATGTCGCGGTGCTTCCAGCCCATGTCCACCAGATCGCCCTGGCGGCCATAGCTCAGGTCCGGCAGACGCTTGAGCCGATCGTTCAGCAGGCTTCCCTCCAGCCCCACCGAACGCAGATAGGGGTTCGCCAGCACCGTGCCCTCGAAGTCCACCTCCCGCAGCAGGTGCAGCAGATAGGTCAGGGCGTCATCGGGCACCAGGGGGAACACAATTGGCCGTGGATCGCGCTTGCCCTGGATCAGGCCCGCGCTGTGGGCTGTCGACAGGAGCTTGCTGGCCAGCTGCAGGCGCGTGCTGCCCGACCAGCGCCCACCACCGGCCTCCCCCAGCCAAGTCACCACCTGCTGCTTGCTGACCGTGGGCTGTGCCTGCAGCAGCCGATTAGGCAGAAAGGTCCCGCTGAACAGGCGGTAGAGGGGGTCGCTCAGCTGCAGGTGCCAATGGCAGATCAGCTTCTGGGTGTCTCCGCCCATGCGCTGCCAGCGATGTAGCACCTGCAGCGCCGCAGGGAAGGCTCCGTAACGAGCCCGCAGATTGGTGAGCAGCTCCCGCATCCGGGTGAGGCTGCGGTAGCCGAACCACCCCCCCTCAAAGGCTGCCTCGGCCTGCATTGGCACCTGAGAGTCACTCTCCGCCCAGAAGATGCGCGAGTTGGCGAGCTCGAGCGTGCACTTGAGCACGCGGGTGTGGAGTCGGCCTTCCTCTTTGGGACGTGTTGGTGGCTTTGCGACCGGGGTCCGGCGGGCCCTTACCTTCCGAGGCGCCGGCTGGCCCGTTGCGGCTGGCTTGCTCGCTGCCACCCTGCTCGTCTTGCTGGCGGTTGTGTTGCTGGTGGCCGCCTTGCTCATGGCTTCACCCGAAAGTGCGGCAGGGGGTAGCTGTCGGCCAGAGGTGCCAAGGCTGCCACCAACTGAGCCACCCGGCGGTCCAGACCCGCTGGTCTGGCCCCCTTCAGTTGGCGACCTGTGGGCACGACCTCCGCCTGCACAGGGCCATGGGCTTCCAGCCATTGCAAGAACTGAGCTCTGTCCCAGGGCGTTTGCAGAGTCGCCCCGAGAACCTCGCCCAGGCCCGGCAGGGCTTCCACAGGAGAGCGACCACTGCGCTTGTGGTCCTGCAGGCGCTCCTCGATCTGCTCATCCAGCTCGAACCCGAAGCGGTAGAGGGTTACCAGCTGGTCGGGATCACTGGCCTTGCCACGCAGTTCCTCGTCCTTGCGGCGAGCGGCCTCCCGCACCGCCTGCAGCACCGCCCACGGCCACGTCCGTGGTAGGAGCCGTTTGAGCAGGTCTTCCCCGCCGTACTCCGACACCAGATCCGTCTGCCACCAGCCCAGGCGGGGGTCTTCCCCACCCTCACCTGCCCAAGCCACGACGATCTGGGCGGTCAGGGCCAGGTCCAGTTCCGACGAGGCAACTGCTGCGTGGATTTGCCTCGAAAGGGGCGTGTCCGTGTTGTCCAGCTCTAAGAGGCTCACTAGTGGAGGGAGGCTGGGGGGGACGCCTCGCAATTCTGCTGCTCCGTCTAGCTAGCTGTGGCGATCCGCAACGGCTTGGGAGCAAAGACCGGCGTAGTCCGGAGGAGCCGCGCAGTGAAAAGAGGTGGGCAGTACACAGCTTTGCTTCAGTGGCGATCTCGAGAGCTGGTTCTCACTGGATCTCCTGCAGCCTGGAGACGCCGAAGGCTTGGGCAATCTGCCTAAAGTTCGCTTAAGTCTCAAGAACTGAAGCTCACTTTCCAGTTTACTCAGCCTCAGCGGTTCCCGGGTTGAGCTGATCTCCTGGTGCTTGAGGTTGGGGCCTTGGTAGACGTGCTGGCCGACCGGCTGAGAGCGGGGTTGGTGGTGGGTAAGTTAGGCGGCTGGCTGGTCTGCGCAGCCGGAGGCGGGCTCGCTCGGCAGGGGGGTGATCCGGGTGCACTGCACCAGGCGGATGCGACCTTGCGGGTCAACCACCAGGACGTTGACCGTGGGGCACTTGCCCTTCTGCATGTCTCCCGGCAGCAGTCAGCCTGGCTGAGCATCGACGGTGATCGGAGTTCCGGCATGAGGCGACTGTGACTCGAATTCCGGCTCCGATCCGGTACGGGAACAGCTGGCGGAACGGCGCGGGGATGGTTCGGGAACGGCTGAACCCTTACAGGGACTGGAAGGAACGGAAATCGGCATGGTTGCCGCTCCGCCCATAGATGAACTTGTCCCAGTGGCATCGGAGGATATGCCCGCCTTCTATTGCTTTACTGCTGATTCTTGAGAATGAGATTTACCGTTCCATCCGTTCCCGGCTGGGTTTTCACCATTTCCTAACCGTTCCCCTGCCATGCCCATCCATAACAGAAAACCGTGGCGAACCACTCCGGGCCCTGCGCCCTCGGGGTCGCGTCGCCGGAGGCATGGCACCACGGATCCCCGACCTCGGACGCGGTAGTTCCCTCCATTAAGCCTGCCACTCGGCATGGGCAGGCCGAGCGTGTCACGCAGTAGGTCGACGAGTTTTGCCTTGAAGTTCCGCAGCGCCAGCGGCGATGCCTTTTCACCTTGCTGCTCAATGAACTGGACGTAGGAGGCGAACAGGAACCGCCCTGGGTCATCGCCGTGGGTGCCGACACGCAGCGCGGTCCCCTGGGTCGCCGTTTCATCCCATGCGAGGTAATGGTCTGCCCACTGGGCCAGGGGGTCGGTGTCGAGCAGTGTCTGCAGCTCCGTCTCGGCGCGGTGCAGGCTTGGCACGTCGCGGGCCATAGCGGCGCATGCTTCGGCCTCGGTCATGGCCAGACACCAGTTCACGAAACCCGGCAGTTCGCCCGCCAGCTCACCGCACCAGCCGCCTGCACCGTCAGGCTCCAGCAGCTTGCGCTCATCCTTGGCCGCCACAACCTTGCCGACGTAGAGGGAACGACGGCGGGTGATGACAGCGCCGGTGGTGTCGCTCGGCCTGATGGGACCGTTACCGACGAGCACCACGCCACCACGGAATACGAAGTCGATGTGTCGGCCTCCCTTCACTTCAGCGGCGATCGGATCGCGGCCGGTGAGGGCCTTGAGCACCTCCAGCGAGCCGCTGTAGCCCTGCGCCTCAGAGAAGACCGCCAGCCGCTTGCCCTTGAGCTTCAGTGACTCGAATCGGTGCGACGGATCTTCAAGGCGGTGGAGCTTGCAGGCGGCGTGGTTCTCCTGGCCGACCGTTGCGATGAGGATCGCTTCGAGCACTGACTTGCCGGTGTTGCTAGGCCCGACGATCTCCAGGTATGCCTTGTAAGGAGTGCCCAGCAGCAGGCCGCGGGCAAAGGCGCGGAAGACGTCGACGGCGGCGTGATCCTCCAGTCGGTCGAATAGGAACTCCTGCAGTCGCTCACAGCCTGATGCCGGGTCGTAGTCGTAGGGCAGTGCCCAGGTGTTGCCGTTCTCAGGCTGGTGCGGCACCAGGGTGCCGCTGGCGAGCTCAAGGCAGCCATTGCGAAACGGCAGGAGGCCGCTGCCACCGTGTCCGGAAGCGGGTTCAATCGTGCGGCGGAAGGCGGCCAGCAGGCTCCGGATCGTGGGCAGCTCGCGGTTCTGCCAACCCTGCAGGGTCATGAACCATTCGATGGTGCGGCAGAGCGTGTCATTGCCGGCAGCTTCTTCCCAGTGGGTGCCGGTCCAGCGCTGCCATCGATCGCTGCCGGCAGGGTCGAAGCGCCACTCGCGGCCAAGCATCCCGGCCAGGTAGGCGTTGCGCTCGCGGGTGTCGGCCGGCTCGCTGGTAAAGCTCCACTCGAAGACGGTCTCACCGTTGCGGCGGCGTTCCTTGAACGGCGATCGGGCGATGGCGGCAACCTGCCGGAACGCTTCGGGTCCGTGGCGGAAGATCAGGTCGTCGATGCCGAGCCGCTCGCCGTCGAGGCCGTTTGGCAGGATCTCAATGAGCACATGAGCACCCTTTGCCTGCAGGAACTCGGCCAATCCACGTAGGGCGGCGAGCACCTGGGGTTTGTCGAGGTCGGAGTCGAAGCCGAGCCGCACCTCTCGGCCGCCGAGCGGGATTTCCTCGAAGTCAACAAGAGGTCGAGACTCTTCGCCCCCGTCGTAGCGGTCGCGCCAGGAGTTGACGCCGCCTAGGCCGATGGTGAGACGACTCGGGTCGTGGACGGTGGCGGCCTCGGTCTTCAGTTCACCCTCAGTGATCCGCAGCGTCGTGAAGCGATCCGCGAGCCGCCGCTCGTAGTTGCCGGCCTGAATCGCCAGATGAGAGTGATAGATGCGGCAGCCCTGGCCCTTCGGAGAGCGGTAGCGGCCTGGCTTGAGCTCGCCTCTGCGTCGCAGCTCGACCAGCTCGGCGTCACCGAGCCGCTCGCGGACAAAGTGTTCGACGTCGTGGCCGGTCTCGGGCGTACCGTCGGGCCGCAGGTACGGAATCAGCAGGCGGCCGTTGGGCAAGCTGGCCCAGCCCAGCGCGGCGGCGTCGTCGTCGGACAGAGCGCTGCCGCGGATCTTGGCCAAGTGCTCGTCACTGAGTTGCAGGCCGCTTCCCTTGAGATGGCGGCTCATGGCAACACATCCGCACACGAAGCGGTTGCGCATGGCCATTTAGAGGATGGCCTGGGGTATGGATGGAATCCTCCACTTCCCGACATCAGATCGGTGTGGGGTTTCTTCTCAACTGACTGCCACGTTTTAAGACTGAAAGCTGGGATAGCTTTCTCCTCCATGTCCACGAGGTGTGGAGCAGAGTTTGCAGAGAATAGAGCTCGTGAAACCATCTTGAACTTAGAGTCTTTCTCTCTTAAAACTTCCAAGTGAATCCTTCGGTCTTGAGTGACTACCTCGCTCCAGTTGTTGCTGCCTTGGCGGCGGACGCTATCGCCTTGGCCAACTCGAAAGAAGTCAGTGGTTTGAGCGGCACGGGGTTGTGCAGGCTGTGCTCCTCGGCCGCGGCCTCGATGTCTTGATAAGCCCGCTCGGCGTCGCGGCGCTGGCGATGCAAGTAGGCGGCCCTTCAGCGTTGCCGGCGCTCAGAGAAGGTTGAATCTCTAGTGGGAAGAGAGGAGTGCTGCTGCTTACTTCTTCCTCGGACGGGGGAGTGATTTCGAGCGCCTCGCGAGGGTTTCTTCCACCTTGTCGAGATCCCATCTCAGGCTGGCACGCTGCTCGCCTTGGCCGATGTTGATGTAGTGGACTGCGGGCCGAAGAACATCCGAAGCGCGTAGTCGGATCAGCGTATTTTTCGACAACCGAAGTGCTGCTGCCACCTCTGCGGTGGTGGTCAAAAAGGCCATTGTGATCGTTGGAGAGTAGAGGAGGTCTGCGGGGGCTTCGTGGCCCCTGGGGTAGTTATAGCGATGCCGTCTGACGTGGGAAGGGTCAAGAAAAACTTGTCGCTAAAAACCTTTCTGAGTACACAATGGAAATGGCCGTTTACTTAATCCCTTTTGGGTAGGAAGGGGATATGGACGTTTCCTTGTTGGAGTCAAGGGCCCTAGGTCCTCGTCTGCTCACCGCCGCGGCAAGCCACTAGCTGCTGCACCTTCCGCTGCAGGCTCGGGCCATCGAGCCTCCGCCCATAGGTGGCCAGATGCACCTGCGGCGAGTGCCCCATCAACTCGGCGCTCTCGCGGACGTGGAGTCCAAGGTCGAGGCCAAGGCGGAGCGCAAACGCGTGGCGCAGTCCATAGCTGGTGAGGTCGCTGGGCATTTGCAGCCGTCGCAACTGTTGTGTCATGTGGGCGCCAGGGCCGGCTGATCGTTGGCTCCACTGAGGCAACCCGTGAGCGTGCCAGCGCTCAAGGAGGCTGTAGCAGTCAGGTGGCCAATCGGCCGGTGGCACGGCTGGTACCTGACGGGGCCGTGTTGCACCCTTGCTGGACCGCTTCGAGCGGGTGACCACAGCAACGGGCCCATCACGGGCCCCGCCCTTCACCTCCAGTCCAATCAGTTCCTGCGGCCGGAGCCCGAAGACAGCCAGGGTGTCCCAGGCCAGAAGGTCAGCCTCCCCAAGCCTGGGGCTCTTCTCGATCCGCTCACGCAGCTGCCGGATCTCCTGGTCGCTGAAGGCCCTGACCCCATCGGGATCGGCCGCGGCCTTGCCGTTTCCGCGCAGTTGCGCCATCTCGTCAGGCCATGGCCAGCCTGCTTCCTTCCAAAGGCTCCGCGCACGATCGTGTGCCATCTGCCGGGAGCGGGTGTTTGCCTCCCATCGCCGCAGGTAGGCGGCAAGCAGGGGGGCATCGTCGCCCGTGTGGTGCTCAGCGGCGCTCGCCACCAGTCGGTGGAGGAACGGCACCCATGTGCGTTCCCAAGTCCGGGCAGTCATGCGCTCACCCACAAGGCTGGAGCGGAGCTGTTGGATCAGCCGTTTGAGGTGCTCAGGGTGCAAGTGGCGAGGGTCTTCGGCCGGCGGTGCGACTGCCGGGTCGGGCCACTGCCAGGTTCCCGCAACCACGCTGTCAAACACCACACAGGCCTCGCTCAGGGCCGCGGCGGCGGTAGCCGGTCCGGGTGGTGTGGAGAGGCTGTAAGCCCTGCGCTTGTGAGCCTGGTCTGGTGATTCGCCTGGCCTGAGGGGCAGCTCGGCGGAGACCACCCGCAGGCGGTCACGGTTCAGCTCCACGTACCACCCGCTCCGCCCAAGACGGTGGGCCTTGAAGGCCTGGCTCAAGTTCCGCAGCCACGAAGGGGAGGCCATGGCGCCGCGTGAAATCCGCGTGAAATCCTGGCATTTTCGGGGTCAATGCGGCCCAATTGGGCGCGCCCGCAGCGTCATGAGCGACGCTGAAAGCCTTGCCGAGCAGGCCAAGAACCTAGTCATGGACTGGGTTCTTGGGGTATGCGCGATGCCGGATTCGAACCAGCGACATCCTGCTTGTAAGGCAGGCGCTCTACCGCTGAGCTAATCGCGCGCCGCCCCATTGTGGCGCCACACTCGGCGCACTCCGCCCTTCGACGCGCCCCATGGCCAGCGGCCGGGCCCACGAGCGTGCCACCTGGCTGCTGAGCCTGCCGTTCGGCCTGGCCTGGGCGCCGTGGCTGGGCCTGGCAGGGGTGGGCTTCGCCGCGACGGGGTTCCTGCTCGGGGGGCTGTGGCTGAGCCCTGATCTGGACACGCCCTCCCGCCCCAGCCGCCGCTGGGGCCCCCTGTCAGCGCTTTGGATTCCCTACCGGCGCCTGCTGCGCCACCGTTCCCTGCTCTCCCACAGCCCCCTGCTCGGCACCGCAGGCCGGCTCGCCTACCTGGCGGCGCTGCTGCTGGCGGCCAGCCTGCTGCTGCAGCCCCTGGGGGGGCCCGCGCCGGAGCGGCTGCTGCGGGCGACCGCCGAGCTGTGGCAGCGCCAGCGGCCCCTGCTGCTGGCGGCGCTGGCGGGAGTGGAGGCCAGCAGCTGGCTTCATCTGCTCCAGGACGGTGATCCGGACCCGCGGCTGCCGCGGCTGCTGCGGCGCCGCCGGAGGCGGGTGAGAAGGTAAGGGCGTCGGCCGGTCCACGCCCGCCCATGTCTGCCTCCGAGGCCACCCTCAACGCCCTGGCGGAGCTGATCACCGTGGTGGCGCGGCTGCGGGATCCCGAAACGGGCTGCCCCTGGGACCTCGAGCAGACCCATGCCTCGCTGATCCCCTACCTGCTGGAGGAGGCCCACGAGGTGGCCGACGCCATCCGCCACGACGACGACACCCACCTGGCCGAGGAGCTGGGCGATCTGCTGCTGCAGGTGGTGCTGCACGCCCGCATCGCCGCCGAGGCGGAACGGTTCGATCTGGAGGCGGTTGCCCAGGGCATCAGCGCCAAGCTGATCCGCCGCCATCCCCACGTCTTCGCCGGTGAGGCGGCGGCCGACAGCCAGGCCGTGCGGCAACGCTGGGAGATGATCAAGGCCGAGGAGCGCCGGCAGCGCCAGGGGGAGGAGCCGGCCGCCTCGGCCAGCCCCCTGAGCGACCGGCTCGCCGCCAAGGTGCGCGGCCTGCCGGCCCTGGCCGCGGCGATGGCCATCTCCCGCCAGGCGGCCGGCGCCGGTTTCGAGTGGGAGAGCCTGGAGGGCGTGTGGGGCAAGGTGCACGAGGAGCTCGAGGAGCTCAAGCAGGCGGTGGCCAGCGGCGATCGCGACCATGCGCAGGAGGAACTGGGGGATGTGCTGTTCACCCTGGTGAACATCGCCCGCTGGTGCGGCGTCGAACCGGAGGAGGGGCTGGCGGGCACGAACCGGCGCTTCCTGGATCGCTTCTCGCGGGTGGAGGCCGCGCTGGCGGGAGATCTGAGCGGCCAGAGCATCGAGCGGCTGGAGGGGCTCTGGCAGGAGGCCAAGGCCCGGATCCGGGCGGAGCAGGCGGCCGATCCCTCCGCCTGAGGGCTCACTCCTCGGCTGGCAGGCCCCGTCCGCCCCGCCGGCCCTTGATCGCGCCGCGCTGCCGCTTGGCGCTGAGCCGCCGCTGCACCGAGCCGCGGCTGGGCCGCGTCGGCCGCCGGGGCGGGGGCGGGGGATCGAGCGCCGTCAGCAGCAGCGTCGCCAGACGGCGGAGGGCCGCCTGCCGGTTGCGCCACTGGGAGCGGTGTTCGGAAGCGGCGATCACCAGGGCCCCATCCACCAGCCGCGGCGCCAGCCGCTGCAGGGCCCTCGCCCGCAGCGCCTCGGGCAGGGCCTGGCTGCGGGCCAGGGGGAACACCAGCTCCACCCGCGAATCGGTGGTGTTGACCCCCTGCCCTCCCGGTCCGGAGGAGCGGGAGAAGCGCCAGCTCAGATCCGCGGCCGGGATCACCAGCCCATCGCGCAGGGGGAGATCGGCGCTGGGCAGGTCGGAGGCCATGGCAGCCGCTGGAGCTCACACCAGGCTGACGCGGCCCGTGGCGATGTCGAAGACGGCGCCCTCGATCCGCAGCCGCTGCGCCGCCACCGCCTCACGCAGCACCGCACTGCGCTGGGGCAGGAGGGCGGCGGAGTGGGCGGCGTTGTGGCGGATCGCCAGGGTCAGGTCGTCGCCGGGTTCGAGCGCCGCGCGGATCGGCAGCACCAACTGCTCCAGCAGCGGCGTGAGCGGCCCCTGATCCATGGCCGCGGTGACGGCGCCGCAGCCGCTGTGTCCCATCACCAGGATCAGCGGTACGCCCAGGGCGTTCACCGCATACTCCAGCGAGGCGATGCCATCATCAAAGGCGGTGTTGCCGGCGCAGCGCACCTCGAACAGTTCACCCGGGCCGGAGGCGAAGATCCACTCCGGCGACACGCGGGAGTCGGCGCAGCAGAGCAGCGCGGCCCAGGGCCGCTGACCCTGCGCCATGGCGCCCGGGTCGGTCTGGCAGCTCGCCCGCCACACCGCATGGAGGCGATCGGCCCGCGCCGCCGCGGTGGGGGCGACGGCGGCCTCCTGCCAGGCCTGGCAGAAGCGGCGGTTGCGCTCCAGCAGGGCGGCCAGCGGGTCGTCGGCCGGGCTGCAGCTGTGCAGCAGGCGCTCCTGCCGGGGCGTCAGTCCGTCCGCCGCCGCGGCCGGCCGCGTTGCCAGCAGTGGCAGCAGCAGCGTGCCGGCCACGGGGCCGGCGCTCCGGAGCAGTCGCCGGCGGCTGAGTGACATGGGCGGCTGACAGGCGGCTCTGCTGGAGGCTTAGCTAGGGCCTTCCCCTCAGTCAGCCGTGTCCGCAGCCGTGCCGTCACCGCCCCGATCCGCCGCCCTGGATCCGGCCGGGGGCTGGGTCGATGAGATCCACGAGGGGGTGCGCTACGGCCTGGCCGGCGCGGTGCTGGTGGAGCGGCAGAGCCCCTTCCAGCGGGTCACCGTGATCGAGAGCCGGCGCTACGGCAAGGGGCTGCTTCTCGACGGCTGCTGGATGACAGCCGAGCGGCAGGAACGGCACTACCACGAGCCGCTGGTGCACCCGGCCCTCTGCTCCGCCGAGAGCCTGGAGAGGGTTCTGGTGATCGGCGGCGGCGACGGCGGCACCGCCCGCGAATGCCTGCGCCACCCCGCCGTGGGCCACCTCGACATGGTGGAGATCGACGGGCTGGTGGTGGAGCTCTGCCGCGAGCATCTGCCCGGCCTGGGGGGCGGCGCCTGGAGCGATCCGCGCTTCCGGCTCACCGTGGGCGACGGCATCGCCTGGGCACGGCAGGCGGCCGATGCCAGTTACGACGTGGTGATCGTGGACGGTTCCGATCCGGCCGGGCCGGCCGAGGGACTGTTCAACCGCAGCTTCTTCGAGCACTGTCGCCGCATCCTGCGGCCGGGGGGCGTCTTCGCCACCCAGAGCGAATCGCCGGAAGCCTTCCGCAGCGTGCATCTCGACACCGTGCGCCTGCTGCGCGAGGTGTTCGGCCACGCCGATCCTCTCTATGGCTGGGTGCCGATGTATCCGAGCGGCTGGTGGAGCTGGACCTTCGCCGCCTGCGATGGCCCCCGTTACCGCACGCCGAAGCCCGAGCGGGCCGCGGCGGTGGCGGCGGGCTGCGAGATCTGGTCGCCCCGCTGGCAGCGCGGCGCCTTCGACGCCATTCCCGCCGCCATCGAGCGGGCCCTGCAGCCATGAGCGTCCTCCAGGGCTTCGACGACGATGGCGCCCTGTTCATGGGGGCCCGCCGCGACCCCCACGGGTGCCGGGTCGGTCTGTTCGGCGTGCCCTACGACGGCACCACCTCCTTCCGCCCCGGCACCCGCTTCGGACCGGCGGCGGTGCGGGAGGTGAGCAACGGCCTGGAGACCTACGACCCCCAGCTCGATCGCGACCTGGAGGATCTCGCCTTCGCCGATCTGGGGGCGGTGGCCATCCCCTTCGGCGCTCCCGAACCGGTGGTGTCGGCGGTGAAGCGCGCCACCAGCGCCGTGCTCGAGCTGGGCCTGCGGCCACTGATGCTGGGCGGCGAGCACTCGATCAGCAGCGGCGCCGTGGCGGCGGTGGCGGAGCGCCATCCGGATCTGGCCCTGCTGCAGCTCGACGCCCATGCCGATCTGCGGCATGAGTGGCTGGGCACGCACCACAGCCATGCCTGCGCGATGCGCCGCTGCCTGGAGGTGCTCCCCAGTGGCGACCTCCGCCAGGTGGCGATCCGCAGCGGCACCCGGCCGGAGTTCGAGGAACTGCACCGCACCGGCCGGCTGGTGGGCCACGGACGGGGGCGGGATCTGCCGCCCGGGCAGCTGCGGGAGGAACTGGCCCAGGCCCTGGGGCCCTGGCGGGGCCGTCCCCTCTACCTCACGGTCGATCTGGACTGGTTCGATCCGGCCGTGCTGCCGGGCACCGGCACCCCGGAGCCGGGAGGGTTCCTCTGGGCCCACTTCGCCGAACTGGTGGAGGAACTCCGCCACCACCGGCTGGTGGCGGCGGATGTGGTGGAACTGGCCCCCCAGCTCGATCCGAGCGGGGTGAGCTCGGTGCTGGCGGCGAAGGTGACCCGCAGCCTGCTGCTCCTACTCGGCGAGCAGGAGCGGGACGCTCAGTAGCAGTAGGAACCGCTGGCCCGCTGCTCCCGCAGGCGCTCGTGCTGCTGGCCGATCAGCACCACCGCCAGGGTGGGGTGGTTGTGCAGCAGGTTGAGGAAGTGGAGTCGTCCGAGCTTCACCAGCTCCACCGGGGTGCGGGCGATCGCCTCGTTGCGGAAGAATCCACCGGGCCAGAAGATGTCCTGATAGCTGAACAGTTCGCCGTGGCGGTAGCAGAGCCTGTCGCCGGAGGGATCGAGCAGTTCGACGATCCCCTTGCGAACGGCATAGATGGCGCTGGCGGTTTCACCGCGGCGAAAGACATGGCTCCCGGTGGGCAGGGTGAGGATTTCCCCGTCCACCTGGGATGCCATCAGATCAACCGGCGTTGCGGGAGCGAGTGCGACCAACCATCCACCTCCATACATCTGGGCAGCCCACCAGCATGGCTTTCGGCCAGGGAGGAAGGCCGCATCCCAGGCCACACGACCAGGGGATTTAAGGATTGCTTCGGAATTGGCGAAAGCGGCTGTCAGCCGCCCGCCACCAGCAGGTCGGTGAGGGCCAGCTGGCGATCGGCCGGGGGATGCAGGGGCACCACCACGGCCTCGGCGCCCGGCAGCCGTGGGGGCCGGGCCGTCCAGTGGTGGCACCAGAGTTCGGCGGCCAGATCGGGATGGATCGGCAGGCGGCGCAGCCGACACCAGCCCGCCTCTCCCGCCTGGGGGGGCTGGCAGTGGCGGCAGCTGCGGCAGTTCGGGCGCTGGCCCATCAGCGGATCCCGTCCGGGCAGCCCAAGGTAGGGAATCACCAACCCCGCCACCAGGGGACAAACCGAACCTGCTGGAAGTCTTCCGGTTTGAGCCCCGGGCGGCCCCGGGCCCCGGCCGGGCCGAGCCCCCCGGCCGGGGCCCGGAGGCTCTCCATAGGATCCCCCCCAACCTGGCGTGGATGCCGCGAACCATGGCCGATCTTCCGAGGCACACGCCCCTGCATGACGCCGCCCGGGCCGCCGGTGGCCGGATGGTCCCGTTCGAGGGCTGGGAGCTGCCCGTGCAGTTCCAGGGCCTGGTTCAGGAGCACCGGGCGGTGCGCGAGCGCGTCGGCGTGTTCGACATCTCCCACATGGGGGTGCTCACCCTGCGCGGCGATGGGGCCAAGGACGCGCTGCAGTCCCTGGTGCCCAGCGACCTGTTCCGGATCGGTCCCGGCGAGGCCTGCTACACGGTGCTGCTCAACGAGGCCGGCGGCATCCTCGATGACCTGATCGTCTATGACCGCGGCCGGCTCGCCGGGCCCGGCGGTGACACCGACGAGCTTCTGCTGGTGATCAACGCGGCCTGCGCGGACGCCGACACCGCCTGGCTGCGCACCCACCTGGAGCCCCAGGGCATCGCCATCGACGACCGCAAGGGCGACGGCGTGCTGCTGGCGCTGCAGGGACCGGACGCTGCGGCGCGGCTGGAGGGCCTGACGGGGGCCGACCTCTCCGGCCTGCCGCGCTTCGCTCACCGGGATCTGGTGCTGGCGGCACCGGCCGCCGGCGCCGCGGCCGGCGCCGGGGTGTTCGTGGCCCGCACCGGCTACACCGGCGAGGACGGCTTCGAACTGCTGCTCGATCGCCAGGCGGGCGAGGCCCTGTGGGGCCAGCTCCTCGCCGAGGGCGTCAGCCCCTGCGGCCTCGGGGCCCGCGACACCCTGCGTCTGGAGGCGGCCATGCACCTCTACGGCAGCGACATGGATGCGGCCACCACGCCCCTGGAGGCTTCGCTCGGCTGGCTGGTGCACCTGGAGATGCCCGCGGCGTTCATCGGCCGCGCCGCCCTCGAACGCCAGAGCGCCACGGGGGTGGGCCGGCGGCTGGTGGGGCTGAGGCTGCCGGGCCGGGCGATCGCGCGCCACGGCTATCCGGTGCTGCGCGACGGGGCGGTGGTGGGGGAGGTCACCAGCGGCACCTGGTCGCCCACCCTCGGCGCGGCGATCGCCCTGGCCTACGTGCCGGCTGAGGCTGCCCGGATCGGCACCGAGCTGGCCGTGGAGATCCGGGGCCGCTCCGAACCGGCCGTGGTGGTGAAGCGCCCCTTCTACCGGCGCGGCCAGGGCTGAGCGGGGCCGGGGCGTCCGGCTGGCGTGGGAAACTCTCTGGTTCCTTACGGAATCGGGGAATGCGCAGCCACGGGTGCGGCGACCTGCGCAGCGACGCCGCCGGCCAGGCAGTGGAGCTCTGCGGCTGGGTCGACCGGCGCCGCGACCACGGCGGCGTGATCTTCATCGATCTGCGCGATCGCAGCGGCACGGTGCAGATCACCGTGGATCCCGACACCGGCGCCGGCGAGACGGCCGGCAGCGCCTTCGCGACGGCCAGCCACCTGCGCAGCGAGACGGTGCTGCAGGTGCGCGGCACCGTGCGCGCCCGGCCGGCCGCGTCGGTCAACGAGCGCCTGGCCACCGGGGAGGTGGAAGTGCTGGCCAGCGCCATCACCGTTCTCAATGGCGTGCGGGGCAACCTGCCCTTCCCGGTGTCGGTGCACGACGAGGAGCCGGTGCGTGAGGAGCTGCGGCTGCGTCACCGCTACCTCGATCTGCGCCGCGAGCGCATGAACCGGAACCTGCGCCTGCGCCATGCCACGGTGCAGGCCGCCCGGCGGTTTCTCGAGACCGAGGGCTTCATCGAGGTGGAGACGCCGGTGCTCACCCGCTCCACCCCGGAAGGCGCCCGCGACTATCTGGTGCCCTCGCGGGTGTGCGGCGGCGAGTGGTTCGCCCTGCCCCAGTCGCCCCAGCTGTTCAAGCAGCTCCTGATGGTGGGCGGCCTGGAGCGCTACTACCAGGTGGCCCGCTGCTTCCGCGACGAGGATCTGCGGGCCGACCGCCAGCCGGAGTTCACCCAGCTCGATCTGGAGATGAGCTTCATGGGCCAGGAGGAGATCCTCGAGCTCAACGAACGCCTGATCGCCGCCATCTGGAAGACGGTGAAGGGGATCGAACTGCCGCGGCCCTTCCCGCGTCTCAGCTGGCAGGAGGCGATGGAGCGCTACGGCACCGACCGGCCCGACACCCGCTACGGCCTGGAGCTCAGCGACGTGAGCGACCTGGTGGCCGGCATGGGTTTCAAGGTGTTCAGCGGTGCGGTGGCCGCCGGCGGCTCGGTGAAGTGCATCGCCGTGCCCGGCGGCAACGACGCCATCAGCAACGTGCGCATCAAGCCGGGCGGCGACGTGTTTTCCGAGGCCCAGGCGGCCGGTGCCGGCGGTCTGGCCTTCATCCGTGTGCGCGAGGGCGGCGAGATCGACACGATCGGCGCCATCAAGGACAACCTGTCCGAGGAGAGGAAGGCCGAGCTGCTGGAGCGCACCGGCGCCTTGCCCGGCACCCTGCTGCTGTTCGGTGCCGGCGACACCGCCACGGTGAACAAGGCGCTCGATCGGGTGCGCCAGTTCCTGGCCCGCGAGCTGGGCCTGGTGAAGCCCGACCGCGACAACGACCAGTGGAACTTCCTCTGGGTCGTGGACTTCCCGATGTTCGAGTTCAACGCCGACGAGAACCGCCTCGAAGCCCTGCACCACCCCTTCTGTGCCCCCAACGCCGAGGATCTCGGCAGCGACCCCGCCGCCTGGGCCACCACCCTGCCCACGGCCCGCGCCCAGGCCTACGACCTGGTGCTCAACGGCCTGGAACTGGGCGGCGGCTCGCTGCGCATCCACGATTCGGCCCTGCAGCGCCAGGTGCTGCAGACCATCGGCCTGCCCCTGGAGGAGGCCAACCGCCAGTTCGGCTTCCTGATGGAGGCGCTCGACATGGGCGCCCCGCCCCACGGCGGCCTGGCCTATGGCGTCGACCGGATCGTGATGCTGCTGGCGGGCGAGGAGTCGATCCGCGACACGATCGCCTTCCCCAAGACCCAGCAGGCCCGCTGCCTGATGACCGGCGCCCCCGGCGGCGTGGCCACCCAGCAGCTGGAAGAACTCCACGTGGCCAGCACCTGGGTGGCGGACGACTGACGTCCGGCCCAGCGGCGGCGCCGACGGTTTCGCCAAGGGGCCGAGGGAGGAACCCGAAGACAAAGCCTGCGTTTCGGCAACGTCTCGGACCCCGAGCCGATGGTGAGACTCAAGTCAGTCGGTGCGCCGTGTCCGCAGGGCCCAGCTCCTCCCCCTCCGTTTCGGAGGCCCCGCGCGAGCGGGCCGCCACCGCCACCAACAGCCGCCGCGCCAGCGCCGATCTGGTCAGGCTCTATCTGCAGGACATCGGCCGGGTCGATCTGCTCAGCCAGGAGGAGGAACTGCTCCTGGCCCGCCAGGTGCAGGCGCGGGAGCAGCTGCTGGAGCAGCGGCAGTCGCTTGCCGGAGAGATGCCGATCCTCCAGTCGCTGATCGACCTGGAAACCGTGCGCCAGCGGGAGGCGTCGCGGCTGTGCCATCTCCCATCCCACAGCCAGTGGGCCGAGGCCTGCGGCCTGCCGCTGGCGGAACTGCGCCGGATCCTGCAGGAGGGTCATCAGCACTGGGCGCTGCGCATCGCGTTGAGTGTCACCGAACTGCAGCAGCGGCTGCTGCGTGGCCGCCGCGCCAAGGACCGCATGATCCAGGCCAACCTGCGGCTGGTGGTGGCGGTGGCCAAGAAGTACCAGAAGCGGGGGGTCGAGCTGCTCGATCTGGTGCAGGAGGGAACCCTCGGCCTGGAGAGGGCGGTGGAGAAGTACGACCCCACCCGAGGATTCCGCTTCAGCACCTACGCCTACTGGTGGATCCGCCAGGGGGTGACCCGGGCGATCGCCACCCAGAGCCGCACGATCCGCCTGCCGGTGCACGTCACCGAGAAGCTCAACCGGATCAAGAAGGTCCAGCGCCAGATCGCCGCCCAGCAGGGCCGGATGGCCACGATCGCCGAGCTGGCGGCGGAGCTGCAGTGGAGCGAGGAGACGGTGCGGCTGACCCTGCTGCGGGTTCCGCGCTCGATCTCGCTGGAGGCCCGTGTCGGCCGCGACCAGGACACGCCCCTGGGCGATCTGCTGGAGGATGCCAAGGCCACCCCGGAGCAGCAGCTCACCCGCCAGCAGCTGCTCAGCGACCTGGAGAGCCTGCTCGCCGAACTCAGCCAGCGGGAAGCGGAGGTGATCCGGTTGCGCTACGGGCTGGAGGACGACACCCCCCGCACCCTGGCCCAGATCGGCGAAGGCATGCGGCTGTCGAGGGAGCGGGTGCGGCAGATCGAGTCACGGGCCCTGCACAAGCTGCGCCACCCCACCCGCCGCTGCAAGGTCCGCGATTACCTCAGCAGCCTCGACTAGCCCGGCTTCGACGACCCCAGCCCCGGTGTTGCCGGCCACGGTGGAGCCCCGTCCCAGAGGAGTCCCGTCCTAGAAAGGGGGCCATTCCCCCTGTTCCGCACCGTGACCGCCAGCGCTCCGGCCATCGACATCGGCATCCCCGAGGACCAGCGGCGGCGCATCGCCGAGGGCCTCGGCCGCTTCCTGGCCGACAGCTATGTGCTCTACGGCAAGACCCACGGTTTCCACTGGAACGTGACCGGGCCGATGTTCAACACGCTCCATCTGATGTTCATGGAGCAGTACACCGAGCTGTGGACCGCCCTCGACGAGATCGCCGAGCGGATCCGGGCCCTGGGCTTTCCGGCGCCCTTCGGCGGCGCCCAGTTCGCCAGCCTGGCCTCCATCCCCGAAAGCCAGGGTCAGTCCGCGGCCCTTGAGATGGTGCGCGAGCTGGTGGCCGGCCATGAGGCGGTGGCCCGCACCGCCCGCCGCGTGTTCGCCCTGGCGGACGACGCCAACGACCAGCCCACCGCCGACCTGCTCACCCAGCGGCTGCAGGTGCACGAAAAGACGGCCTGGATGCTGCGCAGCCTGCTGGAGGGCTGAGCGGCGGCGGCCAGGAGCCCTGGTGACGGCCGGTAGATTGAAGGGTCGCACCGGGTGCCCATGACCAAGTTCGTCTTCGTGACCGGTGGGGTGGTCTCGAGCATCGGCAAGGGGATCGTGGCCGCCAGCCTGGGCCGGCTGCTCAAGAGCCGGGGCTACAGCGTCTCGATCCTCAAGCTCGATCCCTATCTGAATGTGGATCCGGGCACGATGAGCCCGTTCCAGCACGGCGAGGTGTTCGTCACCCAGGACGGCGCCGAGACCGATCTCGACCTGGGCCACTACGAACGTTTCACCGACACGGCCATGTCGCGCCTCAACAGCGTGACCACCGGCTCGATCTACCAGGCGGTGATCAACAAGGAACGCCGCGGCGATTACCACGGTGGCACCGTTCAGGTGATCCCCCACATCACCGGCGAGATCCGCGAGCGCATCCACCGCGTCGCCGCCGACAGCGGTGTCGACGTGGTGATCACCGAGATCGGCGGCACGGTGGGCGATATCGAATCGCTGCCGTTTCTGGAGGCCATCCGTGAGTTCCGCGGCGACGTGGGCCGTCAGGATCTGGCCTACGTGCACGTCACCCTGCTGCCTTACATCGGCACCTCCGGTGAGATCAAGACCAAGCCCACCCAGCATTCGGTGAAGGAGCTGCGCTCGATCGGCATCCAGCCCGACCTGCTGGTCTGCCGCTCCGACCGGCCGATCAGCCAGGAGCTGCGGGCCAAGATCGGCGGCTTCTGCGGCGTGCCGACGCGGGCTGTGATCCCCGCCCGCGACGCCGACAGCATCTACGCGGTGCCGATCGACCTGGAGCGCGAGGGGCTCTGCCGCGAGGTGCTCGAGGTGCTCGCCCTGGCCGACCGCGACAGCGACATGGCCCGCTGGGAAGAACTGGTGCGCAAGCTGCGCAACCCCGGTCCGGCGGTGAAGGTGGCCCTGGTCGGCAAGTACGTGCAGCTCAACGACGCCTACCTCTCGGTGGTGGAGGCGCTGCGCCACGCCTGCCTGGATCGGGATGCCTCGCTCGATCTGCGCTGGGTCTGCGCCGAGCAGATCGAGACCCAGGGCGCCGAGGCGCTGCTGGGGGGCATGGACGCGGTGGTGGTGCCGGGCGGTTTCGGTCACCGCGGCGTGGACGGCAAGGTGGCGGCGATCCGCTGGGCGCGGGAGCAGCGGGTGCCGTTCCTCGGCCTCTGCCTGGGCATGCAGTGCGCCGTGATCGAGTGGGCCCGCAACCTGGCGGGCCTGAGTGAGGCCACCAGCGCCGAACTCGATCCGGAAACCCCCCACGCGGTGATCCACCTGCTGCCCGAGCAGCAGGACGTGGTGGATCTGGGTGGCACCATGCGGCTCGGGGTCTATCCGTGCCGGCTCGCCCCCGGCACCCTGGCCTCGCGCCTCTATGGCGATGCGGTGGTCTACGAGCGCCACCGCCACCGCTACGAGTTCAACAACGCCTACCGCCAGGCCTTCCAGGAAGCGGGTTACACGATCAGCGGCACCTCGCCCGATGGGCGACTGGTGGAGCTGATCGAACTGAACGACCACCCCTTCTTCACCGCCTGCCAGTACCACCCGGAGTTCCTCTCCCGGCCCGGCCGCCCCCATCCGCTCTTCCGCGGCCTGATCGAGGCGGCGCAGCGGCAGCGGGGCGAGGTGAGCCCCCACGGCCGGGAGAAGCAGGCCGCAGCGGCTCCCGAAGAGGTGGCGGTGGGGGCCTGAGGGTTCCGTTCAGCTCCCGCTTTTCGCCAGGAAACCGACGGCGAAGTGCGCCATCTCGATCGACAGAACCAGGACGAGAACCCGGAACACCCACTTGGCCGCGTTGGGGCCGAGCGCGAGCCGCGCCCCGAGCAACGCACACCCGACGCTGCCGGTCGCCAGCACCGGGGCCACCCGCCAGTCGAGGTCAGCCTGGCCGGAGAAGACGGGCAGCGAGGCCAGAGGGTCTGGCCCGCCGTTGAGGGCCTCAGCCGTCTGCCGCTCAGATCTGCCGCAAGGAGTCGGTCTTGTCCTGGAAACCGCCCAGAAGCAGCTGAAGATAGCTCACCTTGCGCAGTTTGATGTTCGCCGTCACCGACATCCCCACCTGCAGCGGCAGCATCTTGCCATCCTTGAGCCTGAGCTGCTGGCTTTTCAGAGCGATCTTGGCGGGGAAGCGGTAGGTGGGCTTGCGCTCATCCGGCGGCAGGGCGTCGGAGCCGATCCGCTTCACCACACCCTCCACCACTCCGAAGTCGGAGGCGGGGAAGGAATCGATCGAGATGTCCACCGGCTTGCCCTCCCGCACGAAGCCAATGTCGCTGCTCTCGATCTCCACCGTCGCCTCGAGATTGCTGCGTGGAACGATCTTCATCACCGGCTCGCTGCCCTGACCCACGAAACCAGGCCCGGTGGGCTTCAGATCGAACACCACCCCATCCACCGGCGAGCGCACATCCTGGTAGCGGATGGTCACGCGCTGCTCGGTGAGCCTGCTGCGCAGATCGGCAAGTTCTCCCTGGATCAGGCGCAACTGCTGCTCGTGGATGGCCACCTGGCGCAGGCGGTCGGCCCTGGTCTTGGCGAGCTGGCCCTCGACGTCCTTCACCGTGTTGCGCTGCTGCAGGTACTGCAGTTCCGCCGAGGCCCCTTCGCGCTGCAGGATCTCCAGCCGGGCAAGAATCTCCTTCTCGAGGCTGAGATTCTGGCGCAACACCTGCTGCTCCGTGTCGTTGAGATTGAGATAACGACGGAGCTCCTCCTGCTTCAGGGCCAGCTGCTGCCCCTTGGTGGCGATCGTGCTGATCAAGGTCTGCCGCCGGTCCACGCTGGTTTCCTTGTCGAGCCGCAGCAGCACCTGACCCGCCTTCACCTGTTCTCCCTCCTTCACCAGCATCTGCTTGAGCACGCCACCCAGTGGCATCTGCACCGTCTTCACCTCGCCGATCGGCTCCAGCTTCCCCGGCGCCACCACCACTTCCTCGGTCTGGGCGAGGGCCAGCCACGCCAGTGCAAGCCCGGTGGTGCCGATCAGCACCCAGGTGAGGGTGCGGATCAGAAAGCGCGGCTGCTGCAGCACCAACTCCTGATGGCTGTGTTCCACGCTGCGTTGGATCGCGCTCTCGGCTGCGCGGACCAGGGCTCCCGGCCGTTCCTGTGCTGCCATCACGCTGACTCCTGCTGGCGGTAGAGGGCGTAGTAGCGGCCGCGCTTCTCGATCAGCTCGTCGTGGCTGCCCGTTTCCACCACCGCCCCGTCGTGCAGCATCACGATCAGATCGGCACGGCGGATCGTCGAGAGCCGGTGGGTGATGAAGAACACCGTGGTGTGCTTCTGGGTGTCGAGCAGGTTCTCGCACACCCGCCGCTCCGTGTCGTAATCGAGGGCGCTGGTGGCCTCATCCAACACCAGCAGCCGTGGCCGTCCGAGCAGGGTGCGGGCCAGGGCCAGCCGTTGCCGCTGCCCCCCCGAGAGTCCGGCGCCCCGCTCCCCCACGCTGCTGCCGTAGCCCCCCGGCAGCTCCATGATGAACTCGTGGGCACAGGCCAGACGCGCCGCTTCCACGATCGCGTCACTGGTCGCCTCCGGATCGGTGAGGGCGATGTTCTCGGCCACCGTGCCGGTGAACAGCAGCGGATCCTGGGGCACGATGCCGATCTGGCGTCGCAGTGAATACAGCTCCACCTTATCGATGTCGTAGTGGTCGATCCGGATCCGGCCGCTGCTGGGGGGATACAGCCGCGCCAGCAGCTTCATCAGGGTGCTCTTGCCGCTGCCGCTCTGTCCCACCACCCCCACGAACGTGCTAGCAGGAATCGTCAGATCCACATGCTTGAGCACCTGCTGGCCGCCGGGGCTGAAGGCGAAGCTCACATCCTCGAAGCGCACCTCCCCCTCGATCGGCGGCAGCGGGATCTTCTGCCTGTCCACCTCGTCGGATTCCTCCGGGGTATCCACCACGTCGGCGAGGCGCTCGAAGCTCACCTTCAGCTCCTGGATGGTCTGCCAGATCGAGGAGAGCCTCAGCAGGGGCTGGGTGACATAGCCCGAGATGATCCGGAAGGCGATCAGCTGACCCAGGCTCATCTCGCCCTTGAGCACCAGTGTGGCCCCCACCCAGAGCACCAGCAGCTGGGACAGCTTCTGCAGCACCTGGCTGGTTTCGGTGAGGGCCGTTCCGGTGATCGTCTTCTCGTAGGTGCGGGCGATGTAGCGGCCATAGCGGTCCTGCCACTTCCAGCGGCTGATCATCTCCACGTTCTGGGCCTTCACCGTCTGGATACCGGTGAGCACCTCCACCAGGTGGCTCTGGGTGCGGGCATTCTCCTGGGCCGCATCGCGGAACTGGCGACGGAACAGCGGCGCACCCAGCAGCGTGAGCCCGATCTGGATCGGCAGCACGCACAGGGCGATCAGGGTGAGCAGCCAGCTGTAGAACAGCATCACCACCACATAGATCACGGAGAAGGCCGCATCCAGCAGGGTGGTGAGCGCCTGGCCGGTGAGGAAGCTGCGGATCTTCTCCAGCTCAGCGATGCGGGTGCTCAGCTCCCCCACCGGCCGCCGGTCGAAGTAGGTGAGCGGCAGCCGCAGCAGGTGATCGATCACCTCCGACCCCAGCCGCAGATCGATGCGGTTCGTGGTTTCGGCGAACAGAAAGGTGCGCAGGCTGCCGATCACCCCCTCCATCAGCGTCACCACCACCAGGGCGATGCCGAGCACCTGCAGCGTGTCCAGGCTGCGCTGGCTGATCACCTTGTCGATGATCACCTGGATCAGCAGCGGGTTCGCCAGGCTGAACAGCTGCACCACGAACGAGGCCAGCAGCACCTGCAGCAGCACGCCGCGGTGGCGCTTCAGCGCGGGCCAGAACCAGCCGAAGTTGAAACGCTGGCCGGGACTGCTGCTGCTGCGATCCAGCAGCAGCAGTTCGATGCCTTCGGGGAACGCGTCGGCCATCTGCTCGGGCCGCAGTTCCAGCCAGCCCTCGCGCGGCGAGGCCAGCAGCAGACCACCGGCATGGCTGGCCCGCACCACCGCGAAGCCGCCCCGCCAGGCCAGCAAGGAGGGGGTGAGCAGGCGGGTGCCCTCGCTCGACGGCACCTGCACACGGCTCACGTGCAGGCCCATCGTCGCGGCGAGGTTGCCGCACAGCTGCAGATTCGGCGTCTGGCCGCGACGGAGCACATCCCTGAGGATCTTCTCGATCGCGTCCCGCCGGAACGGCAGGTTCAGCTCCTCCGCCAGCATCTGGAAGCAGGCCACGATCTCCTCCACCGGGCCATGGGCCCGCAGCAGCCGCGCCTTCGGCCGATCACGCCGGCCCAGATCGAGGCCACTCGCCATGGGGGGCGCCGCCAGCTCACCGGATCTCGCCAGCACCAGTGCGCTGCTCGGCGCATCCGCGTCGCTGCCGCCGGGTGGTGCCGCCCCGCTGAACTCACGCAGCAGCGCCGCCGGCACGCTCAGCAGCCGGGCCGGCAGCGGGGGGTGCGCCTTCGGCACACCGGCCGCCCGATCGAGCCGTTGACCGATCGGCACCGCCGGCAGGTTGTTGCTGGAGGCGAGCAGCACCTGGTCATCGTCCAGGCTTCGCAGGGCCTGGGCGGTGGGCGCCACCAGCCGCGCCTCCTGGCGCGCACGGCCCACCAGTTCCAGCAGCGAACCGCTGGCCGCCGCGGCGGCGTTCAGCTCCGGTCCCAGCGCCGCGGCCAGCTCGGCGCTGAACACCGTCCCGGCGCACCAGGCGGCGAAGGACGGCTCCGTCCGCAGCAGATCGAGCACCACCGCATCGCCGATCGCCGTGGCGGTCAGGTCGGTGGCTGCGCTCACCTCCTCGCACGGTGAGACCGTGAGCATGGAGGCCAGACCCACGAAGCTGCCCGGGCCGAGCTTCTCGAGGGTGCGAAGGCGGTCGCGGTCGCGCACCAGCAACCGCGACTCCCCCTCCAGGATCACGAGCACTTCGCTGGGGATCACCCCGGCGCTGCAGAGGGCCTGGCCGGTGGCGAAGCGACGCAGCACGAGGGCTTGCGCCAGCCGCTCCCGACCCGTCGCCGAGAGCCCCGCGAAGGCAGGATGCGCTGCCAGGGTGGTGGACCCCACGGATCCCGTGGTCATGGCCCGCTCTCCCCTGCCGCCTGCTGGTGCAGCGCGCGCATCGCCAGATCCACCCTCTCGTTCAGCCACTCCTCGAACAGTTCATGGGCCATGCGCTCGGCGGTTTCGGCATCGAAGCTCGCCGGGGTGAAGCTTTCGAGACGCACCACCAGCCACCAGGGCTTGATCAGGAAAGGCTCCAGCAGCTGGCCCGCCCGGGCGGTTCGCAGCCGTTCGGCGAGCCTGGGATGGGCCTGCGTGAGAGGCACGGGGCCCACCACGCCACGCGTGGCCTGCTCGGGCCCTTCCGCATACTGCGTCGCCAGTTCGGCGAAGTCGGCCTCCCCCTCGTCGATGCGCAGGAACAGCTCCCGAGCCAGCCCCCCATCGCGAAGCCGCAGCAGGCTGTACACCACCCGGTCGAGCTGGGTCTTGCGCTGCAGGAAGCGAGCTTCGGCCTTCAGTCGGAAGCGGCGCTCGCAGTGGCGCTTGAGTCGCAGTGGGCGCTCGATCCGCTCGGCGAGGGCTGCGGCGCTGAGCAGCCGCGCGACGCGGAACGCCTCCAGCGCCGCCGCATCCGCCAGCCGATGCTGCCGCAGGAACAGCTGCTGGGCCTGTTCCCGCTCCTGCTCGTCGAGCTTCACAACGCTCACCGCCTCCCGGGTCAGCGTTTCCCGCAGGTAGGGAACCAGCAGGTCGTACCCGGCCAGCTCCCGGGCCAGCGCCGGATCGACCGTCGTGGGGGCTGCTACGGCGGGAAGCACGGAGTTCACCGGCAGCTCGGTCCCATGCTGACAGCCCGGCACTGGCCGGATTCATCCCGTCTGCTTCCTAGTCTGAAACCTTCGCGAAGGACGTCAGCGTGTTGCCGGTTGTGGAAACCTTCCACTCTCTGCAGGGTGAAGGGGTGCATGCCGGACGCAGCGCCTTCTTCATCCGGCTCGGCGGCTGCCGCGTGGGCTGCCTCTGGTGCGACACCAAGCAGTCCTGGCCGGAATCGGCCCACCCGAGGCGAGCGCTGGCGGAGCTCGCGGCCGAGGCCCGGGCCGCCGCCGCCGCCGGCGCCGCCTTCGCGGTGATCACCGGCGGCGAGCCGCTGCACCACAACCTCGACGCCCTCTGCGCAGCGCTGCTCCCCCCCACGGGTCCGTCCGGCGCCCCGCCGCTCCCCCTGCATCTGGAAACCAGCGGTGTCGACCCGCTCAGCGGCCGCTTCGCCTGGATCACCCTCTCACCCAAGCGCCACCGGCCGCCCACCACCGAGCTTCTGGCCAGCTGCGATGAACTCAAGGTGGTGGTGCACGAGCCCGCCGACCTCGCCTTCGCCGAGACGATGGCCGCCGCCGCCCGCGCCGCCCGCCCGCCCGGCGGTGCGCCTCCCCACCTGCTGCTGCAGCCGGGCTGGGACAGCCCCCTGGCCAGGGAGCTGGCGGTCGATTTCGTGCGGGCTCACCCCGAGTGGCGCCTCAGCCTGCAGAGCCACAAGTGGCTGGGGGTGCGCTGAGGAGCCCGGCCGCTGACCGCGATCCCGCAAACTGGCGGGCGACGCACCGCCTCGACGTGGAGAAACTGCAGAGCCTGCGGGGCATGGTCGACCTGCTGCCGGAGCACACCCCCCTATGGCAGAACGTCGAGGCCGTGGCCCGTGACCAGTTCCGCCGCGCCGGGCTGGCCGAGATCCGCACCCCACTGCTGGAGGCCACCGAGCTGTTCGCCCGCGGCATCGGCGCGGCCACCGACGTGGTGGGCAAGGAGATGTACACCTTCGCGGACCGGCGCCAGCGCAGCTGCACGCTGCGGCCGGAGGGCACGGCCTCGGTGGTGCGTGCCGCCCTGCAGCACGGGTTGCTCAGCCAGGGGCCGCAGCGGCTCTGGTACCAGGGCCCGATGTTCCGCTACGAGCGGCCCCAGGCGGGCCGGCAGCGCCAGTTCCACCAGATCGGCATCGAACTGCTGGGCTTCGGGGATCCCCGCAGCGATGCCGAGGCGATCGCGATCGCCTGGGATCTGCTCACCGCGCTGGGGGTGGGCGGGCTGGAGCTGGAACTCAACTCGCTCGGCGACGGCGCCGACCGCAGCCGCTACCGCGAGGGGCTGGTGGCCTGGCTGCAGGAGCACAGGAGCCGGCTGGATCCGGAGGCCCAGGAGAGGATCGGCACCAATCCCCTGCGCATTCTCGACAGCAAGCATCCGGACACGCAGGCCGCCCTGGCGGAGGCGCCGCTGCTGATCGACCATCTCAGCCAGGCCAGCCGGGATCGTTTCGCCCAGGTGCGCCTCCTGCTCGAGCGCCTGGAGATCCCCTACCGGCTCAATCCGCGCCTGGTGCGGGGGCTCGACTACTACTCCCACACGGCGTTCGAGATCACGAGCAGCGCGCTCGGTGCCCAGGCCACGGTCTGCGGCGGCGGCCGCTACGATGGCCTGATCGAAGAGCTCGGCGGCGCGACCGCGCCAGCAGTGGGCTGGGCGATCGGTCTGGAGCGGCTGGTCCTGCTGCTGGCCAGGCAGGCCGCCACCGAAGGGCAGGGGATCCGGGAAGCCCAGCCGGAGGTGTACGTGGTGAGCCGGGGACCGACGGCCGAGCCCCTGGCGCTGGAGCTTGCCCGCAACTTGCGGCGGGCCGGGCGAAGGGTGGAGCTGGATCTCACGGCCGCCGCCTTCGGCCGCCAGCTGAAGCGGGCCGACCGTTCCGGGGCGACCTGGGCCCTGCTCATCGGTGAGAGCGAGGCCGAGGCGGGGGTGGTGCTGCTGAAGCCGCTCCGCGGGGACGGGGGACCGGGCGAAGGCTCCGGCGTGGAGGAGCGGCTGCCGCTCCCACAGGTGCTGGCCCGGCTCGGTGTGTGACGGACTACCGCGCGACGGTCCCATCGCGGAATCCTGACCACAGATTTTTCTAAGGATTGTCATGGGAGACTTTCGCCGAGCGAGCAGTCCCCTGATGAGCGACGCACCCACGGTCCGCACGATCTGCTGCATCGGTGCCGGATACGTGGGGGGGCCCACGATGGCGGTGATCGCCGATCGCTGCCCCCAGATCCAGGTCACCCTGGTGGATCTGAACGCGGCCCGGATCGCCGCCTGGAACGACGCCGACCTGAGCAAGCTGCCGGTCTATGAACCCGGCCTGGCGGAGGTGGTGGGCCGCTGCCGGGGGCGCAACCTCCACTTCACCACCGAGGTCGACGGCGCCATCGCCGAGGCCGACATGATCTTCCTTTCGGTGAACACCCCCACCAAGACCCGGGGTCTCGGGGCGGGGCAGGCTTCAGATCTGCGCTGGATCGAGGCCTCGGCCCGGCAGGTGGCTGCCCGGGCCACCGGCCACACGATCGTGGTGGAGAAGAGCACCCTGCCGGTGCGCACCGCCGAAACGATCAAGGAGATCCTCACCGCCTCCCAGAGCGGTGCCTCCGGTTCCACCAAGACCTTCTCGGTGCTCTCCAACCCGGAGTTCCTGGCGGAAGGCACCGCCATCCCCGATCTGGAGAACCCCGACCGGGTGCTGATCGGCGGCGAGGACCCGGGGGCGATCGAAGCCCTGGCCGCGATCTACGGCCGCTGGGTGAGCCCGGAGCGGATCCTGCGCACCAACCTGTGGAGCAGCGAGCTCTCCAAGCTCACGGCCAATGCCTTCCTCGCCCAGAGGATCTCGTCGATCAACGCCATCGGGGCCCTCTGCGAGGCCACCGGTGCCGACGTGCGCGAGGTGGCCCGGGCGATCGGCACCGACTCGCGCATCGGCCCCAAGTTCCTGGCGGCCGGGCCCGGCTTCGGCGGCAGCTGCTTCCGCAAGGACATCCTCAACCTCGTCTACCTCTGCCGGTACTACGGCCTCGAGGAAGTGGCCCACTACTGGGAGCAGGTGGTGGATCTCAACACCTGGCAGCAGCTCCGCATCGCCCGGCTCGTGGTCCGGCGTCTGTTCGGCACGGTGAGCGGCAAACGGCTGGCCGTGCTCGGTTTCGCCTTCAAGGCCGACACCAACGACACGCGCGAATCGCCGGCGATCCCCATCTGCAAGGATCTGCTCGATGAGGGTGCCCACCTGGCGATTCACGATCCCAAGACGGACACCGCCCAGATCACGGCCGACCTGGGCCGACCTCCCTGCACCAGTGGCCTGGGGCTCGGCGATGAGGGCAGCTGGGAGCCTGCGGCCGATCCCCTCGAGGCCGTGAGCGGTGCCGATGCGGTGCTCGTGCTCACCGAGTGGGCCAGCTTCCGCCAGCTCCACTGGCCGACGATCGCCGCCGTGATGCGGCGGCCCGCCTGGCTGTTCGATGTGCGGGCGATCACCGACGTGGCGGCGGCCCGCGAGGCCGGCCTCAACGTCTGGCAGGTGGGCGAGGGTTGAGGTGATGACCACCACCCCTGTGCGGCGCAATCTGGTGACCGGTGGAGCCGGTTTCGTGGGCTCCACCCTGATCGACCGGCTGATGCAGGCCGGCGAGGAGGTGATCTGCCTCGACAACTACTACACCGGCAGCAAGGCCAACGTGGCCCGCTGGATCGGGCATCCCAGCTTCGAACTGATCCGCCACGATGTCACCGATCCGATCCGGCTGGAGATCGATCGCATCTGGCACCTGGCCTGCCCGGCCTCGCCGCGGCACTACCAGGCCAACCCGATCAAGACCGCCAAGACCAGCTTCCTCGGCACCTACAACATGCTCGGGCTGGCCCGGCGGGTGGGGGCCCGGCTGCTGCTCGCCAGCACCAGCGAGGTCTACGGCGACCCGGAGGTGCACCCCCAGCCCGAGAGCTACCGCGGCTGCGTCAACACCATCGGCATCCGCTCCTGCTACGACGAGGGCAAGCGGATCGCCGAAGCCCTCTGCTTCGATTACCACCGCATGCACGGGACGGAGATCCGGGTCGCCCGGATCTTCAACACCTACGGGCCCCGCATGTTCCCCGACGACGGCCGGGTGGTGAGCAACTTCATCGTGCAGGCCCTGGAGGGCAAGCCGCTCACCCTCTACGGCGACGGCAGTCAGACCCGTAGCTTCTGCTACGTGGACGATCTGGTGGAAGGACTGATCCGGCTGATGAACGGATCCCACACGGGTCCGATCAACATCGGCAATCCCGGTGAGTTCACGATCAAGCAACTGGCCGAGCTGGTGCGGGATCGCATCGATCCCACTGCCGACTTCACCTTCCTGCCGCTGCCTCAGGACGACCCGCTGCAACGTCAGCCGGTGATCGATCTGGCCCGACGGGAACTGGGCTGGGAGCCGAAGGTCTCCCTCGCGGAGGGTCTCGGTCCCACCATCGCCTATTTCCGCGAACGTCTCGCTCTGTCCTCATGACTCTCCTCGTCACCGGCGGTGCCGGCTACATCGGCAGCCATGCCGTGCGGGCCCTGCAGCGGGCCGGTTACAGGCCGGTGATTCTCGACAACCTGGTTTACGGCCATCGGCGCATCGCCGAGGAGGTGCTGCGCGTGCCCCTGGTGCAGGGTCAGGTGGGCGATCGGGCCCTGCTCGATGAGCTCCTGAGCGGCGATCACCCCGCCTGCGGCGGTGAGCCGGTGAAGGCGGTGCTGCACTTTGCGGCCTATGCCTACGTGGGGGAATCGGTGGCCGATCCGGCCAAGTACTACCGCAACAACCTGGCCGATTCCCTGGTGCTGCTGGAGGCCCTGGTGGAGCCGGTGCGCAGCGGAGTCGGACCCGCGATCCCGATCGTGTTCTCCTCCACCTGCGCCACCTACGGCGTCCCGGAAACGGTGCCCATCACCGAGGACACCCCGCAGCGCCCCATCAATCCCTACGGCCGCAGCAAGTGGATGGTGGAGCAGCTGCTGGGCGAGTTCGGCGCCGCCTACGGGCTGCCCAGCGTGATCTTCCGCTACTTCAACGCCGCCGGCGCCGATCCAAGCGGTGATCTGGGGGAGGACCACACCCCCGAAACCCACCTGATCCCGCTGGTGCTGGAAGCCATGGCCGGCCGGAGGCCTGGCGTGCAGGTCTACGGGGACGACTACCCCACCCCGGATGGCACCTGCATCCGCGACTACATCCATGTGTGCGATCTGGCCGATGCCCACGTGCGTGGGCTCGAGCGGCTTCTGGCGAGCGGAAGCCGTTCGGATGGCAGCAAGCCGGAACCCCGCCAACCGCTGATCTACAACCTGGGCAACGGCACCGGCTACTCGGTGCAGCAGGTGTTGGATGTGGCCCGGAAGGTCACCGAGCGGGGGCTTCTGGCTCACGTGGCCCCACGGCGTGAGGGCGATCCGCCGGTGCTGGTGGCCAGCTCGGAGAAAGCCCGGCGGGAACTGGGCTGGACCCCTGGCTACCCGGATCTGGAAACGATCATCACGCACGCCTGGCAATGGCATCAGGGTCCGGGCACCGCGACCTAGTTCCATGCCCAGTCGATCAGACCTTCCAGCCGTGGCCAGGATGCCGGTGAATCCGAATCCACTGCCGAGCAACTCTCCTCGGAATCGCTCCTCCAGCTGGAGGAAGGGTCTTGTCGTCTTGCTGCTGATTGGTGCGGGCTCGCTGGGATGGGTCCTCTATGACAGGGGCATCCGTCAGCCCCAGCAGGCCCGTCAGACGTCCGCCAACCTGCAGACCGTCACCGTCACCACCGCCGACCTGGGGACCTCCACCGAAGCGAGCGGCGTGGTGACGGCCGTGCGGAAGGTGAACCTCAGCCCGAACGTCGCCAGCCGCATCGCCAGCCTGCATGTGCGGGAGGGCGACCGGGTGTCGCGGGGTCAGCTCGTCGCGGAGATGGAAAGCGAGCAACTGGAAGCCAAGGCCAACCAGGTGAGGGCCCAGCTCGAGGCGGCCCGAGCCAATCTCAAGGCCAGCGAGGCCCGACGCCAGCGCCATGAAACGCTGCTGGCCAGTGGCGCCATCTCGCTGGAGCTGATGGAGGAACTCCGCAACGGGGAGCGGCAGGCGGCGATCAAGGTGGAGGAGGCCGAGTATCTCCTGCAGGAAACCCAGGCCGAGCTCCGCAACACACGGGTGTTCGCACCCTTCTCCGGCATCATCACGCGCCAGTTCGCGCAGGAAGGGCAGTTCGTCACCCCCACCACCTCCGCCTCCGAGCAGGATGGGGCCACGTCCACCTCGATCGCCGAACTCTCGAGTGGTCTGGAGGTGGTTGCGAAGATTCCTGAGGTCAGCCTCACTCAGATCGTTCCAGGACAGAAGGTGGAGGTCACCACTGATGCCTTCCCCAAGGACGTGTTCCAGGGCAGGGTGAAGATGGTGTCTCCCCGGGCCGTCACCGAAAACGAGGTGAATTCCTTCCCCGTCGCCGTGGAGATCGAGACAGGACTGGGACAACTGAAGCCGGCGATGAATGTGCAGGTGCGCTTTCTGGCGGAGGCGATCCGTCAGGCCCTGGTGATTCCTCTGGCGGCTCTCACCACCGGCGAGAACGACACCAAAGGAGTGCTGCGCGTCAAGGCGGATGGTGGGCTGGCCTTCGTGCCCGTCACGCCGGGAAGGGTGAGCGGCGAGCAGGTGCAGATCGTGAGCGGTCTGAACAAGGGCGACCGGGTGCTGATCTCGGCTCCACCCCCAGGCCTGAAGATCCCTGGCTTCCAAAGCCGGACGTGAGCCCTGCGCCATGCTGAGCCTGCGGGATACCTTTCAATCGGCGGCGCAGTCGCTCGTGGCGCATCCACTGCGGAGCTGCCTCACGATGCTGGGGGTGATCATCGGGAATGCGAGCTTCGTGGCCATGGCGTCGCTTGGAGAGGCAGCCCGTGTCTACACGGTGCAGCGGCTCGAAACGTTTCATGGGCCCAATCGACTGATCGCCTATGCCACGGCCAGCCAGGCCGGTGAAAAAGTGACGAAGGAACCGAAGCTCCTCCTCGGAGATGCGCTGGCCATCGGGGCCGGCAGCCCGGCGATCAAGGCCGTGGCTCCCGTGGTGGGAGGAACCTTTCTGGGACGGGTTGGCAACGACAGTCAGTTCATCTGGGTGACCGGAACCACGGCTGCCTACCTGAGCGTGAAGAATGAAGCTCTTGGCCAAGGAAGGTTCTTCTCGGCAGAAGAAGTGGAGCAGACAGCCAGGGTCGTCGTGCTCGGCAGCAGCATCGCCCAACGGTTTTTCCCTGAGGGCAATCCCATCGACCAGATGGTTGCGATCCGCAATATCTCCTTCAGGGTCATCGGGGTGATGCAGTCCAAGGGAAGCCTGAACAAACAGAGCCCCGATGAGTTCGTGTATGTACCCATGACGACGTTCTCGCTGTTCCTGCGGGGCACCGGAGCCGGCCTGGAGATTCCCGTGGACTACATCGAGATTGCCGCTGCCAGCAAGCAGCAAGTGAACGATGCCATCTTCCAGGCCACGAATTTGCTGGCAGCCAGGCGAGGCACTCGAGATTTCGCGGTGGCTCCCAACATCCCCTACAAAGACCTGATCAGCCAGGTGAGTTCCACACTCACGATCTTTCTAGCCGTGCTGGCCAGTATCTCCCTGGTGATCGGGGGAATCGGCATCATGAACGTGATGCTGGTGACGGTGAGCGAGCGCACCAGTGAAATCGGCCTGCGCAAGGCGATCGGCGCCACCAATGGGTCGATCCTGCTCACCTTCCTGATCGAGGCCACTCTCCTTTCCGCCGCTGGTGGCGTGATCGGCCTGTTGATCGGTGCCGGGGTGGTGCTGGCCGTTGTGATCGTTTCGCCGCTCCCCTTCGTGGTGCCGGCCTGGTCGGTGGCCACCTCACTGGCGTTGTCCAGCGGCGTGGGGATCGTGTTCGGCGTGTCGCCCGCGATGCGGGCGGCGAAGCTGGATCCGATCGTGGCGCTGCGGAGTGCCTGATCAACAACGAGATTCCAACCATCTTCGAGCTGCACCCGTGCCAGTGAGAACCATCGCCCTTCTCAAGCGCTGCGCCAGATACTTCAGGCCTTCCATTCGGCGGATGCTTGTCGTTTTTCTGTTGAATCTCACTGCGACAGGCTTCTCCCTCCTGTCACCCTGGCCGATCAAGCTCATTGTGGATGGAGTTCTTCCCAGTGGAGATGCCAAAGCCAATGAGGCAACACGGCAACTTCTTGGCTACTGGCTGGGATGGGCATCTCCGCACACTCAGGTGGTTGTGCTCTGCATTCTGATGCTGGTAGTCAGCGGATTAGCGGGATGCATAGGATACCTGAGCGGACGGCTATCTCTAGACATTGGCCTGAAGGCGTTGCTTGGACTGAGGTCGGATTTATATGAAGCCCTCCAGTATCTGCCTCTCAGATTTCACGACAAGACACATAGCAGTGATTTCACATACAGAATTGCTTATGACTCTCAAGCCATCCAAACGGTCTACAATGGCGTCTTTATCCCAGTATCAACTTCGATATTGTCAGTGATAGGCTCTCTTGGTATAATGATAAGACTTAATCTTGGCCTTGCCATAGTTTCTTTCTGTGTAATTCCCCCCGTGTACTGGTGTATTAGGCACTATACGCACCACATCAGTACATACTCAGTTAGAAAGTCCGAGACAGAGAGTTCTCTTCTCGGAATTGCCCAGGAGGCTCTCTCGTCAATCCGACTTGTGAAAGCACACACCAAGGAGCAGTATGAATTAGAACGGTTCTTGCGGCATGCCGAAGAAAGCAGAGTATCCAGCTACCTTCTTTTAAAGTCTCAGTTGAAGTCCGGGGTCGTCATCACTTTTGTGATGTCGGCCGGCACGACCATTCTTTATCTAGTTGGCTCTGCTCAAGTTCTTAGCCAGACGTTGACGATCGGGGGAGTTCTCGTGTTTGTAGCCTATCTCGCGCAGTTGTACCAACCAATCGAGCAACTTACCGGAATAGCAGGCACTCTTGCTGCTGCGTCAACAGGTCTAGCCAGGAGCTTCGAGATCATTGATCAACACCAAGATTCCAAAAGAGATAGCGCACTTCCCCCAATTACAATCAGCGCTGGAAAGATCGAATTTACTAACATTACGTTCTCGTATCCGGATGGCTCTAAGGTTCTCAGTAATTTAAGCTTCTCTGTTAGCCCTGGAGAGGTCGTGGCAGTAGTTGGCGAGACAGGTCAAGGGAAAAGCACCTTGCTAAGCCTGCTTGCACGGTTCTATGAACCAGATAGCGGCATGATCTACCTGGATAATCAGGACATCAGCTCGTTTAGCAAAGCAAGCCTAAGAGATGCCATATCGCTGGTCTTGCAAGACACCATTCTTTTTTCTACCTCAATCACAGAGAATATACGCTACGGCAAGGCAGGTGCCTCCAAGAGCGATGTCATAGAAGCTGCAGTCCGCGCTGACGCCTATGACTTCATCATGAAGCTGCCACATGGGTTCGATACCCAGATTGGCGAGCGAGGTGGAAGACTGAGCGGTGGCCAAAGACAGAGGATTGCTATCGCTAGGGCATTCCTCAGAAATACTCCAATTCTACTCCTTGATGAGCCGACTTCAGCCTTGGATACACTTACCGAAGTACGTATCAGCAACGCTCTATATACACTAATGAAAAGCAGAACAACGCTTCTTGTTACGCATAGGCTCTCACTGGCCGAGCGGGCTGACAGGGTTGCAGTATTGCATAATGGTTCTATTGTTGAAGTTGGACGCCCCAATGAGCTCCGAAAGCAGGACGGATATTACTCCGCTCTACTCAGCAACCCAGCAAGACAGAATCAATTCACTGCCACATAGCAACATCGATCTCGGGTCTGAACAGCATGAAGCACATGTACTCAATTTCCAGAATGACCGAAGGAACTAGGCTAGTCCTCCAAGTTGTATCAGCAGGAGGTTCACTGATAATTGGATCTGGGTTTGGGTATTCCGCTGAGCACGACTCTGCACTCTGCGCCATTTCTGGAATAGAAGAACATGCTTGAGGAAAGGCTAGGACTGGAACGCATCACAATGCAACGCCAATACTGAGCAATGCCAAAGGTAATTGTTCTTGGCTTCATGGGTCGGCTTCCAATAGCGGGCGTAATTTGGCAGCATCTCCACTACTTAGTTGGGTTGCAGAGCCTTGGGTGCGAAGTATGGTATGTGGAAGATACCACCATCTGCCCGTACGATCCGTGGTTGCAGTCCGTGACCAACGACGATGAGCACGTCATCAAGCTTCTTCAAGATCTTGCTTCGCGCTTCTGCTTTAGTGACAGATGGATTTATCGAGCACGCTATAAAGACCCCATCACGACCGTTGGGAGCTCAGAGACAGAGTACCTGCAACTCCTCAAGGATGCCGATTGCGCCCTAAACATCTGCGGAAACCACGAACTACACGAAGAGATCGCCGCAGTCGGTAATCTGATCTATATCGAGAGTGATCCAGGCGTTGAGCAGATACGGATCGACACCTGTGACAAGAAGGCGCTTCAGTTATTAGATTATTACCATTATCGCTTCACTTTTGGCGAGAATATTGGTACAGATCTCTTTCCGGTCCCCCTTCATGGACTTGAGTGGCTACCAACACGCCAACCCATAGTGACAGGTTTCTGGTCGCAAGAGCCAGGCCAGCCACATTGCTACCCGGCTGGGGTATTCACCTCAATATGCAACTGGTCCACAGCAGGAAGCAAAGATATTCAATGGCGGGGATCTACTTACCTGTGGAGTAAATCCCTGGAGTTTCTTCGCTACATTGAAGCCCCGCTTCGCAGCCAGTCCGTTTTTCAGCTCGTCACCGACATCAAAGACGAAGGTGAGCGCCATCGCTTTCTGGACAATGGCTGGACCCTGAGACTCCCCTATGAGCTCAGCGCCAACTGGCAAACCTATCGGCAGTACATCAGCTCATCCTGGGCGGAGTTCACCTGCGCCAAGGATCAGTACGTTCGTCTCAATACTGGCTGGTTCAGCGACCGCAGTGCCTGCTACCTTGCAGCCGGAAGGCCCGTGATCACCCAGGAGACCGGATTTTCCTCTCACTATGGAGGTTCAGAAGGCTTGTTCTCCTTTTCCTCAATCGAAGAGATAGTTGATGCCGTGGCGATGATTCGTGCGGACTACCCTCGCCACAGCCGTGCTGCACGCGAACTTGCCAAAGAATACTTTGAGGCCACCACAGTCTTGCGATCACTGCTGCAGCGAGCTGGTGTGATCTGAGCAAGTTAGAGATGTAGGCAATTGCATGGAAGTAAGCCATCGGCACCAGTGCCTGAGATGACACTATCAACCAAGAGAGCAGTTAAGCAACGGCGGTAGAACAAGATGGGAGGCAAAGACTTCTTCGGCAATCTTCCGAGCAGCCTTTGCATGTCGCCCATAGTCTGCGTAGGCTCCTTTCATCGCTTCCAACGCTGTATTCATGTCAGTGAATAGCTTCAATCCATAGCCTTTCTCTATGGGTAGATCCACGCCTGTGTCTTCCATGAATACCGGGCGGCCTGAAGCGAGATAGGCAGCGCTACGATCACTCATCCAGCCAGTAGCAAGTTCCCTGTAGATGGGCTTAGGGCATCAGAGTTCAGCAGAGCTGGCCTGGATGAAATCACGGTAGGAGATTTCTGAACCCACAACGACATACGGATCAAGAACGTCCCAGCCGTTCTGCTCAAGCAGCGCCGAGTCTCTGGCCTCTGGAATATCAACAACCTGGCTAGTGATTAGCACTTTGTGTGAGACTCTGCGTGGCAGTTGCAGGTATCTTAGATTGGCGTCACGCTTTGATATGCTCAGCCTTTTGCCATCCAGATCAAGTCCCCCCCCCCAGTTCCAGTTCCAGTGCGTGATGGTGGTTATCGGCAGTCTGATCAATGCTGCCGGCAAGACAGCCGTCCAAGACGGCAAATGAACGATCTGTCAATAGGTCTGCCAGTGATGACCAAGGGTTGGCACTGCACATCCAGGTGCGCCTACATTGAGCCCCACAGTCCAATGTGCGTCGAAGTTATCAAAGTTTATACCCAGCTGGAGTGCTGATACCTGCAGGTGACCTGGGTCAACGTCCAATAGGACTTTTCTCCTGAACCGCTCAAGAACTCCACAAGGATTAGCCCCAGCAAGACTCCAAGCCAAATCAGAACTGGAGATAAGCTCGTCGATTGATGCGCCGTTTCCACCAACAACAAATGAATCTGGGTTGTCTAACATCTCATGGTCTTTCATGTGAAGGGCAAGATGGCGTCGATCCTCCAGACCGTAGCGACCAAAACGCTTAAGATACTCTTTTGCTGCTTCTTCAGTGCCAACTCTATCTATCCCGATAGGCATCGTATCGATCCAATGGAAGTCAACGCCGAGATCCCTTAACCCCAGGAGATACTGAAGAAACCAGCTCCAATGGCCACCGCCATAGGGGTAGCTGGCAATATTGGGCGCAAGCAAGACTAGACGTCCACGCCAGCGGCTTGATGACTTGCTCATGATCCACCTTCCGCGTTGCCAGCTCTGCCAGCAGTGCTTGGTGTCTCCTTGGGAAGATCAAGAATCAGTGGAGGGTTCCCCACCACCATCTTCCCTGAAGGGATCTCAAAGTCCACCACCGTGTGAGCCCCCACGATGGAGTGATCGCCAACCTGTGCCCCCCCCAGCAGGATCGCCCCAGTGGCAATCCAGCAGTTCCTGCCGATCTTGATGGCTCGCTGATCGTGCCCTCCACCCCTCACGGACGCTGGAGCACCAGGGATTCCGCAAGCCACATCCGAGATCACCACCTCATGAGCGATCAGGCAGTAGTTGCCAATGTCCACCGGCCCGTCAGATCTGATGATCGCCCCCACGATGGTGGTGTAATCACCAACATGGATCGATCCACCGGGCCCAAGATCAAAGAACGTGCCGTCGTAGATCCCAGACTCACACCCAATCCTCACACCCTCTGGCAGGTTGCTTCGGTAGTGGAGAAACGCATAGCTGCTGTAAAGCCAGGAGCCGCTGCCCAACAGCACATTGTCTGGCAGGTCGGCGGGGAACCAGTCGTGTGCCAGTCGTGCCATGCCTCAGCTTTGCCCCTCGGTGACACTGATCAATCGTGCTGGGTTTCCCATGACCCGGCCTCCAGCTGGCACATCTCGGGTCACCACCGAACCGGCCTCAATCACCGCGCCATCACCGATGTGCACACCCTTGAGGATCAGTGCTCCGATGCCAATACTGACATCATCACCGATCAGAACCGGGCTGGAGAGGAAGTGAGGCCGCTGCCGAGCGTCTCCACCCGGGCTGCTGGCAATCGCATCTTGGATGCGTTCCTGAGGGTCAATCGGGTGAAAATCAGCATCGGCAATGGTGACGTGATAGGAGATCACAACTCGCTTGCCAATCCTGATGTGCTGGGCGCACATGAAAATCGTACCCACCAACACGCAATCATCGCCGATCTCCAAAAGGCCCGTGGGCTCAACGTTGAAGGTTGCCCATGTGAATGCTTTCACTCGATCGCCGATCAGGAGGCCGGGATTCAAGTCACTGCGAAAACGAGCGAAGCTTGAACGGCGCTCAAACCAGCAATCCTTACCGACGATGACATTGCCGGGAAGAGAAGAATAGTCCCAGCCACCAACAAGATCAGAGGGATCCAGGGTCATCGCAAGGGCTCTCTCCTGGATTTTTTCAGCATCATTCAGAAAGGATATTTCTTGCAACCGATTGACCACCTCCAGCTGGGACAAGGCCCAGCCTCTTGGCTGCCATTGAAAAAACACAACCAAGCGAGGAGGCGAATCTAGCCGATTGAACAGCCAGAGCCGTACACAAGACGAGAATGACTCCGAGCAGGATGAGTCCCGTCAAGACAGACAACTTGATCATGACAATGACGGATAGACCGAACAACGCTGCTGCCGCAGTCTTGGCAAATCCCGAAAGTTTAAGCTTGGCTTTCAATCGCAGCAGGCGTTGATAGCCGCCGTGATTCTCGGCACATGACTGCACATAGGCATAGGTCCACAGGCCTTGCTGGACCTTGAAGTCCCACTCGCTCCAGCCATCCTGGATGTTGACGAAGTACTTACGCTCGGTCAGCAGATTGATGATGTCTTTCAACAGCGCATCGCGTTCAACGCCCTCGTCAGTCCAGAAGCTGGTGTGAACCGACCGCCGCATGGGACAGAGCTTCGCCCGCGTGGTACTCCTCTCCAGAGATCGGCGATCGCGCTGCTTGAATAGGGTCCGTCGCCACGTGTAGCGCTCGAAGGTCCGCACGAGCGGCCCCCCCAGGATCATGTAGGCGATCAGCAAACGGCTCCGCCACCCCTGGAAGCGCGGATCCACCGGAGCCTTCCAGGCGTTCACCAGGCTGGAGATCAACGTCACGGCTAGCGGAATCAGTCCGAAGATCGGGTTCAGGCCCAGGATCAACAGCACGACAAGCAGCACCAGGCCAATCAGGTTCCACTCCAGCGTCTGGGGCAGGTAGCTCCAGAAGGGAGCCGGGGCCTGGTACATGCTCTGAAACGGGGCCATGCCGAACACCCCGGAATAGATGAAGGGCCTCCCCGGAAACATCGAGGCCGCCATGTCGCCATAGATCCGTCCGAGCCAGCGCGCCTGTCCCAGCAGATTGAATCGATCGGGGTGCTTGAAATACACCATGGCCTCAGCCTTGCCATAACCCCGCTGCTGCTTGAAGTAGTCCTTCACGGTGTTTCGGCGGAAGTGCCACACCTGGGCAGAAGGACTGAAGCCAATGGAATAGCCGGCATCCTGCAAGCGCCAGCAGATGTCCACGTCATCGCCGGCCGCTCGATACTGCGCGTCAAATCCTCCCAGGCTGCGCAGAACATCGGCGTGAAAAGCCATGTTGCAGCCAGCGATGTGTTCCGCCTCCAGGTCGTCGATCAGAACATGTGTCGGCCCACCCGGCGAGACCGCCACGCAGGCAGGAATCAACGCATTTTCCGGTGGGGGTAAATTGGGACCGCCGACGGCAACCCTTCCGGTGTGGTGAAAGGTGTGCACAAGGTAAGTGATCCAGTCAGGATCAACATCGCAGTCGGCATCGGTGTAGGCGATGATCTCGCCAGTGCTGGCTTCCATGCCAACATTGCGGGCTACGCTGAGGCCCTTGTTCTCCTGGCAGATCAGCCGAATATAGGGATACTTTTTACAGATGGGAAGTGTATGGTCGGTCGAGCCGTCATTGACGACAATCACCTCATAGTTCGGATATCGGACCTTCTCCAGCGCCGCCAGACAGGTGTTGATGGTTCGATCGGCGTTGTATGCACACACCACCACTGAGACTTTGGGGCAATGCTCGGGAGCAGGCGGGAGCGTTCCTCCATAAAAACGCTTCACAACGTCAAAGGCCTGCTTAGGCATGCGGTCAGCCGTGACCAGTCCGAAGGCCCAGTCCGTGATGGCATGGCCACCGGTGAACCATTCGTCTGTCCATGCAAACACCACCGTTCCCGCAGCCCCCATCTCGAAGCTGGTCGCCAGTTTCTGCTCAAGGATGTCAGCCTGGTGCTGCTCGCCCTCCCGGATCGAATCCGCTCCGAACTCACTCAGAACCAGCGGCTTGCTACCGGCGATGTTCTGCAGGCGGGCCAGATACTTGGCAAAGTCTTCCTTCCGATGCAGGTAGACATTGAAGGAATAGAAATCAAGGAAGTCGAGGTCGAGATACTCGGTTGAAGGGAAGCTGGCATAGCTGACCAGTGCATTGGGGTCGCCCTTGCGAACGATTTCAGCCAATTCCTTCAGAAAGGCTTCCACCTTGGCCGGGCCATGCCATCGAATGATGTCAGGGGGGATCTCATTGCCGATCAGATAGGCAAAAACCGATCCATACCCCTTGCATGCCTGAACTCCAGATGCGATGGCCTGCTTGATCTCTTTCTTGATCGGCTTGGCATCGAGAAAGGTGACGTGTTCCGCCCAGGGAATTCCCACCATCATCCAGATTCCGTGGCGCTCAGCGGCTTCCAACAGGAATGGCGGTGGGATCGTATAGGTTCTGACGCAGTTGACGCCCAGTTCCCGCATCAACGAGAAATCCCGCTCGACGGTTTCCGGCTCCGGAAACGGTGCTCCGTGTGATCCCTCGCGAAAAGGTCCGTAGCTGACGCCTTTGAGATAGATCTTGCTCTCACCGGCAAAAAAGAACTTGCCTTTTGCGGTGATCGTGGTGTCCATCAACAGGCCAGCAGGCCCCCAGTTGCACTGAAGGTTATAGGAGGACGCCAGTCTTCTCCTAAGGTTCTCGTCAGGATCCTCATACAGTCGACACTTGACAGCAGGTCATCGTCCCGTTTCCACTTCTCTGTTTGTCCCGTCGGGGATGGTGCGACCACCCTGCGGGACCAGGTGATCAGGCTCGAAGGGTTTGAATCGGTAGGTTGACAACCTGCCGGATCGATCTCAATGGTCCCCGGATCTCTGCCCAACGCCGTCCGGACGTGCTGAACGCTCCACCCATCCTCGTCACCGGCGCCGCAGGGTTCATCGGTGCTGCTGTCTGCGAACAGTTGCTCCGACGCGGCGAGCAGGTCGTCGGTCTCGATAATCTCAACCCCTACTACGACCCCGCCCTCAAGCGGGCCAGGCTGGCGAGGATCGAGGCGGTGACGGCTGCCTCCCCAGGCTCCTTTTGCTTCCTCCCTCTCGAACTGGAGAACGCCGACGCGGTGGCAGCGCTGTTCGGCGCCCAACGCCCCCGCGCCGTGGTCCACCTGGCCGCCCAGGCGGGCGTGCGCTACTCGATCGAGAACCCCGCCGCCTACATCCAGAGCAACCTGGTGGGTTTCGGCCACATCCTCGAGGGCTGCCGCCACCACGGTGTGGAGCACCTGGTGTACGCCTCCAGCAGCTCGGTGTATGGCGGCAACCGGCGGATGCCCTTCTCGGAGCAACATCCGGTGAACCACCCCGTGAGCCTCTACGCCGCCACCAAGAAGGCCAACGAGCTGATGGCCCACACCTACAGCCACCTCTACGGTCTGCCGGCCACAGGCCTGCGCTTCTTCACCGTCTACGGGCCCTGGGGCCGCCCCGACATGGCGCCGATGCTGTTCGCCAAGGCGATCCTGGCGGGCGAGCCGATCCGGGTGTTCAACCATGGCCGGATGGAACGCGACTTCACCTACATCGACGACATCGTGGAAGGCGTGATCCGTTGCCTTGACAAGCCAGCCACCCCCGATCCCGGCTTCGATCCGCTGGAGCCGAATCCAGCCACGGCGGCAGCACCCCACCGGCTGTTCAACATCGGCAACAGCCAGCCCACCCCCCTGCTGCGCTTCATCACGGTGCTCGAAGAGGCCCTGGGCGTGAAGGCCATCCCGCAGTTCGAACCCATGCAACCGGGAGATGTGGCGGCCACCGCCGCCGACACCTCGGCGCTGGAGGCCTGGGTGGGCTTCGCGCCCCACACCCCCCTGGAGGTGGGCATCGATCGGTTTGCCCGCTGGTATCGCGACTACTTCCGGGTCTGAGCGGCACCTCACCATCAAAAAGGGGGCTCCTGATGCTGGAGCCCCCTGATCGGTTGCTGTGGCTGGTTTGCGGCCGGTTCGGTTCCGGTGATCAGGCCGAACCCACACCCACGTAGGAGCCGTAGAAGAACAGACCCACCACGAAGATCACGGCGATGCCACCGGCTGTGGCCACCAGCCACAGAGGCAGCACACCCTCGGTCCAGCGGCTGCGCCAGGCCACCGCAGGGCGGCCATCGGGAAGGCGATCGGGAATGCGGCCGTCAGGCAGGTTTGATTTCTTTCCACTCATGGCGGAATCTCCCGGTCAGTTGAAGAAGTAGCTGGAGAAGAGCACGCCGGTGACGAAGACCAGCAGCAGGCCCAGATAGAGACTGGTGCGGTTCAGCTCGACCGGCAGATTGTTGGGGTTGGGGTTGCGCTGCATGGCGGTTTCAGCGGCGGACGAACTGCATGGCCGCCAGAGCTCCCAGGAAGAACACCGTGGGAATGCCCAGCGCGTGAAGCGACAACCACCGGACCGTGAAGATCGGATAGTTGCGCGGCGTGGTGGTGATCGGAGATTGCGTCATGGCTTAAGGCAGGCGCTGGTCGAGTTGACTCTTGCCTTCGTAGCGCTGGCTCACGACGGGAGCCTTGTACTCCTGGGCCTGGAAGTAGGCGTCGGGCCGGGGCGTCCCGAAGGCGTCGTAGGCCAGACCGGTGGAGACGAACAGGAAGCCCGCCAGGAAGATCGCCGGCAGCGTGACGGCGTGGATCACCCAGTAACGGATGCTCGTGATGATCTCGAAGAACGGACGTTCCCCAGTGGAGCCGGCAGCCATGGCAGCGGGCAATTCAGCTACGAGATCCTAAGGGGCCGGCGGGGGTGGAGGCGGGGCGTTCGGGCGATGGTTACAGAGGGATGCAGTGCCTGGGGGCCTCAGCCCACCCAGCGCAGCAGCAGGCCCCGCTCGCCGAGCACGAAGCCCTTGTCGCCGCCGCGGAAGGCGATGCGGGTGAAGTTGGTGGGCTGGGCGGACCCCACTGGATCACGTTCCCAGCTGGTGCCGCCGTCGTGGCTCACCAGCAGGGTGCCGCTGCCGCCACCGGTCCAGAGGTCGCCGTGGGGATCCCAGGCCAGATCCAGGTAGCCGTAGCCGTTGGTGATCGGGATCACCGGCTTGCTCCAGGCGTCCACGTCGGCGGGATCGGCGTTGAAGCGGAGCTGGGCGCCGCGGGTCACCATCCAGAGGTTGCCGTCGGGCTGGAACCCCATCGATTGCAGCCGCTGGCTGCTCACTCGCTGATGGGGTTCCCACAGGGCCTGGCCGGGCTTCCAGGTGGCGAAGAAGTTGCCCAGGCTCGACACGCTCACGTAGCGGCCGTCGGGGGCCCGGCGCAGGTCGCGCACGGCGCCGGCCGCATCGCTCACCTCGGCCTGCCAGGTGGCGCCGCCATCGCTGGTGCGGTAGATCGCCCCCACGTTGGTGGCCAGCTCGGCGCGGCTGGGCCCGAGGGCGGTGATCAGGTAGGGATCACCGGGGAGCTTGGTGTCGAGCAGCAGGCGCTCCCAGTTGCGCCCGCCGTCGGTGCTGTGCAGCAGCAGGCCCGGCTGGCCGGCGATCCAGCCCTCGTCGGCCTTGAAATCGATGCTGATCAGCCGGAAGTTCTCGTCCTCCGGAAGCGCCAGGGCCCGCGGCTCCCAGCTGGCGCCGCCATCGGCCGTCTCCAGGATCAACCGGTTGCTGCCCACCAGGAAGCCGTGGCGCCCGTCGGTGAAGGCGAGATCGAGCGGATTGGAGCGGGTGCCCAGATCCACCGGCTGCCAGGGGCTGGAGGCGGACAGGGGCAGACCGGTGGTGACGCAGCCGGAGAGACCGGCCGCGAGGCCCACCACCATGAGCAGCCCGACGAGGGAGGAGAGCAGACGCTTCACGGGTCTCAGCGGAGGGAATAGAGGGACAGGAAGAAGGCGATCGCCAGAGCGAAGCCCCCGAAGATCAGCACGTTCTTCTGGCCGGGGGTGAGCTGGTTGACGCCCAGGCCGAAGTTGAGGTTCTCCTCGAAGCCGCTGGGCTTGCTGCGGGGGCCGATGTCGCGGAAGGCGCCGACCCGGCTGCGGCACACCGGGCAGCGGAAGGCGACCGGATCGAGGGCGGCGAAGGGCGTGCCGGGGGTGATCCCCAGCTTCTTCACCCCCTCGCCCGGGTCGTAGACGAACCCGCAGCTGCGGCATTCGAAGCGATGGGTGTCGGGATCGCTGGGTGGAGCCGCCTCGGCGGTGGTCGCCATGGCCTTTGCCTCGGGGACGATCCCCTCCCCGCCGCTGTCGTGTCCGTTGGCCATGGCGCTGGACCCGCTGCCGTCGCAGGGGACTCTATCCAGCCAGTTCCGGCGAACGGATGCCAGACTGCGCGCCGGCTTGGACCCCCGCCATGTTCGTGCTCCCCGGTTACGACGCGTTCCTGGGATTTCTGCTGATCTCGGCGGCCGTTCCGGTGCTGGCGCTGGTCACCAACAAGCTGGTGGCACCCAAATCCCGCGAAGGGGAGCGGCGCCTCACCTATGAGTCCGGGATGGAGCCGATCGGCGGCGCCTGGATCCAGTTCAACATCCGTTATTACATGTTCGCTCTGGTCTTCGTCATCTTCGACGTGGAGACCGTGTTCCTCTATCCCTGGGCCGTGGCCTTCCACCGCCTGGGCCTGCTGGCCTTCATCGAGGCCCTGATCTTCATCGCGATCCTCGTGGTGGCCCTCGCCTACGCCTGGCGCAAGGGCGCCCTCGAGTGGAGCTGAGCTCCCGCCGTCCGGACCCGTACCGATCCGAACCATGACCGTCACCCCATCCCCCTCCGTCGGCGGATCCGCTCCCACGATCGACGCCCTGCGCGACCTGCGGGCCGCCTCCTGCAATCCCGTGGGCGCCCCCAGCGTCACCTCGGATCTCTCCGAGAACGTGATCCTCACCAGCCTCGATGACCTCCACAACTGGGCTCGGCTGAGCAGCCTCTGGCCCCTGCTTTACGGCACCGCCTGCTGCTTCATCGAGTTCGCCGCCCTGATCGGCTCCCGCTTCGACTTCGACCGCTTCGGTCTGGTGCCCCGCTCCAGCCCGCGGCAGGCCGATCTGCTGATCACCGCCGGCACCATCACCATGAAGATGGCCCCGGCCCTGGTGCGGCTCTATGAGCAGATGCCCGAGCCCAAGTACGTGATCGCCATGGGCGCCTGCACGATCACCGGCGGCATGTTCAGCGCCGACTCCACCACGGCCGTGCGCGGCGTCGACAAGCTGATTCCGGTGGACCTCTACATCCCCGGCTGCCCGCCCCGGCCCGAGGCGATCTTCGATGCCGTGATCAAGCTGCGCAAGAAGGTGGGCAACGAAGCTCTGGCCGAGCGGGGCCACCTGCGCCCCACCCACCGCTACCTCACGGTCGACCACGCCATGAAGGCCGTCGAGCCGATCGTGACCGGCGCCTACCTCCGGGCCGAAACCCAGCAGGCCGCCCTGGCCGCCGCCGCCAGCCTGCCGATGGGCGCCACCGCCGAATCGGCCGCCACCACTCCCGACGCGCTTGCCGCCTCCCGCGATGCCTGATCCCACCACCACCACCGAACTCACGCCGGTGTCGGCCGGCCCGGTCAGCACCTGGCTGAGCGCCCAGGGCTTCGAGCACACGTCGCTGCCGCCCGACCACCTGGGCGTGGAGCTGATCCGTGTCGATCCGCTCTTCCTGCCCGTGGTGGCGGCGGCCCTCAAGGCCTGGGGCTTCGACTACCTGCAGTGCCAGGGCGGCTACGACGAGGGCCCCGGCGGCCACCTGGTGAGCTTTTACCACCTGGTGAAGCTGGCGGCGGCGGCCGATCCCAGCCCGGCCCCCGGCAGCCGGCCCGAGGAAGTGCGGCTGAAGGTGTTCCTGCCCCGCGACGGAGCGCTCAGCGTGCCCAGCCTCTACGGCCTCTTCCGCGGCGCCGACTGGCAGGAGCGGGAGACCTTCGACATGTTCGGGATCCGCTTCGAGGACCATCCCCATCCCAAGCGGCTGCTGATGCCCGAAGACTGGAAGGGCTATCCGCTGCGCAAGGACTACGTGCAGCCCGACTTCTACGAGATGCAGGACGCTTACTGAGCAGCCAGCGGGATCAGGGGATCATCGCCCCCAGATCAGCCACCCCCTTGTGCCCCTTGTGCTTGCGGTAGAAGCGCATCACCGCCTGGGCCAGGCTGCGGGGATCGTGGCGCAGGGTGGCGCTGGGGCGGGCCCCCTGGAGCGGCGCCAGCATCACCTCGTAGCCGTGGCTGCGCAGCTGGCGCACGTCGCAGGTGACGGGCTCTGCGCCACGGGCCCGGTAATGCTGCAGCAGATGGGTGTCGTCGAGCGGTTCCTGGGCCAGCACCGCCTGGAACAGCCGCTGCTCGATGCCGAGGCTGGCCAGCTGGGCCTCGATGGCCCGCAGGTGACCCTCCACGTCGAGCCGGTCGGTCTCGCCCGGCTGGGTCATCAGGTTGCAGATGTAGAGCCGGGGGGCCTTGCTGCGGCTGATCGCCTGCACCAGTTCCGGCACCAGCAGGTTGGGCAGCAGGGAGGTGTAGAGGCTGCCCGGGCCCAGCACGATCAGATCGGCGTGGGCGATGGCCTCGATCGCGCGGGGGAGGGCCGGCGGACGCTCCGGGATGCAGCCGAGCCGCACGATCGGGCTGGGGGAATGGCCGATGCGCGATTCGCCCTCGATCCGCTCGCCGTTCTCCAGCTCGGCCCAGAGCCGCACGTCGGCATTGGTGGCGGGCACCACCTGGCCCTGCACTGCCAGCACCCGGCTGCTGGCGGTGATCGCCGACTCCAGATTGCCGGTGATGGCGGTGAGGGCCGTGAGGAAGAGGTTGCCGAAGCTGTGGCCCTCCAGACCGCTGCCGGCCTTGAAGCGGTACTGGAACAGGCGGGTGAGCAGGGGCTCCTCGCGGGCCAGGGCCGCCAGGCAGTTGCGGATGTCGCCGGGGGGCTGGACGCCGAATTCGCGGCGCAGCACCCCGCTGCTGCCGCCGTCATCGGCCACGGTCACGATGGCGGTGATGTTGCTGCTGTAACGCTTCAGGCCGCTCAGCAGGGTGGAGAGCCCGGTGCCACCGCCGATCGCCACGATGTTGGGCCCGCGGTTGAGACGCCGCTGGGCCAGCAGCGCATCCACCAGCACGGTGTCCTTCTCGGGCGCGAGGGCCTGCTGGATCGAGCCGAAGCTGCGGCTCTGGCCCCAGATCACCAGCGCCCCCCCCGCCAGCAGCACCAGCGGCCCGGTGACCTCCCGCGGCAGCACCCGCGCCACGGTGGAGATCAGCCAGGTGAGCGACTCGATGATCCAGTAGATCGGCTTGAGATCGGCCAGGATGGCGGCGCCGAGCAGCGCCAGCACCAGGCCGAGGCCGGAGGTGAGCACCCAGCGCTTCACCACCAGCCCGGGCTGGAGCCAGCGCACGGCCCGCCGCGATCGGCTCATCAGGTCCTGCTGACGCCGGTCTCCCCGCCCCATCCATCCGGGGCGACGGGGTGGCCGGCCGGGCAGGCGTCGGGGCAGCAGGGGGCGCTGGGAGGTCAAGCCGATGGGGCGTTACGCCACAGCACGGGGCTTGCGGAACTGTACGGATGAAACGCCGGGATGAGCCAACCACACCGATCAGCCACCGCAGACAACCCGGTCGTGGAACTCGACGACGTGAGTATGCGCTGGGGGGCGAACACCGTGCTCGACCACCTCAGCCTGTCGTTGCGGGCCGGTGAGCGGCTGGCCGTGGTGGGCCCCTCCGGCACGGGGAAATCCACGGTGCTGCGCATCCTGGCGGGACTGCTGCTGCCCACCGACGGCGAACTGCGCATCCATGGGGTGCCGCAGCATTACCTGCGGCTCGACCAGCGCCACCCACCCGACGTGCGGCTGGTGTTCCAGAACCCGGCCCTGCTGGCCTCGCTCAGCGTGCGGGAGAACGTGGGCTTCCTGCTCTACCGCCGGAGCCGCCTGCCGGAGCGGGAGATCCGCGAGCGGGTGAGCCGGGCGCTGGAAGCGGTGGGCCTGTTCGGGATCGAGGAGCTGCTGCCCGGTGAACTGAGCGGTGGCATGCAGAAGCGCGTCAGCTTCGCCCGGGCGCTGATCCAGGACCCGAGCCAGCCCGGTGACCAGCATCCGGTGCTGCTCTTCGACGAGCCCACCGCCGGGCTGGATCCTGTGGCCTGCACCCGCATCGAGGATCTGATCGTGACCACCACCGAGGTGGCGGCGGGTTGCTCGGTGGTGGTGAGCCACGTGATGAGCACGATCCTGCGCTCGGCCGAGCGGGTGGCCATGCTCTACGACGGGCAGCTTCGCTGGATCGGCGATGTCGAGGCGTTCACCCAGACAGAGAATGCCTACGTGAAACAGTTCCGAACGGGTAGTCTGAGCGGGCCGATGCAACCGGCGGAGCTCTGAGCCGACATGCGCCGCAGCGTGCGAGAGGCCCTCGTCGGATTTTCCCTGCTCGCCGCCATCGTGGGCGGCGCGGGGTTCTGGTTCTGGCTGCGGGGGATCTCGCTGAGCCAGAACACCTGGAACCTGAAGGTCCGCTTCAGTGACGCCGCCGGGCTGGCCGACCGCTCGGCCGTGATCTACCGGGGTGTGCAGGTGGGCAGCGTGCGGCGGATCACCCCCACCTCCGCGGCGGTGGTGGCGGAACTGGAGATCACCGACCCGAGCCTGCAGCTCGCCCGGCCGACGACGGCCCAGGTGCAGACGGGCTCGCTGCTGGGCGGCGATGCCCAGGTGGCGCTGATCAGCCTGGGCAATCCGCTGCCCACCAGTGCCCCACGCCCCCGCGACAAGAACTGCGACAACAGCCGCATGGTCTGCGCCGGAGCGGAGCTGAGCGGGGTCACCGCCGCCAGCCTGAGCAGCGTGAGCGAGATGATGCAGCGCCTGCTCACCCAGGCCGACAAGGAGCAGATCGTGCCGAAGCTGGCGGCCACCACCCGCAGCTTCGATGCCACCTCCAAGGAGGCCACCCGTTTCCTCAACGACGCCCAGCGGCTGGTGAAGGAACTCAATGCGGCGGTGGGCAAGGCCGATCCGATCCTGGCCAACCTGAACACCGCCACCGCCGAAGCGGCCGCCGCCGGCCGGCACGTGCGCAACGTCACCGCCAGTCTCGACAACCCCAGGACCCTGGCCGAACTCAGGCGCACCGTGAGCAACGCCGAGCGCCTCACCGCCCGGATCGATGCGGTGGGGGGCGATGTGAGCAAGCTCACCACCGATCCCAAGTTCATGGATGGGGTGCGCAGCGTGGCGATCGGCCTCGGCCAGCTGTTCGACGAGCTGTATCCCGCCCAGACGGGACTCGCCAAGGAGAAGGCCGAGCAGGAACGGAAGGCGCCAGCGGTGCCGGCTCGTCCCTGAGCGGCCGCTACAGCCCGGCCACCGCCTCCATGGCGATCGCGGCGATGGCCTGATCGCTGGCCTTCGGCAGCTGCACGTAGCGGCCCCCCGCCGCCTCGGCGAGATCCTTGCCCATGCCGCTGCCGATGAACCGCCGCTCGGTGTCGATCACCAGCAGCTTGATGCCCAGGGCCCGGTAGCGACCCGCCACCTGCTTCACCTCCTCCTTGAGATCCACCGGCTCCTCGCCCTCCAGCGGCGGCTGGCCAAGGGAGCGGGAGAGCGGCACGTTGCCGCGACCGTCGGTGATCGCCACCACCACCACCTGGCCCAGATCGCCGGTGGCCAGGGCGTTGGCCGCCACCCGCGCCGCCTGGGTGAGCCCGTGGGCCAGGGGGGAGCCACCGCCGCAGGGCATGGCCTCGAGCCGGCGGCGGGCGGCGGTGATCGAGCGGGTGGGGGGCAGCAGCACCTCGGCCTGCTCGCCGCGGAAGGGGATCAGGGCAACTTCGTCGCGCTTCTCGTAGGCCTCGGTGAGCAAACGGATCACGGCGCCCTTGGCGCTCTGCATGCGGTTGAGGGCCATCGAGCCGCTGGCGTCCACCAGGAAGATCACCAGGGCGCCGGCCTTGCGCTGCAGCTGCTTGGCTCGCAGGTCGCCCTCCTCCACGATCACCCTGCGGTGGGGCTCCCGCTCGCGGCGGGCCTTCTGGTGGGGGGCGGCGGCCCGCAGGGTGGCGTCCACGGCGATCCGGCGGACGGGGCCGCGGGGCAGCATCGGCTTGACGTAGCGCCCGCGGGAGTCGCTCAGCACCACGGCCCGGCTGCCGCTGCCGCCGCTGCGGGCCCGGGCGGCCGAGAACAGCAGCAGGTCCGGGTCGATGGCGGTGGCCTCGGGATCCAGCAGGAACTCCTCCGGGATCGAGGGGGGCGCCTGCTCGTCGGGGGTGTCGTCCTCCTCGTTCTCGGGTGGATCGGCGTCGTCCGGCTCCGGGCTGTCGTCGGGAGTCTCGGGTTCCTCCGGTGGCTGCTCCCCCTGCGGCGGTGGGGGCGGGGGCGGTTGCAGGGGCTGGTCCGGATCCGGCGGTGGCAGCTGCAGCGCCCGCGGCGCGATCACCAGCCGCACCGCCACCTGCAGGTCGTCGGCCTCCACGCGGTCGCGACCGCTCAGGGCGGCATGGGCCCGTGCCACCCGCACCGCGTAGAGCTCGGAGCGGTGGCCTTCCACCCCGCCCCGCAGGGCCTCATTCACCAGGTAGGCGATCTGGTCGCGGCTGATGGTCACGTCCGGCAGCCACTGGCGGGCCAGCAGCAGCTGGGTGGCCAGGGCGTCGGTCTCCTCCTGATGCCGGCTTCGGAAGGCCTCCACCGATTCGCCGTGCTCGAGGGCCGAGCGGGTGATGGCCACCCGCTGCTCGGTGTCGAGCAGCTGGTTGGCCGACAGGGCAATGGCGAAGCGGTCGAGCAGGTGATCGCGCACCGCTCCCTCCTCGGGGTTGTAGGTGGCGATCAGCAGACAGCGGCAGGGATGGCTGAGGCTGAGTCCTTCGCGCTCGATCCGGTTCTCGCCGCTGCCCACCGCCGCAAGCAGCAGGTTGGTGATGCCGTCGTCGAGCAGGTTGAGCTCATCCACGTACAGCACCCCGCGGTGCGCCTCGGCCAGCAGGCCCGGCTGGAACACCGGGGCGCCGGCGGCCAGCGAGGCCGCCACGTCCACCGACCCCACCAGCCGGTCTTCGGTGACTCCCAGCGGCACCTGCACGAACGGGGCCGGCACCACCGCCGTGGGCAGCAGGGCGGAGGGATCGCTGCCGGTGGGATCGCCGCCGAGTTCGGTGATGCGGCGGCGGGTGGCGTCGTCCCATTCCTCCGGACGGGCCGGATCGGCGTTGAGGCTGTCGACGATCACATCGATCGGCGGCAGCAGGGCATGGAGCCCTCGGGCCAGCACCGATTTGCCGGTGCCCCGTCCGCCGGCGATCACCACCCCGCCCAGGCCCGGATCCACCGCCGCCAGCAGCAGGGCCAGCTTGAGGGTGCCGTGGCCGGTGATCGCCGCGAGGGGGAAGGTTCCGGTGGCGGCGGGGCGGCGCGGGGCCGGGGCTGGCGACACACCGCTTGCGACCATGGAGGGAACGGACCATCGAGGTGAGGGCCAGTCTCGCTGATCAGGCCGGCGACGCTGCGGCGGGGCCGGCCGCCACCCTGGCGATCGCTCTGGGGGCGAACCTGGGGGATCCCCTGGCCACCCTGCTGGCTGTGCGGCCCCGGTTGGCGGCCCTGCTGAGCTCCGCCGCAGGGAAGCCGACACCGCCGCGGCTGCGCTGGTCGCCGCTGTTCCGCACCGCGCCGGTGGGAGGACCACCCGGCCAGCCCGACTATCTCAACGGGGCGCTGCTGGTGGATCCGGCACCGCCCCTGGATCCGGCGGCCCTGCTGGAGGAATTGCTGGCGCTCGAGGTGCGTTTCGGCCGCGAGCGGCGTCTCCGCTGGGGAGCGAGGACCCTGGATCTGGATCTGCTCTGGTGCGGCGCTCAGCGCCGCACCACCCCCGCGCTGACCCTGCCCCATCCGCGCCTGCTGGAGCGCACGTTCGTGCTGGCCCCGCTGGCGGCGATCGATCCGCATCTGGTCCCGCCCGGCGCCGACGGCCCGGTGGGGCTGCGGCTGGCCGTCCTGCTGGCCCGTGCCGGCGAGGAACCGCCCCGGCGGCTGCCCGGCCGGGCCGGCTGGCCCGATTAGGGCATGGCCACAGCGGAGGCTTCGCGGCGAAGGCACGGCCCCGGCCACACTGGGAGCCCTCCGAGCCCCCTGGCCATGGCCCCCCTGCCGCCCCCCGAACCCGCGCGGCACCTCGCCACCGAGGCGGTGCTGGAGGCGCGCAAGATCCGCTTCGAACTCAACCGGATCGAGCTGCCGATGGGGGTCGAGGGCACGTTCGGGATCATCCGCCACCCCGGCGCCGCCCTGGCGGTGCCGGTGCTCGACGACGGCCGGGTGGTGGTGCTGCGGCAGTACCGCTTCGCGGTGGCCAGCCGCATCCTGGAGTTCCCCGCCGGCACCCTCGACGCCGGCGAGGATCCGTTGACCACGATGCGGCGCGAGCTGCAGGAGGAGGCGGGCTACAGCGCCGAGCGCTGGGATCCCCTGGGCGCCATGCTGCCCTGCCCCGGCTACTCCGACGAGGTGATCCATCTCTTTCTGGCCCGCGAGCTCAGCGCGCTCGCGGTCCCTCCCGCCGGCGACGACGACGAGGACCTGGAGGTGCTGCTGCTGGAGCCCGAGGCTCTCGATGCGGCCCTGGCCAGCGGCGACGAAGCCCTCGACGGCAAGAGCGTGACGGCCTGGTACCGGGCTCGGCAGCTGCTGGGGCTCTGATGCCGCGCGGCGATGCCTCCCGATGACCCCTCCCCGCTGGCTGTTCTGGCACCGCCGCGATCTGCGCCTGGCGGACAACCGCGGCCTGGTGGCGGCGGCCCAGGCCACGCCGGCCGTGACCGGCGTGTTCGTGCTCGATCCGGCGGTGCTCGGCGACGCCGCGATGGCGCCGGCCCGGGTGTGGTTTCTGTGCGAGAGCCTGCGGGAGCTGGCGGAGCGCTGGCGGCAGGCCGGCAGCCGGCTGCTGCTGCTGCGCGGCGATCCGGTGGCGCTGCTGCCCCAGCTGGCCACGGCGATCGGCGCCGAGGTGGTGGCCTGGAACCGCGACGTCGAGCCCGCCCGCCGTGAGGGCGACCGGCGGGTGGCGGCGGCCCTGCAGAGCGGCGGGGCCCGGGTGCTTGCGGGCTGGGACCAGCTGCTGGTGCCGCCGGAGGAGTTGCGCACCGGGGCCGGGGACCCCTATCGCGTCTACGGGCCCTACTGGCGCAGCTGGAGGCGGCGGCTCGAGACGGCGGCAGACACCTGCACCGTGGCGGCCCCGAGCGGGCTCGTCGACCTGGAGCCGGAGGCCCTGCCGGAGCCGGGCCGCAGCCTGTGGACGCGTCTGCCGTGGCTCGATGCCGTGCCCACGGGGGCCGCGCTGGGCCACCGCTTCGACGGGGCCGCGCTCTGCCCCTGCCGGCCGGGGGAGGCCGCCGCCGCGGAGCAGCTCGAGGCCTTCGCCCACGGGGGCCTATTGCGTTACGACACCGGCCGCAACCTGCCCGGAGAAGCCGGCACCTCGGCCCTGAGCGCCGCGCTCGCCTTCGGCACGCTCAGCCCTCGCCAGGCCTGGGCGGCGGCCCAGGCGATGGTTCCGGCCGCCCGCAGCGACGAGGAACGCCAGGCGATCACGGTGTGGGAGCAGGAGCTGGCCTGGCGCGAGTTCTACCAGCAGGCGCTGTTCCACATCCCGCAGCTGGCGGAGGGGCCCTACCGGGCCCAGTGGCGCCGTTTTCCCTGGGAGAACGACCCGCAGCGCTTCGAGGCCTGGCGCGAGGGGCTCACCGGCGTGCCGATCGTGGACGCAGCGATGCGTCAGCTCAACGCCACGGGCTGGATGCACAACCGCTGCCGCATGATCGTGGCTTCCTTCCTGGTGAAGGATCTGATCACCGACTGGCGCTGGGGTGAGGGCGCCTTCATGGAGCGGCTGGTGGACGGCGACCTGGCGGCCAACAACGGCGGCTGGCAGTGGAGCGCCAGCAGCGGCATGGACCCGAAGCCGCTGCGCATCTTCAACCCCTACACCCAGGCCGCCCGCTTCGACCCCGAGGCCGTCTACATCCGGCGCTGGCTGCCGGAGCTCGCCCATGTGAGCAGCGGCGACCTGATCGGCGGCGGCATCACACCCCTGGAGCGCCGCGGTTATCCGGAGCCGATCGTCGACCACAGGCTCCAGCAGGCCCGCTTCAAGGCGCTCCATGCCGGCCTGGCCGGAACGAGCCAACCCTGATCGACCGGGGCGGAACCGGGATCAGGCGGCGATGGACGGTGCCCTGGCCGGTGCCGCGGCGGGCGCGGTGGCGAGCAACCCCTGCAGCACCTCCACCACCCGCTCCTGCTGCGCTTGCCGGAGCTCGGGGAAGATCGGCAGGCTGAGCACCTCGGCGGTGAGCCGCTCGGTGATCGGCAGGCTGCCGGGCCCGTAGCCGAGTTCCGCGTAGGCGGGCTGGCGGTGGATCGGGATCGGGTAATAGATGATCGTGTTGACCCCGGCGGCGGCCAGCTCCTGCTTGAGCCAGTCGCGGCAGCAGCTCTCCGGCAGGCCGTGCTCGCTGCTGTCGGCGGAGGGATGGCAGGACCCTGCGCAGGCCGCCAGGCCCTGGGGGCAGCGGGGAATCCTGACCACGAACTGGTTCCAGCTGTGGCCGTCGGGACCTGCCTCGGGCAGCGCCAGGCCGGGGGTGGCGGCCAGGGCGGTGCGGTAGGTGGCGGCCACCTGGCGGCGGCGCTCGATCCAGCCCTCCAGGTGGGGCAGCTTCACGTTGAGCACCGCCGCCTGGAGGGCATCGAGGCGGCTGTTGTAGCCCAGGGCGGTGTGGAGGTAGCGGCGCGGCATGCCGTGCACCGCCAGCTGGCGGATGCGGCCGGCCAGCTCGGGATCGCGGCAGGTCACCGCCCCACCGTCGCCGGCGGCGCCGAGGTTCTTGGTGGGAAAGAAGCTGAAGCAGCCGGCATCGCCCCAGCTGCCCACCGGCCGGCCCGCCCAGCTGGCGCCGGTGGCCTGGGCACAGTCCTCGATCACCAGCAGGCCGTGGGCGGCGGCGATGGCGCCGATGCGCTCCATGTCGGCCGGCCGGCCGAACAGATGCACCGGCATCAGGGCCCGGGTGGCCGGCGTGATGGCGGCCTCGATCCGCTCGGGGTCGATCAGGTAGGAGCTCTCCTCCACATCGACGAAGACGGGCGTGGCGCCGACGGCGCTGATCGCCTCGGCGGTGGCGAAGAAACTGAACGAACTGGTGATGACCTCGTGACCGGGGCCGATGCCCAGGCCCCGCAGGGCCAGGATGAGGGCATCGGTGCCGCTGTTGCAGCCGATGGCGTGGGGCGTGCCGCTGAGGGAGGCGAAGCGCTCCTCGAAGCCCGCGATCGTGGCCCCTCCGATGTACTGCCCGCTTCGGAGCACCTGCAGAACGGCGTCTTCGAGCTCTTCACCGAGGTGATGGAGCTGCTCGGTGAGATCGAAGGGGGGCACCTGCATGGCGGCAACCTTAAGCCCAGTCAGGGGTCTGGCCCGGGTGCCACTTGATGTTGCAGCCGATCGAAGGGGTCTGCTCCGGCGCCGGCTGTCGGCCGGCGAGCAGGGCGTCCAGGGCCCCGCGCAGGTCGTGCCCGTCGCAGGGCAGGCCGTTGCCGGGGCGGCTCGGATCCAGTTGCCCCCGGTAGGCCAGCCGGTGGTCGGGGCCGAACAGGAAGAGGTCGGGGGTGCAGGCGGCACGGAAGGCCCGCGCCACGTTCTGGTCGGCGTCGAGCAGATAGGGGAAGCGCCAGCCGCAGCGGCGGCGCTGCTCCGCCAGCCGCTCCGGGCCGTCCTGGGGATGGGTGCGCAGGCTGTTGCTGGCGATGGCCAGGATCCTGAGCCGCTCGCCGTAGTCGCGGTCGATCCGGCCCAGTTCCGCCTCCACGTGCTTCACGAAGGGGCAGTGGGCGCAGAGGAAGAGCACCAGCACCGGGCCGGGGGGCAGGGCAGCGGAATCGACCACCGGGCCGCTCGTCCAGGCTGCTGGCGACGGCCCCGGCACCAGTGGCAGCCGGAAGGGGGGCAGGGCCGTGCCCAGCGGCAGCATCGTGGAGGGGGTCAGGGCCATGACCCGGCGCGGCAACGGCTGTGGTGATTGTGACGTCCGCGCCGGTGGGCGCGCTGATGCAGGATCGGCGCGCGATTCGCCCTGCGCCGTGCCCAGGCCCCTGCTCGCGCCGCATTGCGGCGCCGTCCTGCTGCTGGCGCTGGCCCTGGCCGCCTGCGTGCCGGCCCACCGCCAGGCCACCTGGAGGATCTTCCCGCTGCAGCGGGCGCAGCCGCACGACGGGCTGGCGGTGGTGAACCAGCCGGACGGCTACGGCCTGCACCTCTGGCTGGAGACCGACACGAGCCGCCGAGGGGTGTGCCGCCCCCGCTGGCTGCCGGATCCCGCCCGCCTCTTCAACGGCAATGGCACGGCGCCGTTCAGTTCCGGCCTGGCCAGCCGCGAGGAGTTCTTCCAGGCGGTGGCCCGCCGCGACGTGCGCCGGGCCCTGCGGCGCGAGCTGGAGGCCCTCTGCCGGGCGCGGGCGCCGCGCAGCAGCTGGGAATGGAGCGAGCCGCCCCGGCGTGCGGAGGAGGTGAAGCCGGTGAAGCTGCCGCTGCTGCAGGAGGAGCACCTGCTCCCCGATCCCGAGAAGCTGCGGCGGCAGGAGGAGGGGCTGCCGCCGATGACGCCGCAGGAGGAGCCGGCCCGCTGAGCCGGGGCCCTCCACGCTCAGAGCAGGGCCAGGCAGCCGCTGTAGCCCTCCGGCAGCAGCAGATCCCGCAGCCGCGCCGGGGGAACCTGCCTCCTGCTGTCGTCAAGGCCCGTGAGGCCGGTGCCGTGGGCCTTGAGGCGCGCCTCAAGGCGACACCACTGATCGTGAAAGGCGGCCACCTGCCGCGCCGCCGGCAGCGCCTCCAGGGCGCAGCAGGTGGCGGGGGGGAAGCAGCGCCGGGCGATCGGCCGCCAGTGGAGCCCCGGGCGATGCCGCTCCACATCCACCCCCACCGGGCGCCGGGGATGGAGAGCGAGCAGGATCAGATCGCCCGAGTGGGCCAGGTTGAAACGGGGTCCGCCGGCCAGGGTCGGCTTGCCGTGCCGCCCGCTGCCGAAGCGCAGCCCA
>CALRKZ020000017.1:0-75017 GCA_943368365.1 Mesorhizobium carmichaelinearum
CATCGAGCACCATGTCGCGGGCGTTGTGGGCCTTGTCGGCGGCCGTCACCCGCAGGGAGGCGAGGGGCTTGTGCTCGAGCGAGGCCACGTAGCGCGTCTTGCGCAGCAGCCAGGGCTCCTTCTCCTCGCCCGCTGCCACCGGAGCGAGGGTGTCGGTGCAGTCGCGCACGATGTCGGCCACCTCCGCCCCGAAGCGCTCGGCGATGGCGGCGTGGCTCTGGCCGGCGTCCTCGATGGCGTCATGGAGCAGGGCGGCGATCGCCTCGGTTTCGCTGCCGCCGTCTTCCCACACCAGGCCGCTCACGGTGATCAGGTGGGCGATGTACGGGACGGGCTTGCCCTTGCGGCTCTGGCGGCGGTGCAGCTGGGCGGTCCAGAGCAGGGCCTGGTCGTAGCGCTCGCTGTGGGCGGGGTGTCGCGTCGTCATGGGTTTCTTCTCTCTCGGTGCCGGGGCCATTCCGGTCGGTCTGTCGGCGATGGCAGCGACCATGGGGACATCCTTCTTCCCTCCTGCAAGCATTCAGTTCCGGGATGCCCGTCGGAGCGATGGACCACAGGCACGAGCACTCCACCCCCGGCCGTGCAGGCCTCGCCTTCCGCTGGAGCATCGTGCTCAACAGCGGCCTCACCGCGCTGCAGCTGGTGGTCGGCGCCGCCTTCGGGTCGCTGGCCCTGATCGGCGATGCCCTCCACAACCTCGGCGATGTGCTGGGTCTGGCACTCGGCTGGGGTGCCGACCAGCTCAGCCGCCGCCCCGCCCGCGGCCGATACACCTACGGCTATGGCCGCAGCACGCAGATCGCCTCGCTGCTCAACGGCCTGCTGATCGCCTCGGCCGGTGTCGTGGTGGTGGTGGAGGCGATCCAACGCCTGTTCGACCCGGTGCCGCTGCTGGCAGGCCCGGTGGCCTGGGCGGCCGCGGCCGGGATCGTGATCAACCTGCTGTCGGCCCGTCTGTTCGGCCATGACCATCACCACGATCTCAACCAGCGGGCCGCGGTGCTGCACCTGCTCACCGATGCCGCCGTCTCGGTGGCGGTGCTGGTGAGCGCCCTGCTGGTGGGAGCCACGGGCTGGCTCTGGCTCGATGCCATCACGGCCATCGGCGTGGGTGCGGCGGTGATCTGGAGTGCGGTCGGCCTGCTGCGCGAGGCGCTGGCGCTCAATCTCGATGCCGTTCCCCGCCATGTCGATCTGGCGCAGGTGGAGGCGGTGCTGGCGGCCCTGCCCGGGGTGCGGGCGGTGGAGGAACTGCATGTGTGGGGGCTGAGCACCTCGCGCACCGCCCTCACCGCCCATCTGGTGATCAGCCCGGAGCTGCTGGCCCGCGCGCAGATCAGCGGTGATCAGTTGCTGGCCCTGGGCCGTGCCCGCCTGGGCGACCTCGGGATCCGCAAGAGCACCCTGCAGCTGGAGGAGTCGCATCAGCACTGAGCCCTCGATCGGCCTCAGCCGTGCGGCGTCCTGCCCATCAGGATCCCCATGCCGGTGAGCAGCACCGCCGATCCCAGCAGGTCACGCCCGGTGAGCGGCACCCCATCCACCAGGCGTAACCACAGCACCGCCACCGAGACGTAGACCGCGCCATAGGCCGCGTAGACGCGACCGGCAGCCGTGGGGTGGAGCGTCAGCAACCAGGCGAACAGGGCCAGCGAAAGGGCAGCGGGCGCAAGCAGCCATGGAGGTCGTTGCTGCTTGAGCACCAGATCGGTGAGGTAGCAGCCCAGGATCTCGGCGACCGCCGTGAGCAGAAACAGGCCGGCGGTTCTGATCACCGAGGGGCGGGGCAGCCATGCAGTGATGGTGGCAGGTCACGGCGTTACAGCGTCTCGGGCTGCGGAAGCCCCTGACGCCATGCCGGTGGGAGGAGCTGGACCCGGCAGGCTCTCGCCTCTGCGCTGGCACGGGTGTGCCTTGCCGCGATGGGCCGGTCACCGGCAGCCGTGGCTTTCGGAACTGGATGATGCTTACTCAAGAAGTACGAAGCATCCCTATCCAGTCGCTGACATCTACCTAGTTTTGGGCGTCGCCAACGAAGGCGAGCAGGTTTGACGATCACTAATGTGACGATCATGATGTTCAGAACCACTCTCAGGGCGTGCCGAATTGTCATCACGCGCCTGGTCGCCTCGTGTCTTGTCATCGCGGCCATGCTGTCCGCATCACCGGCCTTCGCGGCCTCATCGGTGGAGAAGATTCCTGCCACTCCCCTGGCCCGCCCACCGCTGAACTCTTCTCAGGGCAGTGGTTCAGTCAAGCCGGTGCCGAACGCCAATCTGACCTTTGCCTGCGGCAATGGCAAGAAGTTCACGATCTCCACGGGATCTGGCACTGGAAATTGCAAAGTCATCCGGGACAACGGTCAGATTGTTGCCGGTGTTTGCAGTGATGGCGATGGCCCCTGGACCGCTGTGGCAACTTGTGGTTCCGGTTGTCAAAGCGCCAGCGGCAGTGGTTCCTGCTCTCCGGCAAGTTAAGCCATCCACCAGAGAGCCTCTGGCCTTGAAGGTGCCTTGAAGTAAGTCCTCAGTGATGTCTCTATGAGCAACTGAACCTCACTGGTACATGTAGATCCCAGGTGGATGTGACCTCCGATCACGGTCACTGGAGCCGTGATCCATCCACTGAAAGCTTCTCCGACGATGTGCGCCAGTCGGACGGCCAGAGTCTGAGCGCCCACGCGACAAAGTGAGTCGTCGTTCGTCGCCTTTCGTCTCCGGATCATCTTGATCAGTCTTGGATCATCGCGCCTATCTTCGATGCCAGGGAGTTCTCGGCCTCACTTCATCATTGTCTTTCTTGATTGGGTCGGTCGCTATCAGGTCGCCGCTGCAATTTTTGGGTTCATAACCTGGGTTTTTGGGTCAGCCCTCTCGGCTGTTCTGGTTGCGCTGAACGCAGCCAAGCCCTATCTCAGCTCGTTCCTGATCACACTGCCACTGGCCCTGTCAATCGCGATCATCTCAGCTTTGGTGAGGCGTTACAGGTTTTCTGGGCCACTGGAGTTTGCCGCGGCTGTTCTCTTTTCCTTGGTCGGCAGTTCCCTGATGACCGGCTGGCTGAAGCTGGGAGTTGGCGTTGACTTCGTCAATGTCTTCTCCACGATGGAGGCTGTGAGAAAGAGCTATCCCTACATTTTCATCGGGCCGCTGATCCTGTTCATCTTCCCGTTGGTGATGCTGTGGGAGTACCTGAGGCTCTATGGAATTCTGGGATTTGCCGCAGCCGGTGCGACTGGCCTGCTGGTCGGCAGGATCGTGACGCCAGGGACGACGACATGGCCAAGGCCATAGGTCCACAGCGGATGATCGACGTGGTCACAACGACGAGCGATCGACATCCTGCCCCAGGGTCGCCGTCCGTGATGGGTCGATCAGGCCATGTGCTGATGCCTCCCTCAGCAACGAAGCGGATGGGTTCAACCGATGCCCGTTTCCGTGCCCGCAGACAGGGTGGGATTTCAAAACATCAATGGAGCCAAGCGGACTCGAACCGCTGACCCCCTGCATGCCATGCAGGTGCTCTACCAGCTGAGCTATGGCCCCATTCGGCAATGCTCGGGGTGGTGGCGAGGTCGCCGAACCCGTTGCGCTTGCCTGGAGAAGCTTACACCGCAGGGGGTGCGCCGCCTGGCTGCCGGCGGGCCGGCGGCGCTCACAGCTGCCGCCACACCGCCACCAGCCGGCCCTGCACCATTACCTGGTCGGCGTCGAGCACGATCGGCTCGTAGGCGGGATTGGCGGCCTCCAGCCGCACCTGGCTCCCCTGGCGGTGGAAGTGCTTGAGGGTGGTGCCGCTGCCGGGCACCTGGGCCGCCACGATCGTGCCCGGCCGCAGGCGGCCCGGTTCGGCCACCGGCTCCATCAGCACCACGTCACCGTGGTCGATGTGGGCGTCCACCATGCTGTCGCCGTTCACCGTGAGCGCGAAGAGGCCCCGGGTTTCGAGCAGCGGCTGCAGATCGAGCCGCTCCTCCAGATCGTGGAACGGCTCCACCAGCCCGCCGGCCGCCACCGAACCGAGGATGGGAATGCCGGGCCGCTGATCTCCGCCCAGCAGCTGCAGGGTGCGGGCCTGGCCCTCCTGCCAGGTGATCCAGCCCTTCTGCTGCAGATGGCGCAGCCGGCTCTGGATCGGCGCCGGCGAGCGCAGCCCCATGGCCTCCATCATCTGGCGGATCGAGGGGCTGTGGCGGTGCTGGGCGATGTACTCGGCCAGCCAGTCGTAGAGCTCGCGCTGGGCGGTGGTGAGTTCCCGCTCGGCGGGCACGGGGGGCGGGGAGAGGGCGATCACCGGCAGTACGCATGCACCAGTGCCCCCAGTTTTCCCGCCGGCTGCCGCCCTTGTCCAGTCCCTGTGGGGGTTCTGGAGGTTTTCCGTCGCCGCGCGACCCTTCAGACGGCCCCCAGCAGCGCCGCCAGCAGCGCCTGCTGCACATGCAGGCGGTTCTCCGCCTGATCGAACACCCGGCTGGCGCTGCCCTCGATCACCCCGGCGCTGATCTCCTCGCCGCGGTGGGCCGGCAGGCAGTGGAGCACGATCGCGCGCGGGTCGGCCTCGGCCAGCAGCTCTTCGTTGAGGCAGAAACCGCGGAAGGCCGCCTCGCGCTCCGCCTGCTCCTCCTCCTGGCCCATCGAGGCCCAGACATCGGTGTAGAGGCCCTGGGCGCCGCGCACGGCCGCCACCGGATCGTGCAGCACCGCCATGGTGCAGCGGCCCTCAGCCAGCCGGCTGGCCTGCTGCACCACCGCCGGATCGGGCGCGAAGCCCTGCGGGCAGCCGATCCGCACGTTCACCCCCAGCAGGGCGCCGCCGAGCAGCAGCGAATGGGCCACGTTGTTGCCGTCGCCCACGTAGGCCAGGGTGAGGCCTTCCAGACCGGCGAAGGCTTCCTGCAGGGTGAGGTAGTCGGCCAGGGCCTGGCAGGGGTGCTCCAGGTCGGTGAGGGCATTGATCACCGGGATCGAGGCCCAGTGGGCGTACTCGGCCAGTTCCGCCTGGGCGAAGGTGCGGATCGCCAGGGCATCCACGTAGCGGCTCAGCACCCGGGCGGTGTCGGCGATCGGTTCGCCCCGCCCCACCTGGGTCACCGCGGGATTGAGATCCAGCGTCTGCCCGCCGAGACGGGCCATCGCCACCGAGAAGCTCACCCGGGTGCGGGTGGAGGCCTTCGAGAAGATCAGCCCCAGCACCTTGCCGGGCAGCTGGATGGTCCGCTCGCCGGCCTTGAGCTGCCGGGCCAGCTCAAGCAGGGCCAGGGTTTGGCAGGCGTCGAGGTCGGCCGAGGAGAGCAGATCGTGGCCCTTCAGGGCCACGATCGGGGCTGAGGGGGACACCATGGCCCACGTCCCAAAGAACCCTTATCCGAGATCGCCCCCCCCCGCGTCAAGGGGGGCAGGGGCGCAGACCATGGCTGGCCGGCTGCGCGCTGCTCGTCGTAGGCAGCAGGAGGAAGGAGGAGTTCTGCCAGGTTGCCGGCGCTTCCCAACAGGCCATGGTGGGGTTGGCGGCGCGCAGGGCAGGAAGTCTCCGGGCGGCGTTGTGGAAGCCGAGCAAGGGGCGCTCGAGGGGCGGGGCGACCGATCCGATCATCTTTGGCAGCCGCTGCAGCTGACCGGCCGGGAAATAGAGGGGGCTCAGCGCCTCGGGCAGCCAGCCAGTGGTCCAGCAGCCCCGGTCGCAGACGCCGCTGCGGGTCACGAAGGCGGCCATCAGCTTGTGGTTCTGAAGCGGCATCGTCTTGCCGCTCAGTTCCCGAAGACCCAGCTGCCACTGCAGCACCAGCCAGAGCGCCAGGAAGACCGCCAGGGCGCTGCGCCGTGCCCGACCGGAGCCCCGGCTCCGTTCCCAGCCAGCGCCGCAGAGGTAGGCAACCGCCGGCACCGCAACGATGTAGTAGCGGCCCTGGGACAGGGGCTTGACCAGATCGAGCGGCAGCATCAGAGCGAGAAACACCACCAGGATCAGCACCAGGAAGCTCGCTTCCCCCAGCGCCGGACCCCGTGCTTCCGGCGCGACAGGGCTTCGGCGCCGAAGCACCGCGGGGACGACGAAGAGAAGGGCGACGACCAATCCCAGGGCCAGGATCAACGCTCGCTCCGCCCGGCCCGGCGCCAGCAGCGGCAGGGTGCCTTTGAGGAATTCGGCGATGGTGCCCCGGATCGGCTGCACCTGTATCCACGCCACCCGCTCCAGCTTGCCCGAGAGAGGGCTCATCAGCAGGTGGAACAGAGGCCAGGCCGACACCAGCAGGAGCAGGGGCAGCACGTCCCGGCGACGGGAAAGGATGTGCCCTTCGATGCCACCCAAGGCCAGCACCACCAGGACGAACAGCAGGGAAAAGTAGTGGGTGAGCGAGAGCAGCAGGCAGGCCAAAGCGAAGAGGCGTTGCAGCCAACGGTCGCTCCAGCGGGCCAGCAGGGGGTTGCCTGAACCAGCCAGGCTTCGCTGCCGCAGCTCCAGGGCCAGCCCCAGCAGGACAGCCGAAAGGGCCAGTGAGGTGGCGTAGCTGCGAGCCTCCTGGGCGTAGAACATCCAGGCGGGGCTGGTCCCCAGAAAGGCCACGCTCACCAGGCGGCGACCCGCCCCCCGCCCCGAGGCGAACAGTGCTGTAGCGGCCAGGCCGAGAGCGGCCATCAGCAGGCTCAGGCTGCGGGTCGCCACTTCCCCGTTGCCGCCCCAGCCGATCCAGAGCTTGAGCAGGGCCTGGTAGAGCGGGGGGTGGGTGTCGGGAATCAGCCAGTCACGCAGCAGGACGCCCCAGTCGGCACTGCTGGCCGACACCGACCAGAGCTCATCGACCCAATAGGAGTAGCCGGTCTGCAGGCCAGCGGCCGCCACCAGAACCAGCACCAGGATCAGCAGCGTGGTTGCCAAAAAAGAACCCCCAAGCAGGTTCTGCCGGGGGGTGCGCTTGGGGGGCAGGGGTGAGAAGACTTCAGCCAAGGGCCTGGCGAGATGGGGGATCCTGCCTCAGACGGGCGTGAGCACGGCCGACTCGGGCATGGTGCTGGAGGCCAGCAGGTCCTTGAGCTCGTCGCCCTCGATCACCTCCTTCTCGAGGATCCTGGCGGCGATCGTTTCGAGCAGCTCGCGGTTGCTCCGGAGGATCTCGAGGGCCCGATCGTGGGCGCGGTCCACGAGGGAGCGCACCTCCTTGTCGATCGCCTGGGCGGTGGCGTCGCTCACCACCCGGCGGGGATTGCTGGGCCCGCCGAGGAAGCGGCTGCCGCCCTGCTTGTCGTAGGCCAGGGGACCGAGCGTGTCGCTCATGCCGTAGGTGCCCACCATCTGCTCGGCAATGTCGGTGGCCCGCTGGAGATCGTTCGCGGCGCCGGTGGTGACCTCCCCGAAGACGATCTCCTCGGCGGAGCGGCCGCCCAGCAGGGTGGCGATCTGGCCTTCGAGATCCTCCTTGGAATTGAGGAACCGCTCCTCGGTGGGCAGCTGCAGGGTGTAGCCGAGGGCCGCCATGCCGCGCGGCACGATCGAGATCTTGGCCACCTTGCTGCCGCCGGGCATCAGGTGACCCACGATGGCGTGGCCCACCTCGTGATAGGCCACCACCTTCTTCTCGTCGGGCTGGAGCACGCGACTCTTCTTCTCGAGGCCCGCCACCACCCGCTCGATCGCTTCGTTGAGATCCCCCTGATCCACGGTGGTGCGGAAGGCGCGGGCGGCCAGCAGGGCGGCCTCGTTCACCAGGTTGGCCAGGTCGGCGCCGGCGAAGCCGCTGGTGGCCTGGGCGATCTTGTCGAGGTCGACACCCTCGGACAGCTTCACCTTCTTGGCATAGATGTCGAGGATCTTCTTGCGACCCGAGAGGTCGGGACGATCCACCAGCACCTGACGGTCGAAGCGACCGGGACGGAGCAGGGCGGCGTCGAGGGTCTCGGGCTGGTTGGTGGCCGCCAGCACGATCACCGGCTTGTCCTGGGCGGCGAAGCCGTCCATCTCGGTGAGCAGCTGGTTGAGGGTCTGCTCCCGTTCGTCGTTGCCGCCCACCACGCCCATCGAGCCGGAGCGGCTCTTGCCGATGGCATCGAGTTCGTCGATGAAGATGATGCAGGGGGCCTTCTTCTTGGCCTCCTCGAACAGATCGCGCACCCGGGCGGCGCCGGCGCCCACGAAGAGTTCCACGAACTCCGAGCCGGAGATGATGAAGAACGGCACGCCGGCCTCACCGGCCACGGCCTTGGAGAGCAGGGTCTTGCCGGTGCCGGGAGGGCCCACCAGCAGCACGCCCTTGGGGATGCGGGCGCCGATGGCGGCGTAGCGCTCGGGGGTCTTGAGGAAGTCGACGATCTCGGTGAGTTCGGTCTTGGCCTCGTCGACGCCGGCCACGTCGGCGAAGGTGACCCGGGATTCCTCATCCGGCACGTACACCCGTGCCTTGGACTTGGTGAAGCTCAGGGCCCCCTGGGCGCCGCCGCCCATGCCGCTGCGGCGGGCGAAGAACTGCAGCACCAGGATGAAGATCAGCGGCGGCACCACCCAGCTCAGCAGGGTGGTGAAGAAGCTGGGCCGCCGCGGCGGAGCGGCGGCGAACTCCACCCCCTTCTGCTCCAGCCGCTGGGGCAGGTCCATGTCGAAGATCGGGGTGGTGGCCAGCACCGTGGGCGCGTTCTCGGCCGGGGCCTCCTTGAGTTCGTAGCGGATCTGGTCGGAGGTGATGAACGCCCGCTTGACGTTGCCGTCGTTCACCTGGTCGATGAACAGCGAGTAGGGAACCCGCGGCACCTGGCTGGTGGCGTTGGGCAGGAAGTTGCTCACCAGGAGCAGCACCCCGAAGCCGATCAGCACCAGGTTGATGATTCCGAACCGCCGGTTCGGTCGGTTGTCGTCCTGGCGGAGGGCCATGGCAGCGGGCGCAGCGGTGAGGCCAAGCTAGGCCGGGCCGCTGGGGCTCCGCCCCGGCCGGTGGGGGGTGAGAACCGAACGTTGCAGGCCCGGGCCACAATGCGCTCAGCCGGTCGATCGTCCGTGCCCCGCGCTCCGCTCAGTCCCGAGGCCCGGACGCGGCGGCGCCACCGCTTCTACCTGCACCTGCTGCTGGCCACGCTGATGGTGATGCTCAGCCTGGCCCTGCCGGTGAGCCTGCACCGGCTCGGCGCGATCGGCTACAACCTGGCCTCGCTGCTGCTGGTGGCCGAACTGGAGGGGGGCACGCGCCACGGCGGCCGGCGCCATCCCCGCGACGGGATCTTCCGCGCCCTGGGGCTGGCGGCGGTCGTCGCCCAGTGGTTCTGGTACGTGACGCCGGTGGCCAACCGGCTCAGCGGCGGGCCCCTGCTCGCTCTCACCACCGCCTTCGTGGCCTGGAGCCTGGTGCGGCTGGTGGGCTTCCTGGCCGAGGAGCGACGGGTGAACGGCCAGGTGCTGATGGGGGCGGTGGCCGGCTACCTGTGGCTGGGGCTCACGGCCGGGCTGCTGTTCACGGCCCTGGAGACGGTCCAGCCGGGCAGCTTCATCAGTCAGCACGACCCGGACGGTCTGCTGAAGGCCACCGAGAGCCTGGGGAGGGCGTCGCCGCAGGTGTGGGACCTGGATTTCGCCCGCCTCAACTACTTCGCCTTCGTGAGCCTCACCACCGTGGGCTTCGGTGACGTGCTGCCCACCACGCCGGTGGCGCAGATGAGCGCGATCAGCTGCAGCGTGATCGGGCCGATCTACATGGCGGTGGTGATGGGCTTGCTGATCGGCCGCTTCGCCAGCCAGCAGGCACGGCAGGACCTGATCGAGGAGCGCCGCCGGCGGATCCGCTAGGACGGGCTCAACCGATCGCCGAGACCCCGTGAGCCTGCAGCAGCTCGATGCCTTCCTCGCCCATGCCCGTGGCTCCGAGGCGCTGCGCCGCGAACTGGAGGGCCAGCTGGATCTGGCGGCCTTCCTGGCCCTGGCCGGCCGCGAGGGCTTCCAGGTGGAGGAGGCGGACGTGATCGCGGCCCAGCAGCGGGAGGAAGCGAGCCTGAGCGACGCCGAGCTGCAGCATCGCGCCGGGGCGGAGGCCCGCCGGCTGCGCAACTTCATTCACGGCTGAAGCCGCGGCCGGTTCACTGGAGCACCCCGCTGCGGGGCAGGGCGCGGGGCGGTTCGGGCCTGAGGCTGGCCAGCTGGGCGCTCACCGCCAGCAGCACGGCCAGCGGCACGACCCAGCGCCACACACCCCGCAGCCGCGGCAGCCGCCGGACCCCGGAGCGCCGGGCCCGCACGGCCGGCCCGCCGGCGTTGCCCAGCGGCATGCCACAGCGGCCGCAGACCATCCGCCCGGCGAGGCTGCGGTCGCGCCGCACGCTCCAGCTGCCGCAGCGGGGGCACGACATCAGCGATCCGCGGCCTGCCCGGGCTCGCGGTGGATCGCCAGGGCTGCCAGCACCCCGCCGGCGAAGCCCGACACATGGCCGATCCAGCTCACGCCGGAGGGAGAGGCGAAGGGCAGCAGGGCCGGCAGCAGGCCGCCGTAGCTGATCAGGCTGAAGGCCGAGAGGCCCAGGGCGGCCGGCCGGCGCTCCAGGAAACCGATCACCACCAGATAGCCCAGCAGGCCGAACACCACCCCGGAGAGGCCGTGGCTGCCCACCGGCCAGAACAGCCACACCGGCAGGGCCGTGAGGGTCACACCGATCCAGACGGCCAGGTAGTCGCGCCGGCTCTTGGCGAGCACCAGCCAGGAGAGCGGCAGGAACCAGAGGGTGTTGGCCAGCAGGTGCCCGAAGCCCGAGTGGCTGAAGGGCGCGGTGAGCACCCCCAGCAGGGAGCCGCCCATGCTGTGCGGGAGCATCGGCAGGTTCCAGCGGCCACCGAACAGCAGCTGGTCGATCAGCTCCTGCAGCCACGGCACCGCCACGATCAGCAGCGGCAGCACGGCGATGCTCCGCAGGCGGCTCACGGCCCCATCGGGGCGCTGGGCGAGGGGAGCGGGCAACCGGTCGGCGGCGGGACGGGCCATGGTGGCCATTGTCGTGGGCCGGACGGGGAAATGGCGGAGCGCTGGGAGTGGCGGCAGCCCTCGGGGCGGATCGTGGAACGGGTGGCCCTCTACCCCCGCCCGCCGGCGCTGGTGGCCAGCGATGCCGCCGTGCGGGTGGTGGCCCTGGGGGAGGTGCTGGTGGAGGCCCGCCGCTGCCTGCGGGTGCTGGAGACCTTCCATCCCCCCACCATCTACGTGCCGCCCGAGGCGGTGCGCCGCGACCTGCTGGAGCCGGCCGCGGGCGGCAGCTTCTGCGAGTGGAAGGGGGTGGCCGCCTACTTCGACGTGGTGGTGGGCGAGCGGCGGCTGCAGCGGGCGGTGTGGTCGTACCCCTCGCCCACGGCGGCGTTCGCGCCCCTGGCGGGCTGGTTCTCGCTCTACCCGGGCCGCATGGACGGCTGCTGGCTCGACGGCGAACCGGTGACGGCGCAGGCCGGCGGCTTCTACGGCGGCTGGATCACGGCCGGGCTGGAGGGGCCGTTCAAGGGCGACCCCCTCCATCCCGAACTGATCTGAGCCGGCCCGATCGGTGCGGAACCCGGATCAGGCGGCCGGGGAGGCCGGATGGAGGCGGCAGCCGATCTGGATGCGGCCCTCGTCGAGCAGGCGGCCGAGCTTGAGGGCGGCCGCTTCCTCCTGACGGCTGAAGCGGGTCTGCTGGGCGGTGACCCAGTCGATCTCCTCGGAGGTGATCACACCGGTGGAGAGGCTCTCCAGGAACACTTCGCCGATACCCATGTCGTCCTCGGGGTCGATGAGATGACGGTATGGCGGCTGCCGCGATCACCACGCCGGTGACACGCTCCTTAACGACGTTGTCGGGATGTCGGCACGGGAAAGGCAACATTCCGTAGCGAGCAGTACCGCTGCACGGGCTCATCGCCGCGGAGAAGATGAAGCAAATCCGTTGTTTGCCCGTGCCCGCCAGGTACGGTTCGGCACCGCCCCTGCCGCACTCGCCTCGGCTTCCCCATGCAGAACCGGCTCCCCCCGCCCTGGTCGGAACTCTCCAGCTCGGTGCTGCTGCGCTTCCTGCTGCTGGTGGCCAGCGGCTGGGCGGCGGTGCAGCTGGTCGCCTACTTCCAGAACGTGCTGGTGATGTTCATCGGCGCGGCGATCCTGGCGGTGTTGCTGGATTACCCGGTGCGCCGTCTCAGCGGCGTGGCCGGCTGCCCCCGCTGGCTGGCGATCCTGCTCACGGCGCTGGGGGTGACGGGGCTGGTGGTGACCCTGGTGGCGATGCTCGGGTTCCAGGTGGTGAACCAGGGCACCAGTCTGATCGCCGATCTGGCGGCGGAACTGAAGGATCCCGATCTTCCCCTGCACGGCTATCTGAAGACGATCGATCCCTCCCAGCTGCTCTCGGTGCTGCGCTCCAGCTTCAGCACCGGCCTTGGGCTGGTGGGCGGCGCGCTCTCGAACGTGTTCGCCGCGATCTTCCTGCCGGTGATCGTGATCTACATGCTCGCCGACAACGGCCGCCTCTGGCAGGCGCTGCTGCAGCTGGTGCCGGCGGCGCAGCGCGATCGGCTCGATCGCAGCGTGCAGCGCAACATCCTGGGCTTCCTGCGCGGCCAGATCACGCTGGTGATCTTCCTCACGATCAGCAGCGCCCTGGTGTTCGCCCTGCTGGGGGTGAAGTTCTCGCTGGTGCTGGCGATCGTGGTGGGCGTGCTCGATGCGATCCCCGGCATCGGCGCCACGCTGGGGGTGGTGGTGGTGAGCGCGATCGTGCTGCTCACCCAGGGGCCGTGGACGGCCCTGTCGGTGGTGATCGCCTCGGTGATCCTGCAGCAGATCCAGGACAATCTGATCCATCCGCGGGTGATGGGCCGCGCCCTGGCGATCCATCCGGTGGTGCTGTTCTTCGCGCTGTTCGTGGGGGAGCGGCTGGCCGGACTGCTGGGAGTGTTCCTGGCGATTCCGGTGGCCGGGATGATCCTCAGCTGGGAGCGCGACGGGGCGGCCCCCTGAGCCGTCGCCGGCCCGTGATGGCCGGCCGCGGTTGACGACCCGCCGTTGCCAGCATCGGGCGCCCTGCCAACCCCTGCCGTGCTCAGCACCGATCGCCGCGCCGCCCTGCTGGGTCGCAACGCCGGCCTGTGGGAGGGCTGCTTCATCCGGCTGGATGGGGAGGGCTTGGAACGGGAGCGCTTTCCCACCAGCCTGGCGGTGAGCGAGGAGGCCGGCATGATCAGCGCCGCCCTCAGCTACCGCCACACCGGCCGGGTGGCCACGATGCGCTTCGAGGAGCCGCCGGCGGAGATGGCGATCGATGCGGCCGGCCACTGGAGCCTCGGTCCCGACCGCACGGGGCCCTGGCCGTGCCTCACCGAGCTCTGCCTGGTGGCCGGCGATCGCCGCCGCCGGGTGGTGGTGCGCCATGGCGCCGAGCGGTTGGAGGCGGTGGTGCTGGTGTGCGAGGGGCGCCCCGGTGGCGGCGAGCACGGGCCGGCGGCGCCGCTGCAGGCCCGGATCCAGGCGGTGCCCGGCAGCCCCGAGCGGGTGCTGTGGCAGCTGGAGCCTGGCGTGGAGCTGGAAACGGTGGGCGTGCGCGCTGCCGACACGCCCCTGATCAGCGAGCTGCGCTGGCGGCCCGATGGCCGCGACTGGCTGACGATCCGGCGCGGCTACGGCGCCAACGGGCTGCCCCTGGCCTAGCCGGCGCCGGCCCTGGGGGCATGCTCGCGGCAGATGTGGCCGCCCCGCCAGCTCCAGATCCAGGGGGGCACCTGCAGGAGCTCGCGCAGGTCGGCCCGCTCGCGCAGGCTCACCGGCTGGAATTCGCTGGCCACGTCGAATTGGCGGTCGCGCTCGGGCTGGTTCAGCACCAGGCTGCCCTCGGGGCCGGAGCTGGAGCGATGGAAGGTGTCGGTGGGGATCTCCAGCGCCCCCATGGCGCGCTCCAGCTGCACCACGTGGTGTGGCTGGTCCCAGGCGGGGTTGAGCAGGGTGAAGCTGCGGGCGCCGATCAGCACCAGGTTGTGATCGATCTGGTGGTGATGCACGTAGAACTGCGGGAACTCACCGTCGTCGGGGGGTGAGACCGCGGGGCCGTGGTGCACCACCACGTCGCTGCCGTTGCTGCCGCGCACGCTCGCATCGAAGAACGTCACCGAGGGTGTTTCGCGGAAGACGTGGATCGGCACGAAGCTGAGCTTCATCGAGCAGGCCCTGGTTGCTTCCGCTCTAGCTACGGCGGGGCGGGGCGGGATCAGCCCACCCGCACCCCCTTCCAGAAGGCCACCCGGCCCCGGATCTCGGCGGCGGCGGGCTTGGGATCGGGGTAGTACCAGGCGGCGTTCGGGTTCACCTGATCGCCCACCAGCACGTCGTAGTAGTGGGCCTCGCCCTTCCAGCCGCAGACGCTGCGGTGGCTGGAGGGACGCACGTGCTCCGGGTTGAGGGCTTCCGGCGGGAAGTAGGCGTTGCCCTCCAGCTTCACGATGTCGTCACTGGCGGCGATCACGGCATCGTTCCAGCGGGCTTCCATGGGGCGGCTGCGGGGTGAGTGTTCATCCTGCAACCCGGCCGCCGCCGCTGGCGACGCAGCCGCCCGGTGCCGGTTGCAGGATGGGCGCGCCGGGAGGGGGCCGCCGGGGTGGGCGATCTGGTGGGGATCGACGGCTGCCGCGGCGGCTGGCTGTGCGTGCAGGCGGCGGCCGACGGCGCGGGGCCGCCGCGGGCACGGCTGCTGGCCGACCTGGCCGAGCTGGGGAATGGGGGCGCGATCCGGCAGGTGGCGGTGGACATGCCGATCGGCCTGAGCGAAGCCGGCCCCCGCCCCTGCGACCGGGCCGCGCGGCGGCTGCTGGGCCATCCCCGCGGCACCAGCGTGTTTCCGGCACCGATCCGGCCGATGCTGGCGGCGGCCAGCCATGCCGAGGCCTGCGCCATCGGCCGCCAGTGCGACGGCCTGGGTCTGACGATCCAGGCCTGGAACCTGCTGCCCCGCATCCGCCAGCTCGATGGGCTGCTGCGCTCGGGCGCCCTCGCGCCGGGGCTGGTGCGGGAGGCGCATCCGGAGCTGATCTTCCGGCTGTGGGCGGGCCGGCCGCTGGCGCACGGCAAGCGCAGCGCGGCGGGCCGGGCGGAGCGGCGGGCGCTGGTGGAGCGCGACCGTCCCGGTGCGGTGGAGGCCTGCGCGCGGCAGCTGCCGGCGGGCGGCTGGGCGATGGACGATCTGCTCGATGCCCTGGCCTGCCTGCATGCCGCCGGCCGGCTGGTGCGGGGGGAGGCGCTGGTGCTGGGCGGCGAGCGCGACGGCTGCGGGCTGGCGATGGAGATCGTGGGCTGAGCACGGCGCCCCACGGCCGGGCCGTGGCTGCAGCAGCATCGGTGCGCGCCATCGCCCCTCACCCCGCCCCTGCGATCCGCCTTGAGCCTCACCCTTTCCACCTCTCCCGCCACGGATGGTGCCGCCGGGGATGCCGCCGGATTCGCGGCCCTGCGCCGCGGCGCCCTCGACACGCTGCAGGTGAATCTCACCTACCGCTGCAACCAGAGCTGCGCCCACTGCCACGTGAACGCCGGCCCCAGCCGCAGCGAGAGCATGGACGCCGCCACGCTGGCGCTGATCCCCCGGGTGCTGGCGGCCCGCGGCGTGCGCTGCCTCGACCTCACCGGCGGCGCGCCGGAGCTGCACGGGGGCTTCCGCGATCTGGTGCGCACGGCGCGGCGGCTCGGGGTGGAGGTGATCGACCGCTGCAACCTCACGATCCTGCAGGAGAGCGGCCAGGAGGATCTGGCGGCGTTCCTGGCGGCCGAGGGGGTGGTGGTGGTGGCCTCGCTGCCCTGCTATCTGGCGGACAACGTGGAGCGGCAGCGGGGCTCGGGCGTGTTCGTGCGCAGCATCGCCGCCCTGCGGCAGCTCAACGCGCTGGGCTACGGCCAGCCCGGCTCGGGCCTGGAGCTGGATCTGGTGTTCAACCCCCAGGGGCCGGTGCTGCCCCCTCCCCAGGCGGCCCTGGAGGCCGACTACCGGCGGGTGCTGCGTGAGGAGCACGGGGTGGTGTTCAACCGGCTCTACGCCCTGGCCAACATGCCGATCCAGCGCTTCGCGGCGGCGCTGCGGGCCGGCGGCCAGCTGGAGACCTACCAGGCGCTGCTGCGCCGCTCCCACAACCCCGCCAACCTGGCCCAGGTGATGTGCCGCCAGCTGATCAGCGTCGACTGGCAGGGCTGGCTCTACGACTGCGACTTCAACCAGCAGCTGGGCCTGGCCGCTCCGGGGCCGTCCCCCGTCGAGGGCGAGCGGCCCCATCTGCGCGATCTGCTCGGCCGCGACCCGCAGGGTGATCCGATCCGGGTGGGCGAGCACTGCTACGGCTGCACGGCCGGCAGCGGCTCCAGCTGCGGCGGGGCGCTGGCGGGCTGAGGGCGCTCAGGTTTTGAAGACCGCCAGGTCGAGGGATCGGGTTTCCCCCAGCCAGAAGGCGTGCTCGGTGTGATCGGCCAGGTCGTCGCCGCTGAGGCCGTGCACCAGGATCGTGAGCCCCTGGCGATGGGCGTCGAGCCAGGGGATCAGGGCCTCGAACTGGGCCCGGTCGAAGCTGATCTGGCAGCTCCAGCAGGGATGGGGACCCACCGGCCGGCGATGGATCTGCCCCACCGGCAGCTGGAAGTGGCTGCCGGCCTCGTGGCAGAGCGCCGTGGCCCTATCCACCGTGGCGGCATCGAAATACACGTGGGCGTGATAGCGATCGCAGGCGTTGGGAGGGGGCATCTCAGGGCAGGCTGCGGCGGAACCAGTCCTGGGGCGGCACCGGCCGCAGCAACTGCAGCAGCGCCGCCGGCAGGGCGAGCGCCTCGAACGGTGCCAGGCGCCGCGGCCACTCGCCGGCGCCGCGGTAGAGGCGCCGCTCCAGGGCGTCGCGCTCCAGATCGCCCAGCTCACCCCAGACGGCGCCGATCCGCAGGCCCGCGCGATGCGCCTCGATCCGCTGGGGCCGCAGCGGAAGGGCCAGGGCACCGGGGGCGTGCCAGTGGAGCGCCCAGGGGGCGGTGGGCTCCTGGAGATCGCCGCGCTCGGCCGGCTCGATCGCCAGCTCCACCCCCTGCTCGCTGATGGCGAGGATTCGGGCGGGCCGGGTGCCGGCGGGTGTGTGCAGCTGCACCAGCGGATGTGTGGCGCGGAACCAGGGCACGGCATCGGCCTGGGGCCGGTCGCGGCAGACGCGCAATGCCAGCAGCAGGCTGGCCGTGCCCAGCACCGCCCACACCAGGCCGATCGCCTGGCTGGCCGGCGCCAGGGGGGAGCCCACCAGCGGCGCGGCGGCGCCGGGGCCGGTGATCAGAAGCGCCAGGTTGAGCCCCTGCAGCCCCAGAAGGGCCAGCAGGGGCAGCACCAGGCGCGCGGCGGGGCCGGAGCGGCCGGCGGGGGCCAGGGATTTGGGGGTGACGCGGAAGCGCTGGGAGCGGCCGGCCAGGGCGCCGAGCACGGCGCCGGTGATCGGGAACAGGAACACCCAGCGGTAGAGCTCCGGCAGCAGGGCGTTGCGGGAGCCGCGGCTGAACCAGCGCACCAGCAGCAGCTGGCTGAGGAAGAACGGCAGGGCCATGCTCAGAAGGCCGGAGCCCTGCACCACGATCGGCGCCACCCCCAGCAGGCCGAGGCTGAGGGGCATGAGCAGCAGCACCAGCTGGGGCAGCACGTTGAACCAGTGCAGGATGCCCTCGAGGTAGGCGATGCGCTGCAGCGGCCGCAGGCCGGGGATGGTGAGGGGATTGGCGCCGGTGCGCAGGGTCTGGAGGGTGCCGCCGGCCCAGCGGCTGCGCTGGCGGGCCATGGCCGCGATCGTGAGCGGCGCCAGGCCGGCGCTGAGCTTGGCGTCGAGGTAGAGGTTGCGGTAGCCGGCGGCGGCGAGGCGGATGCCGGTGGCCAGATCTTCGGAGGGGGTGCCGGTCTCGAAGCCCCCCACCCGCTGAAGGGCCGAGCGGCGCATCACGAAGGAGGTGCCGGCGCACACCACGGCCCCCACCGCCTGGCGGGTGGGCTCGATCCAGCGGTAGAAGCTCTCCTCGTCGGGCATGAGCCAGCGCTCGAGCCGCAGGTTGCGCATCACCGGATCGGCGTTCATGTACGACTGCGGCGTCTGCACGAAGCCCAGCCGCGGATCGGAGAACAGGCCCACCGTGCGCAGCAGGAAGGCGGGCCGGGGCACCACGTCGGCGTCGAACACCACCAGCAGCTCGCCCTGCAGGCGGGGCAGGGCGTGGTTGAGGTTGCCGGCCTTGGCGTGCGCGCGGCCGGCGCGGGCGAGGTAGCGGCAGCCCAGGCGATGGCAGAGCGCGCGCAGCTCCTCGCGGGCACTGTCATCGAGCAGCCACACCCGGTGGCGCGGGTAATCAAGGGCCAGGCAGCCGCGCAGGCAGCGCTCGATCAGCTCGGGCGGTTCGCCGCAGCTGGGCACCAGCACATCCACGGCGGGCACGTGCAGCGGATCCCAGGCGATGCGCTGCCGCAGCACCCGCTCGGCCGCGGCCGCCTCCTCTTCCACGGGGGGCTGGCGGGCCCAGGTAAGCCAGAGCTGCAGCAGACCGTTGGCCAGCAGCACCAGTTCGGCCGCCAGCATCAGCAGGCTGAGGGCGGTGCCGGCGGCGCTGGTGAGGTTGAGCGTGAAGCCGATCCGCCAGATCAGGTAGCGCAGCCCCAGCAGGGTGATCACCACCACGGCGGAGCGGCGGGCCGCCAGGGGAAGGGTGTGCTCCGGCCGGGCGCTCAGCAGCAGGGCCCAGAGCGACACGGCCAGGGCCGGCGCCGCCGCTGCCCAGGGGTGCTGCAGCAGGGCCGCCAGCAGCGGCAGGGTGGCGGCGAGCAGGTAGCGCCGCCCGCCGGCGGGCCGTGGGGCGCCGGCCCGTACGCTCCGCCGCGATCCCGGTCCGGGCGACGCGGCAGCGGCGGGATCGCGCGGCGGCGCGCCGGTGGCGGACTGAGGAAACACGCGATCGCTCCAGACGACGCGGTTGGAATGGGAACTACCGGTGAGCGGCCCGATCGGATCGGGCGTTCATCTTGGTGGCTGCGTGAGGGTGGCCGCGAGCTCCGGCGGCAGGTGGCGCAGATCGGCCGGTTCGTCGATGTCGGGCAGGGGTGGCTGGCTCGCCACCGACCAGCCGAGGCCCGCCAGGCGGCGCCGGGTTTCCGCCATCACCGCGTTGGTGCTCCAGGGCATGGCCGAAAAGAGGGCCGGGTGCTGGCGCCGCAGGCCGATCAGGGCGTAGCCGCCGTCGCGGCTGGGCACGAAGGCGGCGTCGTGGTGGCGCAGCTGAGCGGCGGCCTGCCGCAGCTGGGCAATGCCGAGGGCCGGGCAGTCGGTGCCGATCAGGATCACCCGCTCGCCCCGCCCGAGGGTGCGCCGCACCACCGCGGCCATCCGCTCCCCCAGATCGCCCGGCGCCTGCTCGCTCCACTCCAGATCGGCCGGCAGCCCGAGCGAGCCCCAGAGCGGGGCGGAGGGCGCGGGGGTGACGCAGAGCTCCAGGGGCCCGATGGCGGCGGAGCGGGCGGTGGCCACGGTGCGGCGCAGCAGGGCGGCGGCCAGGGCGGCGGCCCCTGCGGCGCCGAGGGCGGGGATCAGGCGGGTCTTGCAGAAGCCGGCGATCGGCGCCTTGGCCAGGATCACCAGCCGGCAGGCGCTCATCGGTAGAAGCGCGCCAGGGCGGTGGCGGGCACGCCGCAGGCATAGGCCAGCCGCAGGCCCCACATGGTGAGGATCGTGCGCAGGGTGCCGTGGCGCTCCCAGCGGCGCCCCGAGCTGATCACCCGCGCCCGCAGGCAGGCCGGGCGGCCGTGGCGGCGCAGGCGGGCCGAGAGCTCCACGTCTTCCATGAGGGGCTGGTCGGGGAAGCCGCCCACGGCCTCGAACAGGGCGCGGCTGAGGAAGATCGCCTGATCGCCGGTGGCGATGCCGCTGAGGCGTGAGCGCAGGTTCATCAGCGCGGCCACCAGGGGCAGCAGGGGAGCGGTGCCGCTCAGCGCCACATCGAAGCGGCCCCAGCGGCGCGGCCCGGCGAGCGCCTGGCGCACCAGGGCGAGGGCGCCGTCGGGCAGTCGGGTGTCGGCGTGGAGGAAGAGCAGCAGCTCGCCGCTGGCCCGGGCGGCGCCGGCGTTCATCTGGCGGGCCCGGCCCCGCGGTGCTTCCAGCAGGGGGAAGCCGTGGGCGCGGATCAGGGCCCGGGTGGCCGGGGGGCTGCCGCCATCGGCCACGATCAGCTCGGCGCCGGCCTGGCGCAGGGCGTGCCAGTGGGGTAGCAACGGCTCGATCGCGCTGGCCTGCTCGAGCACCGGGATGATCACGCTGAGGCGGGCGGGAACTGGCGGCGGAGGTGGGGTGATCCCCACCGGATCGGCCCTTTCCAGCGCTGGAGAGGATTCATAGCCTTTCTCCACAATCATTCACGATCTTCCGTTCGATGGAGGCCACCAATCCGGTTCCCGAGGCCCTCAGCCACCGCCAGCTGATGGCCCTGCTGCAGACGGCCGTTCCCGAGGCCGCCAGCCCGGTGGCGGATGCGGAGGCCGATGGGGCCCGCCCGCTCGAGGCCGTGCTGCGCGGTTATGGCGAAGCGAGCCAGCGGCTGCTGGAGGCGCTGGAGCAGCAGGGCGAGCGGGGCCTGGCGCAGGGCCGCAGCCCGCGGCAGCTGATGGCGATCGGTGCGCTCAGGGCCCATGTGCAGCTGGCGCTGCAGGCGCTGGCCGCCAGCCAGGCCTGAGCTACCAGGGGAGCACGGTGCCGTTGGCATGCCAGAAGGTGCCGGTGTTCTCGAGGGTGAGGGCATCGAGGCGGGCCAGCAGGCCGCGCACCGATTCTTCCGGGCTGATGCCGCTGGTGGTGAAGCCCGTCATGGCGGTGCTCACCATGCCGGGGTGGAGGATGCCCACGGCGATGCCGCGGGGCGCCAGATCGATCGCCAGCGACTTGCCGGCCATGCAGAGGGCCACCTTTGACATGCGGTAGCCGTAGGAGCCGCCGGAGCTGTTGTCGCCGATCGAGCCCATGCGGCTCGTCATCAGGATGAGCTTGGAGCCGGGGTGGAGGCGATCGAGCAGCACGCGGGTGAGGTGGAGGGGGGCCACGGCGTTCACCTCGAACTGGCGGCGGATGCTCTCCAGATCGAGATCGGCCAGGGAGGTGCGCTCGAGGATGCCGGCGTTGTGGATCAGCACGTCGAGCGGGAGGTTGCCGAGGCGCTGGTGGAGGGCGTTGAGTGCGGTTTCGCTGGTGAGATCCACCCCCGCCTCGATCCGCACGCCCAGGGCTTCGAGTTCGGGCGAGGGGGTGCGGCAGACCGCCACCACGGAATCACCGCGGGCCTGCAGCTGGCGGCAGTATTCAAGGCCGATGCCGCGGTTGGCGCCGGTGATCAGAACGGTGGCCATGGTGTGAGTTGAGGAGTTTGGATTTCAGGGCTTGGTGTTGTCGTTCAGCCTGGACTTGAGCCGCTCCAGTTCTTCCTTGAGCTGATCGTACTCAAGCCGCGAATCATCGAGATGGCGTTGTACCCGATCCCGTTCCTCACCCTGGTAGTCACGCAGTGACTTGAACATCAACCCGGCGCCGCCGGCGATCATGAACACCATGGAGAGCAGGCTCCAGAGGCTGGCAGGCCGGAAGCTGAACCAGAGGCTCTGGAGCACGGCCGCACCGATGGCCGCCGAGGAGGCCCACACCAGGAACCAGCCCAGCCGTCGGTAGGTGTCGGCCAGCAGGAACGCCACACCGGCGCCGAAGGGAATCATCAGCAACCCGAAACCCTGCCGCCCGCCCGGGCTGAACAGCCCTCCGAAGAACGATCCACCGCCGCCGCCGAAGCTACCGCGCGACTGCATGCCGAAGCCGAAACCCATGCCGGATCCCACCATCACCTGGTTGGTGAACAGAAAGATGCCCGCCGCGAACAGGGCACCACCGATGAGGAACAGGAAGAAATCCTGGATGGGTTTGCGGATCATGGGGCGGTGGCGGCGATCAGACGGTAGCCAGGGGGTGTGGGGGATGGGGTGAGTTGGGACAATGGCCCTGTAAGGCCAGCCGAGGTCAGACCAAGCCCATTTTGGGTAGAATAAACTGAGAGGCCGTTCGGCTAATTAAGGTTTTGGCGTTCCGGTGAGAGTTAGGAACATCCAGGGGGCGTGATCGAATTACGACATATGGCTAGTGACTCACCGGTCTAGGCTTCAATCATTCGATTTGCAGTTGTCCAAGCCTCCTGTGGAGTTGAGAAGAGGATCCTTGCGTGATTAACTTTCGAGTTAGCCGGCCTGCAGAGGCGAGAGCTGTAGCGGGCCCGGTTGAACGAGGGGCTAGGCGTCATTGCGGCATCGGTGGTAGCTTAGGAGACTTGAAAACTCTTTGCCTAGCCACCGCTTGAACTCCTGCTCGAGCAAGCATCAATCATCTTGGCGGCGCAAGAGCTCCCAGAGCTAAGTAATCAGATCCGGTCTGCCGATGTCTGTGTAACCACGCGGGAAGCCAAGTTCTTCTTCAGCCTCTTCAATCGAGAGCCCGCGATTTGCGATGTGCTCTGTAGTGAAGATCCACTTGTCGTTAATGGTTGGGCCCATAATCTCGTAGCACTCGTATACCAGCGCACGCACAGAACCAAGATGGGCCTCGCAAGCGCTCAGAACGTCTTTCTCAGGGACTTCTGGCAAGTCCTCGAAGGGCATGAAATAGAAGAGGGTGAACCCATAGCTGCTCGCGCCAGCTTTCACGACATTGCCCCAAGGTGCTCTGTTGCTGTCCGGGGGTCATGGAAGAACTTGGCATGGCGGTCGATGCGGGATTGATTCTGCTTCTGCTTGTACCAGAATTCAAATGTCTGGTTGATCTTCAGCGAGCCCTACATCGCGAAAGTGACGTTTCGTGCAGCGGAGACGAATGCGGATGTTGTGAACTAGATGGCGCTGAAGTTGAAACTGCTCGACTTTGCGCGCAGCTCAAGTAAGAAGTATTCGGCCTCCTGTACCCTGTATTCCACGAGACAGAAGGGCCATGCAATGTGTCTGTATGACGCAAACTACTCGCACTAAGCGAGCGAAGACGGCAGGAAGCTAAACCTGCGCGGTGCATGATGAACCAAGTCGCCGCGTGGGCTTGATGACATGCGGTGGACGTTCCGGTTGTGCGAGGGGTTGGGCGTCACTGCGAAGTTGCTGCAAGCCATTGCAGCCCAGAGACTTCGCGAAGGATAAAAAGAGAGATGTTTGCGTAGAGTAATGGGTATGTTGAAAAGCCCGCGTCGCTGTACTCCTGCAGTACCATTCTATACGAAGATCCAATGGCTTCGTCTTCTTGTGCCGATAGGCGGACCCCTTCGCAAAACTCGACAATTACATCCTCGTTTGACATGTCGGGAATTGCCGGAAGATGTCGAAGATATTCAAGGAGATCATATCTCTCGTGCCGCACGGGGTCGCTGCAGGCTATTGAGTGCGTGCCCGCCTTGACGTACGTGTTGCGTGAGTGTCCAGTTAGTTCTGATGCTTTTCGGAAGTTTGTGTTTTCTACGATCTGCCTCGACCGCTTTAGCCTGACGAGTTCATTGACATCTTCTACAGCAGGAGACGCATACAAGACTAGTGCCTTGGCGCCAAATCTGACTTCGATATGAGTTAGCAGTCTATGCTGATCTTGGTCGATGTCGTAGCGGAAATACTTGCGTCGCCAATGCGGCCACTCCGCGCCTTGAGGTGAAGCTATGACCTCAGGGCGTTTATATTGGAACAGCAAGTTGGCCTTTATTGGTGGTATGTTACTAATCTCGCGCCCAAGGAGGCTTTCCATCTCTTGGGAGATCTTCGTGAGGTCTTCGCCTTCGAATGGGGCTCGAAATGAAAATGGATACCCCAGTCGCCGCCATAAGCGCCAATTCCTGGAATGGGCGGCCGCATCAGCGCCGATTCCGCCCTCTTGAACTTGACCAAACGGGAAGTAGATCGATGATTTTTGGTCGAGCTCATTGTTGAAGTAGCTCTCGAAGGTTTTCTCTTCGAATTTTGGCTTCATAGTTCGTAGATCTTCATTTGTGTGATGCCTAATGGATGCCATCAGCCGGGCGAGGGACAAGCATCGGCTGCATGGACTTATTGGGGAGCGTTATAAATCGTTGTTTTAAAAGTGATATTTCTCTCGACGCTTACGGAACGCTTCTTCTGTTCCTTCCATGATGTCGAGAACAGCCTTGGTTACAGACGCCTGGTCAAGTCCACCGCAGGCCAGCGCCTCACCTTTCCCGTCTCGCGTTTCAAATGCATAGACAAGCTCTGCGTCTCCGTTTACTGGTAAATTCGCGTTGTGCGTAGCCGTGATGAGTTGGCGTTTCGATTTAATCTTGCGTAACATCGGAATCAGTTCCCGGAACACAAAGTTGGAGTCCAATTCATCCTCGGGCTGATCGATGACCAACGGCCCCCCTTCCTGAGCCAATAACAAAGCGAGGGCGGCGGTGTTACGTTGACCGTCAGAGAGGGTGCCCTCGGCGATACTGCCTGCGATTGATCCATCTGCCCGAAACAGTTTGATGTCTACGGTGTCTTGAACTCGAGTGATGCGCAGCTTTTCCCAACGCTCAAGATTGTCCTGAATGTGGTGGAATAGCTCTTGGCTGTTCGCCCCAAAATCCGGACCCGCATAGCCTTGCTCTATGGACAAACGCTCTTCCAAAACCTGCCAAGGCGACTTCGCATCCTCCTGTCTGGTAAAAAGTGTGTAGAGCGTTTCCCCGCAGCTTTCCCAATTCTTACCTAGCCGCGTTCGCCCGTCAGTGGGCGCAAAGCTCTGCCAAAGCTCTCGGAAATGCTTATGATCCTGCTGGTAATTTGCTGAGACTTCGATAAACCGTAGCTTGTCTTCGTTCAACACAGCGAGTTCATTTGCTCGCTCGGCAGCTTCAACGCGTTTCTGGAATTGCTCTCTCCAGATTTGATGCAATTGCTGCATTAGCAGACCGATGTCTCCTGCAGCTTTCTTGAGCCCCTGAATTTCAGCACTCGCTTCATCAATCTCCCGCTGTTTCTTGGCGCGTGATTGGTTGATTTCCTGAAGATGGCCAACATCATCCGTTGTCAGACCTTTAGCCGCGCAGGCTTCACTGAACATGGCATCGGCCTGATCGAGTTCCTCTCGGATCGAATTCCATACCGGATCGCTAGTTTTAAGTTCATCGACAGTGGCTTCGAATTCATCGACGGCATCACGGATAGCTCTGGCCAGCGAATCCTTGGCAGCCTTTACGTTGTCGTCGTATTGCCTAATCCAGTCCGCATGAGGTGAATCTGTAACCTGAAACGGTACGTGCGATGCGGCGATTGTCTCGGCCAGGGTGGCAGCGTCGGTGAACTGCTTGCCGGGTGCTCCTGTAAGCCCATCGAGGTGGCGTGCCTCGGCCTTGAGCAGTTGATGTCGCCGGGCATCCTCTTGAATCTCGCTGCGGGCCTTCCATTGCCGGTCCAGTTCTTGATGCTCTTGCTGGAGCCGCCTGTAATCCTTCTCGAGTATCTGGGCCTTACGAAGATTGGAAAAAGCGTCCTGGACCAGCAGCTTGAGTTTATGCTCCCGACCCGCTAATTCATCCAGTTCGTTCTTGGTAAATCCGTCGACTAACTCAAGCAGCCGTTGAGCCTGCCGAACGCTTCCGTCATCGGCTTTCGACTCCGTCAGACGGTTTAGTTGCTGCTGGCTGTAAAAGCGAAGAGGCAAGCCCTTGAAGAAGGTATCAGGATCGGCCAGGTCGCGGCCTTGCACGGTTGGACTACCGTTTTGCCAGACAATACGATCTTCGACGCCATCCGCACTGACCCAGCACACTTCAACTTTTGCGCCGGGTGCGTTCAGCGTATCGCGTACCCGTTTGATCCGCTCTTTGGTTCCGTGATCAAGATCCTTCGATTTGTCCTTACCCAGGATGATTCGCAGGTATTCAAGGAGGGTAGATTTCCCACTGCCTCGGCCACCGATGACACAGTTCAAGTTGGGGGAAAAATGCACCTCTTGGTCGGCCAGGAACGCAACCTCCTTGATCAGGATTGACTTGATGGTCGCCTGACGAGCACGCTGTGCGGGATGCGTATCTCTTGTTACATCCTCCGGCAGAATAATGCGGGATTCGTGGTCAAGGAACGCCTGACGGAGTGATTCGATGGAGGGCTCCGACATTTTCAACCATGAGTACCGGTAGCCAATGCTATTGGGCGTCGGCCTTTGATTCTCATCGAGTTCGATTAGCTTCTTGTTGTCAGAAGACATGAGTGTGGCAATGGGACGGATGCGTCTCCAGCCAGGCTGGCAATCGTCTCCAGAACGCAAAAGACGCTGGTACCCAGCGCTCATCATGTGAACAGGCTTTGGCACTTCTACCGCGAGCAGATCGGGATTCGTGAATTGATCCTGTTGCAACCATTCCGCTATCGAATCGTTGTCGAAGATGCCGTCATTGCTTGTTGCATGAGGCATGATGACGATTCCGCTATGCCTGTCTTGGGTGATACGCAATATCTCTTTCAGATTTTTGTCTGATTTTTCGAGCTGGCCGGCCGCGTTTACTCTTGGGTAGCTCACGCCGCATTCTGTAAGAATCGAGTCCAGTCGGGTCAGGTCCGTTCTGGGTTCGAAAAGGCAAAGAACGTGAACGCCCCTGCCAACGCCAGCCGCCTCAAACTCAAATCCTGGGAATAAGGTGATTCTGTGGTTGAACTCCTGCTCAATCTCATCGAACGCTGTTTGTAGATGTGGAATGAAATCTTTGCTCAGAAAGTTGTGGTCAGTGATGCCCACCACATCCAGGCGTTGTCGATAACAGGCCTCCGCAAACGCCTTCGCTGCGGCACCCTCTTCTCCAGCTTCAAGGCGGTCTCCGGCCCAATGACGCGCATCCGCAGGCGTTTGCATCTGCAGGTCACATTTCAACCAGCGCATGCCTTTGTAGGGATTCTGCATCGTTTGCGTCCTAATCGTTTAACGTCTCTTCTTTGGTGTTTGGCAGATCCTATCGCTCAACAGTATATCGAAGGGTCCGGTATCTCCTCTCTGCAAGGGTGGATTGGCAGCCTAAGTGCCCTCTTTCCTGACGGCAACATGGCCAGATCTGAGTTGTGGGGGCTGTTCTGCCGTCTCGCATCTGTCTAGGCGATCTTCTTGGGTGGGTCCGAGAACCACCTGTTCCTATGGCTACACAGGCCTGGCAGGTTCGCCTCGATTGGCCTCTCCTCTCCCTCTGCTGATTCGCTTTCGCCGGCTCTGGCCTCCTGCTGCAAGGGCATCGCCCACAACCGCCGAATGCCCGCCCCTCACCCCCTCAACGCCTCCGCCCCCGCGATCAGCCGCTCCGCCGTAGCCGCGTAGATGCGGTCGGCCTCCTCGGCGCTGCGGCCGATGCAGGTCATGCCGAGCTTGCCGAACTGCGACAGGCAGCCCAGCAGATGGAACACGCTGCCGCGCAGTTCGGCCGGGTCGTAATGCAGCCCGGCGGCGGCCACGATGTCGATCAGGTCGATCGGCAGCAGGCCCCGCAGGCGCGGATCGCAGAGATTGTCGGTGGCGGCATAGAACAGCTCCTGGCCGGTGGGGGAGCGGAACAGGCCGCTCTCCGGATCGATGCTGCCGTTGGTGGCATAGCGCAGGGCCATGTAGGGATGGGTGGTGCCGCCCTTGCGCAGGTTCACCTCGATCGCCTGCAGATCCCAGCGCTCGCCGAAGCGCCGCGCCACGAAGTCCACCGCGTAGCGCTCCAGTGCCCCCTCCGCCGCCAGCGCCTCGCCCACCGCCTGGCCGTGGCGCATCAGCTCGGCCCGGTACACCGCATCGGCCGGGAAGCGGCAGCCCAGGTAGGTCTGCCCGCTCGGCCCGCCCAGGATCTGCTCATGGGTGGAGAGCACCTCAACCCGCCCGCCCGGATGGATCGTGCCCTGCACGCTCGGCGAGCGCAGCGCCTCGCCCCCCTGCAGCCACGCCTCCACCAGCGCCCCCTGCTCCGCCATCAGCTCGCGCCACCGCGGCGACGGCATCGGCAGCGTCTCCAGCGCTTCGCGCAGCCGCCGCCGCCGCTCCGGGCCGCTGAGTTCGGCCAGCCGCAGCGGCGCCAGCTCCAGCGGCGCGTTGCCCTCGCCGCTGAACCCCTCGTTCAGCTTCACCACCGCCCGCTCCAGCTCGGGATGGGCCTCCCACAGCTCCGCGGCCGCCTCGGCCAGGGCATCGAGATCGTGCACCAGGGCGCTGCCGGGCGGCAGCGGCACGCCGCAGCGGGCGAACAGCTCGCGGCTGCCCGCCTTGCTGCCCCAGTGGCTCAGGGCGGGATCGGTGCCCAGCAGCGGCACCTGCAGCCGCTCCGAGAGCTGCTTCTCCAGTGGCGTCACGTTGAAGCAGGTCATCAGGCTGCGGCCCGGCCGCAGCAGCTCCTTGATCCGCTCCAGCAGCGCCGGCCGCTCCAGCAGCTTCTCGGTGAGCGAGCGGGGCGAGGCGTCGTCGGTGTCGAACAGGTGCAGGCGGCGGCGGGCATGGGAGGCCGGCACCCCCGGCAGCAGCTCCAGCACCGCGTCCACCACCAGCTCGGGCAGCAGCTTGCTGGTCACGTACACGGCCCGCACGCCGGGGTCGCGCAGGCGGATCAGCGAGAACAGCTGGCGCTCCTCGTAGTGGTGCGCCCCCGTCACCAGGTCCATCTGGGCCCGGTCCATGCTCAGCGACGGCACCACCAGCAGGTCGCAGCCCCCCGTCTCGAATTCGCCCCAGTCGCTGCGGAGCTGGGCCTGCAGGTCGCGGAAGCTGAGCGGCATGGATCAGGTGGGCGGAGGGGCGTTCCGCTCGTAGGGCATCTCAGCATGGTGGCTCTCCAGCACGCGGGCGATGCGCAGCAGCCAGCGCTGCCGCAGCTCCCAGGCCGCCTCCAGGTCGGCGTCGGCGCTGAAGCACAGCAGCCGCAGCTCCAGCCCGTTGGCGCCGTAGCCCAGCACGTGCACCGCCTGGGGCTTGGCGTGGTCGATGGCCGGATCCTCGGCCAGCTCGCGCCGCAGGTCGGCCAGGATCGGTTCCACCGCCTGGCGGTCTTCGTAGCGCAGGCCGAAGTCGATCCACACCCGCCGCCGGTCGATCCGGCCGGCGTTGATCACCGGCCGGCTCAGGAACAGCCCGTTGGGCAGGAACACCGGCTGCCGTTCCGCATCGCGCAGCTGGGTGTGGAACCAGCCGATCTGCTCCACCGTGCCGCTCAGCTTCTCCCCCGGCAGCTGGATCTGATCCCCCACCACGAACGGCCGGTTGATGTAGAGGCTGATCGCGCTCAGCACGTTCTCCACCACCGTTCGGGCCCCGAAGCCCAGCGCCGCTGCGCCGAAGCCGCCGGCCACCGCCAGCAGCGACGCCGGCGTGCCCAGCAGCCGCAGCAGCTCCACCGCGCCGATCACCACCACCAGCGTGGCGATCAGCTTGTCGGCCAGATCGAACAGGAACAGCCGATCGCGGGCGGGCAGGGCCGGAAACAGCTCCGCGGAGTAGCGATCCGCCTGGCCCACGAGCTCCTTTTTGCAGCGCAGCAGGGTCCAGATCACCCCGGCCGCCACCACCAGATCGCGTACCTCCCGCTCGTCGCTCAGGAAGGGCAGCACCCCGGGGCTCAGCAGCAGCGCCAGCCACCAGCCCAGCCCTGCCACCAGGATCGTGAGGGCCAGGCTCAGGCGGCTGCGGTGCAGCAGCGCCCGGCCCAGGCTCCTGGGCCTTGGCCCCCGCCCCAGCAGGTCGAGCGCCAGCCACACCACCGCCGCCGCGATGGCGGCGCTGATCGGGATCTCCAGCGAGAACGGCAGCCGCAGCGCCAGGGCATCAGGGGCGGTGCTCATCGGCTCTCCAGCTCCAGCAGCAGATCGCGGCCCAGCCGGTTCAGCCGCGGCCCGCTCCACGCCGCCGCCGCATCGACCCGCTCCAGGCCCAGATCGCCCACGGGCGTGCGGGCGGCCTCGCCCCCCAGCACGGTGGGCGCCAGCACCGCCGCCAGCCGCTGCACGCAGCCCTGGCGCAGCGCCGCCGCCGCCAGCTCCGGGCCGCACTCCCACAGCACCCGGTTGCAGCCCCGCCGCGCCAGCGCCTCCAGCAGCGTTGCGGGCTCGCAGGCCTCCAGCTCCAGCCGCTCCACCTTGAGCCCGTCGAGCCACGGCCGCCGCTCCAGTGGTGCCTCCGGCCCGTGGGCCACCAGGGTGGCGGCCTCGCTCTGCTCCCACAGCCGCGCCGCCGCCGGCAGCTGCAGGCCGCGGCTGAGCACCACCCGCAGCGGCTCCGGGCGGCGCCCGCCGCGGCTGGTGAGCAGCGGGTCGTCGGCCCGCACGGTGCCGCCACCCACGATCACCGCATCGCAGCGGGCCCGCAGCCGGTGCACCCACGCGCGCGCCGGCGGGCCGCTGATCCACTGGCTGTGGCCGTTGGGCAGGGCCGTGCGGCCATCGAGGCTCATCGCCCACTTGAGCACCCCCAGCGGCCGGCCGCTGCGCACCCGGTGCACGAAGGCCTCATTGAGGGCCAGGGCCTCGGCCTGCCGCACCCCCGTGATCACCTCCAGCCCCGCCTGGCGCAGCTGCTCCACGCCGCCGCCGGCCACGCGGGGGTCCGGGTCTTCCATCGCCACCACCACCCGGGCGATCCCCGCCGCGATCACCGCCTCGCTGCAGGGGGGCGTGCGGCCGTGGTGGCAGCAGGGCTCCAGCGTCACCACCAGGGTGCCGCCGCGGGCCCGCTCCCCCGCCTGGTCCAGCGCCCCCACCTCCGCATGCGGCCGGCCGGCGGCGGCGTGGAAGCCCTCCCCCACCAGCGTTCCCGCCCCATCGAGCACCACGGCGCCCACCAGGGGGTTGGGGCTGGTGCGGCCGTCGGCCAGGGCGGCCAGCTGCAGGGCCCGCTCCATCCAGGCGCCCCAGCGGCGATCGGCCCCGTGCCCGGCGGGCGACCTCATGCCGGCGCGTCGTTCAGCTGGCGCCACTCGGCCACCACGAACGGCGGCACCACCAGCTCGCTGAACACCCCCGGCAGCCGCAGCCGCAGCGGCCGGTCCTGCCGCAGGTCGGCCAGCAGCGGCGCCAGGTCGAACTCGGCCGCGGCGGCGCGGCCGTCGGCGGCCAGCTGCGGGTTGGCGAGGGTCACGTCGTCGAGCGCCCAGCGGAACGGCCCGGAGCGCACCAGCAGGGCGGTGGGGTGATCCAGCCGCAGCTTGCCCGGATAGCCCACCACCCGCAGCCGCGGCGCACCCTGCGGCGCGGCGCGGTAGGCCACCAGCTGCCAGGCCTGATCGTCGAGATCCCGCAGGCTCTCGAGGCTGCGGCGCAGCGGCGTGCCGTTCTCGTCGGGATGGGCGTGGAGCTGGGCCAGCAGCGGCGCGGCGCCGGCTGTGGCGCCGGCCGGGGTGGGGCCGCCGAGCAGGGCTGCGGCGGCCAGCACCACCGCCAGCAGGAGGGCCGCCAGGGGCCGGCCGAACCCGGTGTGCACCGCTCCCTTCACGGCTCCCGGTCGGCGCCGGGGATCGGCGCCCAGTCCGTGTGGGTGGCCCACAGGGCCCAGATCGCCATCGCCCGCAGGTAGTGGCAGGCGCGGAAGGTGTTCACCGCCGTGATCGCCTCCGGCGTGCGGAACTGCAGGCCGCCCCCGTACACCTGCCCCACCACCGCGCCGGTGATCGCCAGGGCGGTGTCGGTGTCGCCCATCAGCCGGTAGTAGGCCGCCAGGCCGAAGTTGATGCCCGTCCACACCTCCAGCGGATGGGTGCCGTTCGGATCCAGCGGGGTGCCGTCGCGGCGCAGGCCGTTGGCCACCCCCAGCCGGCCGCCCTGGAACCCCTCGAAGCAGGCCTCCTTCACCGCCTGCAGGGCCGAGCGGGCCCGCTCGTCGGCCACCACCGGCGGCAGCCCCAGCAGCCGGGCGTAGAAGTCGCCGCAGAGCTGGTCGGCCATCACCACCGGCGTGCCGCTCTCGGCATCGATCCTGTAAAACTCGCCGTTCCACAGCAGCGGATCGAAATTCGCCCGCGAGCGCTCCAGCCAGCCGCCGAACTCGCGCTGCTCGGCTGAGGTGTCGAGCCCCAGCTCCAGCTGCAGCCGCTGGGCCATCGCCAGCGCCGCCTCCAGCGCCGCGATCCACAGCGCCCCGCAGTAGGCGCTCACCCCCTGCAGCGGCCAGTCGTCGAAGGTCTGGTCGGGGGCGCCGCCGTTGTCGGGCAGGCCGTCGTCGTTGGCATCGAATGTCTTGAGATAGCGCAGGGCCTGCACCGCCGCCGGCCAGCAGTCGGCCAGGAAGCGCAGATCCTCACCGCTGGGGGCCAGGCGGAAGGTGCGCCACACCTGCAGCACGAAGTCGCTGGCCAGGTCCTTCCAGAGGTTGCAGTCCTGGTAGGCGGTGTAGTTGGTGGCATCGAAGGGCCGCTCGTTCGGCGCGCCCAGATCGTGGGGGGTGGCGCCCGCCACCTTGCGCGCCGCCTCCACCCGGCCGCGGCCCTGGGTGAAATACCAGCCGATCGGCCGCGGCGTAGCGTCGCTGGCCGGAATGGCGCGGGCGAAGTCGCGCAGCACCGCCTTGTCGAGCTCCGGCCAGAGCTGCAGCAGGGCGAAGGAGCCGTAGAGCCGCACATCCAGGCTCTCGTACCAGGCGTAGTCGAGGCACTCGAGCACCCCGAAGCGGCCCACCGGATCGCCCGGCCGCGCGGCGGTCCAGAGGCTGCCGCCGCTGGCCAGGTCGTAGAGCTCGTTGAGCAGCGCCATCCGCAGCTGCTCGGGCAGGTCGCTGCGCTCCAGCACCGGCGCCTGCCAGGCCTCGATCGCCGCCCGCCAGTCGCGCCAGTCGCGCAGCGCCTCCGCCGCGATCGCGGCGGCGTTCCCGCCGCCGGCACCGAAGAAGTCGGTGTAGCGGCGCAGGGCCTGGCTGCCGCTGGCGAAGGCCGTCACCGGAAGGTCCCAGCTGATCACCACCGGCAGCTCGATCTCGGCCCCGGGTTCCAGGCGGAAGCGCACCGCCAGCGCCGCGCTGGCCTGCTCGCTGCCGGTGCTGCGGCGGTCGTTGTGGCTCTCCGGGATCGAGCCGTCGCGGGCGAAGGGGGTCCAGATCTCGGCGCCGCTGCCGCTCGGGTCCCAGCGGCTGCAGCGGAAGATCTCCACCCCCGGGTGGTTCAGCGCCGCCTCGTCGGGCACCGCCAGGCACCACTGGCCCTGGCCTTCGGCCAGGGGCTCCGAGCGCTCGCCCTCCAGCAGGAGGCCCTTCATCCCGGCCGCCTCCACGCCGCGGTTGCGCTGGCCCCGGCCGCGGCCGATCGCCGGCACGTAGTTGTGCTCGGGGCTGCCGTCGTCGCGGAAGTGCACCTCCGCCGCGGGATCGGTGTTGGTGAACCAGCCCACGGTGTTGCGCCAGCTCAGCAGCAGCGACAGCTCCAGCGGCCGGTCGGTGGGATTGGCCAGCCGCCAGCGGAACACCGCCACCGGATAGCTGGTGCGGCGGTAGTCGCCCGGCAGGATCGGGCTGAAGGCCTCGCAGCCCACCTCGGCGCGGAAGGTGGGGCCGTAGTGGAACCAGCTGAGCGGATAGCGGGCGGCGTAGGTGCCGCTGGCAGCCTCGGCCGTGGCGGCGGGCAGCCATTCCCAGGCGCTCAGCGGCGTGCCCTCGGCGCCGGGCCGCGAGGCGTCGGCGGTGGGAGCGGTGGCCAGCGCCAGGGTCCGCGAGGTCTCGCCGTCGTGCTCGTGCAGGGCGAACTGGCAGTCGGGCAGCACGCCGAACCAGTGCTCGCCGCCATCGAGATGCCAGAGGTTGAAGGCCCCGTCGGGTCCGCGGCCGATGCAGCCCGCTCCGAAGCCCCCGAGGGGGGCTCCGTGGTTGGGACCGTCGTCGAGGTTGCTGGCGTAGCGCACCGTGTAGGGCGCCTCCCAGCCTTGGCCAATCGGCCGTTGCCAGCTGGCTGGAGGGGCCTGAGCGGGCCGTCCGGCGCCGGGGCCGCGCAGCAGCGAGGAGAGGGCGGACAGGCCGAACGGAGCCATGGTGCTCATGAAGATGGGGCCAGCTTGTCAGAGCTGGCTCGTTGAGCAGGGTGGGCTCCCAAGCACGCCGTTCACGTCCTGGTCGACCAGGGCATCGAGGGTGATGGCGGAGCGCACCAGGGCCTGGTAGCACTGGACCACGCGGCGGTTGCGCTCGATCCAGTTGCCTGGGTCGCCGCTGGGCAGGCCGGTGCCGTCGCCGGCGAGAAGTTCGAGATCCTTCTGCTGGGCCAGCAGGGCGAGCACCAGCTCGTGGATGCGCTGGCGGCGGTCGCTCATGGCTGGGTCCGGTGGCACAGGCCGGACATCATGGCTCCGGCGGCCAGGAGCCCTCCTCTCATCGCAGTGTCACAGCACGCCCTCCGATGTTGTCCTGCTCTGGGCATTCAGCCGTGCTGGCCGTCCCTGAGGGATGGATCCTTGGCGGATTGCGCGTCCCAGAGCTGATAGAGGCGTTCTTCCAGGCCACGGATCCAGCCCTGACGATCGAACAGCGGCAGGCGGTCGCGCCCCTCGATCAGCTGGCGGCGCAGGCTGCTGAGCTCGGAGCGATCGCTGGTGGCCAGGGCGATGGCGCGGGCTTCATAGGCGGCCGGATCGGAGCAGATCAGGGATTGCAGCCCGGCGGCGGCGCAGAGGCTGGCGCCCATGCGGGAGGCATAGGCGTTGCCAGGGCAGGTGAGCAGGGGCAGGCCGGCCCAGAGCGCATGAACGGCGGTGGAGCCGGCGTTGTAGTGGAAGGTGTCGAGGAAGAGATCGGCCAGGCGGTAGGCGGCCAGGTAGCGCTCCATCGGCAGGTGGGTGGAGAAGACGAGCCGCTCCGGGTCGATACCCTGCTGCTGGGCTTGCTGGCGCAGGCGGCTTTCGATGATCGGCTGGCTGTGTTTGAGCCAGAGCACGGAACCCGGCACGGCCTCGAGGATGCGCAGCCAGGTGTTGAGCACCCTGGGCTCGATCTTGTCGCTGCGGTTGAAGCAGCAGAACACGAAGGCGCCGGCGGGCAGGCCGAACTGCTGCCGGTCGATGGGCTCGGTGGAGATCTCCAGCTGTGAGCCCACGAAGGCATGGGGCAGCTCGATCACCTGCTCGCTGTAGTGCTGGCGCTGGCCGGGAGGGATCAACCAGCGATCGGCCAGCAGGTAGGGAATGAAATCGGCGCCTAGGGAACCGGGAAAGCCGAGGTAGTGGATCTGGATCGGTGCCGGCTGGAGCGCCAGGATCTCCGGCCGGCTGGAGGTGGTGTAGCCGGCCAGATCGATCAGGATGTGGATGCCATCGGCGTGGATGCGCCCGGCCGCCGCCAGCGGGGACAGGCCGGAAAGATCCACGAAGGCATCACAGCCCTGGCGGATGGAGGCGGTGTAGGCGTCATCGGCAGCGGTCAGGGCATAGGCGCTGATATGGAAGCGGCTGCGGTCGTGGTGCTGGAAGAGCTGGTGGATCAAGGTGCCCACCGCGTGCTGGCGGAAATCGGGGGAGAGATAGCCCAGGTGCAGGCGAGGGGCCGGCGGCGGCGGCGGCAGGAAGCCACCGGGGGGCCGCAACGGCTGCACGCTGGCCGCTTTGCACTCTCCCCAGCGGCGGGCCACGGCGGTGCGCAGCGCCGGCGGCAGCGGCAGGCTGTGAATGGTGAGCGGCAGCAGGGGGGGGGCCTCGGGGTCCAGAAGGTGGGTCTCGATGCGTTGGCGCAATTCAGCGACACGCTGGCCGTAGGGGTGCCAGTCGGCGAGGGAGAAGCGCAGGTGCTCGCGCTGCACGAAGGTGGCGGTGGCGGCGGGATCGAGCTCAAGGGCCCGGCCGTAGCTGGCGAGGGCGGCCTCGGGTTCGCCGATCACCTCCAGCACGTGGCCGAGGTTCTGGTGGGCGGCGAGGTGATCGCTCTGGCGCTGCAGCACCTGCTCAAAGCAGTGCCTGGCGTTGGCCATCTCGCCCTGGCTCATCCAGAGGTGGCCGAGGCTGTACCAGGCCTCCGGGAGATCGGGTTGCCGTGCCAGGGCGGCATGGCAGCCATCGATCGAGCCGGCGGTATCGCCGAGTAGCCGCTGGACGGTGGCGAGCTCCAGGTGGGCGGTGGCGGAGCCGGGCTGCAGCTCCACGGCACGGCGCAGGCAGGCTTGCGCCTCCGGCCAGCGCTGCTGGCTGAGCAGAAGCCGGCCCAGGTTGAGGTGAGCCAGCGCGAAGGAGGGGTTGACGGCCAGGGCCGCCCGGTAGGCCGCGGCTGCCGCCTCCGGATCCCCCTGTAGCTGGTGGATGGCACCCAGGTTGCAGTGGGCGGCGGCGAGGTTGGGGTCGCGGTCGAGCACGGCCTGGTAGGCCGCGATCGCCTCCGGGAGTTCACCCTGTTCCTGAAAGGCGCGGGCCTTGGTGAACAGCGCCCGCAGCTCTGGCGGCACTGGGGAGGCCACGGCGGAGCCTGCAGCCTGTGGCTGGGGCTCTGGTTGGGGCCGGATCAGGGCTGTGCAACCCTCCTGGCGCACCACCTGCTCGAGCAGGGCCACGAGGCGGCCGGCCACGCCGCGGCGGCGGTGCTCCGGCGCCACGAACAGGGAGATCAGCTCGGCCGTGCGGTCTGGGAGGCATTCGGCGATGGCGAAGGCCACCATCGCGCCCTCCAGCGAGGCGGAGGTGCCGAGCAGTTCGCCGCGCTGGTGCTGGAGGGCCCAGCGGCGCTGCAGGCTGGGGAAGGTGAAGGGGTCGTAGGGCCGCAGGCTTTCGGGCGTGAGGTGAAACACCCGCTGGAATTTCAGCGCGGCGGTGGGAGCGGCCGTCGCGTCTGACGGCACCTCGGGCTCCGGCTCCGGAGCGGCGCTCGGATCCCAGAGCTGCCGCGGCAGGCCCGGCACCGGCAGTTCACTGCTCTGACCGGGGCGCGCCACGGTGGGTTTGGTCACCACCACGCCGCCGCTGCCGGGGAAGGTCACGAGCCGCTCGATGTCTTCCGACTGGAAGCCGATCAGCTGGGGCTGGCGCACGCCGGGCAGCACCACCACATCGAAGAGTTCCTCCACCACCCCCTCGAAGCGCAACCACTGCTCCACCTCGCCGCTGGCCAGATCGATCACGAGCAGGCCGCACTGGGCCTGCTGGCCCGCGGCGGCGAGGTGCTCCTCCAGCACCAGGCCACCGAAGGTGCGGGAGCGGAGCTTGGAGAGGCCCACGATGGCGTGGTTGCCGCAGAAGGCCAGGCCGCGCACGAAGCCGGGGCAGAAGCAGAGCGGCTGGAAGGCGCCGCTGGCTGGATCGATCCAGCCCAGTTCGCCGCTGCCGGAATTGAGTAGCCAGAGGCGGCCCTGGTACCAGCGGGGGGAGTGGGGCATCGAGAGGCCGCGAGCGATGATCTCGTTTGCGGCGATGTCGATCAGCACACCGCCATCGCGGCGATGGGCGCGCCAGCCGGCGGCCGCATCGGTGCTGCTGCAGGCGCTCATGAAGGCGGGCACACCGTCTTTGAGGGCCAGGCCGTTGAGATGGCAGCGGTCTTGGGCGACGAGCTTGCTGATGAAGGGCGGCTGAAAGAGCGGCTCGAAGCTGTGGCGATCGCTCAGGCGGGCCAGGCAGCTGAAATCGGTGTTGACGAACAGCAGGGTGCCGTCGGCGTCGAGCACCACGTCGTGGACGTTGAGATCACCGGTGGTGTGGGAGAGCTTGGGGAGATAGAGGCGATCGCAGCCCTGGCGGGTTTCACCAGGGCCCAGCAGATTGCTGAATTCCCAGATCTGGTAACGGCTGCTGAGGTAGAGGCGATCGTCCTGAGCGAACAGGCCCATGGGCTTGTCGAGCAGCCGCTCATGGGCCACGACGCTGCCGGTGGGGGTGAGGCCGAGGCAGAAGATGCGGTTGGTCTGGTAGGTGGTGAAGGCCAGGGAGAGGGCCTGCTGCTGCAGCCAGGCGGGCAGGCCCTCGGAGTGGACGAGGCGAACCGCACCTTGAGGAGGTGGTGCGCTCAAACGCCGGCAGCCACCGGTCGCTGGCGGCTGAGAGCGGTGGCCTCGCGTTGCTGCAGCTGTTTTCTCAGGGCTGAGGAGAGCTGACGGGCGAAGAGGATGCGGGGCAGGGGAAGTTCCTGGATCGGTTGCTCCTCGCCGTAGAGGGAGAGGTAGGCGGTGTAGTTGTCCCAGTCGGAGCGTGGGAGGTTGTCAACGTAGGACTCGACGCTGAGCCCCTCGGCGGAGATGAGCTGGTGCTGGTCGAGCTCTATATTGAGGTATTCGATCGGCTGATCGAGGTGGCGCCAGTGCTCGAGGGTGGTGCGGGTGATGGTGGTGCCGTTCACGAGCACCGAAGCATGGATCAGATGGCCATCGAGAAGGATGGCGTGACCGGGGCTGACGTAGAGATCACGCACGGGCCCGTGCTCCCCGAAGGCAGCGGCAGCGATGCGGATCGGCAGCTGCTCGCCGTTGTCGAGCATGGCAGCGAAATGGGTGGTGCGGCTGATGAACTTCACCGGCTGGGGCCCTGAAGCTGTGGTGATCAGATCACCGGGCTGGAGGGATTCGATGGGCCGCTCACCGGTGGGTGTGGCGATGAGGGTGCCGGCAAGGAAACAGACGACGTTGAGGAAGAAGTTCAGGTTGCCATCGTATTCACCCACCACGAGATCGAAATCGCCGTCGCCATCGATGTCGGCAAAGCTGGGGTCGCTGAAGGTGCCGACATTGATGCCATTGAAGGGATTGGCGCTGCCGGTCTGCTCGCTGTAGATCGGATTGGTGGCGGTGCCGGTGTTCTTGTAGTAGTTCAGCGGGGTATCGTATGTACCCACCACGAGATCGAGATCGCCGTCGCCATCGATGTCGGCCAAGCTGGGGGCGCTGACGGAGGGGACGTCGACGCTGTCGAAGGGATTGGCGGTGCCGGTCTGGAGGCTGTAGGCAGGATCGGTGGCGGTGCCGGTGTTCTTGAAGTACCTCAGCGTGCCATATTCGTCACCCACCACGAGATCGAGATCGCCGTCGCCATCGATGTCGGCAAAGCTGGGGTCGCTGTAGTTGCCGACAGCGAAGGCGTTTCCACTGAAGGGATTGGCGCTGCCGGTCTGCTCGCTGTAGATCGGATTGGTGGCGGTGCCGGTGTTCTTGTAGTAATTAAGCAGGCCACCGCCTGGCTTCGCCACCACGAGATCAAGATCGCCGTCGCCATCGATGTCGGCAAAGCTGGGGTTGCTGGAGGAGCCGAGAGCGGCGCCATCGAAGGGATTGTCGGTGCCGGTCTGGAGGGTGTAGGCAGGTGCGGTGGCGGTGCCAGTGTTCTTGTAGTAGTTCAGCGTGCCACCGTTTTCAGACACCAGGAGATCGAGATCGCCGTCGCCATCGATGTCGGCCAAGCTGGGGTCGCTGCGGGAGCCGACAGCGACGTCATTGAAGGGATTGGCGGTGCCGGTCGTCTCGCTGTAGATCGGTTCAGCAACCACGCTGGTGGCCTGGAAAGAGTTCAGCGTGCCATCGCCTTTCCCCACCACGAGATCGAGATCGCCGTCGCGATCGATGTCGGCCAAGCTGGGGGCGCTGAAGGAGCCGACAGCGACGCCATTGAAGGGATTGTCGGTGCCGGTCTGCTCGCTGTAGATCGGATTGGTGGCGGTGCCGGTGTTCTGGTAGTAGTTCAGCGTGCCATCGCTTTCACCCACCAGGAGATCGAGATCGCCGTCGCCATCGATGTCGGCAAAGCTGGGGACGCTGGAGTATCCGACAGTGACGCCATCGAAGGGATTGGCGGTGCCGCTCTGGAGGGTGTAGGCAGGAGCGGTGGCGGTGCCGGTGTTCTCGTAGTAGTTCAGAATGCCATATACTTCACCCACCAGGAGATCGAGATCGCCGTCGCCATCGATGTCGGCCAAGCTGGGGGCGCTGACGAGGTTGACAACAACGCCATCGAAGGGATTGGCGCTGCCGGTCTGCTGGCTATAGATCGGATTGGTGGCGGTGCCGGTGTTCCTGTAGTAGTTGAGCGTGCCATCTTCTTCCCCTACCAGGAGATCGAGATCGCCGTCGCCATCGATGTCGGCAAAGCTGGGGGTGCTCAATTTGCCGACAACGACGCCATCGAAGGTGGTGCCGCTCTGGAGGGTGTAGGCAGGAGCGGTGGCGGTGCCGGTGTTTGCGTAGTAGTTCAGCGTGCCATCTCTTTCCCCCACCACGAGATCGAGATCGCCGTCGCCATCGATGTCGGCAAAGCTGGGTCTGCTGTCGTAGGGGAGATCGAAGGTGTTGAAGGGATTGGCGGTGCCGGTCTGCTCGCTGTAGCTGATCAACACGCCTGGATACCTGGCCATGGCCGCTGGCAGCAGCGGTGCGGCAGCCCCGGAGCAATCTCCGCCCTCCAGCTGCCAGCTGCCGCCCCTGGCGGCAGACCCCACCAGGGAGCTGGACGCGGCCACCGGCACGCCGGTGATCTGGGCCAGGGCCTCCACGAAGGCGGTCCCCGCAGCGCTGGCGGCTGTGCGGCAACACCACAGCAGCACCTGTCCCGTTGCACCCAGGGCTGCGCCGATGGCGGCCAGATCAGCCTGGTGTTGCTCCAGGGCCTGCTCGTCAAGCAGGCCGGCACTGAAGGCCACGGCACCGGGCTGGCCATGGGCGATCACATGCACCGCCTCGAGGCTGCGGCCAGCCACAGCCCGGGCGATCTGGGCCGGGGCCGGTTCGTCGGCGCAGAGCAGCCGTGCCTCCAGGCCAGGGCGCAGGCCCTCCAGCAGGATCTCCGGGCTGGTCACGGCCGGATCGATCAGCACCAGCTCGCGGCAGGCGACCTGTGCCGCGTTCAGTGGCTGGGGGGCGGCGGAAGGGCGCATGGCAAAGCTTGGGGAGGCCGGAATGGCAAGGCTGCTTTCGTGCTGGCTCACACCAGAACCTGCCAAAAAAAATCTCAAGGACACTAGGGGCGAACTTGAGGGCTCCTTTGCCTCTATCGCTACACAGTGTGGATGCGCTCACGGGCCCGTCGCGGGATCAAGGGATGCGGCCCCCGTCAACGGCTTGACTCCCGTGGCGGCTCAGGCCACTGCCGCGTTGAATTCCAGGGACAGCAGAGGCTGCTGGTGCAGCTGGAACTTTTGCCGGAGGGAGGCTGGAATCTGCCTGGCGAAGAGGATGCGGGGCAGGGGAAGTTCCTCGATCGGTTGCTCCTCGCCGTATCGGCGAGGGTGGAGATGATCTGCTCGGACGAGAACGTTGCGGTCATATCCGGGGCGAGGCCTTCTCAACGAGCGGCGGGCGGCCATCAGGCGCACCATCAACCTGGCCAGCGGCAGCCCCCTGATCGAGGTGAAGAGCTACGTCTTCCAAGGGAGTGGTTCTGGGAAGAACGCGACTTGCCTACGGCGATGGGCCACAGGGCAACGACAACAATTGGCACAGCCGACCAGCCTTAACCTGCCAAGCAGGGCACGGGAGCTGAGCGAAAGCAGGCTTGTCTTCATTATACAGCTGTCACGTGTCGGATTCTGACGTCATTGTCTCCGACAGGTTCTCAATCGATAGGAAGCGAGTAACTCACCGTCCAAACGAGGGCTTAAAGTCGCGAAGGCATTTCACCTTCTTGCACGCTGAATCAGTAGATGACAGGGCATCCACCCCACAATCCTGATCCGGAACCAACACCTGTCCATGGCCCCGGTGGCTTGATCGAGCAAGCGGAGAAACTCTATAGCGAGGGGCACTACAGGGCAGCGCTGGATCGCTTTGAGAAGGGGCTAGCGGCAGCGCCGGAGAACGGCGATCTGCAGGCCGCCACGGCCCGCTGCCTGCGTCAGCTGGGCGAGTTCGCCGCCGCCGAGGCACAGCTGCGGGCGGTGCTGGAGCGGCAACCTGCCCACTTCACCGCCACCATCGGCATGGCGGAGCTGGAGGTGGCCCGCGATCGGTTGGATGCCGCCATCCCTTGGTACCGCTCGGCCCTGGAGATCCAGCCAGACAACGACGCCATCCGCGCCACCCTGATGCACGTGCTGCGGCGTGCCGGTGTCGCCCCCGACATCCCCGGCCTGATCGAACGGGCGGAGGCGGCTTACGCCCGGGGGCGAGCCAGGGAGGCGCTGGCCCACTTCCGACAAGCACTGGCGGCAGCGCCGGAGAATGGCGATCTGCAGGCCGCCACGGCCCGCTGCCTGCGCCAGCTGGGCGAGCACGCCGCCGCTGAGGCTCAGCTGCGGGGCGTGCTGGCGCGCGACCCCGGCCAGTTCGCCGCCACCCTCGGCATGGCGGAGCTGGAGATGGCCCGCGGCCATGCCGGGGCCGCCATCCCCTGGTTCCGCGCGGCCCTGGAGCTACAGCCCGGCGACGCCCTGATTGGTCGCGCCCTGATCCAGGCGATGATCCAAGACGGTGATGGGGCCGGAGCCGAGGCGCTGCTTGGCGAGGCCTTGGCGGACAATCCCCACGATCTCTTCCTGCTCGGCGCCCGCATCGATCTGCACGCCGGCCGGGGGGATCTTCCCGGAGCCCTGGCCGCATCCGCCACCGCGCTGGCCCATCCCGAGGCCAGCGGCTGGCATCGTCTGCGCCATGGCGACCTGCTGGCTCAGCTCGGCCGCGCCGGCGAGGCTCTGGAGGTGCTGGAGGCCATCGATGCGAACGACGATCTCCCCCTCGCCGCCCAGGTTCTGCGGGCCAGGGGCGTGGTGCTGCGGGAGCTGGGACGCCTGCCCGAAAGCCTGGAGCAACTGCGCCATGCAGTGGAGCGTGAGCCCAGTTGCCCCGATCACGCCGTCGCCCTGGCCAGCCTGCTGGCTGAGATCGGTGCCTTCCAGGAGGGGCTGGAACTGCTCCAGGAGGCCGAGCGCAGTGTCGGTGCGGTGCGCGGCCTGGCCGCCCAGCCCTGGCTGCAGCTGGCCAGGGTGATCCTCTACCGCGGCAGCGGTGATCGCGAGTCGGCCCTGGCGATCGCCGACGGCCTCGCCCTTGATCCGCAGGTGGGCTTCCACGCCCGCGTGCAGCGGGCCGAACTGCTGATGAGCTGCGCCGATCCCCGTGCTGCTGACGCCATCGACAGCCTCCAGCCGCTGGGCGCCGATCAGTTGCGGCAGGAGCGCCTCAGCCGCAGCGAATGGCTGCGATCGCTCTACCGCTTCGAGGAGGCGCTCGAGCCCCTCCAGCCGCTGCTGGCAAGCGAGCCCCTCGACCTTCTGGCGGCCGAGCGGGCCTGCCTGCTGCGGGTGCTGGTGATGGACCTCGAGGCTGCCCAGAACCTGTTCCAACGGCTCCGCGCCGCCAAGCAGGCCAGCGGCAACCCCCGACTGGCGGAAACCGCCTTTCACGGGCTGCACCGCTGCCTGATGGAGGAATTCAACACCGACTTGCCGAGCACGGAACGCATCCGCGCCCTGGCCGCCGAACCGCCCGCCAGCCGCCTTGGCCCCCTGGCCGAGCTGCTGTGCCAGGAGCCGCAATGCAGCGCCGCCGCCATCGCTCTGCTGATCGCCGCCCGCCAGGCCGGCCGCCTCGACGGCTGGGCCAGCCCACCCCCCGCCGATCCCCAGGCCCCTGCCATTCCCCGCGAGATTGTGCAGTACTGGGATGCCAGGCCGCTGCCGGACGGCCTCCGCTCGCTGATGCTCAGCTGGCCGGAAACCAATCCCACCTGTCGCCATTACCTGTTCGATCAGGCCGCTGCCCAGGCCTTCCTGGAACGGCATGCCACGCCATTGGTGCGCCGGGCTTTCGCCGCCGCCCTCAGTCCGGTGCTGCAGTCCGATCTGTTCCGGCTGGCCTGGCTGGTCGAGCGCGGCGGGATTTACGCCGATGCCGATGACCGTTGCCGGTTCAGCCTCGAGCCCCTGTTTGCGGGCGGCGTCAGCCTGGTGCTGCTGCAGGAGGACATCGGCTCGATCGGGAACAATCTGATCGCCGCCGTGCCCCGCCATCCCTTCCTGGCGGAAGTGCTGGAGCTCACAGCCCTCCGGGTGATCCGGCACCAGGGCAGCAATCCCTGGTTTCTCAGCGGGCCGGGCGTGTTCACCCAGGTCTTCGCCCGTCGCTGCGCCGAGGTTCTCACCGATCCGGCCGCACCCCGTCCGCCCGGCCTGCGCCTGCTCACCCAGCACGAACTCAGCCGCCGCGTGAGCATGCACCTGCAGACCCCGGTGAAGGTGAGCGAAGGCAGCTGGGCCGCTCCACGGGGCCCACGGGCCGGCGCCAAGCGGCTCATCACGCCACGAGCGCGGCTGGACTGAGCTGCCGGCGCAGCCTGCTGGGAAGCTGCCGGCTGAACTTGATCCGGGGCAGGGGCAGCTCGGCGATCGGCCGCTCACCGGTGGGGGTGGCGATGAGGGTGCCGGGAAGGAAACAGACGACGTTGAGGAAGAAGTTCAGAATGCCATCCTGTTCCCCCACCACGAGATCGAGATCGCCGTCGGCATCGATGTCGGCAAAGCTGGGGTTGCTGCATTGGCCGACATCGAAGGTGTTGAAGGGATGGGCGGTGGCGGTCTGGAGGGTGTATCTAGGGGCGGTGGCGTGCTGGAGGTGATCGGCACCGATGCCGGTGGTGTGGCCACCCTGGCCGCCCCGGCGCAGGCGCTGCTGCGGGCCGCGAGCCTCCTGGTGGCGCCCCGGCGTCTGCTGGCTGAGCTGGCACCCTGGTGGCAGGGCGAACAGGCGGCCGGCCGGATTGCGGTGGCCTGCCCTTGCCCCGAGCTCTTGGCCAGCGACAGGCCTGAGCTGATCATCGGGTCCCTGGAGGAGTCCCTGGCGGCGGGCCGACCGGCGGTGCTGCTGGCCAGCGGCGATCCCCTCTGGTTCGGCATCGGGCGGCTGCTGCTGCAGCATGTCCGCCCGGATCAGCTGCGCTTTCACCCGGCCCCCAGCTCCCTGCAGCTGGCTTTCGCCCGCATCGGTCGCCCCTGGCAGGACGCCGCCTGGGTGAGCCTGCATGGCCGCGATCCGGAACCGCTGGCGGCGGCGCTGCAGAAACGACCCGCGGCCCTGGCGGTGCTCACCGACCCCGGCCGCGGCGGCGCCGAGGAGGTGAGACGGATCCTTGCCGCCTCAGGCTTGGCAGCGGCCTACGGCTTCTGGCTGTGCGAGCGGCTGGGCCATCCGGCCGAGCGGGTGCAGCGCCTGGCGCCTGACGCACCGCTTCCCGCCGACTGCGATCCGCTGCACCTGGTGCTGCTGATCGCCGAGCCTCCGCCTCCCCCCGCCGATCCCGCGGTCCTGCCCCTGTTCGGCCTCGACGACGGCCTCTGGCTGCAGCACCCCGACCGTCCGGGCCTGATGACCAAGCGGGAGGTGCGCATCCAGCTGCTGGCCGACCTGGAGCTGCCGGCCACCGGCGTGCTGTGGGATCTGGGGGCCGGCACCGGTTCGATCGGCCTGGAGGCCCTGCGGCTGCGGCCGGGGCTGCGGCTCTGGGCGGTGGAGCGGCGCGGTGGCGCGGCGGCCCTGATCGCCGCCAACGCCGAGCGGCTCGGCGTGCGGCCCGAGGGGGTGCTGGAGGGTGAGCTGCCGGAGCTGCTGGAATCGGACGCCCTGCCCGATCCCGACCGGGTGCTGCTGGGCGGTGGCGGCCGCCGCCGGGCGGACATCCTGGAGCGGCTGCTGCCGCGGCTGCGGCCTGGGGGCGTGGTGGTGGTGCCACTGGCCACCGTGGAGGCCCTGGCCGAGCTGCGGCCGCTGCTGGAGGCGGCCGGCCTGGCGGTGGCCGTGAGCCAGCACCAGGCCTGGCGTGGCGCCCCACTGGCCGACGGCACCCGCCTCGCGCCGCTCAATCCGGTGCTGGTGCTGCGGGGGCGCCGGCCCGGCTGAGGCAGCTCAGGGTGCCGCCCGCTTCAGGCGGATCGGCGCCGGGCTGCCCGGGCGGATCCCCAGCCGCTCCGCCTCGCCCGCGTCCAGTTCCACCACCCCGTCCACCGGCTCGGCAGGGCCGTAGCCGCGGCAGGGCAGCCGCGGGCAGGGGATGGCGGCGGCCTCGATCGCGATCACCCGCCCCTCGCGCACGAACACCATGTCGAGCGGGGCGATCGTGCGGTGCATCCAGAAGCTCACCGTCTGGGGCGGCGTGAAGGGGAACCACATGCCCCGCAGCGGCCCCAGCGGCGGGCGCAGCATCATTCCCCAGCCCTGCTGCTGCGGCGTGCGGGGCACCTCCAGCTGGATGCAGCGGGGCGGGACGGCCGGGCCGGGCGCCGCCTCCAGGCACCACTCCGCCTCGATCGGCAGGTACTGGGGCGGCCCCGCCTTCGCCCCGCCGCCGCCCAGCAGCGCCACGGCGGCCCACCCCAGCAGCGCCGCTGGCGCCGCTCGCCTCATGGCTGGGGCCGCTCCGCCAGCGGCAGTCGCTCGCAGAGGCAGTAGCCGCGGCCGCGCACCGTGTGGATCAGGCGCCGCTCGCCCCCTTCCTCAAGCTTCTGGCGCAGATAGCGCACGTACACCTCCACCACGTTGCTGGCCGAGCCCTGCTGGTCGTGCCACACCTCCCGCAGCAGATCCTCGCGGCTGAGCACCAGGCCCGGCTGACGCAGCAGGGCCAGCAGCAGCTGGTACTCACGCGCCGTGAGCGACACCTGGCGGCTGCCCCGCCAGACACCGCGGCAGCTGGGGTCCACGCGCAGATCGGCCAGCTGCAGGGGCGGCGTGCCGGTGCGGTCGCTGCCGCGCAGCTGCAGATGCAGCCGCAGGCGGGTGAGCAGATCGCTGGCGCCGTGCGAGGAGAGCCAGAAGTCGTCGGCGCCGCAGGAGAGGCAGAGCGAGCGGCCCTCCAGCGTGTCCTCGCCGATGTCGAGCAGCAGCGGCACCTCCCCCAGCGCCAGCCGCAGCGCGGCGATCGTGTCGGCGCCATCGGGGCCCGACACCAGCACCGCGGCCGGGGGATCGGGCAGCGCCCCGGCCGCCGCGGTGCGGTAGCCGGAAGCCTCCAGCCGTGGCGCCAGCGCTTCGGCAGGCTCCCCCACCAGCAGGATCAGCGGCCCGCTCATGGGCTGCCCCGGTCGCGCAGGGGGGCTTCGCCCGGGCCCGGTTTGGCCACGTGCGGCAGGCCCCATCCCAGCTTGTTGCGCAGCACCTGGAAGAACTCGTGGTCCTGGAGCCGCACGAAGCGGGCCGCGTGGTCGCTGCGGCGGATCAGCACCCGGTCCTCGGGCCACACGTAGCAGCCGGCACTGCCGTCCACCACCATCATCAGCCGCTCCGGCGTGGCCGGAAACACCGTCACCGGCTCCTGGTCGCTGAACACCAGGGCGCGGGAGGCGAGCGAATGGGGGGCGATCGGCGTGAGCTGCAGCACCGGGCAGTCCGGCGTGATCACCGGCCCGCCGGCGCTGAGCGCATAGGCGGTGGAGCCGGTGGGGGTGGAAAGGATCACGCCGTCGGCGGAGATGTCCACCGGCACATGGCGACCGATGGCGATCTCGAAATGGCACATGCTGGTGAGCGGCTCGCGGTGCAGCGCCATCTCGTTGAGGCAGAGCACCTCCCAGCGGCGCTGCTCCCCCCGCATCACGCTCACCACCAGCATGGTGCGCTCCTCCACGCTCCAGCGGCCGCTCATCAGCTGCTCGAGGGCCGCATCCAGCTCGTTGAGGTAGGTCTCGGCCAGGAAGCCCAGGTGGCCGGTGTTGATCGTGAGGATCGGCACCCCGATCGGTGCCGTCTGGCGGGCGGCCGAGAGCACGGTGCCGTCGCCGCCGAGCACCAGCGCCAGCTCCAGCGAGGCATCGAAGCCGGCCGGCACGCAGGCGGCGTAGCCCAGGGTGCGCAGATGCTGGTCGGGATTGGCGAAACCCACCATCCCGCCCGAGCTGCTCACCCGCACCACGGCGTGGCCAGCCGCCTCGAAGTGGGCCTGGATCGCATCGGCGGTCTTCACGGCCAGATCCTTGCCGTCGTTGACGATCAGTCCGACACGGGGCACCGATCGGCGGCGGCAGGGGCGAACCGAGTTTATGGGCCCTCCCCTGGCCCTGTCCGGCGAGGCCGTGGGGCTGTCACGCAGCCGGCCCGTCGGATCAGCCGGTTCAGAACTGCTCCAGGAAGCGCAGGTCGCTGGTGAACAGGCGCCGGATGTCGTCGATGCCGTGGCGCACCATGCAGAACCGCTCCACCCCCAGCCCGGCGGCGAAGCCGCTCCAGCGCTCCGGATCGAGGCCCAGCCCCTCCAGCACCGCCGGATCCACCATCCCGCAGCCCATCACCTCCAGCCAGCGGCCGCGCCACTGCACGTCCACCTCGGCCGAGGGTTCGGTGAAGGGGAAGTAGCTGGCGCGGAAGCGCACCGGCAGATCCCCGAAGAACCGCTGCAGGAAGGTGGTCACGGTGCCGCGCAGATGGCTGAAGTCGAGGCCCTCGTCGAGGGCCAGCACCTCAACCTGGTGGAACACCGGCGAGTGGGTGGCATCCACCGCGTCGCGGCGGTAAACCCGGCCCGGCGCCACGATCCGCACCGGCGGTGGATTGCTCTCCAGATGGCGGATCTGCACCGGCGAGGTGTGGGTGCGCAGCAGGCGTCCGCCGGGCAGGTAGAAGGTGTCCTGCATGTCCCGCGCCGGGTGGTGCGGCGGGATGTTCAGGGCGGTGAAGTTGTGGTGGTCGGTCTCCACCTCCGGCCCCTCGGCGACGCGGTAGCCGAGGCCCGCGAAGATGTCGACGATCTCCTCGATCGTGGCGATCAGCGGGTGGCGGCGGCCGGCCGGCACGTAGAAGCTCGGCGCCGTCACATCGAGGGTCTCGCCGCGCAGCCGCTCGGCCATGGCCTCGCTCCGCACGGTCTCCAGCCGGGCGGCCAGCCGGTTCTGCACCTGCTCCTTGAGCACGTTGGCCCGCTGGCCCACCAGCGGCCGTTCCTCGGCCGAGAGGCGGCCCATCGCCCCGAGCACTCCCGAAAGTCGGCCCTTCTTGCCCAGCAGGCCCACCCGCAGCTGCTCCAGCTCGGCGGCGCTGGCGGCGGCCTCGATGGCGGCGGCGGCCTCAGCCTCCAGGGCATCGAGCTGCTCGGTGAGCTGCTGGAGGCTGATCGTGGCGCTCACGGGCCGGCGGCGATGGCGATCGACTGTAGGGAGCCGGCCCGCTTAGCTTGCCGCCGCACCCTCCCCGCCGCCGCACCCCCGCCGTCATGCCCCCCCTGCGGATCCTGATCAGCAACGACGACGGGGTGTTCGCCGAGGGGATCCAGGCGCTGGCGGCCGAGGCCGCCGGGCGCGGCCATGCGGTCACCGTGGTGTGCCCCGATCAGGAGCGCTCCGCCACCGGCCACGGGCTCACGATGCAGACCCCGCTGCGGGCCGAGCGGGCCGATGCCCTGTTCGCGCCGGGGGTCACGGCCTGGGCCTGCAGCGGCACCCCTTCCGACTGCGTCAAGCTGGCCCTCGGCCGCCTGCTCGACGGCCCGCCCGACCTGGTGCTCTCGGGCATCAACCACGGCCCCAATCTCGGCACCGACGTCTTCTATTCCGGCACGGTGTCGGCCGCCATGGAAGGCACCCTCGAGGGCCTCCACGCCCTGGCGGTGAGCAGCGCCAGCTTCGAGTGGCGCCAGTTCGCCCCGGCGGCCGCCCTCGCCCTCGACGTGGCCGAGCAGGCCCTGGCCGACGGCTGGCCCGAGGGGCTGCTGCTGAACCTCAACGTGCCGGCCCGGCCCGCCGCCGAGATCGGCGCCGTGCGCTGGTGCCGTCCGGCCGTGCGCCGCTACCTGGATCAGTTCGATCAGCGCACCGATCCCCGCGGCCGCACCTACTACTGGCTGGCGGGCGAGGTGGTGAACGATCTGGAATCGGCCACCGCCGGGCCGCGCCACTGGCCCACCGACGTGGCCCAGGTGCATGGCGGCGGCGCCGCGCTCACCCCCCTGCAACCCGAACTGTTCTGGCGCGGAGGCCTGCTGGATCTGCCCGAGCTGCCGCTGCTCGATCCGCACGCCGGCCCGCCGGCCCTCGGCTGAGCCTCAGCCGGGGCGGTAGACGCGCTGCAGCAGCCAGAGGCTGATCGCCAGTCCGATCAGGTGGGCGAAGAGCACCTGGGTGTTGCTCAGCACCGAGAGCATCTCGATCGAGGTGATCGGCAGGCCGATCAGCCCGCCGCGGGTGCCGGGGGGCACCGCCAGCTGGGCACCGAAGAACCCGGGCACCTGCATCGAGGCCTGCACAAACAGGCTGCCGGCCAGCGACTGGTAGCCCACCGCCGCCAGGGTGAGGCCGAGCAGGTCGGCCAGCACGCCCCGCTTCACCAGCCGGGCGGTCTCGCCGCGGCTGGGCCTGGCCGCACTGCTGAGGGCGCGGCCGCAGCGCACCACCAGCCAGCTCTGCCACAGGCACCAGAGCAGCACCAGGAACGAGAGGGTGGTGAGCGACAGGCCCGGCCCCAGCCCGAGGGCCCGCGAGGAGTTGGCGGCCATGCGGCCGCCGATGTTGTTGAAGGCCAGCACCCCCACGATCACCACCCCCAGCGCCAGCTGGCACCAGAACCGCACCCAGCCCATCCGGCGCAGCGCCGCGGACACCAGCTGGAGATCGAGGCGGTCGACCATCGGCGGGACCGGGCGGCGAATGCCCCCAAACTTGCCACGGCCCCCTGGCCCCCGGTCGTTCTGGCGGCCACCGGCTGTTGGGGCTCCCATGGAAGGATGGATTTCCCCACGGGACCCGTCGGCTTCCTTGATTCCCCTGCGATCCCCCCAGGACGCGCTGCGGCCCACCGCCGTGGCCCTCGGCAGCTTCGACGGACTCCATCAGGGCCACCGGCGGGTGATCGCCGCGATCGCCGCCGAGCCCACCCCGGGTCTGGTGCCCACCGTGGTGAGCTTCTGGCCCCATCCCCGCGAGCTCCTCTTCGGCGAACCGCGGCTGCGGCTGGATCTGCCGGCCGAGAAGCTGTCGCTGCTCGAGCCCTTCGGCATCCGCCAGCTGGTGCTGGTGCCCTTCACCCACGACCTGGCCGCCCGCAGCCCCGAGCAGTTCGTCGAGGAGGTGTTGGTGGGCCAGCTGCAGGCCCGCGAGGTGGCGGTGGGGGAGAACTTCCGCTTCGGCCAGGGCCGCTGCGGCGATGCCGCCACCCTGCGGGAGATCGGTGCCCGCCACGGCCTGCGGGTGCACGTGCTGCCCATGCTCTTCGACGGGGCCGAGCGGGTGAGCAGCAGCCGCATCCGCCGTGCCCTGGCGGCCGGTGCCATCGACGAGGCCACCCGGCTGCTGGAGCGGCCCTACCGCTTCGGGGGGCGGGTGGTGCGGGGCCGCGGCCTGGGGCGCGAGCTGGGCTGGCCCACGGCCAATCTCCAGGTTGATGGCCGCAAGTTCCTGCCGCTGGAGGGGGTGTACGCGGCGTGGGTGCGACGGCTCGGCGCCGCCGGTGCCGAGGCCGGGGCGATGGCGGCGGTGATGAATCTCGGCCCCCAGCCCACGGTGGATCCGATGGCCCCCTCGGCGGTGGAGGTGCACCTGCTCGATCGCAGCCTGGAGCTGGAGGGGATGGAGCTGGAGGTGGAGCCGGTGCGGCTGCTGCGGCGCCAGCAGCGCTTCGCCAGCCTCGAGGCCCTCAGCGCCCAGATCGGCTCCGATGCCGAGCAGGCCCGCCGTCTGCTTGCCGAATCAGCCGGTGGCGTAGGCGTGGGTCAGGCCCCAGCTGATGAAGGCGGCGATGCCGCCCAGCAGCAGAATTCCTGAGATCAGCACGAGCATCGGGCTGTCGCTGCCACCGCCGTCCATCGGGCCCGTCTGGGGATCGGCCACACCCTACGCAGTCCGCGCTCTCCTGCCCAGCACACTCCCCCCGCCCTCGCCGATCTCCGCCCCGATGGCGCTCACCGAACCCGCCGCCGACCCCGCCGTGCTGCGGCTGCTCGACGCCAACCTCGACCGGGCCCGCGAGGGTCTGCGGGTGATCGAGGACTGGTGCCGCTTCGGCCTCGATCGTGACGACCTGGTGGCCCGCACCAAGGATCTGCGCCAGCGGCTCGGCCGCCGCCACCACGACGCCTACAAGCGGGCGCGGCACACCGCCAGCGATCCCGCCACGGGCATGGCCCACCCCGCCCAGCTGGAGCGGCAGGGGCCGGCCCAGGTGGTGGCGGCCAATGCCGGCCGGGCCCAGGAGGCGCTGCGGGTGCTCGAGGAGTTCGGCCGCGGCGTCGACCCCGCCCTCGCCGCCGAGGCCGCGGCCGTGCGCTACGCCCTCTACGACCTGGAGGTGGAGCTGCTGCGGAGCGCCGGCGGCGGCGCCGAGCGGCGCGAGCGGCTGCGGCGCAGCCGCCTCTACCTGATCACCAGCCCCGTGCCCGACCTGGAGGGCACCGTGGCCGCCGCCCTGGCGGCCGGCGTCACCCTGGTGCAGTACCGCGCCAAGGCGCTCGACGACCGCCGCCGCTACGCCGAGGCCCGTGCCCTGCGCCAGCTCTGCGCCCGCCACGGCGCCCTGTTCGTGGTCAACGACCGCCTCGATCTGGCCCTGGCCGTCGACGCCGACGGCCTCCATCTGGGCCAGGACGATCTACCGCCGGCGGTGGCGCGTCGCTGGCTGGGACCCGACCGGCTGATCGGCCGCAGCACCCACCGGCCGGAGCAGCTGGCCCAGGCCGTGGCCGACGGCTGCGACTACGTCGGCGTCGGGCCCGTCAACGCCACCCCCACCAAGCCCGGCCGCGAGCCGGTGGGGCTCGACTACGTGCGCCATGCCGCCGCCACCAGTCCGATCCCCTTCTTCGCCATCGGTGGCATCGAGGCCGCCACGCTGGCGCCGGTGCTGGCGGCGGGGGCCCGGGGCGTGGCGGTGGTGCGGGCGGTGATGGAGGCCGCCGATCCGGCCGCGGCGAGCCGCGCGCTGCTGGGCCAGCTGGCGGACGCTCCCGCCGGAGAGGCCCCATGAGCGCGGCGATCCGCCTGCGGCTCAACGGGGAGGAGCGGAGCTGCCCGGCGGGGCTGTCGCTGCTGGAGGCGCTGCGGCAGCTGGGCTACGAACCCCGCCTGGTGGTGGTGGAGTTCAACGGCGAGATCCTGCCCCGCCAGGGGTGGCCCACCCAGCCCGTGGCCGAGGGCGACGTGCTGGAGGTGGTCACCATCGTGGGGGGCGGTTCCTAGATTCGTGCCACTCGCAACGGGTGACCCCGTGTCCCCTTCCCCCTCCGCCCGCCCTGCCCAGCAGCGCCCACGGCTGCTCCGCCATCTCTCGCTCGGGCTGGTGGTGCCCTTCGTGCTCAGCGCCCTGGTGCTGCTGGCGGCGCCGGCCAGCAGCTGGGCCGCCAGCGGCGGCCGCATCGGCGGCGGCAGCTTCCGTTCGGCCCCCTCCGTTCCCCGCAGCTATGGCGGCGGCGGCTATCGCGGCAACTACCGCGGCGGCTACGGCGGTGGCGGGATCGGTTTTCCCTTCCTGATCCCGATCTTCGGCTTCGGCGGCGGCGGCCTGTTCGGCTTCCTGGTGCTGATGGCGATCGTGGGCGTGATCGCCAACGCCCTGCGGGGCGGCCCCTCCCTGGGCTCCGGTGAGGGCGGCGGCCTGGCGGCCCCGCGGCCGGAAGGCCCGGTGTCGATCGCCCAGCTGCAGGTGGGGCTGCTGGCCTCGGCCCGCGAGCTGCAGGCCGATCTGCGCCGCCTGGCCGCCACGGCCGACACCGCCAGCAGCAGCGGTCTGCAGCGGGTGCTGCAGGAAACCAGCCTGGCCCTGCTGCGCCATCCCGATCTCTGGGTCTACGCCAACTGGGAGCTGGGGCAGGTGCCCTTCACCAGCGCCGAGAGCACCTTCAACCGCCTCTCGATGACCGAACGCGGCAAGCTCCGCCGTGAGGTCACCGCCAACGTGGGCGGTCAGCGCTTCCAGGACACCGCCGCGCCGGCGGGCAACGCCGATGCCGCCAGCGACTTCATCGCCGTGACCCTTCTGGTGGCCAGCCGCGGCCGCATGCCCACCCGCAGCGTCTCCTCCGCCGAGGATCTGCGCGAAGCCCTGCGGCTGATCGGTTCGGTGTCGTCGGCCGAGCTTCTGGCCCTCGAGGTGATCTGGCAGCCGGAGGGCGAGGGCGAGGTGCTCAGCACCGAGGAGCTGCTCACCGCCTATCCCCAGCTCCAGCACCTCTGAGGTTGAGGATGCGCAGGGCCGCCATCGCGGCCCCGTAGCCGTTGTCGATGTTCACCACGGTGATGCCCGGCGAGCAGCTGGCGAGCATGCCGTGCAGGGCCGCCACGCCGCCGGCGCTCACGCCGTAGCCCACCGACACCGGCACGCCGATCACCGGCTGGGGCAGCAGGCCCGCCAGCACCGTGGGCAGGGCCCCTTCCATCCCGGCGCAGGCGATCAGCACCTGGGCCTGCCGCAGCCCCTCCAGCTTGCCCAGCAGCCGCTGCAGCCCGGCCACCCCCACGTCCACCACCAGCTCCGTCGCCACCCGGTGGCAGCGCAGGGCCAGGGCGGCTTCGTGGGCCACCGTCAGATCGCTGCTGCCGCCGCAGAGGATTGCCACCGGGGCCGGCGGCGGTGGCGGCGGCAGGGCACCGAGGCTGAGGCAGCGGGCCTCGGGATGGTGCTCGGGATTCAGGTCTGTGGCGGAGAGTTCCTCGCGCACCGCCTCCGCCTTGGCGGGGCTCACGCGGGTCACCAGGGCCGGATGGCCCAGGCTGGCCAGCCGCTCGAGGATCCGGGCGATCTGGCCGGCCGTCTTGTGCTCGCCCCAGATCGCCTCGGCGATGCCGAGCCGCTCGCCGCGACCCAGATCCAGCTCGGCCAGCCCCTCGATCCGGGCCCCCGTGTCGCCCATTCCCCCCTGGGTCATCGTTCGCTCCCCTCCGCCCCCTGGGGCTCCAGGGCCGCCGCCGAGAGCAGCGGGTAGGGCACCGGGCCGGGGGCCGGGGCCCGCGTCGCCGCCAGCGCCTCACCCTCCACCAGACAGCGGTGGGCCTCCGCCTCGAAGCGTGCCTGGGCCGCCGCCACCTCGGCCTCGGGAATGCGGTGCCAGTCGGCGGCCCGGGCCCAGCCGATCAGCACCAGACCCTCCTCCCGCTCCGCATCCCAGAACAGCTGCCGGCCCGCGAAGCCCCCCTGCCGCTCCAGCCAGCGCTGCCAGGTGCCGGCCTCCGCCCGCCGCCAGCAGGCCAGGCCCTGGCGTGGCACCCCCAGCCGCAGCAGTTCGTACACCTCGGGCTGGCCAGGCGCCGGGGCTGCGGTGGCGGTGGCTGCCTGGGCGGTGGCTTCTGCCCTGGGGGCGAGCAGCAGCAGCAGCACGAGCAGCCCCCGGGCCAGCCAGCGGAACAGGCTGCTCATGGCCGTTGCAGCAGCGCCACGGCATGGCAGGCGATGCCCTCCTCCCGCCCGGTGGGCCCCAGCCCCTCGTTGGTGGTGGCCTTCACCCCCACCTGATCCGGATCCACGCCGAGCCGGCCCGCGATGCTCTCCCGCATCGCCGCGATGTGGGGCTTGAGCTTGGGGCGCTCCGCCACCACCACGCTGTCGACGTTCACCACCTGCCAGCCCCGCTCCCGCACCAGCGCCACCACCTGCTCCAGCAGCACCAGGCTGTCGGCACCCTTCCAGCGGGGGTCGTCGGGGGGGAAGTGGAGGCCGATGTCCCCCAGGGAGAGGGCTCCCAGCAGGGCGTCCATCAGCGCATGCACCAGCACGTCGGCGTCGCTGTGGCCATCGAGCCCGAGCCCCTCCGGATGCTCCAGCGTGAGACCCCCCAGGATCAGGGGCCGGCCCGGCACCAGCCGGTGGATGTCGTAGCCGTTGCCGATGCGCAGCTGCATGGGGGCGGACGGGGGCGATTCGGAGGCCCAGTCTCCCTGCTCCCGCTGCCAGCGGGCGTAGAGATCGGGCCGCCGCTGGCGGGTGCGCAGCCGCTGCTGCTCGGCCCGCCAGCGGGCGATGGCGCCGTGGTCGCCGCTGCGCAGCACCGCCGGCACCGCCAGGCCCCGGAACTCGGCCGGACGCGTGTAGTGCGGGTGCTCCAGCAGCAGGGCGCTGTGGCTTTCCTCCTCCAGCGAGGCCGCCGTGCCCACGGTGCCCGGCAGCAGCCGCACCACGCCGTTGATCACCACCATCGCCGGCAGCTCGCCGCCGGTGAGCACGAAATCGCCGATCGACACCTCCTCGTCGGCCAGGGAGCGGATCCGCTCGTCGAAGCCCTCGTAGTGCCCGCAGAGCAGCACCAGCTGATCGCATTCGCTGGCCCAGCGCTGCAGGTCGGCCTGGCGCAGCGGCCGGCCCTGCGGACTCATCAGCAGCACCCGCCGCCGGGGCAGCACCGGGATCGCCTCCACCGCCGCGAACACCGGCTCCGGCTTGAGCACCATGCCGGCGCCGCCGCCGTAGGGCACGTCGTCGACCTTGCGGTAGCGGTCGGTGGCGTGATCGCGGGGATTGTGCACGTGCAGCTCGGCGATGCCCGCCGCCAGCGCCCGCCCGATCACCCCCAGGCCCCGCAGCGCCTCGAACGCCTCGGGCGCCAGGCTCACCGCATCGAGGCGCATCGCCTAGGCCGCCTCCGCCGCCGGCCGGCTCACCCGGCGGATCTCGGAGCAGAAGCTGGCCGGGCCGGGCTGTCCGTCGGCCGAACGGGCCACGGTGCTGCGCAGGCGCAGGTTGGGCTTGGTGAACCAGATCCGCTCGCGCAGCTCCCAGCCCTCGCGCCCCAGCACGAGCTCCAGGCTGCCGTCGGGCCAGAGCTGCCACTGCCCCACCGTGGTGCTGCCGTCGTGCAGGCTGCCGTCGTCACGGAAGCCGAGCCGCCGCTCGCCACCCTGCGGTGCGCTCACCGCCAGTCCCCCCAGGCTGCCGGCGCCCTCGGGGGCCAGCAGCGTCATCTCCAGTTCACCGCGGTCACTGGCGTGCCAGGCGTCATCGTCGCCCTCGGTCGCCGCCGCGGCGCTCAGGCTGCTGCGCAGGCCCATCCACCGGCCGGCGCAGAGCTCCAGGAAGGCGGGCAGATCTTGGGGCGGGAAGGCGGGACTGGGGCCGGTCACGGCGCGGCGGCGGGCGGATGCCCCCATCCTGCAGCAGCCCCCCGCGGCCTCAGTCGCCCCGGTAGCCCAGCTCCGCCAGCCGCGCCGCGCTGCGCCGCCAGTTCGGCACCACCTTCACGAACAGCTCCAGGTGCACCGGCCCGTCGAACACCGTCTGCATCTGGGCGCGGGCACCGCTGCCGATCTCCTTGAGCATCCGCCCCCCCTTGCCGATCAGGATCCCCTTCTGGCTCGAGCGCTCCACCAGCACCGTCGCCAGCACGACGATGCGCGGGCCGTCCTCGACGATCCGATCGATCTGCACCGCCACCGAATGGGGCACCTCCTCGCGGGTGTGGGTGAGCACCTGCTCGCGGATCAGCTCCGCCAGCAGCAGCTGCTCCGGCTGATCGCTCACCGCATCGGGCGGGTAGAGGTGAGGGCCCGGCGGCAGTCGCTCGGCCAGGGCCTCCACCAGGGCGTCGCAGCCCGCCCCGGTGCTGGCGCTGCAGGCGAGCAGGGGCCAGTCGCGCTCGGCCGCCCCCACCAGCTGCCGGTAGCTGGCCTCCAGCCCCGCCGCCGCGGCCGGCTCCACCCGGTCGCTCTTGTTCAGCGCCACCAGCACCGGGGCGCGGCAGTGGCGGAGCAGCTCCACGATGAAGCCGTCGCCGCGGCCCGCCGGCTGGCTGCCGTCCACCAGCAGCAGCACCACGTCCACCTCGCCGATGGCGCCGCGGGCGCTCTGCACGAGCCGCTCGCCCAGCAGATGGTGGGGCTTGTGGATGCCCGGCGTGTCGAGCAGCACCAGCTGGGCGGTGGGGGTGGTGAGGATCGCCCGCAGCCGGTTGCGGGTGGTCTGGGCCACCGGGGAGGTGATCGCCACCTTCTCCCCCACCAGCCGGTTGAGCAGGGTCGACTTGCCCACGTTCGGCCGGCCGATCAGGGCGACGAAACCCGAGCGGAAGTCCGGCGGCACGCTGGCGGGCTGGGGCAGGCTCTCGGCCGGTGGCGGGGTGTCCATAACCTCAACACTGGCAGCCCATCGCCCGGCTCGTCCCCTGCCGACCCCTCCGCCCCAGCCTCTGATGTCCGTCTCCCCCAACCCCCACTCCCCCGCCCCGGCCGCGGTGGATTTCGCCCAGGCCATGCAGCTGAGCGCCGGCTGGCTCGCGGCCTGGGAGAGCGGCGAGCTCAGCGACGAGGTGCTCGCCGATCGGGTCGCGGAGCTGGTGGCCAGCCGCGACGGGGCCCGGGGGTTCTTCGTGGTGGCGCTGGCCGGCGACTCGCCGCTGATGGACCGGCTTCCCGAGCCCCTGGTGCTGCAGCTGCGCGCCGCCGGCGAGGGGGTGGTGGACCTGAGCGCCCGCAACCTGGCGATGAGCACCGCCATGGCGCTGCAGCACGGCCGCAACGGCGACGGCGACCAGCGGGCCGGCTCGGAGCGGGTGCAGGCCCGCTGCACCGAACTGCTGCGCCTGCTGGAGCCGGCGGCGGTGAAGCAGCGGCTGGAGCGGCTGCTGGCCGCCACCGCCGGGGAGGGCGACGACGTGGCCTTCCTCGATCGCTGGGGCTACGACGCCGAGCAGCGGCAGGCGATCGCCGCGGCCATCCTGGCGGTGGCGGAAGCATGAAAAAAGCGCCCCCGCGGGGGCGCTGGTGGATGGGGTCGATCCCCCAGGCCATCACTCCCGCCGGCCGCCGCCATTGAGGGCGATGATCAGCCGCAGGATGAAGATGAACAGGTTGATGTAGGTGAGGTACATCCCCAGCGCCCCGGCCAGGTACTGGTCGTCGCTGTAGGTGCGGGGCATCGTGTAGAAGTCGACGAAGGCGGCTCCCACGAACAACACCGTGCCGAAGCCGGCGATCAGCAGCTCAAAGCCGCTGCCGCCGAATCCAGGCACGAAGATGCTGCCCACGATCTGCACCACCATCGCGATCAGCAGGCCGAGGATGCCCAGGCCCACCACGCCGCTGAGGGCCTGGCCCAGGCTGTCGCTCATGCGACGGCCCACGATCGAGGCGATCACGAAGGTGATGCCGGTGGCCAGGGCGGCGGTGCCGATCGCGCCGATCCCGGCAGTGCCGATCGCCATCGCCACGATCCCGCTCAGGGTGTAGCCGGTGAGCAGGCTGTAGGTGGCGAGCAGCGGCAGGGCGGCGCCGTTGTTGCCCTTCATCGCCACGTTCTGGGCGACGAAGAAGAGGATGAAGTTGCCGATCAGGGCCACCCAGAACAGCGGCATGAACAGCGCCGGGCTGCTCGCCATCAGGGTGAGGCCGCCCATCACGCCGGCGGCGGTGAGCACCATGCCGCCGCCCACGTAGGGCAGGGCACGGTTCACCACATTGGGGCCCACGAGGGCGCCGGACTGGGCCTCGCGGATGGCTTGCTGGAAATTGCTGCTGGCCGGCATGGCACCAGACGTTGCGAATGGATCCATCCTGCCAGCGGCCACCGGTGCCTGCTGGGCGGTTCTCCCTATCTGTTGGGCTTGCCGGACCGGCCTTCCCGCCGGCCGGCGCGCTCGTCACGGGCGGCATAGGCCTGCACCAGCCGCTGCACCAGCGGGTGGCGCACCACGTCGGCGGCGGTGAGGGTGCAGATCGCCACCCCCTCCACCCCCTGGAGCACCTCAGCTGCCTCGATCAGCCCGCTCACCTGCTCGCGCGGCAGGTCGACCTGGGTGGGATCGCCGGTCACCACCATCCGGGAGTTCTCCCCCAGCCGGGTGAGCACCATGCGCATCTGGGCGGCGGTGGTGTTCTGGGCCTCGTCGAGGATCACGAAGGCATCGGCCAGGGTGCGGCCCCGCATGTAGGCCAGCGGCGCCACCTCGATCACCCCCTTCTCCAGCAGGGCCGCGGTGCGCTCCGGCCCCAGCAGGGCGTGCAGGGCGTCATAGAGGGGCCGCAGGTAGGGATCCACCTTCTGCTGCAGATCGCCGGGCAGGAAGCCCAGCCGCTCGCCCGCCTCCACCGCCGGCCGGGTGAGGATCAGCCGCTCCACCCGCCGTTCGTTGAGCATGCGCACCGCCTGCACGGTGGCCAGGAAGGTCTTGCCGGTGCCGGCCGGGCCCAGGGCCAGGGTGAGGTCGTGGCGTTCCATCGCCTCGACGTAGCTGCGCTGGCGCAGAGTGCGGGGCCGCAGCAGCTTGCCGCTCTGGCTGCGGGCCAGCACCTGATCCGCCAGGGCGCGGTGCTCCTCGGCGCGGCCCGTGTCGAGGGCCGTGAGGGCGGTCTGCACGTCGACCTGGCCCACCGCCTGGCCGCCCAGCCAGAGCGGCCGCAGCAGGTCCACCAGGGCCGAGGCCCGCTCCAGCTGGGTTGGCCGGCCGTGGATCACCAACTGCAGGCCCCGCAGCACCAGCGAGGCTCCGGTGAGGGCCTCGAGGCGATGCAGGGTCGATTCCGCCTCGCCCGCCAGGGCGAGGGCCGCGGCGGGGTCGGGCAGGTCGATCGCCAGCGACTGAACCGTGTCGGCCCCGCTCATGGGGCGGCGGTTCAGGCTTCGGCGGTGGCGGCTTCAGGCTCGCTGGCGGCCGCGGCGAGCGCCGCGGCCTCGGCGGCTTCCTTGGCCGCCTGCTTGGCGGCGGCCTCACGGGCGGCGGCCTGCTTGGCCTTGCCCACGGTTTCGCCGGGGCGCACGGTCTTCTCGATCAGCCCGCCCTTCTCCAGGAGGGAGCGCACGGTGTCGGTGGGCTGGGCTCCCTGGCCCAGGCGAACCCGGATGGCCTCGGTGTTCAGCCGGGTCTCCTTGGTGCGGGGGTTGTAGAAGCCGAGCTCCTCGAGCGGATGGCCGTCCCGGCGGGAGGTGCTGTTGGTGGCCACCAGGCGGAAGCTCGCTTCCCGCTTCTTGCCGAACCGCTTCAGGCGGAGCTTGATCATCGTGGCCTTGCCTTGCTGACTGGGGTGGGATGGAGGGTGCGGGCGCTGGTTCCGCGCGGCGGTGAAATCACGCGCCAAACGATTAAGATACCCTGCCGCCTGGCCCGGCTCAGAGTTCGCCGAAGCCCTTGCGCTTCTTCGCCGGCCGGGCCGGCCGACGGGGGGCGGCGCCACGGCCCGCCGGGGCCGGCATGCCCGGGAAGCCGCCCAGCCCGGGCCCGCCGCCCATGCCGGGAAAGCCGCCGCCCAGCCCGGGCAGGCCGCCGCCCATGCCCGGCAGGCCGCCACGGGTCATCTGCTGCATGAACCCCCGCATCTTCTGGAAATCGGCCAGCACCTTGTCCACGTCGGCCGGGCTGTGGCCGCTGCCGGCCGCGATCCGCCGGCGACGGGAGGGCTGGCTGGCCAGCAGCTCCGGCTGCCGCCGTTCGGCCTCCGTCATCGAGCCGATCATCGCCTCGATCTTCTTGAGCTGCTGCTCGCCCTGCTTGAGCATGCCGTCGTCGATCTTGTTCATGCCCGGGATCAGCTTCATCAGCCCGCCCAGCGAGCCCATGCGCTTGATCAGCCGCATCTGCTGCACGAAGTCGGAGAAGTCGAAGGAGGCTTCCTGAAGCTTCTGCTGCATGCGGGCCACGTCGGCCAGCTCCACCTCCTTGGTGGCCTTCTCCACCAGGGTGAGCACGTCGCCCATGCCCAGGATGCGGCTGGCCATCCGTTCGGGATGGAAGGGCTGCAGCGCCTCCACCTTCTCGCCGGTGCCGATGAACTTGATCGGCGCACCGCTCACCTTGCGGATCGAGAGGGCCGCCCCGCCGCGGCTGTCGCCGTCGAGCTTGGTGAGCACCGCGCCGGTGATCCCCACCTGCTCGTGGAAGGCGCGGGTGAGCTCGGCCGCCTCCTGGCCGATCATCGAATCCACCACCAGCAGCACCTCGTCGGGCTGCGCGGCGGCGCGGATCCGCACCATCTCCTCCATCATCGAGGTGTCGATCTGAAGCCGGCCGGCGGTGTCCACCAGCACCGTGTCGTAGCCCTCCTCCTTGGCCCTGGCGATCCCGGCGGCGGCGATGTCCTCCGGTCTGGCCTCGGCGCCGAGGCTGAACACCTCCACGCCGATCTGCTCGCCCAGGGTGCGCAGCTGGTCGATGGCGGCGGGCCGGTAGACGTCGGCGGCCACCATCAGGGCCTTTCGGCCCTGTTCCTTCAGGTGCAGCCCCAGCTTGGCGGTGGCGGTGGTCTTGCCCGCCCCCTGCAGGCCGGCCATCAGGATCACGGTGGGAGGCTCGGCCGCCCGGGCCAGGGGGGCGTTCTCGCCGCCCATGGTGTCCACCAGCTGCTCGTGCACCAGCTGGATGAACTTCTGATCGGGGCTGATGCCGCGCACCACCTCGGCCCCCACCGCCCTGGCGCGGACCTCCTCCACGAACTCCCGCACCACCTCCAGGCTGACGTCGGCCTCGAGCAGGGCGCGGCGCACCAGCTTGAGCGCTCCCTCCACGTTGGTTTCGGTGATCCGGTCCTGCCCCTTGAGGCTCTTGACCGCGTCTTCAAACCGCTGGGAAAGCTCGTCGAACATGGAGGGGGAGGGGGCGGCGCTGGGCCGATCGTAAAAAGCAGGCCTGGACGCGCCGGCCTCAGCCGCGCCGGCGGAAGGCCAGCACCTTCCAGGTGCCGCCGTCACGGACGAAGACGTAGCTGTTGCGCAGCTGCAGCGGGCTGGTGCGCTCCACCACCTGGCCTTCCCGGTCGCGCCGTTCGTCGCTGTAGGTGAGGTCCACGGCGGCTTCGATCCGGCGTGGGCCCCGCTCGGTCACCCGGAAGGCATCGACCCGGACCTTCACCTGCTCCCGCTCACCCCGCGACGCGAGGCGCTGTTCCTGGCTGAGGGCGGCGCTCACCTGGGCGGGGGCGGCCAGCTCATCCAGTGGCAGCCGGGGCTTCTCACCCAGGAGAACCGCCGCTTTCGCCGCCAGCCAGCCCTCCAGCAGCGCCCGTAACTGAGCCTCGCTGGGGGCCTCGGCCCTGAGCGGCAAGGGGCTGGCCGGCGCAGGCGCCGTGGGCTTCGGCTTGGAACTGGCCACCGGCTTCGGCGGCGGCGGCACCGGGCGCGGACGGAGCAGCTGCCAGCCGCCGGCACCGATCCCCAAGGCCGCGATCAGGCCCAAGAGCAGCGGGCGTTGCCGCAAGGTCGCCAACCCCGAGAGCAGGGACCGTTCCCAACGCTCGCGCGGCCTGCCGGTTTCCGAAGGCGGCTCGGCTTCGCCCCCGGGCGGCGGAGCGGCTTCAGGCTCGGCGCCCGAGGGGGTTCTCCCCAGCGCATCCGTGCCGCCAGCGCCGAGCGTGTCAGCAGTCCAGCCGGTCTCCCAGGCCGCCGCCTCGAGCGCCTCTGGCAAGGTGGTGCCGCCGCCACCGTCGCGATGGCGGCGGCGGTCCTGCTGTTCCACGTAGGCCTGCACGTCGCGATCGGCGAAGTAGGACTCCAGATCGGCCTCGGCTTCGATGTCGCGGTAGTCGCGCAGCACCTCGCGGCTGAGCCAGTCGCGGCAGTAGGCGCAGAGCTGGGCCAGCGGATCGTCGCCCTGTTCGGCGGCCCACTGGCGCAGTTCCTCGCTGGCGCCCCGCTCGAAGCTGGCGAGGGCCGGCTCGATCTGACCCAGCAGCAGGTTCAGGCAGGCCAGAAACGGCTCCACACCGGGCTGGCCGCCGGCCTGAAGTCGCTCGCGGGCGGCCAGGATGCGCTCCGGCTTGCGCTGCGCGAAGCCGGAGGCGGTGAGGGCATAGGTGGCCAGGAACTGGGCGGCGGCGGATCCGTTGGCGGCCCAGCGCCCGAACAGGTCGACCTGCTCCTGAGCCGTGAGGAACTGGCGGATCTGCTTGATGAAGGCCTGGAACTCCTCCCGGGGAAAGGCCGGATCGCCCTCCCCCTCCAGACCGCCACGGCGCTGCACCAGGGTTTCGAGCAGCGCCAGTCCCTCGGTCCGTTCGGCGCTGGCGCTCAGATCGCGGCTGATCAGATCGAGCACCCGGAAGGGGAGCAGTGCCTGCAGCTCAGCCTCCAGCCGCTGGCGGTGCTGGGGGAGCTGGCCCATCCGCTGCAGGAGTTGCAGGCCCTGCTGGAGCAGGCCGGCCGCGGCTTCGTAACGGCGTTCCCGCCGCAGGTCGGCGGCGGCGCCGCCGCAGGCCAACCCCGCCAGCCGGGCCAGATCCGCCTCACGGCCGCTGCCGAGGGCCGGCGCCTGGGGCGGCTGCAGGCTGCGGCGGGCGGCCTCGAAGGCATCGAACGACTGGCCGGCCTCATGGAGCAGGATCAGCCCTCCCACTTCCTTGGAAGGGGGGAGATCGAGTCCCGGGCAGACATCGTCGGCGCCCTCCTCAAGCGCCGTGAGGTCGGCTTCGTAGGCCAGGCGCCGCTCCGGATCGCAGAGCAGGTCGGCACTGGCGCGGAGCAGGGCCGCCCTGGCCTCGAGGGCCTCGGCGGTGAAGCCGGCATCGGGCACCCGTTCCAGCCGTTGCTGCAGGGCGCGGAGCACCGCATCGGGTTCGGTGGCCGGACTCACGCCGAGCAGACGGAAATGATCGATCGGCAGTTCCAACCCGGCGACGCGCAGGCCCTGGCAGGGGCGGTGGGGCCGAGTGTAGTCAGAGGCATCGGTTTTGACCCCCGCCCGCGGACGGACCCCGTACAGTCGGCAATCAAGCAGCTCCGACTCCCCGGTCATGACTCAGGAGATCGCCGCCCCGCTCCGTCAGGACATCCCGGCCAGCGGTGCCGGCAGCCACGCCGAACGGGTCGCGGCGCTCTATTCCGCCGGCCCGGCCACGGTGAACCGTCAGGAGGGCCTGGATCTCTTCCGCGACATGACCCTCGGGCGCCGCTTCGAGGACAAGTGCGCCGAGATGTACTACCGGGGCAAGATGTTCGGCTTCGTGCATCTCTACAACGGCCAGGAGGCCGTCAGCAGCGGGGTGATCAAGGCGATGCGCCCCCAGCACGACTGGTTCTGCAGCACCTACCGCGATCACGTGCATGCCCTCAGCTGCGGCGTGCCGGCCCGCGAGGTCATGAGTGAGCTGTTCGGCAAGGCCACCGGCTGCAGCAAGGGCCGGGGTGGCTCCATGCACCTCTTCTCGCGCGAGCATCACCTGCTCGGTGGTTATGCCTTCATCGGTGAGGGCATTCCGGTGGCGCTCGGGGCCGCCTTCACCAGCCGCTACCGGCGCGATGCCCTCGGCGACGCCAGCAGCGATGCCGTCACGGCCGCCTTCTTCGGCGATGGCACCTGCAACAACGGTCAGTTCTACGAGTGCCTGAACATGGCGGCGCTCTGGAAACTGCCGATCCTCTTCGTGGTGGAGAACAACAAGTGGGCGATCGGCATGGCCCACGACCGCGCCACCAGCGACCCGGAGATCTGGCGGAAGGCGGCCGCCTTCGGCATGGCCGGCGAGGAGGTCGACGGCATGGATGTGCTGGCGGTGCGGGCCGCCACCCAGCGGGCCCTCGAGCGCGCCCGCGCCGGCGAGGGGCCCACCCTGCTCGAGTGCCTCACCTACCGCTTCCGCGGCCACTCCCTGGCCGATCCCGACGAACTGCGCAGCGAGGAGGAGAAGCGGTTCTGGGCGGAGCGTGATCCGATCAAGGGCCTGGCCGCCCACCTCACCTCCCAGGGGCTGGCCACCGCCGATGAACTCAAGGCGATCGAGAAGGAGATCGATGCCGAGGTGGTCGACGCCGTGGAGTTCGCCCTGGCGGCTCCGGAGCCCGACGGCTCCGAGCTCACCCGCTACATCTGGGCCGAAGACTGAACTGGGCCGCGACTGAACGTTCCCTGATCAGAGTTGGGTCGGCATGCGGTGGGTGAGATTGCGCAGTTTGCGCAGGGCCTTGAGCTCCACCTGCCGCACCCGCTCCCGTGACACGTCGAGCAGTCGCCCGATCTCGGCCAGGGTGTGGCGTTCGCCCCCCTCCAGCCCGAAGCGCAGTTCCAGGACCTGGCGCTCCTGTTCCGTGAGGTGCCCGAGCCAGCGACCCAGCTGCTCCTGGTGCATGCCCCGCTCCACCCGATCGAGGGGCTCCTCATTGGCCTGATCGGCGATCAGATCGCCCAGGAAGCTGCGGCCCTCCTCGCCGTTCACCGGGGCGTCGAGGCTGGAGGTGGTGAGGGCCTGACGCAGAAGGGCGTCGAGTTCCTCGATCGGAATCGCCATCGCCTCGGCGATCTCCCCACGGCTGGGCATGGCCCCGAGCTTGTGGGCCAGCTCCAGGCTCACGCGGCGCACCGCGGTGAGGCGCTCGCTCAGGTGGACCGGCAGGCGGATCGTGCGCGACTGGCAGGCGATCGCCCGGGTCATGCTCTGGCGGATCCACCAGAAGGCATAGGTGGAGAACTTGTAGCCGCGGGTGGGATCGAACTTCTCCACCGCCCGCTCCAGGCCGAGCGAGCCCTCCTGGATCAGGTCGAGCAGCTCGAGACCCTTGCCCTGGTACTTCTTGGCCACACTGACCACCAGGCGCAGGTTGGCCTTCATCATCCGTTCCTTGGAGCGACGACCGATCCGCAGGATCTGTTTCTGCCGATCCGTGGGGCTCTCGGGGGGGCCCGTCTCCAGCAGCTGCATCATCGCCTGCACCTGATTGCCCAGCTCGATCTCCTCGGCCGGCGTGAGCAGGGGCACGCGCCCGATCTTGGCGAGATACCAGCTGATCGGATCGCTGGAGCGGCGCCGACTGCTCTCACTGGCACGAACGCTGCTGGCTGGCATGTGCCCGGATCCTAAAAGTTGCGCCAATCTCTGATGAATTCCCCGATTGGCTATGTAATTTCAAAAACCTTTCAAGATTGTGCGAGCAAAACGACACAATCCAGAATTCGACTGGATTCCGGGCCGAGGTTTCCTGCGTGCAACCTGTCTATTCGTGGCCCCAAGGATCTGCTTGTGCCGCATCATCTGCTGGCCGCGCTCGTGCTGCGGCCAGCCGGCCTGCCACCGCCTGGGGGGTCGCCGCTCCCACGCCCTCCCCATCCCGGGCGGCCAGCCCGGCCGCGGCATGGTCGAGCACGGCGGCCGCCAGCAAGGCCGGTTCGGGCCCTATCCCGGCCGCCACCGCCATCGCGCCGCGGCCGGCCGCGTAGCCGGCCAGCACATCGCCCAGGCCCGCCCGGGCCACCTCCGGCGCCGCCTGCCGCAGCTGCCAGCGGCGGCCATCGGGAGCGGCCACCACGCTGCGTGCCCCCTTCAGCAGCACGGCGGCCCCGCTCAGGCGCGCGGCGGCCAGGGCCCCCTCCAGGGGTTCCTGCTCCGCCAGCGCCGGGAACAGGCGGGCGAACTCCGCGGCGTGGGGGGTGAGCCAGGTGGGCCCGGCCCGCCCCTGCAACCAGGCCAGGGGGGCTCCGGCCGCACCGGCGGCCAGACGGTTGAGTCCGTCGGCATCGAGCAGCAGCAGCCCGTCGAACCGCTGCAGGGCCGCCCATCCCGCCAGGGTTTCGTCCTCCGGCCCCTCCGCCACTGCGGCCGGGCCGCCGATCCCCGGGCCGAGCAGCACCGCATCGACGCGCTCGAGCCGTGCCGGGGTCAGCAGCGCTTCCAGGTCGGGCCGGCCGGCCCCGTCCTCGGCGGGCTCCTCCAGCACCACCTGCGGCAGCTCGCTCCACAGGCGTTCCCCCACCCTGGAGGGCACGGCGGCCCGCAGGCTGCCGCAGCCGCTCGCACTCGCCCCCAGCAGGCTGAGCAGGGCGGCGCCGCGGTAGGCGCCGCTGCCGGCGATCACCAGCAGGCGACCCCGCCCGTACTTGGCGGCGGCTCGCGGCAGCCGCGTGAGCGGGGCGGTGGCGCGGTCGCCCCCGCCGAGGGCCAGGGGGGTGTCGGCCGGCAGATCCGCCAGCAGAGCCGGCGGCAGGCCCAGATCGAGCCGCTCCAGCCGCCCCACCAGATCGAGGGCCGTGTCCTGCACGAGCCCGCGCTTGAGCAGACCCAGGCAGCAGGTGAGGCTCGCCCGTGCCGGCGCCCGGCACAGCCGCCGGCCGGTGTCCGCACAGAGGCCGGTGGGCACGTCGATCGCCACCAGCCGCCCATCGCCGCATTGGTGCCGCTGGCCGAGCAGCGCCGTGATCGCCTCCGGCGGCGGTCGGTGCTGGCCGATGCCGAACAGGGCGTCGATCCAGAGCGCAGCCTCGCCCGGATCCGGGGAACGCTCGAGCCGTGGAATCCCCAGCCAGTCGGCGTGGCGCAGATGGGCTTCGGTGAGGGGCCGGTGCCGCTCGAACGGGCTCCAGATCCGCACCGGCACCCCCGCCAGGTGCAGCTCCCGCGCCACCACCAGGCCGTCCCCGCCGTTGTGGCCTGGCCCCACCAGCACCAGGGCCCCCTGCCGCAGAGCCTCCGCCCGCTCCAGCAGCCGCCGGCTCACCTGGAGCGCCGCCTTCTCCATCAGTGCCTCCACCGGCAGCCCGCTGGCGAACAGGCGCTCCTCGAGCGCCGCCATCTGGGCGGAGGTCACCAGCAGATGGTCGGCATCGCGACGGGGCCAGCTGGGCACGGGGGCAGCCGATCGGCGGGGGTCCGGTTCCATGATGGGGACACCGATCCTTGCCGTCCGCAGCGCGTCCGGTTCCTCCGCCTCCTCCATGGCGCCCGCCCTCTCCAGCCCACCGCCGGCCCCCGGCCCCGCCACCCTCCCGCCGGGGGCTTCGCCCGCCGGCGAGGCGGCCCTGGCCCGCCTGAGGGACTGGCCCGGCGACCACCGCGTGGCGGTGGGTCTCTCCGGCGGGGTCGACAGCTCCCTCACCGCCGCCCTGCTGCGGGAGGCGGGCTGGCAGGTGGAGGGGCTCACCCTCTGGCTGATGAGCGGCAAGGGTGCGTGCTGCGCCGAGGGCCTGGTCGACGCGGCAGGGGTGTGCGAGCAGCTCGGGATTCCCCACCACGTGGTCGACAGCCGGGAGCGTTTCCGCGAGCAGATCGTCGGGTTCCTGGTGGAGGGCTACGCCGCCGGGGTCACGCCCCTGCCCTGCTCGCGCTGCAACCGGGAGGTGAAGTTCGGCCCGATGCTCGCCTGGGCCGCCGCGGAGCGGGGCCTGGAACGTCTGGCCACCGGTCACTACGCCCGGGTGCGCCATGCCGCCGATCCGGGGCGGCTGGCGCCGCCGGGGTTGCCCGCCGACGCCATGGCCGGCCGCCACTGGCTGCTGCGCGGCCTCGACGGGCGCAAGGACCAGAGCTACTTCCTCTACGACCTGCCGCAGGAGAACCTCGGCCGGCTGGTGTTCCCCCTCGGGGAGCTCACCAAGGCCGACACCCGGCGCGAAGCGGCCCGGCTCGGCCTGCGCACCGCCACCAAGCCCGAGAGCCAGGATCTCTGCCTGGCCGATCACCACGGCTCGATGAAGGCCTTCCTCGACGCCTACCTGCCGCCGCGCCAGGGGGAGATCGTGCTCGCCGATGGCACGGTGGTGGGCCAGCACGACGGCATCGAGCACTTCACGATCGGCCAGCGCAAGGGCCTGGGCGTGGCCTGGAGCGAGCCGCTGCACGTGGTGCGGCTCGACGGCGCGCTTAACCGGGTGGTGGTGGCCCCCCGCTCCGAGGCCGCCTGCCTCCGGTGCGAGGTGGGCGCGATCAACTGGGTGTCGATCGCCCCGCCGGAGGCGCCGCTCGATCTGGAGGTGCAGGTGCGCTACCGCAGTGCTCCGGTGCGCGCCCGGCTCGCCCCCCTCGACCCCACCCCGGCCGACCGGGCCGCCTCCCGGCCCTGGCGCGGCCGGCTGGAGTTCGCCGAGGAGCAGTTCTCGATCGCCCCCGGCCAGGCGGCGGTGTTCTACGCCGGTGAGGTGCTGCTGGGCGGTGGATTGATCCAGCCCCGCTGAACCCCCATCCCGCGGCGGTTCACCAGAAGGGATCGCTGGCCAGCTCCACCCGCAGCCGGCCGCTGCGCACCGCCGGCACGGTGGCGATGCAGGCCCGCACCACCCGGCCGTTCACCTCGATCTCGCAGGCGCCGCAGCTGCCGCCCAGGCAGCCGGTGGGAACGGCCACACCGGCTGCCTGGGCGGCCTCCAGCCAGTCGGTGCCAGGCGGAACGCAGCTCTGCCGGCCGTCGGGCCAGTCGATCACGATCGGCCGGCGGGCCGTCATGGCGATCCCAGCAGGGGTGTGAGGTCCACATGCTGCTCGAAGGCCTCGGCCAGGCGCTCCAGCAGCGCCTCGCGCTGGCTGGCGTGGTGGGGCTGCGCCTCGCTCAGGGCCGGCAGCGCGCGCCGCCGCCGCAGACCGTTGATCCAGCGCCGCCGCCAGGCTCCGGCCTCGAACACCCCGTGCAGGTAGGTGCCGGCCACCACCCCGGCCGTCTCGCCGCCCTCCGCCGCGCTGTCTGCCGCGGGGCCGATGGCCTGCCACCAGCCCAGCTCCCCGTCGGCGGCGAGGGGCCGGCAGAGCCCGGGATCCAGGCAGGTGGTGCGGCCCCGGTGCAGCTCGAAACCCTCCAGCGTCAAGGCCGCTCCGTCGCCGTCGGCCGGCCAGAGGGCGCGGCTGCGGCGCTGTCGCAGCGCCTTGTCGCTTCCGAACCGGGTCCGCAGGGGGAGCAGGTTCAGCCCGGGCATCTCCGCGGCGGCGGCGTCCGGCTCCGACCCCCCCTCATGGCCGCCGGGATCCTCGAGGTGCCGGCCGAGCATCTGCAGGCCGCCGCAGATCCCGAACAGGTGGCCCCCACCCCTCACGTAGCCCTCCAGCTGCTCCTGCAGGCCGCAGCGGCGCAGCACCGCCAGATCGGCGATCGTCCGCTTGCTGCCCGGCAGCACCACCGCATCGGGGCTGCCGAGCGGATCACCCGGGCGGATCCAGCGGAGCCGCAGGCTCGGTTCGGCTTCCAGCGGATCGAGATCGGAGAAGTTGCTGATCGAGGGCAGTCGGATCACGGCGATCTCCAGCTCCGCCTCGGGTTTGCGCGCCCGCCGCTCCAGCAGGTCGAGCGAATCCTCCGGCGGGAAGATCTCCTCCAGCCAGGGCATCACCCCCAGCACCGGCACGCCGGTGCGACGCTCCAGCCAGTCGCGGCCCTCGTCGAACAGTTCGCGGCGGCCGCGGAAGCGGTTGATCAGGATCCCCCGGATCAACGGCCGCTCCACCGGGCGCAGCAGGGCCAGGGTGCCGACGACCTGGGCGAAGACCCCGCCACGCTCGATGTCGGCCACCAGCAGGCAGCGGGCCCTCAGGTACTGGGCCAGCCGCAGATTGGTGAGGTCGCGCCGCTGCAGGTTCACCTCCACCGGGCTGCCGGCCCCCTCCAGCACCAGCCGCCCCTCCGGGTGGGTGGCCTGCAGGGTCGCCAGGCCCCGGCGGATCGCCGCCCATCCGGGCCGGAACCAGTCGCGGTAGTAGTGCTCCGCCCGGGCCACGCCCACCGAGCGGCCCAGGTGGATCACCTCGCTGGTGGAATCCCCCTGAGGCTTGAGCAGCACGGGGTTCATGGCCACCGTCGGCTCCAGACCGGCGGCCCAGGCCTGCAGTGCCTGGCTGTAGGCCATCTCACCGCCCTCCGCGTCCACCCAGGCGTTGAGGCTCATGTTCTGCCCCTTGAAGGGCAGCGGGGTCTCGCCGCGGCGCCGCAGCACCCGGCACAGTGCCGCCGTCATCAGGGATTTGCCGGCGCCGCTGCTCGTGCCCAGCACCATCAGGGCCGGCGCCGGCTGAAGCCCGGCGCTGCCAGGGGATCGCGGGCTGGGATTCACAGCCGTGGCCTGTGGCGGCGCAGGTTCTGATGGATCCGTTCGCCCAGCCCGGCACGGGGGATCTCCCCGCTCCAACCGCTCAGCAGCTGCCGGCCCATCGGGGTCAACCGCACCCGTTCGGTCAGCCCCTGGCCGTCCACCTCCCGCCGCAGCACGCCCAGCCGGATCAGCCAGATGAAATGGTCTTCCGCGCGCCCGGGGCCCATCGGGGCGAAGCAGTAGCGGCGCCAGTCGGGAAGCGCGCAGAGTTCGTTGCTGGCCATCGCCTTCTGCTCCAGCCGTTCGTAGAAGGCGCGCCGGAACGGCAGGCAGCGCAGGGCGCTGGCGGCGCGTGCCAGGGAGCGAGGATCGCAGGAAGGGCCGTCCATGCCCCGATTCTCCAGGATGGACGCCGGGATCCGAGGATCGCCGCAATCGCCCGGGCCGATGTCGTTCCTGCTGCTCGCCTCCGCTTCCCCTGCCCGTCGTCGTCTGCTCGAGCAGGCCGCCATCCCCCACCGGGTCAGGGCCAGCGACGTGGATGAGGCCGCGATCCTTGAGCCGGACGCCGCCCAGCTGGTGCAGCGTCTGGCCCGGGCCAAGGCGGAGGGCGTCGCCGCCGGCGTCCCCCCGGCAGGGGCATGGGGGGTGCTCGGCTGCGATTCGCTGCTGCGCTTTGAGGGGGAGGTGTTCGGCAAACCGGCGGATCCCATCCAGGCCGCGGCGCGTTGGCGGCGCCTGGCCGGTCAGTGGGGCGACCTGCTCACGGGGCACTGCCTGCTGGAGCTCTCCGCCGCTGGCCAGGTGGTGAGCCTGCGGCAGGAGACCGTGATCAGTCGTGTGCTCTTCGCTTCGCTCACCGATGCGGAGATCAGCGCCTATGTGGCCACGGGGGAGCCGCTTCAGTGCGCCGGTGGGTTCGCCCTCGAGGGCCGCGGCGGCCTGGTGGTCGAGCGGATCGAGGGCTGCTTCAGCAATGTGATCGGGCTCAGCCTGCCGCTGCTGCGCCGCTGGCTGCCGGCGGCACAGCGCTGACATCAGCGGAACAGGTTGTTGATCAGGTCCTGCAGGATCGAAGCCGAAGGATTCAGCCTCAGGTTCGCCGCCGGGCCTGGGTCGTTGCCGCGACTGGTCACCAGCTCCAGATCACCCCAGCGGAACACGCCGCCGGCGCCGTTGCTGCCGTGCTGCACCGGCCAGATGCCGGTGGCATCCGTGAGCACCAGCTGTCCTCCCCGGTTGCGGAAGGCATACTGCCGACCGTCGCGGAGCTCCACCACATAGGAGGGCCCGTCGGCGCCGCCGCGCCGGACCAGTTCGCAGGTTCCACGGAACAGTTGCCGGCCGCGCTGGGTCAGGTCGCAGTACGCCTGATCACGCTCCCTCGCTCCCCACGGAGCGCCGTAGCCGCTGCCGTTCCACCCCGGATTGCTATTCCACCCCGGATTGCCATTCCAGCCTGGGTTGCCGCTCCAGCCGTAGCGATCCCAGGGCGCGTTGGCGCCGGGGGGTTGGGACTGCGCGGTTTCGCTGTCGAAGAGCTGTCGGCTGAGCCACTTGCTGACGTTGCTCTTCTGCCAGCCATCGTCCCAGCAGGTCTGCTCCCGAAGGTTGCACACCTGGCCCGTGCTGAGCTGGAACTGGGTGGGCTTGGGTCGGCCGGAGTACTGCCGCAGCAGGGACTGCTCGGCGCGGGCCCCGAAGGCTTGTCGGGTGTGCGGCAGCGAGATGCCTTGGCGGTCGTAGCAGATGCGCGTGGCCCGATCGCAGATCACGCCGCTGCGGGAGAGATCGAGGCTGCTGGTCTGGGCGAGAGCCGGCATCGGCAGGCCGACGCAGAGGGCGGCAAGCCAGCCGCTGGTGCGGCGGCGGAGCATGTGTGGAACCACCGGGAGGTTGTTCATGGGAGCCATTGGCAACCGGTACGGGCCGAACGTAGGAATCGCTGCCGGGGCAGGTGCAACCAGAGTTCGACTGCGGTTCCGGCAGCGATGACAGGGTCTTTCGCCAACAAAAAACCCCTGCCACGGCAGGGGTTTGAAGGAGGGGTGACCGATGGTTCAACCGGATGATCGACCGGTCGGAATGGATGCGATCAGTCGAGATCCGGCATGGCCAGCGTGGGCTCGGCCTGACGGTCGATGCCCTTCTCGAAGCCGGCGGCCGCGGCGCGGGCGCGGCCGGCGTGCCAGAGATGGCCCACCAGGAAGAAGAAGGCCAGCACGAACTGGGTGGCCGAGAGCCACTGACGCACGTTCACGAAGTTCACCGAGTTGGGTTCGGTGATGATGCCGCCCACGGAGTTGAGGGAGGCGTTCGGGGCGTGGGTCATGTATTCGGCCGCACGGCGCACCTGCCAGGGCTGAATGTCGTTCTGGAGCTTGTCGAGGCTCAGGCCGTTGGGGCCGCGCAGGGGCTCCAGCCAGGGGCCGCGGAAATCCCAGAAGCGCATGGTTTCACCACCGAAGATGATCTCGCCGGTGGGGGAGCGCATCAGGTATTTGCCCAGGCCGGTGGGACCCATGGCGGAGCCGATGTTGGCGCCGAGGCGCTGGTCGCGCACCAGGAAGGTGAAGCTCTGGGCCTGGGAGGATTCGGCGTTGGTGGGGCCGTAGAACTCCGAGGGATAGGCGGTGTTGTTGAACCAGATGAAGGCCGAGGCGATGAAGCTCATGAAGCTCAGGGCGCCCAGGCTGTAGCTCAGATAGGCCTCACCGTTCCAGATGAAGGCGCGGCGCACCCAGCCGAATGGCTTGGTGATGACGTGCCAGATGCCGCCGAAGATGCAGATCAGACCGATCCAGATGTGGCCACCGATGATGTCCTCCATCGAGTTCACCCCGATGATCCAGCCCTCGCCGCCGAAGGGAGCCCGGAACAGGTAGCCGAAGATCACGCCGGGGCTGAGGGTGGGGTTGGTGATCACCCGCACGTCGCCGCCGCCGGGGGCCCAGGTGTCGTAGACACCGCCGAAGAACATGGCCTTGAACACCAGCAGCAGCGCACCCACTCCCAGCAGGATGAGGTGGTAGCCGATGATGTTGGTCATCTGGTTCTTGTCGCGCCAGTCCTGCGAGAAAAAGGCGGAGTAGTTCTCGAGGATCTCGGGGCCGCGCAGGGCGTGGTAGAGGCCGCCGAGGCCCAGCACGGCGGAACTGATCAGGTGCAGAACCCCAACCACGAAGAAGGGGTAGAGGTCGGTGACCTCGCCGCCGGGGCCGACGCCGTAGCCGAGGGTGGCCACGTGGGGGAACAGGATCAGACCCTGCTCGTACATCGGCTTGTCGAAGGTGAAGTGGCTCACCTCGAACAGCATCATGGCGCCGGCCCAGAACACCATCAGACCGGCATGGGCCACGTGGGCGCCGAGCAGACGGCCGGAGAGGTTGATCAGGCGGGCGTTGCCCGCCCACCAGGCATAACCGGTGGAATCGAGGTCTTTGCCCCCGACCGCGGTGAGATTGGGATTAGAGAGCGTTACCACGGGGCAGAACCTCTTCAGGGAAGACGAAGTTTTCGTGCGGCTGGTCGGCCGGTGCCATCCAGGCACGCAGACCTTCGTTCAGAAGAATGTTCTTCGTGTAGAAGGTCTCGAATTCGGGATCCTCGGCAGCCCGG
>CALRKZ020000018.1:0-56681 GCA_943368365.1 Mesorhizobium carmichaelinearum
CCGCCGCGCCCTCCGCCGCAAGCCGACCCTCCTCCAGCAGCACCGTCTCGCGCCGCAGGACGCGATCGGGCCCCTCCAGAAGGCCCACGTCCCGCAGCAGGCGGGGCTCCCTCACAGGGCGCCGGCGGCGGTGCGGTCGATCACCCCGCCGAGATGGGCGGTGAGGTTCAGACAGCTCACCACCTGTGGTGGCACCTCCCCGCCCGGCCGCTCGGGCAGGGGCAGGTCGACCACCGTGACACCGCCGTTGCCCTGCTTCACCATCCAGATGTCGGCCGGGGTGAGCCCGAGCAGGCCACAGAGGATCGTCTTGTTGACGGCATCGTGGGCCACCACCAGCGCCGTCTCGTCGGGATCGAGGCTGGCGGCGATGCGGTTCCAGCTCACCAGGGAGCGATCCCACACCTGTTGCAGGTTCTCGCCCTCCGGCATCTGCACCGTGTGCGGGGCGCGCTTCCACTGGGCCAGCAGCTCCGCCCAGCTGGCGGCGATCTCGCTCTCGAGACAGCCCTCCCACAGCCCATGGCCGATCTCCAGCAGCCCTCGCAGCGTGGTGAGGGGCACGCCGGGGTGCTCGGCCAGGATCAGCTCGGCCGTCTGGCGGGGACGGGCCATGGCGCTGGTGTAGGCCCTCCGGAGTTCCACCGGCGCCAGGAACCTGGCGGCGGCGGCGGCCTGGGAGAGACCGTTGGCGTTGAGGGGGATGTCGATCTGGCCCTGGAAACGGCCCTGCCGGTTCCAGTCGGTTTCGCCGTGGCGCACCAGCAGCAACCGCGCACCCGGACCTTTCGGCGGCAGTCCCCGGCCCAGGTGCGAGGTGCCGTTGAGGGATTCGATCTGCACCTCCGCCCGCCGCCCGCCATCGCCGGAGCCGGGCTGGAGATTCAGCACGGAGAGCGAGGCGTTGTCGAGGCGGAGGCGCACGAAGCCGCTCGCGGGCAGTCCGAGCAGGCTGAGCAGCAGGCAGCGCAGGATGCCGTTGTGCCCCACCACCAGCACGGTGCGATCGGGAGCCCCGTCCTCCAGATGGCGCTCCAGCAGCCGGTCGCGGAAGCGGCAGGCCTGGCCCAGCAACTCCTCCACCGGCCGGTAAGGCTGGCCGCCCTCCCGTTCCAGCACCAGCCGTTCGGGTGCGACGCGCCAGAGGTGGTGCTGCTCCGGAAAGCGCTCCCGCACCTCGCTGCTGAGCAGACCGCTCCAGGGGGCCAGATCCACTTCCAGCAGATCCTCATCTTCGATCGCACCGGTGCCGCCGCCGTGGGCCTCGAGCAGGGTGAGGGCGGTGTCGCGGGCCCGGCGAAGCGGTGAGGTGTAGGCCGCCTCCAGCGGCAGGTCGGCCAGGGCGGCGCCGGTGCGGCGCGCCTGCTCCCTCCCTTCGTCGGTGAGTGCCGAGAGATCGTCGCGGCCCTGGATGCGGCGGTCGCTGTTGAAGCTGCTGAGACCGTGGCGAACCAGCAGAAGCCGAAGGGACACGGGTCGGGGGCCGGAAGCGCCGCCATCGTATTGGTGGCACGACCGGGAGCCTGGCGCCCAGCCGGGCACAATCGGGCAGTGGCTCGGGGAGTTGGGGTGGCGCCAGGCGGTCGGCAGCGGACGGGGTCCTGGAAGTCGGTGCTGGCCCTGGTGAGCCTGGCGCTCAGCCTGCTGCTCTGGCTCAATGGGTTGCTGGAGAGCCTGGATCGCCCCTCGGTGGTGAACGATCTGGCGCGCCGGCAGCTGGAACTGGCGGTGCTGGCCGCACCGCGGGTGCCCGCCCAGCTGAGGCCCCTGCTGGTGGGGGAGGACCCGGAAGCGGCCCTGCTGGCGGAACTGGAGCGGGAGACCGCTCCCGCCGCTGGGGATGAGGGTGCCCAGGAGGATCCCGATCCCGAAGGAAGGCTCGGCCAGCTGGAGAGGGCCCTGCTGCTGCAGCGCCAGGGCAGGGGGGCCGCCGCCCGGCCCCTGCTCCAGAACCTGCAGGCCCTGGGGGATCCCCAGAACCAGCCGCTGGTGAACGAGTTGCTCACCGGCAGGGCCGGTCGCCTGCCGGATCCGGCCTCGGTGCTGCCGCTGCCCACCGATCCGCTTCTGCGGCGCCTGAGCTGCGAAGTGCTCGGCGGCTCCCCGGCCCGCTGTGCCCAGCCCGAGGCGGAGCAGAAGGCGGCGCTGCAGCTGGCGGGGGTGAACCTGCTGCCGGGGCTGGCCCTTCTGGCCGGCCTGGTGCTGCTGGTGCGGGAGGGTTGGCTGCGCTGGCGCGGCAAGGGCGCACCGCTGCCGGCACTGGTCGGCCCGGATCTGAGCGTGGTGGAGGTGATCCTGCTGATCGCGGGCGGGTTCGTGCTGCTGGGCGAACTGCTGACCCCCCTGCTGGTGAGCCCCCTGATCACCTGGCTGCTCGCCCGGCTCGGGATCGGCTCCCCCCTGGCGGAAGGACTCTCGGTGCTGGGGCTCTACCTGGGCCTGATGGCAGCCCCCCTGGCGATCCTTGCCCTGCTGCTGCGGGGACGTCCCGACCGACCGGACGGGGGTTGGCTGCAGTTCCGCTGGCGGCCGGTGGGCGCCAGCCTCCCCCGGGCGCTGCGCTATCTGTTGATGGTGCTGCCGCTGGTGAGCCTGGTGGGCTGGCTGCAGCAACTGCTCTGGGCTGACGCCGGGGGGAGCAACCCCCTGCTCGAGCTGGTGCTGCGCAGCGAAAGCGCCGTCACGCTGGCCTGCTTCGCCTTCACCGCGATCGTGCTGGCCCCGCTGTTCGAGGAGACGATCTTCCGCGGCGTGCTGTTGCCGGTGGTGGCACGCCAGGCGGGCCCGCTCTGGGGAATCCTGCTGAGCAGCCTGGTGTTCGGCATCGCCCACCTCAGCCTCGGCGAACTGCCGGCTCTGTTCACCCTCGGCCTGGGCCTGGGCTGGCTGCGGCTGAGCAGCGGCAGGCTCAGCAGCAGCATCTGGCTGCACGCTCTCTGGAACGCGCTGACCTTCTCCAACCTGCTGCTGCTGGCCCGCTGATGCACGCCTTGCTGCACCTCCCGGCCCGTGGTTCACTTGCGAAGCTTCTCCAGGTCCCGGTGGTTGCCGTCCCGTCGTCCCAGTCCGTCACCCGCCGGCGCCCCCTCGCTCTGATCCAGGGTTCGTTGTCCTCGCGGCGTGTGGCCCGCCAGGCACCGTGGCTGGCGGGTCTGCACAAGGCCGCCGACGGCCTGCTGCTCGCCCTGGGCGGGTCGATGCTCGGTCTCACCGCCTTGACCCTCCACTGGCAGGGGCAGTGGACCCAGAGCTACCAGAAGCTGGAATCGGCCCAGGTGCTCGAGCACCGGCTGCAGGAGGCCACCGCCGTTCTTGAGCAGCACCACCTGCGCGAAGCCCGTCGGCCCGGCGCCCTCGTTCCCACCAGCATCCAGCGTCTGGTCTATCTGCCCGCTCCCTCCGCCAGGGCTCCGGTCGAGCCATCCCCGCAGGCGCTGCTGCGCCAGGTGAACGCCACCATGGGCAGCGTCAACCATCGCCTGGTCCACCCGGGTTACTGAGGTGGTCCGTCGCTCCTCCGCCGGCCACCCCCCCGAACCGCTTCGCTCCCGCAGCCGCAGCGCGGCCCCCCGGCGCGGCCCCGGGCGTCGGGTCATTGCCCTGCAGCCGGTGCCGGCCCAGAGGCTCGTCGCGGTCTACCTGCTGCTGTCCACGGCGCTGATCGGCCTGACGATCCGTCTGGCCTGGCTGCAGGTCAAGGAAGGCGGCAGCCTCCAGGCCAAGGCCCGCGCCATCCAGACCCAGCAGGTCCTGCCGATCGGGGAGCGCCGGCCGATCGTCGATCGGCAGGGCCGGCTGGTGGCTCTCGACGAGGAACGCTTCACCCTCTGGGCCCATCCCCGCTTTTTCAACTTCCCCGGCGACGACCCGAACCTGGTGCGACCACCGGTGGAGGTGGCCCGCAAGCTCTCCGTCGCCCTGGGGGTGCCGATGGCCGATCTGCTGCAGAGCATGGGAGGCCGCAAGAGCGGCGTGAAGCTCACCACCGACCTGGATCCGGAGACCGCCCGGCGCGTGCGGGAGCTCGGCATCAGCGGCCTCGATCTGGAGGCCTACCCGCAGCGCATCTATCCCCAGGGCCCTCTGTTCGCCAACGTGGTGGGCTTCCTCAACCTGGAACGCGTTGCCCAGGCGGGCCTGGAGCAGAGCCGCGACAGCGAACTGCGCCGCCAGGAGAGCCCGCTCTCGATGCGGCGCGGCGCCGACGGAACGCCCCTGCCGGACGGGCTGCAGCCCGGCAGCCTCTACAGCGACGATCTGCGCCTGCAGCTCACCCTGGATGCCCGCCTGCAGCAGGTGGCCCAGCAGGCCCTGAACAAGCAGATGAAGCAGTGGCGGGCCAAACGGGGTGCCGCCATGGTGATGGACGTGCGCAACGGCGAGATGCTCGCCCTGGCTTCGGCGCCGAGCTACGAACCCAACCAGTTCTGGAAGTTCTCGCCGGCCCTGTTCCGCGAGTGGTCGGTGCAGGACCTCTACGAGCCCGGTTCCACCTTCAAGCCGATCAACCTGGCGATCGCGCTGCAGGAGAAGGCGATCGATCCGAAGGGCCAGGTCAACGACATCGGCCAGCTCACGATCGGCGGCTGGCCGATCTTCAACCACGACCGCCGGGCCAACGGTCTGCTCGATTTCCCCACGGTGCTGCAGGTCTCCAGCAATGTCGCCATGGTGCAGGCCATGCGTCAGGTCAAGCCATCCCAGTTCTGGGAATGGCTGCGGCGGATCGGCATCGACAGCGTGCCCGACACCGACCTTCCCGGCGCCGTGGCCGGACAGCTGAAGTCGCGCACCGAGTTCACGACCCAGCCGATCGAACCGGCCACGGCCGCCTTCGGCCAGGGGTTCTCGCTCACCCCGCTGAAACTGCTGCAGCTCCACGCGATGATCGCCAACGGTGGCCGGCTCGTGAGCCCGCACATCACCCGGGGCCTGCGCTCCGGCGATGCCCTGGCGGCTGCTCCTCCCGCCGCCAGCGGGCTGAAGGTGATGGATCCCTCCGTTACCGGCACGGTGATGGACTGGCTGGAGACCGTGGTGGAGAAGGGCAGCGGCAAGGGGGTGAAGGTGCCGGGCTACCGCATCGGCGGCAAGACAGGCACCGCCCAGAAGGCCCTCAACGGCGTCTACATCCCCGGGGCCCGTATCTGCAGCTTCGTGGCCCATCTGCCGATCGACGATCCCCGTTACGTGGTGCTGGTGGTGGTGGATGAACCCCAGGGCGGCAACGCCTACGGCTCCACCGTGGCGGTACCGGTGGCCCGCGAGCTGATCGAGGCCCTGCTGGTGATCGAGAAGGTGCCCCCCAGCCGGCCGCGGGGAGCCGCCACCGCCAGCAGCGGATCCAACGGTGCGGGGATGAGGACGCCGCCGGTGGCCGGCGGGCACGCTGGCTAGCGTTGGCTCCGACGCCGGTGTGCGGATCCATGTCCAACCAGCTCGATCAAGCCAACCTGCTCGATCAACTGGCCGCCATGACGGTGGTCGTCGCCGATACCGGGGAACTGGAGGCGATCAAGCAGTTCACCCCGCGCGACGCCACCACCAACCCCTCGCTGATCCTGGCGGCGGCCCAGATCCCCCTTTACCAGCGTCTGATCGACGACTCGCTGCGCGCCTCGCGGGCCGTGATCGGGCTGGAGGCCCCCGCCGAAGCGGTGGTGGAGGAAGCCCTCGATGAGATCTGCGTCACCTTCGGCAAGGAGATCCTCGGCATCGTTCCCGGCCGGGTGTCCACGGAGGTCGATGCCCGCCTCAGCTACGACACCGAAGCCACGGTGGAGAAGGCCCGCAAGCTGATCGGCCTCTACGAGGCGGTGGGCATCGGCCGCGAGCGGGTGCTGATCAAGATCGCCTCCACCTGGGAGGGGATCCGCGCCGCCGAGCGACTGGAGCGGGAGGGCATCCACTGCAACCTCACGCTGCTGTTCAGTTTCACCCAGGCGGTGGCCTGCGCCGAGGCCGGCGTCACCCTGATCTCGCCGTTCGTGGGTCGCATCCTCGACTGGTACAAGGCCAGCACCGGCCGTGACCACTATCCGGGCCCCGAGGATCCGGGCGTGATCTCCGTCACCCAGATCTTCCACTACTACAAAACCCACGGCTACCGCACCGAGGTGATGGGAGCCAGCTTCCGCAACATCGAGGAGATCATCGAGCTCGCCGGCTGCGACCTGCTCACGATCTCGCCGAAGCTGCTCGATCAGCTGCGCAGCACCGAGGGCGAGCTGCCCCGCAAGCTCGATCCGCTGGCCCCGGGCCCCACCGAGCCCCGCTTCAGCCTGGATCGGGCCGGCTACGACGAGCGCATGGCCGCCGATCCAATGGCCAGCGAGAAGCTCGATGAGGGGATCCGCGGCTTCAGCAAGGCGATCGAGACCCTCGAGGCCCAGCTGGCCCACCGTCTGGCCGAACTGGAGGGCGAGGCCGCCTTCACCCACGCCGCCCATGAGATCTTCCTGCTCAACGATCTCGACGGCGATGGCTGCATCACCCGCGAGGAGTGGCTGGGCAGCGATGCGGTCTTCGACGCCCTCGACACCGACCACGATGGCCGGCTGGTGCCGGAGGACGTGCGCGGTGGCCTGGGTGCACCGCTGGCCCTCAGTGTGGTGGGCGGCTGAGCCCCAGACTGGGCGGATCTTCGTGGCCCATTCCCGGTGAACGCCCTCGACACCATGCGCGCCCTCGCCAGCAACGGTGAGGTGCGCAGTTGCGAACCCGGCACGGTGATCTTCCGGGCCGGCGAAGCCGGTGACTGCATGTTCGGGGTGCTGGAGGGCACGGTGCGGCTCACCTGGAACGGTGATGCCGGCCAGGAGGACATCAGGGCCGGGGACGTGTTCGGCGCCGGAGCCCTGGTGACTCCCGACCATCGCCGCTACGGCAATGCCACGGCCCTCACCCCGTGCCGGATCCTGGTGATGAACCGGGAGAAGTTTCTCTTCGCGGTGCAGGAATCGCCGATGTTCGCCATCGAACTGCTCGGCTCGATCGATCAGCGGCTCCGCCAGCTCAAGGACTGCCTGCGGCACTGAGCCGCCGGCCCGGGAGCAGCCGCCCGACCTCAGCCGCGCCCGCCGAGCAGCAGGCGCCGGATCACGCGCTGGGCGATGTCGCCGTAGCCCATCTCACCGGAGAGGATCTGGGCGATCCGCCGGGGTGCGGTGGGACGTTTGATCCCGAGCTGGTAACCCACCTTCGGCAGTCGGTAGAACGCCTGGGCGATCCGTCGCCCCCAGGCCATCGACTGGCCCCATTCCTCGCGGATGGCCTCGCTGTAGCCGGCCAGGCTGCCGCCCCCGGCCTCCAGCCAGCGATCGAGGGCCTCGGCGGCGCGGACACCGCTGAGCAGGGCCGGCCGCAGACCCTCCGCCAGGAAGGGATCGGCCAGGGAGGCGGCATCGCCCACCACCACCGCCCCGTCGTCGCGGTGCAGACGATGGTGCCCGTCCCAGACCCGCAGGGGCCAGTCGGTGCGCACGCCGCCATCGGCCGGCAGCCCCAGCGACGGCAGCAGCCGTTGCAGCACCGCCTCGGTGTCGGCCGGGTCACGGCCGATGAAGGTGCCTACCCCGATGCTCACCCCCCCCTGGCGGGGAAAGGCCCAGCAGAAGCCGTGCCGCACCAGCCCGAATTCGAAACGGGCGGTGTCGGGCTCGAGCAGGGCATCGGCCGCCTCCACCTCCACCGCCACGGCGGAGGCGTAGCGCGGCCTGGGGGCCCCCAGCCCCAGGCCCGTGCTCAGCAGGGAGCGGGCACCATCGGCCACCACCACCGCGCGCGCCCTCAGGCTTCGCCCCACAGCGTCGTGCACGGTCCAGTGGTCCCCTTCCCGCTCGATCCGCTCCACCCGCCAGCCCTCGAGCAGATCGGCGCCGGCACCCACCGCCTGCTCGGCCAGGAAGCGATCGAGCACGGCACGACGCACGATCCAGAACGGCGCCTCACCCGGCAGCTCCGCCACCACCGGATCCTCCAGACACCAGGTGAAGCGCACGCGGGTGATCACCCGATCGACCGCAGGAGCCAGATCGAAGGGGAACCAGCGCTGCACCGACGCCGCCATGCCGCCCCCGCAGGGCTTGGGGCGGGGAAGGGCGCAGGCCTCGAGCAGGTGCACCCGCCGGCCGCGCGCCGCCAGGTGGAAGGCGGCCGCCGCACCGGCGGCGCCGGCGCCGACGACGATCACGTCGGCATCGCTGCGGGAGCCGCTCAAACCTTGAGGATGTCGGCTTCCTTCTCGGCCAGGTGCTTCTCCAGTTCGGCGATGAACCGGTCGGTGAGCTTCTGCACCTTCTCCTGCTCATCCCGGCTCTGGTCTTCCGAGAGCTCCCCCTCCTTCTCGAGCCGCTTCACCCGGTCGATCGCCTCGCGGCGGATGTTCCGCAGTGCCACCTTGCCCTCCTCGGCGTAGCGGGAGGCCAGTTTGCAGAAATCCTTGCGGCGGTCCTCGGTGAGCGGGGGAATGTTGATCCGGATCACCTTGCCGTCGTTGTTGGGCGTGAGGCCCAGATCGCTCATGGCGATGGCCTTCTCGATCAGGTTCATCGAGGAGGCGTCGAAGGGCTGGATCTGGATCGTCTGGGAATCGGGAGTGGAGAGGGTCGCCAGCGACTTGAGCGGGGTTTCGGCGCCGTAGTACTCCACGCTGATCTTGTCGAGCAGCGAAGGGTTGGCGCGTCCGGTGCGGATGGTGTTGAAGGTGCGCTGGGTGGCTTCCACCGACTTGCGCATGCTGGCTTCGAGATCCATGACGGGTTGGGGGAACTCCGGCGTCAGCCGGCGGGAGTGATGCGGGTGCCGATGGCATCGCCGGCCACGGCCCGGCCGATGTTGCCGGAGCCGAACAGATCGAAGACCACGATCGGGATGTCGTTGTCCTTGCAGAGGGCGATGGCGGTGCTGTCCATCACCGCCAGTTCGCCGCTGAGCACGTCCTGGAAGGTGAGGGTCTCGTAGCGCACGGCATCGCTGTGGCGGGCCGGGTCCTTGTCGTAGACCCCGTCGACCTTGGTGGCCTTGAGCACCACGTCGGCGTTGATCTCCGCCGCCCGCAGAGCGGCCGTGGTGTCGGTGGTGAAGAAGGGGTTGCCGCAGCCGGCACCGAACACCACCACACGGCCCTTCTCGAGATGGCGGATGGCACGGCGACGGATGTAGGGCTCGGCCACCTCCTGCATGTCGATGGCCGTCTGCACGCGGGTCGGCACCCCGCCGCGCTCGAGGGCATCCTGCAGGGTGATGGCGTTCATCACGGTGGCCAGCATCCCCACGTAATCGGCAGTGGCCCGGTCCATGCCGGCCGCCGATCCCTTGAGGCCGCGGAAGATATTGCCGCCGCCCACCACGATCGCCAGCTGGGTGCCGCCGGCCACCACGGCGGCCACGTCATCGGCGATCGCCTTCACGATCGCCGGATCAATGCCGTAACCCTGTTCGCCCATCAGCGCCTCACCGCTGAGCTTGAGCAGAACACGCCGGTAGGCCATCGGGAATCAGCACGGCGAACTCGGACGGCGGCACAGTAGCAAGCACCCCCGCGCCAGGCTGCCCGCCACAAGGACGGAGCCGGCTCAGAACTCGATGCCGGGCTGGGCCTTCACCCCCTGCTCGCGGAACGGGTGGCGCAGCAGCTTCATCTCGGTGACCAGATCGGCCCGCTCCACCAGTTCCGGGGGTGCGCTGCGTCCAGTGAGGGCGACATGGGTGAGGGGCGGCCGCCGCTCCAGACCCTCGAGCACCGTCTCGAGCGAGAGGTAACCGAGCTTGAGGGCCACGTTCACCTCGTCGAGCACCACGAGCTTGCGGCCCGGGTCCTCCAGATGGGTGAGGGAACACTCCCAGGCGTGGCCCACCAGCTGGCGGTCACGCTCGCGGTCCTGGGTTTCCCAGGTGAAGCCCTCGCCGAGCGCGTGCCAGGCCAGGGCATCGCCGAACAGGGCCAGTGCCCGCGCCTCCCCGGGCTGCCAGCCCCCCTTGATGAACTGCACCACCGCCACCCGTTCACCGTGGCCGAGGGTTCGCAGCACCAGCCCGAGGGCGGCGGTGGTCTTGCCCTTGCCCTCGCCGGTGAACACGAGCACCAGCCCCTTCTCCAGGTTCCGCTCTCCCACCCGCTGGCGCTGCACCTCCCGCCGCCGTTCCATGCGGCGCCGATAGGCGTCGGCATCCCGTTCCGGGGCCAGCTCGCCGCCGGGGCCCAGCTCGGCCGCCTCTCGATCGAGGACCGTCTCGGGGGTCGGTGCGGGATCGGGCATGGCGGCGAGGCGGAACGCCTGCGGAAGGAGGGCACTCTGGCGCCCCCAGGGGCCTGTGGACGACCCCTCAGTGGCCGCGGTGCCGCGCCAGGGCGGCATCGACTGCCTGCTGCTGATCCCGGCGGGTGATCCAGTGGTGGTAGGTGCGGGTGTGGATCGCCACCGAGTGGCCCATCATCCGGGCCGCCACGGTGTCGGGCAGCCCGATGTGGATGGTGCGCACGGCCCAGGCGTGGCGCAGGTCGTAGGGCGTGAACGGCAGCCCGTAGCGGTGGAACTGCTCCGCCACGCGACGTCCCACCTGCTGGAGGGTGGTGCGGCCCAGATCGGTGCGCACCGGAGGCAGCGCCGCCGCCGAATCGGCCAGCCGGCCCAGCCCGAAACGCTCCACCCAGTCGGGCTGGAACGGCCAGACCTGGTGCTCCCCCGTCTTGCTGCTGGGCAGCACCCGCAGCACCCGGTCGCCTCCCGGCCCGAGGCTGCTCACGTCGCAGAAGAACACCTCGTGGTTGCGCAGCCCGTAGGTGGCCATCAGGCCGTAGACGAGCCGCCAGGAGGGGTTGGGGATCCGCTCCGCCCAGGCGACCACCTGCTCGTCGCTCGGCAGGCGACGGAACTGGCTGCGATGCAGGCCGTAGCCACCGGAGCGCTCCCCCCAGTCGGCGGGAAGGGGGAGGGCCAGATGCCGGGCCAGGGCCGCCAGGGCGGTGCCGCACTGCTGGCGGCCGCGGCTGGCGGTGGGATAGCTCTCCAGCACCTGCTCCAGCAGGGCGGGGGTGATGGCCGAGCCGCGGGGGCCGCAGGCGGCGCGCAGACGGTTGAGATAGGGGCGGTAGGCCGCCCGCCAGGTGGTGCGGGTGCCGGCCGGGTTGCGGCGGCGACGGGGATCGGCGAAGAAGGCCCGCTCGAAGGTCTCCAGCTGGTTCTGGAGGGGGGCCGCCACCGTGCCCGCCGCCATGGCCGCCGGCCCGCCCACGGTGGCGGGCACGGCTTCGGCGGGCCTTCCCCAGTCGGCCCAGTCGAAGCGCTGCTCCTGCAGGGCCCGCTGCACCTGGCGCAGCCGGCGGCGCGCCTGGGCCAGGCCGTCGGCACTGGCGGGCAGGCCGAGGCTGAGCCGCTGCACCCGGTGGGTGCCTCCGCCGTGGCGGCAGGGCAGCGGCCCCCGCAGCCCCAGCCGCGCGCCACGCCGTTCGAGCCGCAGGGACACGCCACTGGCGGCCAGCAGGGCGTTCTGCTCGCGCAGGGCCGCATCGATCGACTCGGGCGCGGTCGGCTCGGGCACGGTCGGCGCTGCCATCGCGGTGCGCCGACCTTATCGATGGCGGTCGCGGACGGCCAGCGGCGGGCAGCAGCGTTACGCTCGTGCCCATCGAATGGGACCTCCTCGGGCATGGCCAGGGTCGGCGTGCTGCTGCTGAACCTCGGTGGGCCGGAGCGGATCGAGGACGTCGGTCCCTTCCTCTACAACCTCTTCTCCGATCCGGAGATCATCCGGTTGCCGATCCCGGCGCTGCAGAAACCCCTGGCCTGGCTGATCAGCACCCTGCGCAGCAGCAAGTCCCAGGAGGCCTACCGCTCGATCGGCGGCGGCTCACCCCTGCGCCGCATCACCGACCACCAGGCCCGCGAACTGCAGGAGGAGCTGCGCCAGCGCCAGGTGCAGGCCACCACTTATGTGGCGATGCGCTACTGGCATCCGTTCACCGAGTCGGCGGTGGCCGACATCAAGGCCGATGGGGTCGACGAGGTGGTGGTGCTGCCCCTCTACCCCCACTTCTCGATCAGCACCAGCGGCTCCAGCTTCCGCGAACTCCAGCGCCTGCGCCAGGCCGACCCCGCCTTCAGCCGCCTGCCGATCCGCTGCATCCGCAGCTGGTACGACCATCCGGGCTACTTGCAGGCGATGGCGGAGCTGATCTCCAAGGACGTCCAGGCCTGTGCCGATCCCGCCAACGCCCACGTGTTCTTCAGTGCCCACGGCGTGCCCAAGAGCTACGTGGAGGAGGCGGGGGATCCCTACCAGAAGGAGATCGAGGCCTGCGCCGCCCTGGTGATGGCCCGTCTCGCCGAGCTGCTGGGCCATGCCAACCCCTACACCCTGGCCTACCAGAGCCGGGTCGGGCCGGTGGAGTGGCTCAAGCCCTACACCGACGAAGCCCTGGTGGAACTGGGCGAGCAGGGCGTCAAGGAACTTGTGGTGGTGCCGATCAGCTTCGTGAGCGAGCACATCGAGACCCTCGAGGAGATCGACATCGAGTACCGCGAGATCGCCACGGAAGCCGGCATCACCAACTTCCGGCGGGTGCCCGCGCTCGACACCTACCCCACCTTCATCCACGGTCTGGCGGACCTGGTCCAGAGCGCCATGGCCGGGCCGGAGGTGAACCTCGATCAGGCCGCCGCCCTCCCCACCAAGGTGAAGCTCTATCCCCAGGAGAAGTGGGTGTGGGGCTGGAACAACAGCTCGGAGGTCTGGAACGGGCGGCTGGCCATGCTCGGCTTCTCCGCGTTTCTGCTGGAACTGCTCAGCGGCCGTGGTCCCCTCCATGCGCTGGGTCTGCTGTAGGGGTCCTGCCGCGGGCGCCCTCGCCTCGCTCCTGCTGCTGAGCGGCCTGCCCGCCGCAGCCGATCAGCGCTGGAGCCGCGGTGTCTTCCCGATCGTCAGCTTCGCCGGCTACACGAGTCATTTCGGCACCCGGGTGGGGCCGGGCGGCAACCGCGAACTCCATTCCGGCCTTGACATCGCCGCACCGCTGGGTTCGCCGATCCGCAGCTGGTGGGGCGGCCAGGTCAGCGATGTCTTCCACGACGGCGCCTGCGGCATCGGCGTGGTGATCCGCTCCGGTCCCTATGAGCACATCTACTGCCACCTCGCCGGCCTGGTGCGGGGCGAGACCTACCTCAGCGGGCCGGTGGCACTGCGGGTCGGCCAGAGCGTGCGGGCCGGGCAGCGGATCGGCCATGTGGGCCTCACCGGCCGCACCACCGGCCCCCATCTTCACTGGGGCATCCGCTACCGGGGCGAGTGGCTGGATCCGGGCCGCATCCTCAGGGCGATGGTGCGCAGCCGCCGTGCCCTGGCCGCCAGTCGCTGAGCGGGCGCAACACTCCACCCGACTGGCGGGGTCAGCCCTTAGTGTTGAGGCCAAACGTTGCGTGTGTCCCCCATCACCGTGACCCTGACCTCCGTGACGCCCGCGGCGGCGAACGCCGTCACCTCCCTCTCCGGAAGGATCAGTGGGGCCGATGCGCTGATGGACGCGCTCCACCGCCACGGTGTGCGCCACATCTTCGGCTATCCAGGCGGGGCCATCCTTCCCATTTACGACGCCCTGCACAAGGCCGAAGCGCGCGGCTGGCTGAAGCACGTGCTGGTGCGCCACGAGCAGGGCGGCACCCACGCGGCCGATGCCTATGCGCGGGCCACGGGCCGGGTGGGGGTGTGTTTCGGCACCTCCGGCCCCGGAGCCACCAACCTGGTCACCGGCATCGCCACCGCCCAGATGGATTCGGTGCCGATGGTGGTGATCACCGGTCAGGTGCCGCGGGCCGCGATCGGCACCGACGCCTTCCAGGAAACCGACATCTTCGGCATCACCCTGCCGATCGTGAAGCACTCCTGGGTGGTGCGCGATCCCGCCGATATCGGTCGCATCGTGGCCGAGGCCTTCCTGATCGCCGCCAGCGGACGACCCGGCCCCGTGCTGATCGACGTGCCCAAGGACGTGGGGCTGGAGGAGTTCGACTACGAGCCGGTGGAACCCGGCAGCGCCATTCCAGCCGGTTACCACCTGCCGCAGGCGCCCTGCCCTCAATCCATCGACCAGGCCCTGCAGCTGATCCGCCAGGCCCGACGCCCGCTGCTCTACGTCGGCGGCGGCGCCATCGCCTCCGGTGCCCACGACGCCGTCCGTGAGCTGGCCGAGCGTTTCCGTCTGCCGGTCACCACAACCCTGATGGGCAAGGGCGCCTTCGACGAGCGCCATCCGCTGGCGGTCGGCATGCTCGGCATGCACGGCACCGCCTACGCCAACTTCGCGGTCACCGAATGCGATCTGCTCATTGCCGCCGGCGCCCGCTTCGATGATCGCGTCACCGGCCGGCTCGACAGCTTCGCCCCACGTGCCCAGGTGATCCACATCGACATCGACGCCGCCGAGGTGGGCAAGAACCGGGTGCCGGAGGTGCCCGTGGTGGCCGACGTGCGGCTGGCGCTGGAAGCCCTGCTCGAAGCCTCCGACGGCGAACCGCCCACCAGCCGCACCGAGGCGTGGCTGGATCGGATCAGCACCTGGAAGACCCACTACCCGCTGGTGGTGCCATCCCCCGAGGGCGAGATCGCCCCGCAGGAGGTGGTGGTGGCCCTGCGGGAACTGGCGCCACAGGCGTTCGTCACCACCGACGTGGGTCAGCACCAGATGTGGGCGGCCCAGTTCCTCAACACACCGCCCCGCCACTGGATCAGCAGCAGCGGCCTCGGCACCATGGGGTTCGGCATGCCGGCCGCCATGGGGGTGCAGGTGGCCTTCCCCGACGAGCAGGTGATCTGCGTCGCCGGCGACGCCAGCATCCTGATGAACATCCAGGAACTGGGCACCCTCTCCCAGTACCAGTTGCCGGTGAAGGTGGTGATCCTCAACAACGGCTGGCAGGGCATGGTGCGCCAGTGGCAGGAGAGCTTCTACGGCGAGCGCTATTCCGCCTCCGAGATGACCGACGGCATGCCCCACTTCGCCGCCCTGGCGGAAGCCTTCGGCGTGAAGGGGGTCCAGATCAGCGAGAGGGGCCGGCTTCGGCAGGATCTGGCCGCAGCCCTGGCCCATCCCGGTCCGGCCCTGATCGACGTGCGGGTACGCCGCAACGAGAACTGCTACCCGATGGTTCCCCCCGGCGCCAGCAACGCCCAGATGGTGGGTCTGCCCAGCCATCCGGAGCTGGCGATCGACACCACCCGCCAATGCGGCTCCTGCGGCACCAGCACGGCCAGTGCCCACCTGTTCTGCCCCAGTTGCGGCGCCAAGCTCTGAGCCGCCTCCTCCCGGGTTGGCTGGTGGGCTGCGCCCTCGCCCTGCTCATCGCCCTCGCCATGGTGCAGCCGGCAGCGGCCGCGGCAGTGCTGCAGGTGCGCGGCGGCTCCCTGCTCCAGGTGGGAGACCAGAATCGCAGCTACCTGGTTCGGCTGGGTTGCGTGACGGTGGCTCCTGAGCAGGCGGCGGACGCCACCGACTGGATGCGGCAGCGGCTGCCGCGCAGGACCCGCGTCAACCTCAGACCCCTTGGCAGCGAGGCCGGGGTGCTGCTGGCCCAGGTCAGGCCGCTCGGCAGCGGCGAGGATCTCGGCAGGGCGCTGGTGGCCGCGGGGCTGGCGTCAGCCCTCCCGCCGGAGCAGGCCCCCGAGGCCTGCGTGGCCCACCCGCCGCTCTCCCCCGGCCGATGACGTCATGGGTCTGAACCGCACTGCCAAGGGGATCGTGCTGGTTCCGAGCCTGCTGCTGGGGGCCGCCTTCCTCTCGGCGGGCGTTTGGGGTGCCCAGCAAGGGGCAGGGAACCGTCCTCTGGCGCTGGGCCTGGGAGCCGTGCTCCTCCTGAGCGGGCTGCTCACCCAGCTGCTGCCCGAACCAAGGGCCGAGGGGAGTGATGACACGGATGCCGGCTGAGCGGATCAGCCCGCCGGAGCTCAGGGTCGTGCCGGCGGCGGCGGTGTGCGCGGAGCCTGGCCATTGCCGCCGCCGGCCCCAGCTCCAGACTGCTGCTCCACCAGGCGGAAGTACTCCGGAGTGGGGAAGAAGGCGAAGCGGTCCTCCTTCTGCTTGATGATCTGATCGAGCACGGCCGAGAGATCGGCCGCCTGCACCTTGAGCTTCTCCCGGTCGGGGATGCTGGCCAGCGCACGCTGGAGCGAGGCATAGTCGAAGAAGAACAGTCCCCGGTTGCCGTTGGGCGTGCGGGTGGTGATCAACGGTGTGGTGAAGAACACGGGCACCTCCAGGCCCTCCCGGATCGTCTTCTCGTCGAGTCCCTGCTGCCGCAGGATCTGACGCGCCTGGTCCATATCCTTCACGGCGCTGACCACGGGCGTCACCAGGGTCTTGCCCTTGAGGGTCTTGTTGAGGGCCGCGGCACGCTCGGTGGCCACATTCAGCGGCAGGGGAAGCACGCCGGCCTTGACCGTGGGGTTGGTCTTGAGGAAAGCGGCCAGTTCCTGCTCCGCCTTGACGCGCTCCAGATAGAGAGGGAGATACAGCGTGTTGCCACGGGGAATCGGCAACGGGGTGCCCTGGGGATCGGCGAGCACGAAGACGGGAATCACCGAGAGCTTCTTGAGGGCCTCCGCCTGGGGGATGGCGCGGACGCCACCGGCCAGTGGCGCCATCAGCAGGAGGGCGCCGAGGCTGGCGGCGCCCACCACCTGCCGCAGGCGGCGGAGGGGTGACCGGCCGGATGTGCCGGTGGTGCGGGCGCCGAAGGTGGGGCGTCGCTGGAGCGGCATGCATCCTCCTGGTCTGGAGAGGAATCTAGGAACGGTGCTGCACCTAATCTCGGCTGGCTGGACGGTACGGGTCATGACCACTGGTGCTGATCGACCACCGTCGGCGCTGGTGCTCTGGAGCGCAGGCCTGGGGATCGTGGCCAGCCTGGTGGGGGTGCAGGGCCTGGCCGCGAGCACCCCGGTGAGCAGTGATGTGCTGATGCTCCTCCCTCCCGAGGGAATCCTGGCAGGCGTGGGCGACGGCCTGCGCCGTGGCTATGGCCTGGCCATGCAGGAGGCTCGCTCCTGCGGGGTCCGGCCGCCGACCCTTGGGCTGGGCTGGCTTCCGCCGGGGCAGGATCCTCGAGCGGCACTGGCCGCCACGTCCCTGCCGGAGCTGCTGATCGCCCCGCCGGCGGTGCCGCTGCGTCCCTTCGGTGAACTGGCGCAGGATCAGGGACTCTCCGTGCTGCTGCCCCTGCAGCGTGGACATTCGGTGGAGCGTCTGCCCGGACAGGTCGGCGGCGACCGTCTGTGGCCCGTGGTCCCCCCCCGCAGCCAGGACGTGGACCGGCTGGCCCGGGGGCTGCTGCAGGAGCGGCAGGCCAAGGTGATGGTGATTCACGATGGGACGAGCGAACAGGCCGCCCTGGCCGATCGCTTCATCGACACCATCGATGGCGACGGTGGCTGGGTGGTGGGACCAACCGAGGAGCCGGAGGCGATCCTCAGGCCCGATGAGGAAACCCTGGCCAAGCTGCGGGAGAACGTCGACTGGTACACCCCGCAATCTCTGGTGGTGATGACCACCGCCGCAAGCCCGCTCGCCAAAGCGGTGGCGAGCGGCAACTGGCCGCCGGAGCTCCTGCTCGCCTGGCCCTTCGCCGTGGGGAACCCCCTGGCCAACCCCCAGCTGGGGGTCGATCCGCTCAGCCGCGGACCGGCCTGGAGCGGCTTCGAGCAGGCCTTCCGCCGCAGCTTCGGCTACGCCCCCGGGCTGGTGGAAGCCGCCGGGTACGACACCGGTCAGCTGGTGGCACTGGCTTCCCAGACCGGCAAACCCCAGCGTTTCTGGGATCTCACGTGGCTCGATCCCAAGGCCCGGCCCCAGAACCTCTGCCAGGCCCTCAAAGACCGGCGCTCCGGCCGGAAGGTGGCGCTGCGCGGTGCCGCCAGTCGGCTCGACCTGGCTCCCGGCACGCCTCCCACGGCCGAGCTGCGGCTCACCCCCCTCAAGGCGGACGCCACCGCGACGCCTCCCTAGCCTGGGGATCAGCCGAGCGGGGACGCCATGGCGGCCGAACGGACCTGGGTGCTGCCCTTCGCGGCCATCGGCATCGACGATCTGCCGGAGGTGGGGGGCAAGAACGCCTCCCTCGGGGAGCTGATTCGCTCACTCGGCTCCTGCGGCGTGCGGGTGCCCGACGGATTCGCCACCACCGCCGGCGCCTACCGGCGGATGCTCGCCCACAACGGACTCGTGGAGCCCCTGGCCAGGTTGCTGGACGGCCTCGACAGCACGGACCTCAAGGCACTGCAGACGGCGGGACGCCAGGCACGCGCCCTGCTGCTGGCGGCCACGCTGCCACCGGAGGTGGAGGGAGCGATTCTCGAGGCCTACCGCACTCTCGGCGGCGCCGGCGGGGAGGCGGAGAGCCCCCTGGCGGTGGCCGTGCGCTCGAGCGCCACGGCAGAGGATCTGCCGGAGGCGAGTTTCGCCGGCCAGCAGGAAACCTTCCTGAACGTGGCCGGTGAAACGGCCCTGCTGGCCGCCTGCCGCCGCTGCTACGCCTCCCTGTTCACCGACCGGGCAATCTCCTACCGGCAGCTCAACGGCTTCGACCACCGCGATGTGGCGCTCTCGATCGGCGTGCAGCGGATGGTGCGCTCCGACCGGGCGGCGGCGGGGGTGCTGTTCACCATCGACACCGAAACCGGATTCCGCGACGCGGTGCTGCTCACCGCTGCCTACGGATTGGGCGAGACCGTGGTGCAGGGGGCGGTGAACCCCGATGAGTATCTGGTGTTCAAGCCGACCCTGCGGCAGGGTTTCGCGCCGATCCTCAGCCGCCGGCTGGGGAGCAAGGCGATCCGCCTGGTCTATGCGGAGGCCGGCAGCCCCGGCGCCCAGAGCGGCGTCGAGGCGTCGGTGGCTACCCGCCTGGAGGAGGTGCCGGAGGCGCAGCGGAACCGCTACGCCCTCGCCGATGACGAGGTGCTCACCCTGGCCCGCTGGGGCTGCCTGATCGAGGAGCACTACGGCGCCTTGCGCGGGGAGCCCACACCGATGGACATCGAATGGGCGAAGGACGGACTCAGCGGTGAGCTGTTCATCCTGCAGGCCCGACCCGAGACGGTGGAATCGCGCCGCTCGGCCTCGGTGCTGCGCAGCTGGCACCTGGAGCCGCACCAGGCCGAGTGCATCACCCGTGGCCGGGCGATCGGGGCCTCGGTGAGCAGCGGCCGGGCCCGCCTGATCGCCTCACCGGCGGAGATCGAACGGTTCGAGAGCGGTGATCTGCTGGTGACCGAGCGCACCGACCCCGACTGGGAACCGATCCTGAAGCGGGCGGCGGCGGTGATCACCGATCAGGGGGGGCGCACCTGCCATGCCGCGATCATCGCCCGCGAGATGGGCATCACCGCGATCGTGGGCTGCGGCGACGCCAGCCGGCGGATCGCCGACGGGGAGGCGATCACGGCCAGTTGCTGCGAGGGCGACGAGGGCCATGTGTACCGGGGCCTGCTGCCCTTCCGCCTGGAGGAGCAGGACGTGGGGGAGCTGCCCCCCACCCGCACGCGCATCCTGATGAACGTGGGCAACCCCGAGGAGGCCTTCAATCTGGCCGCCATCCCCTGCGACGGGGTGGGCCTGGCCCGGTTGGAATTCATCATCGCCAACCACATCAAGGTGCATCCGCTGGCGCTGCTGCAGCCGGAGCGGGTGGCCGATCCGGCCGAGCGCGCCGCGATCGCGGCGCTCACCGCCGCCTATCCGCACCCGGCCGACTACTACGTGGATCTGCTGACACAGGGCATGGCCCGGATCGCCGCGGCGTTCTTCCCCCGGCCCGTGACCCTGCGGTTCTCGGATTTCAAGAGCAACGAATACGCCAAGTTGCTGGGTGGCCGCGGATTCGAACCGACGGAGGAGAACCCGATGCTGGGCTGGCGGGGCGCCTCGCGCTATGCCTCAGCGGCGTTCCGCGAGGCCTTCGCGCTCGAATGCCGTGCCCTGCGGCAGGTGCGCGATGCGATGGGCCTGGTGAACGTGATCCCGATGGTGCCGTTCTGCCGCACACCCGAGGAGGGTGATCGGGTGCTGGCCGAGATGGCCCGCCACGGGCTGGTGCGCGGCGAGAACGGGCTGCAGGTGTACGTGATGTGCGAGCTGCCGAGCAACGTGATCGGCGCCGAGGCCTTCGCCGAGCGCTTCGATGGCTTCTCGATCGGCTCCAACGACCTCACCCAGCTCACCCTGGGGCTCGATCGCGACTCGGCCCTGGTGGCCGATCTCTTCGACGAACGCCATCCCACCGTGAAGGAGATGATCCGCCTGGCGATCCGCGCGGCCCATCGCTGCCAGCGCAAGATCGGCATCTGCGGCCAGGCCCCCAGCGACTATCCCGACTTCGCCCGTTTCCTGGTGGAGGAGGGCATCGATTCGATCAGCCTCAACCCCGACGCGGTGATCGCCACACGACTGGCCATCGCCATGATCGAGCTGGAGCTGAATCCAGGGCTGGCTGGCCATCCATGACGCTGGGGAGCTGCCCTGCGGAGACACCGGGATCGAGCTTGCCCATCACCATGGACTCGGGTGAAGGAGTACGACGGTAGAACCTCCGTTTCTGCCCCGGTGGCCAGGGTTGAAGCATGAACCAACCTCGGCGTGGGAGGCCTCAATCGATGGGCGGAGTCCACCGTCGCGCTGCGGCAAGACTGGCCTGGGTGGTGCTGATCCTGGCTGGCGGAGCGGTCCTTGGACTGGGCGTGGGCCTGACGCGCGTTTCCCCTTCGCTGGCGCAGGGCTGGGGGCGCGATCAACCGCCTGGAGGCGGGATGGGCTGGAACGGATCCATGCGCATGGGTCCGAATGATCAACGCTTCATCGTGATGATGATTCCCCACCACGAAGGGGCGATCGCCATGGCCGAGCTGGCCCTTACCCTGGCCCGTCGGCCGGAGATCAAGGCTTTGGCCCTGGCCATCAAGCAGAGCCAGACCCGGGAGAACCAGTTGATGAGCCGCTGGTACCGCCAGTGGTATGGCGGCGATGTGCCCCAGTGGGGGGGGAGTTACGGCCGCGGCGCCTACTCTGGCTGGGGCGGCTGGATGGGGGGCGGCATGGGAATGATGGGCTCCGGCATGGGGATGGGTGCGATGCGCACCGATCTCGCCTGGCTCAGGAGTGCCCCCGATTTCGATCGGGCCTTCATCGAGCAGATGGTGCCGCACCACCGGATGGGGGTGATGATGGCCTCGATGGCCCTGAACAACACCGAGAAGGCAGAACTGCGCGATCTTGAGCAGTCCATGATTCGCGTCCAGAGCGACGAGATCCGTCAAATGGAGGCCTGGTATCGCGATTGGTACGGAAGCCGCTGAACGCTTGGACGGGCTGTTCACGTGGCTGCGGGGCAGCTGCCGAAGGATCTCCTGCCATCGCGACGTCCCGAAGGCACCGGGCACCGATCAGCGGGACCGCGCGCCAGGGTGGAAGCCAAACCTGCATGTTCAGGCCGCGATGGGCCGACATTCCCCTGACGCCGCTCCGTCACCGCCGGTTCTGGTGTTCGATGGTGGCTGTCTGTTCTGCCGTCATTTCGCGGAGCTCAGTGAACTGAGAGGCGGAATCCCGGAGCTGCAGATCCGCGATGGTCGCTCCGATCCGGCCCTGCGGCAGGAGCTGGAAGAGCGGGGCTACCGATTGTGCGAGGGTGCCATGGTGATCGATGGTGAGCAGGTGCTGCATGGCGCCGAAGCCATCGCCTGGCTTTGCCGTCGCATGACTCCCAGCGCCGCGTTGCTGCGGCTTCTGGCACCGCTGTTGGCCAACCGCGGTCGAGCCCGTTCGGTGTATCCGCTGCTGCTGCTGGCCCGTCGGCTGGCGCTGGCCGTTCGGGGATTGCCCCTGGATCCCTCCAGCAGGCGCGCACCGGGCTCTGGCACCGGTTGAGGGCTTTGGCGATGGAAGGGCCCCTGCTGATGTTTCCAGGCCCATCACTGCTGAGGCCGGCATGGGTGCAGACATCGGGAAGGTGCAACTCCGGGGATCAAGGATCAAGGTCGTCGATAGCGCCAGCGCAGACACCCAATCACGTCCACCTGGGACGCGATGGCAAGCGGGGAATGACGACCGGGCACAGGAGTCGCACCTTGACCCAGCGCCATCCCAGTGAAGGAGCCATCGGCCGTACCTTCCAGTTGCTGATTCCTTTCTTCTCTGCACTCAGTGGCCTTCCAGATGGGGGAAGTGGCGGTGCGCGTCGTGCTCCGGCCAGGGCCGAAAGTGTTCGGAAAAGTGTGTGGCTCACGGGCCCCTCCCATCAATGATCCTCAGGACAGGATCGCGGCGCCTTCTTGGTCCTCTTGAACATCAGGCAAGCTGCATCCTTCGCGCTGAGGTATGGCTCGGCGGGACGGCACAACGACCTGATCGGTTGTCTGGACACGACAACCCGGCTGTGCTTGAGGCCAGCGATGATGACCAGAATCGGTACGGACGGATGGGTGGGTCGGATTGACCGAGAACGGATCAGAGTCCTCCATGCTGATCAGCGGGGGGGCTTCGTTTCTGGATCAGCTGGCCGCTCTCCTGGCGGATCTGCGCCACCGCCTGGCTGAGCCTGATCCTTCGCTGCAGCGGCAGTTGCGGCTGGTTTGGCTGGATACGGCGTCCACAGCCATCGCCAACCTTTCGGCACCCGAACTCTTGGCGCTGCAGCGGCAGTACGGCCGCCTGGCGCCTGGAGAGCACCGACTTCCTGGATTCCAGACAGCGCTCACGCCGGCGGCGGCGGCACTGGTTATGGCGGCCTCCTGCTGCTGGGATGAACTGGTGGAGGGCTACGCACCGGCCCATGGTCGGCCGGCCCTGCACGCGGTGCCGCTGTGCCTGAGCCTGGGACACAGCCTGGGCAGCAGGCTGGACAAGACGCTGGAGGCCCTCCTGCTGGCTTACGAGCTGGGGGCCCGGTTAGGGGAGTCCTACCGGGTTCCGCCGGGGGAACATGTGGATGGCACCTGGGGCACTGCCGTGGCGAGCCTGGCGGCGGCGGTGATGCTCGAGATCGGCGCCAGCGGCGAGCTTCAGGCGGTAAGCGCCGCACTCTGCCAGATGAGCCGGAGTCTCTTCGCAGCGGTGCGGGAGGGGGCCAGCTGCCGGCTGCTCTACCCCGGCCTGGCGGCCAGCCGTGGCCTGGATCTCGCCATGGCGGCCGCTGCCGGCTGGCGGGGGGCGGAAAGCCTCGCGCGCGATCCGGTGCTGCTGGAGCTGGAGGCCATGCCGCTCGACCTGGCTCCGCGCACCACCTTGGCGATCAGCTGCGGTTACGTGAAGCTGCTGCCGGGAGCGCGCCATCTCCACTATGCGGCGGCAGCGGCCCGGCTGTGGCGACAGCGCCATGGGCCCGTTCCCGATCCCGTCGCCTCAGCATCATCGGCGGATGGGAACGGCTGCATCCAGTTGCGGACCTACCCCGAAGCCCTTCACTACTGCGGCCATGGGGCCCCCACCAATCGTATCCAGGCCCAGTTCAGCCTTGTCTTTGCTGTCGCGGCCAGCCTGCGCTGGGGGGAATTGCACCGGGAGCAGTTCACCCCGGAGGCCCTTGGCGATCCAGATCTGCGGGCGCTGATGGGGCGCATCCAGCTGGTGGCCGCAGCAGAAGAGGCTGGGCGATGGGCAGAGCTATCGCTGCCCGATGCGCACGGAACCTTGCAGAGCGCCCGGGTGGATGGCCTGCCGGGGGATCCGAGCCATCCGGTCACGGAAGGGGAACGGCTGGCGAAGGCACGAACCCTGATCGAACCGGTTCTGGGTGGTGCCGCCAGCAACGTCTTGATCGAGCACTGGTTGGAAGCCCCGGGCTCCAGTCCGCTTTGGCCAATCAGTGCGCTCGGCCGAAGGGATTGAACAGGTTGTCAGCAGCAGCGTCCTTCGGCGACGCACTGAAGTGGTGGAGTTTGGCGAGCAGCTGATGCTGCAGGGTAGTGCCACGCGATGTCTGACTGCAGCCCAACAGCCACTGGGCGATACAAAGATTGGACGACATGATCGGCGCAGAATAACTCTCGATCAGATCGGCCATGGCGCTGAGCGTGGGCATGCCCGTACCGGAGAGGAGAACCAACGTGTCCCGGGACACGCTGAGACCATTGAGATAGCTCTCCAAGGCTTGACTGGTGATGCCGTAGGCGGTGTCTGCCCCCATCAACTCCAGCAAGCTGTGATGAGCCACCACCTCAAGACCAGCCGCCTGCCAATACTCAACGGCCGACTCGATCAGCCAGTCAGGGTATGGAAGTTCCAGCTGAAGCCTGGTGAATCCCAAGGCCTGGATCATCTCCAGAATGGCCAGGCTGGCTGTCACGAGGGGGATGCCGAGCTGTGCCGAAGCCACCTCGCAACGCCGCCGATCCTCCAAGGGGCCAAGACAGTAGTTGGACCCGGTGCAGCCAATGATGATGCCTTTGAGTGGCAGGGTGCCGAAACTGAGAGCAGAATCGAGATAGTGATCCAGATAAAGCTCGTTCCGAGCAGCCAGATCCCCTTGAGCGCAGTAAGGCAGTCTGGCGATGTGAACGCGAGGTCGGCCGTCAATCAGGCTTTCCACTTCCTCCTCCAGAGTTGGATTGGAAGGGGGCACGATCAATCCAACCGCGCCTCGGCATGATGAAGGCTCACCTTCATCCTTGGAATGCTGGTCAGATCCCAGCTTTTGGCTGTTCGGTGTCATTCGTGAAGCGCTGGTGCGTGGTATGGCTGCGGTTCCGCATGCTGCCGACCAGGCTTCAGGTGTCGCCATCCTCCTTGTCGGCCTTGAGATCAAGAAGGCTGGCCTGGTGCAACATTTTAGTCGCGTTGTCCGCCAACAGATCGCCGTGGTCCGGCTCCCATGGACTACGCCCATCCAGGAGCCGGGCGGTACGCGCCATCAGCACCGAGTGGGTGCGCTGCTGCCAGAGGTGGGCCCAGGCCCTTACAGCCAATCGCTGATCGGAGCCATCCTGATGGCTCGATGAGGCCAACGTTTCGGCCAGCTCAAGGCCTTCCAGCAGGCCGAAGTTCATGTTCAGGCCGCCGCGGGTGTTGGTGATATGGGCCGCGTCGCCGATCAACAGGCAGCGACCGCGCTGCCGCACGGACACACAACGCTGGCTGACCTGGTAGTGATCGCGAACCATGGGCAGGCGTTCCCAGGCACCGGAGTCGCTGACACTGGAGAAGACCTGGGCAAGCCGCTGCCTCGCCCACTGTTCATCCGCCAGGGCCGGCTCGATCTCGAGCGCCGTTGGGCGCAGGATCAACCGCCAGTGCCCCCGCATGCGCAGGGCGCTGAGCGCTCCCAGGGGATGGCGAATGTAGGTGAGTCCCGCCAGCTGTTCCTCGACGGCTTCGGGCAGCCGGTCCAGCATCAACCTCAGCACCGGCGCCGGGAGATCATGACCGTCGAACGGCAGGCGCAGAAGCTGGCGCACCGTGCTGCGGGCTCCATCGGCCGCCACCAGCCAACGGGCCGACAGCTTCTGCTGTTGCGGGGCGTTGCCCCCCACCCACACGGTGATGGGCTGCCGCTGATTCGGGGCTGGGTTGCAATCCAGGGCAACCAGCGGCTGGCCCCACAGCACTGCTGGCTGGCCTGCTGGCTGCAGCTGATGCAACCGCTCCAGCAACAGCTCACAGAGCCAGTGCTGCTCCAGATGCAGTCGAAAGGCATGCCGGGTGTAACCCTTGAGGCTGGCGAAGGCATGGTCCCGACGCCGGCCCGAAGGAAGCTCAAGATGGCGCAGCATCTCCACCCGGTGGCCATGCTGGAGAAGATCAGCCAGCAGGCCTAGGCTGGCGAGACGATCGAGGCAGCCCGGCTGGAACGTGGAGGCCTTGGACGCTCGCGAGAGTTCAAGGCGCTTCTCCAGCACCAGACAGGAGAGCCCCAGGGATCGAAGGCGATAGGCCGTGAGCAGACCAACAGGCCCCGCCCCCACCACCAACACATCTGCAGCCCAAGCAGGACCTGACTCGCAGTGATGCGCCAGGGTCGTGCGTCCAGCGCACTGCAAACCGGTGTCTCCAGAAAGGGCTGACGCAAACCATGAATGACTGGATCCCGTGATCAAGGGGTGTTCTGCTGTTGGCGCAGGAAATGGTCAGCCGCATACCCGATGATCCAGCGTGCGCCGCAGCGGCGAAAGGCGGCGTTGATCTCATCGTAATAGTCATCCTCGTTCAACAAGCCAGCATTGGCGGCCAGCCTGACCATCATGAATTCACCGCTGACGTGATAGACCGCTACAGGCCTGCTGGAACGTTGAATCGTTTCCGCCAGCACATCGAGATAAGGCAGGGCAGGCTTGACGATGGTGGCCACCGCCCCTTGGCGCACATCGTCTTCCATCTGAGCGATGGCTGCACCACTGTCGCTGAAGTCAAACTGGTAGCTCTTGCGCAGCGGGCCAAGTTTTGAGCCGATGGCCTGACGATAGGGACCGTATAACGAGGAGGAAAACTTGGTGCTATACGGGAACACCTCGCAGCCTAGTGACACCGCATCGAAGCTCTGGCGTATCCTGCCTGTCTGCTCCGGCAGGGAGAGACAGGGAGCGACAGCATCCGCTCCTGTCCGGGCAAAACTCAGAGCCAACTGCACGACAGCACGATAGGAAGCCTCGTGATTAATCTGATCATCCTCATAAATCACGCTGTGCCCGGACTGTTGATATGGAGACAATCCAACATCTGCAATCAGCGTGATCGCATCCCCCCAGCGTCTTCGTGCCTGCATCAGGACTTGATGGACACAGAACGCATCACTCTGAGCCAACTCCAGCGAGGGCTTGGCATTCACGGCAACCAGCAGTACGTAGCGCAAGCCCTGGTCAATGCGACGATCAAGATGGTCCAGGGCAGAGGCCACACTATGGACCCAGCAGCCATCGATCGCGGCTGGCCGAGGCACAGGCTGAAAATCACTGACAAACAGACATTCGATGTAGTCAAAATCACCAGGATGAGCCGAGAGGGATGGCATGATGATCGACGCCGCAGGATGAAGCGCTCAACGCCTCGAAACTGACCACCAATCTACAGCTCGGATTCGCCCCAAGTGGAAGGCAGGCATTCAGATTGTCCACATCAGATTGCCCACACAGGAGAGACACCTCCGCGGCCGCCCCATGCTTCCGATCCCCAGATCCTGCTCCTACGGAGGTGAGTCCCCAGGCTGCCCCTGCGGGTGAACAGTGGGTCGCACAGGGACAGGGCTCCCACGATCAATCAAGGCCGGGATCATGCCTGTGGATCGTGAGCTGGGATGCGCCCCCGCGGGGCTGCCACCAACCGATGGGGGCCCTGGTCCCCGCTCAGGTGGCTGAAGAGCAACCATTCGGGCACCGGGCCGAAACCCCATGCGCACCACGCCCCACACACCGCAAACCAACGACGAGGCGAAGCCTTTCCTCAAGACCCTCCTCGCTGTGAGGATCTCCGTGATCGCCTTCGCGATACCGCATGATCGCCGCCGCTGGCCACCGCGCGCCAGGGATCCCGCTCGGCGAATTCTCTGAAGAGAAATCACATCATGAGGCACTGGCTTTCTCAAGCTGATCTGATTGCGTCAATCGAGAGGTGGAACCAATGCCGTTTCAGATTCGCAAAGGGCTGAAGGTCACGGCCAGCCTAGTGGCCATCGGACTGACGCTTGCGCCTGGAGCCGTCGCCGCAGCTCCCAATGGCACCTGGCTATCCCAGCCGCAAATCTGGTTTTATGCCTCCTCAGACAGGCTCACCCAGGCCATGAATCGAATTCGCGAAGAGAACTATAAAGTCGTCTTTCTGGATTACCGGAAAGTATCCGACACCGTGCAACGACAGGTTGCCCTCGAAGCTCGCAGACAGGGGTTGATCCCGGTGGTTTGGGTGCAATCTCCCCAGTATCGCTCCATGAGCATTTCAGACCTGGTTCATGAAGCCCGCCACGGCGATGGAATCCAGGTGGATGACCATTTTTTTGCGAATTACAGCCTTGCGGACTTCTATCGGCTTCGGCGTCTCTACACAAAACCCATCTTCTGCAGCATTCAGCCATTTCAGGCAGATCTTGCTCCGCCTGGGGGATGCAATCAATTGGACGTGCAATGCTACACGCCCCAAGGACTCCAGGGATGCATCAAAATCGCTGATCGACTTGGAGCCGTGGTGAGCTTATCGTCAACTTCCACCCTGGCCTATCAAAGCACTCTTGGTGCACGACTGTTCAACACGTTTTTATGGCCCATGGCGGAACCCCGGTCGGATGGGCAGCCTGGGAGGGATCGTTCGCCATAAGTCATCCACTCCCTCACCTTCTGCGACCGCCGCCCATACGTGGATGAGGACTTGAGGATTCCAGATGCAAGGATTTCAGCAACTCCCATGGAGCGCTTGATCAGTCTCATCGTCATTCCCCACTTCTTCTCTTTGCCACCACCCACCTGGTAACCGGTTGCCGCCACGATCGAGAAGGCTCAAGAGAGGCTTCATGCGCACAATGGATCTCTGTGGGCCTGGCCATCAGCCTGGCCCCAGCGGCTCGGTGGCCCGCGATCAAGCCGGCCCCACGAGCGATCTGGATCAGCTCGTGGAACGACCGCACCGCAGAGCACCGGCGTGCACGATCGGCCGGCCCTCAGGCATGAGCTCGAAGATCACCTGGACTACCGGGTGGATCTGATCTGTCGCCGCCGCCTGCGTCCAGAGGTGCTGGCGGAAGTGCACCGGAACGCCACCGAGGAAGCCCCTTCCTGGCGGCCATCGCCAGCGGACTGGCGCAGCGGGGCTGGCGGATGGTGCGCTTCGAGTTTCCCTCCATGGCCCGGGGCACGAGACGGGCCGCCGCCCGTAGCCCGACCGGATGCCGGTGCTGCAGCAAGCGTTCCGCCAGCAGGTGCAGCTGCGCTGGATCCCCAGTGGGGGGGCACAGCTTCAAGCTCACCCGCAGCTCAGGCCTCAGCACGGAGCAGAACTGGGCCACGGCGGTGGACTGGAGCGGTTCGTTCCTGCGGTAGCGGCTGAACGGCTGAGCCCTGCGCCATCGAGGGGTGCGTCACCCAGCGTGAGGAGATCGTCTCCGAGGGAGCGGCACAAACAGAGCGGAAGCCGTGGCCATCACCCGGAGATCGCGGAACACCCATGGTCGGGGTCGAGTCGGATGGCCCCGACTAGCCTGAAACCAGGTTCCACCACCACCCATGCCGCGTCTCCTCACCGCCCTGCTGCTGACCGCCGGGCTCCTGATCGCCAATGGGGCCATGGCCTGCGAAAAGCACCTGAACGGCCATCAGAACGGCAGCGACACCAACGCCGAGGGCTTCCAGAAGTAGGGAAAGGACGGCCCCTGCAGCCGGATCGATCCAAGGGACAGGAGCAGCATGCCGGCACTGTCCGATCTCCCGGCGCAGGGGACGCCATCTCAGCTCTGGCCTTCACAGCCGCAGCCGGCATGGCAGGGCTCGCCGTTGGGGTGCCCCTTGGCGCAGGCGTCGCTGCAGAACAGCGTCGCCCCGATGCGAAAGGGTGTTTCCGGCTTCACGCTGCAGCGACAACCGGGGCAGGCGCACTTCAAGCTGGCAGGGGTCACCGATGTCGTGGTCATGGCCGCTCCTTGGTCGGAACTGATCACACCACTCTGGAGCCTTCACGACGGCAGGGGATCGGGTTGCCGTCCTGGACAGCCTCAGGGCAGAACGAGGAGCCAAGCTACTGGTGGTGCGCGACAGGAGAGGATCAATTGGCCGGCTGGGCCGGCACGGTGATGGTCAGGCTGCCGTCGCTGTCGCGCTGCAGGGCGTAGAGCATCTCCTGGAGCAGACCCTGCAGTTGCCGAACGGCCTGCCGCTCCTGGCGGCTTGGGTTGCGAACCGCCGAAGTGATCAGCCGCAGGCCCAGCCCTGCGGTGCCGATCACCCCCAGGGGCACCGTCACCCCCGCCAGACCTGGCACGAGCATCAGTGCCACCGACAGGAAAACCGACACCGGCATGGCTCCGGCCGCCATCAGGCCACTGGTCTGCAGGATCTGCACCAGCCTCTCCCTGCGTGCTCCTGCGGTGCCGTTGATCAGTTCGTCGCGGTGCACCAGCAACTGATCGACCGCTGTGATGGCGGCGGAGTAGACGCCGGCCTCGAGGGCATTGCCGAGGGTGCGCTGCCAGAACTCCGGGGTCTGGGCAGCGGCGATCAATCCATCCAGGTGGTGATCTGCCGCGGAGCGGATCCTCTCAAGCCAGGACATGTCGGTGACACCACCGGCAACGTTGGCCGTGCCGTGCTCCCAGCTCGCACGGGCCGGATCAGAGGTGCTGAAAGACCCATAGATCTGGCTCGAGAGGAAGGCATCGGTCGCAGCGGTGCCGTCGAGCGCCAGCTCACCGGGAAGCCTGGCCAGCAACTCCACTGCCGCAGCCCCGTGGCTGGCGGCGGCGGAGATGGTCCGAGCGATCAGCTCGGGGTCGAGACCGAAGTCGTTGAGGTCGCTCAGCGATGCGGCGAGCGTGCCAGCCGCCACCGCCAGCACCTTTCCGGTGCGATCGAGACCATGCCGGACCTTCGCAGCCGTGGCGGCGCCTGACGCAAGACCCGCGGTGATGAACGTGGAGAGGTCGGCCATGCCCCCAGCAGCAGAGGGAGTCCATCCTCCCGCCTCTGGAGGGGCAGCGCGCGCGTCGTGCCCCACTTCGCCGGCAGGGCGCGACCTCTCCGCTTCGGGCTCCTCAATGAACGACGGGATGCGCCAGTCCGGCCAAGCCGGATTCGGGACGGGGTGATTTGGCAGTCGACACCCTCGGAGAATCCGCCGCGAGCCCTCCTTTACATGCTGTTACAATTTCCGCAACAGTCTGAAACATGCATGTCCGCCCCATCCCCCCGCGTCGGGTTCGTCGAGTTCGCCGAAACCTGGAATGGCCGAATGGCCATGCTCGGCTTCGTGATCGGCCTGGCCACCGAGCTGCTCACGGGCCAGAGCATCCTGTCCCAGATCGGTCTGAGCTGATCGCCATGAGCACCGACTACACCACAGCCATCACCGCCGTCATCGGCCTCGTTGTCGTGCTGACCGCCATGGTGGCCTTCGTTCTCAGCCGCCCAAGCGACCTGGCTCGCACCAGAAGCCGCTGAACCCCGTCCTCCCCGTCCCGCTGATCGACTCCCCTCTTCCCTCCGCACCGCCATAGCCATGAGCAACACCCCCGCGAACGACCAGTGGTTTCAGAACCGCGCCGAAGAACTGATCCACATGGAGCAGCTCAAGCGCGCAGAGCTCATCAACGGCCGTGCCGCCATGCTCGGCATCATCATCGGGATCCTCACCGAGGCGATCACCGGCTCGGGCATCGCACACCAGATCGGCCTCGGCCCACTGGTGGATGGGTACGCCGCCTGCCGCACCCAGTTCCTCCCGTTCTGCTTCTGAATCCCTTGCCGCAGGGCGGCAGCCAACCGCCACGACAAGGTCAGGCAGGACTTCCACAGTGCTTCTGTCCGCATCTCCTCTCGTTGATCAACAGCACCATCAAGGAAGGCGTCGAACGATCGCTGCTGAAGAACAGCGGTTGGGCAACCACCTGAGCCACATCATCACCCGAACTGCAATGCCGGCCGCCCCAGAGTTGCTGCGGCCATGAAGGGCTCACTTGGTCACCATTCATGGAGACCAAATCGCTTCGGGACGACACTGAAAGCGTCCCATTCATCCCCCACGCCGCTCCAAGGTGGCGACGTTGGTTGCGCCCTCCTTCATGGGCAAGCCGCGATCCCCGGGCTTGGGAACCACCTCCAACCTGAGAACCAGACCATGCCCATCTCCGATTCTGCCGCCACTGGGCTGGCGCAGCAGCTTGGCAGCAGCACTGCCGGTGAGCTGAATCCCAAACTGGTGCGCCAGGGCCTCCAGGTTTCCGCCCCGTAGCACTGGCACAAGATCTGGAGCACAACCCGCTGGAGCGGCTGAACAAGGAGATCAAACACCGCACCCGGGTCGTCGGCATCGTCCCTACACCAGCAGCGGTCCAGACCAGGATCACCAAAGCGCTGCCCTCGAGGCAGCAGCCTGACGACCGATCTCAGATCAGCTCACAGGCCAAGGGATCTACACCACTCCAGGGGACGCTGCCGGCGCAACTGGTTTGGCCTTTCTCAGGAAGCCCTGACCCGGGTCACTCAAGAGACCCTGCAGATGGGCATCGATCCATTCTAAGGATGGTCGCACGCCTCATTGTTGAAGATCTAAACCGTCTAACAACTCCAGGTCTCCACAATTAGGGACCAAGACCGTGAAAAGATGATTGTCGCAAAAGCCGAAGATAACGCAAAATCAACCTTCGCGACAATGAGATCCTTTCATGGCGCAGATGTATGTCTACTCAGAATAGCGATTAGAATCAGGCTCTTGCGGCCATGGCCTCAGCCTGACTCTCCTTCAAGGCTCCATGAATCGTGGCTTCTTCTTCGGCCAGGTACTCGGCGAGCTGTTGCTGAATCTGGCGCTTGACGATCTGTCGGTAGTCCAGAAAATGCTCTACATGAGCACAGACCGAAAGATAGCTGAGGACCACACCGCGATTAAGGCGCACCATATGAATCAGATGGTGCCAAAACTGCCAGCGTGTCTTACGAAGCATTCCCTGCCTCCAAAAAATCGTACCGATGGCCCGCAACATTGTCAGGTTAACCGGCCTCTTGGAGCCCGTAGCTGCTTTAGGATAATTGGCATTGCCGAGGATACAGTAGTGGCGATAGACGCGATCGAGATAGCTGACTGGATCATACAATTCATCGAATGCCTCTACATACTCGCCTGCAATTTCCTCAAGAGGGCGTGTTGGAACGAAGTTCATTAAGGCCGTTTGATTTGTTAGGTTAATACTGGCTGATTGACTGCGCAGGCGACCCTCCTCGGCCAGACGATGCCAGAGGGCTGTGTTCGGCAATGCCTGCAACATACCTAACATTGCCGTAGGTATTGACGTCTCCTCCACGAACTGAGCAATTCTCTTGCCTGCACCTTTCTTCTCACCATCGAAGCCGATGATGAAACCGGCCATTACCCGCAAGCCGGATCTGGCAATGGCATTCACGGAATCATAGAGAGGATCACGGGTATTTTGGTGCTTTTGTGTTAAAGCAAGACTGTCTCCATCTGGGGTTTCGATTCCAAGGAAGACGGTGCGAAAATTGCACTGCACCATTGAGTCCATCAGCTCCTGATCTTGGGCTAGGTCGACAGAAGCTTCAGTCACAAAAGAAAAGGGGTACCGATGCTCCTCCATCCATACCTTGAGCTCTTGCAAGAGTAGTTTGACATTTCGCTTATTCCCAATGAAGTTATCATCCACCATGAAGACACTGCCTTTCCAGCCAAGGGCGTTGAGTGCGTCCAACTCTTGTAATAACTGTCTAGGTGTCTTGGTGCGAGGCTTGCGCCCATAGAGGACAATAATGTCACAGAACTCACACTGAAAGGGACAGCCCCTCGAAAACTGCACTGACATTTCTGCATAAGCACCGAACTCAAGCAAGTCAAATCGGGGAATGGGCGTCGTTGTAACATCAGGCCGCACACCATCGGAACGAAAGACTCCAGATACATTGCCTGCCCTGATCGCTTCTATGAACAGTGGCAGGGTGATTTCTCCTTCATCCAATATCAGAAAGTCGCCGCCCATAGCGACTACCTCATCCGGCAAGGCAGTGGCATATGGCCCACCAACAGCTACAAGCTTTCCTCTTGTCTTGGCTACCTTAACTTGATCCGCAAGATCCCCCTTTTGAACAATCATGGCCGAAAGAATCACCAGATCCGCCCAATCCCACTCCGCTGGAGTGACATCACGAACGTTCCGATCAACGAGCTTGTACTCCCATTCCTGAGGCAAAATTGCAGCAACCGTAATCAATCCGAGGGGTGGCAGCAAGGCCTTACGGTCAAGCAAGGCAAGCATCTGCTCAAATGACCAGAAACTCTGCGGGAATCTTGGGTAGATGAGTAGGATTTTCAAAGTGGCTGCCTCGGTAGCGTCTCACAGGCAGACATACGGCCTGCATGTGCAGCTCGCGTGGCCTGAGCCATGTGATGGTCTGATGAATTCTAACCGGTTACTGGCTGCGATCAACCATGTCAACCAGATGATCGCATTCAAGATCTGGAATTTGGGCTTCGATCGGGTCAGACTGCCGAAGGGTAATCTGAGGTTGGCGCTATTTGCGGGACTGCCTTAGGCCCTGACATCATTAACCGACGACAGAGAGAACACGCCCCTCGGTTTATCCTTGCGGAAGATGTGCCTTCCCACGAGGTTGTTCATGTCTGCAGTGGAGCAAGCCGCTGCTGAGGGGGGTCTTCGGGCTTTGCAAGCAGCTCAATGCTCAGGAAGATGACCGCCAGACTCGCACCCTCACTGAAAGCCTCGATCAGGCTGATTCCGAGGTTGATCGCAATCACCTTCCATTGCTGGCGAGCGACCTTGCGAATCAGCGCCGACTCTGGCCCTGGATCCACATAAGCAGCCCATAGTGGACGGAATGGCTGATACTCGATAATGGAATTTAGGATGGTATGAAATGGTCGAGCGAGGGAGACACTACCGAGTTGATGCTGATCTCCATGCTCTCAGAAAAGAATGCGGAAGTCCACCGGTCCCGATCCCACGACCCGAGTATGCGTGAAGACTTCGTGTCTGCAAGCATGGCGAACCCGGGTGAAGTGCTTCAGGCTACGCAAGTCGCAGTGGCTTGGCAATGGCATGGATTGGGGATCAGGCTTGACGAGCCGAGCATTCAGGCAACCGAAACCAGACTGCAATCAAGATCTTCACCAAGCCGGGAATGACGGAGGCTGGCCAACTGCTCGGGGAGCGGACTGCTGCCGGGATGAGCTTGCTGCAGATAGTCCAGAGCGGCCATGAAGTCGAGACCATGGCGGTGCATCAGCCAAGCCATTCCCACCAGTGGGGAACGTTCCACGCCAGCCAAACAGTGTACGTAGACAGCCCCGAAGTCTCTCAGGAGGGCCAGGGCAGTCACGGCTTGCTCCAGTTCTTCTGGCTGGGGGTTGAGACCCCGGTGATGATCGGGAAGGATGACCCTGAACGATACGAAGCGGTTGGTTAGCCCTTGAGGCGGCGGAGCTTCAGATGCATCACACAAACTCAGGACTGCGCGGACGCCTTCACGCTCGAGGCGATCAAGATCTTGGCAGCTGTTCGGTGCAGAGCCGATCGCCAGTTCATCTACAAGGAGCCAACTCAATCTCATACGCTGCTTAATCGTTGTTGTCGAGCAGGCGGAACAGTGTCAAGACGTTAACCAGGCCACTCAGCGGTTGACTCACGGCACCAATAGCGTCAGAGCTGATGGCATAGCGACTACGATTGACGATCACTGTATCTCCATCCACGAGTGGTGGATTCTTTGCGATGGAAACTGGTTGATTGAAGTCGAGGCTGTAGGTGCGGCGCATCGCACTGCCATTGCGGTTGATCCGCACAAGCTCGAGTCTTGACTTGCTTGCCCTCCAGCTCTCAACACCCCCCGCCGCAAGGATGGCTTGCATCAGCGACGTGTTGGCGGGCACCTGGAGCCGCCCAGGCGCCTTCACTTCTCCCACCACATTCACCGTGATCGCCGTGGGAGCCAGGGTGGTGGCAGCCAGCTCGGTTGCATTGGACACGGCGTCCTGAGCAACCCGTTCGATCCGGATGGTGTCACCGTCGAAGAGAAGCGGGTTCTGGGACTGATCGCCCTCCCGAACCAGGGTCAACAGGTTGACCCTGGCACGCTTGAAGCGGGCGGCGGTTCCCGGCAGCCTCCGCTGGACGACCACCCGACGCAGATCTGCGGTGGAGGTGACCCCGCCAGCCTTCTGGATGGCATCGACCAGGGTCGGGGGACCACTGATCGAAACGGCGGCTTCGGTGGAGGAGGTTTCCGCCGTGGTGAGGGTATAGATGCCCGGACGCTCGACCTCTCCCACCAGAGCGACCCGCAAAGGCCTGGGTCGGATCACGCTGAGCTGCAGGTCTGGCCGCTGAAGTTGCTTTCTGTAAAGCGTCTCGAGCCACATGGAGGCCTGGGAGAGGGTCAGCCCGGTGAGCCGGACACTGCCCAGCAGAGGCAGGGAAACAGTTCCGTCGCTGAGGACCTCGAGCGGACCGGAGAGCGCCTCCACGGCAAGAAACTTCAAGCTCAACCCGTCACCCGGACCGATGATGTAGGCATCGTCCTGGATGACGGCTTCGTCGATGGGGACAGGGGTTTCGGCCTGCGAAAGGAGGCCCGGGGACGCGCTGCCGGCGATGACAGGCAGCGATCCGCTGGCAAGCAACAGAGTGATCGCCAGCGACAGGAGGCGCGGGCTCGGCAGCCGTCCCGTTCGCGGGGTCGTCATGACAGGAAGCGTCAGGTGGTCGAATGGTGCCATGCACCGGTTCGATATGTGGTGAATCGGGTCCAGTCACCAGCTGGCATCGCCGATACATTGGGCGCCGTCATTCCCTGTGCCTTCCCGTGCCCTCCCGGGTCACCCGCTCGGCCTTGGCCTCCTTGATCGGCCCCCTGGTCGCCGTGGTGGACGGCATGGGCAGCATCGGTCTTGCCCAGACGCTGGTCTGGAACCTGCGGGAGCCGCCGCCTCCCCTTCCCGAGCCCTCTCCCGTCCCCGCCGCCCTCGCGCCGCAGAGTCCCACTGGATCGTCTCTGGCCTGGGAACTCGTTCCACCGGAGCCGCCCTCTCCCCATCCCCCGGAGCCAGATCAGCTTCCAGCGCCAGCGGTCTTGGCGGCCCAGCCGGAGAGTCCCCTCCGCTGGGAGCTGGTTCCATCCGACGACGGCGTTCTGGCGTTCTCCTCAACCATCTCCCCCCCCGATCCCGGAGCGGGCATCTTCGGGGAACAGCTGGCCCGAGAACTGGTCGCCCGGGAGTCCAGCCTGCGCTGGACACTGGTCCCGGACGACCAGGCCATCAACTGGAACGTGGCCCTGGCCGATCCAGGGCTCCGACCGGATCCTCCCTACCTGCCAGAGCCCCCCAGGCCCTTCTGGCCGAAGATCCGAGGCCTGGCGCGCGGGATCACCGTCAATGGAAACCCCTATCCCGACACGGGCCTGAACGTTCCCAACGGTTTTGCGGCCGACCCTGAATTCACGGTCTCCACGACCCTGACAGGCACCAGCCGCACCCGTTTCTGCCAGGTGCCAACCGGCGGCAACTGGATCGACTGTGCCGATTCGGAGGCGTATCTGGATATCACCCCCTTCAAGTGGGACAACGCCAGCCTCGGTTTCCAGTACACGATCCAGAGTCTGAGTGGTCGGAACAGGGGCACCGGACAGTTCGCTGGCCAGAGCCTGGGTTTTCGGATGGCCTACAACCTCACTCCCACCACCGGCGTGGCCTTCGGCGGGGAGCACGTCATCCAGCTCGACAACACCACTGACCTCGGCAGGAACTTCTACCTGGTGGTTTCCCAGGCGATGCCGCTGAGCCGCGGACCGGATCCCATCCTGTTCGTGGCCACGGCCGGCATCGGCTCCGACTTCTATGGCTACGGGGGGAACGGCACGCTCGGTTCGACGGACTGTCTGAGTGGGAACAACATCAGCAGCCTCAATTTTCCGCAGGGACGCGACTGCTTCTGGGGACCGATCGGAGCCCTGACCCTTCACCTGGGCAGCCGCCTGTCTCTGGGGTACGAATGGTTCGGCTTCGGCATCGGAGCCGGTCTTTCCGTGCGACCCCTCAAGGATCTGCCACTGACCTTCTCGCTCTACGCCACCGACTTTCTCGGCAACACACCGAGCTATCTGGAGGGACTGTGCACCACCAATCCCTGTCAGGCGCGCTACTACGGCCGGGTCACCATGTCGTTCTGAAGAGGGGGATGGACAGTTCAGCATCCGGATTGTTACCGGATGCAGCTCAAGTCCCCATTCCAGCGTAGCTTCCTGATCACGTTGGTTTGCGACATCGTTCCAGATGCGTCTAGCCGTCCCCATCGCACTCGCCACAGCCACCGCCTTCAGCGTCTCGGCCCTGCCAGTGCGCGCCTTCCCAGGCGCCAGCGTCAACCTCGTGAAGATCAACGGCGAGGGGGTCAAGCCTCTGCCTGGTCTCCAAGCGCAACCAGCCGCGGCCCGGGCGTCGACGGAGCTTCTGATCAGCCAGTCAGCGGCCGATCCCAATGCGGTCCGAGGCCTGGCCTCCGGCACCGAGGACTTCGAAATTCAGTTCAACGGCCCCCTACCGCAATTCTCTGCTTCCGACATCCTCCGTGTGGTGAATCGTGAGACCGGAGATCTTGTCGAGGAGATCTCCCTCACATCCGGCAAGGTCTCCTTCTCGGCCGATCGTCGCACGATCACCATCAGCCATGACTACACCGTCAAGGACGGTGAGATCATCTGCGCGTTGTTCCCCGACGGCCCCAATCCCCTGCCCCGACGAACCAGCCCCTGCTGTTTCACCGTTGTCAAGGCGGCGGCCGTGGTCGAACCTTCGGGGGGGGGTGGCTTCCCCTGGTGGATCATTCCCGTGGGAGCTCTGCTGGGCCTCGGGGTCTGTGCCATTGCAGGCTGCTTTGATGGCGGTGGCGGTGGCGGTGGGGGCGGCTCCAACAACTCCTCCCGCTGACGGCAACTCCACCCTCAGGAGGAACCGGGAGACCCCAGGCTCCAGCGCCCCCCACGCTCTCTGTAGCCCTCGTCACCTTTAACGCCACGAGCACCTTGGATAATGCCGCCCGATGCCCCTGAGCTGATCATCCATTGATGAGAACCTTTTTCCCCGTCGCGCTTGCTTCGGCATTCACGCTCAGCAGCCTGCCGGCCCAAGCGTTTCCTGGGGCATCCGTCAATCTGGTTCGCATTGATGGCGATGGCGTTCGTGCCCTGCCGCTCCCATCGTCGGTGGATCCCCTCGGCCCAGCCAGTCAGGCGCCCGGTGTTCTGTTGAGCCAGGCCGGTTCGAACGCCCTACCCCGTGACGTCACCTACCTCTTATCGGGAAACAGTGATTTTGTGATCCGCTTTGCGGGCCCACTGCCCGAAACCCTCAGCGGTTTCATTTCCATCCGCCGCAGAGCCAGTAGCAGCTCCGACCTTCAGGCCGGCGAAGAGGTGGAGCGGATTCCACTCGATTCCCCGAACGTCCAACTGTCCGAGGATCGTCGCACGCTGACCATCACCCACGACGTCGTGGTCCGGCAGGGAGAGACGCTGTGTGCGTTGCTTCCGGAAGGGCCCTACGTCCTTCCGAACCGGATCACGCCCTGCTGCTTCACCCTCGGAGCCGCGGCCGTGAGCACCGAGCGCCGGACCACACCCTGTGCTCTGGCGCCTCTCCCCACCGCTTCCAATCCATTCCCCTGGTGGGTGATCCCCGTGGGCGTCGGGATCGGCGTGGTGATCTGTGCCGCCGCCGGATGTTTCAGTGGCGGTGGCGGTGGGGGAGGCGGCACCGGTCAGAGTTCCCGCTGACCCCTTGCTGCCCGGCAAGTGCGAACGGAAACTTATCCAGATCAGCCCCATCTCCGTTCATCATCAAACTGGGCTCTGGGCTCAGAAACCACTAGATTTCCATAAGATCTCACACCTCCCATGCTCAAGCCTGTTTGCACCGGTGTTGCGGCTGCCTGCTTGATTGCGGCCCCGTCCTTCGCCGCTGAGATGGCCAACCTTCCCGACTGCCTCAAGCCCCGGACCCTCAGTTCCGTCACCGACTCGGTGGTCAAGGACACCCTGATCGCCCAGGCGGGTGGCTTCGGTGATCCGGCCTGCACTTATCGGGTCGCCATGCCTCAACCCATTCCTGAGCAGGTGCCCGTCCGCGGCCTCTGGTGAACTCCTGGGGCTCAGGCCCCATCAGCGTCAGGGGGGATCCACGGGTGACCCGTTACCCTGCGGCGATCCCATGACCCCCTGCCTTGACCCTGCGGTTCACCAACACCCTCAGCCGTACCACGGAAGCCTTCGAGCCGCTGGTGCCCGGCAAGGTGACGATCTATTGCTGCGGGGTCACGGTCTATGACCTCTGCCATCTGGGTCACGCCCGCAGCTACATCGGCTGGGATGTGCTGAGGCGGTATCTCACCTGGAAAGGTTTCGAGGTGACCTTCGTCCAGAACGTCACCGACATCGACGACAAGATCCTCCGCCGTGCCGCCGAGGAATCCAGTTCGATGGAAGCAGTGAGCGAACGCAACATCGCCGCCTTCCAGGCCGACATGGCCGCACTCAACATCCTTCCGCCCGATCGGATGCCCAGAGCCACGCGCTGTCTGGACGGCATCCGGGCCATGATCGCGGAACTGGAAGCTCGCGGAGCCGCCTACTCCTCCGACGGCGACGTGTACTTCGCCGTGCTGGGCAAACCCGATTACGGCAAGCTCAGCGGCCGCAGCCTCGCCGAGCAGCAGGAAGGCGCCAGCGGCCGCGTCTCCAGCGACGAAGCCGGACGCAAGCAGCATCCCTTCGACTTCGCCCTCTGGAAGGGCGCCAAGCCCGGGGAGCCGAGCTTCCCGTCGCCCTGGGGGCCTGGCCGGCCGGGCTGGCACATCGAATGCTCGGCCATGGTGCGCGAGGAGCTCGGCGACACGATCGACATTCACCTGGGGGGAGCCGACCTGATCTTTCCCCACCATGAAAACGAGATCGCCCAGTCGGAGGCGGTGACCGGCCGGCCGCTGGCGCGCTACTGGCTGCACAACGGCATGGTGAACGTGGGGGGCGAAAAGATGTCGAAGTCCCTCGGCAACTTCACCACGATCCGCAGCCTGCTCGCCAGCGGCACCTCGCCGATGACACTGCGGCTGTTCGTGCTGCAGGCCCACTACCGCAAACCGCTCGACTTCAGCGCCGAGGCGCTCCAGGCCGCCGCCGCCGGCTGGAGAGGCCTCAATGCCGCCCTTCAGTTGGGGGAACACCACGCCATCGGGCTGGGCTGGACTTCGGCCAGCGAACCCTCGGCCGAGGGATCCACCGTCGGCGGGAGCAACCCCGAGATCGAGGGCGCCCGCGACCGCTTCCTCGCCGCCATGGACGACGATCTCAACACCTCCGCGGCGCTCGCCGTGCTGTTCGAGCTGGCCCGTCCCCTGCGGGCCCTGGCCCACCGGCTGGAGCGCAGCGAAGACCCACGCCTCGAGCACGATGTTGCAGCCCGGAGTGGGACTCTCGAAGCGGAGTGGCGGCTGCTGCGGGAGCTGGCCGGCGTGCTGGGGCTTGCGGCGGAAACCGCCGCGCCGGAACCGGCTGGCGATCAGGGGCCGTCGGAAGGGGAGATCGCCGAGCGGATCGAGGCGCGTCTGGCCGCCAAGGCGGCCCGCGATTACGCCAGCGCCGATCGCATCCGCGACGAGCTGCGCCAGGCCGGCATCGAACTCATGGACCGCCCCGGCGGCCGCACCGACTGGCGGCGCGGCGGCGGCTGACCGCTCGGCTGGCCTCCGCTCAAGGGCCTTCGGAGCGGCCGGCGGCACGTTTGTCGCGCATCAGACGCTCGATCCGGCGGATCCGCTCGGCGGTGGTCTGCCACACCTCCAGCTGAAGCTGTCGGCTGGCATCGCCGGCCTCCACGGCCCGGCGGCACTCCTCCACCATCTCCTCCGGGCTCTCGCCGCGCTCGAAGGCGTCCCAGATCTGGCGTTCGATCCGGGCCCGTTCGATGAAGTTCCAGCGCTGCAGCCACAGCATCGAGGCGACCCACCCGCATTCGCCCCCAACTCTGCTTCAGGGCAGGCCGGCAGCCCGGGGTCCGGTGGGAGACTGGGCCCCCACCTGCCGCCGGTCCGACCGTGAAAGCCCTCAGCGTGCTCGGATCCACCGGTTCGATCGGCACCCAGACGCTGGAGATCGTCGAGGAGTTTCCCGAGCGCTTCCGGGTGGTGGCTCTCACCGCGGGCCGCAACCTCGATCTGGTGATCGAGCAGATCCGCCGCCATGCCCCGGAGGTGGTGGCCCTGGCCGATGCCGAGCTGGTGGCGGTGCTGCGCCATCGGCTGGAATCCCTCGATCCGGCCCACCGGCCCTCTCGGCTGCCCGAACTGCTCGGCGGCAGCGACGGGCTGTGCGCCGCGGCGGCCTGGCCCACGGCCGAGCTGGTGGTGACCGGCATCGTGGGCTGCGCGGGGCTGCTGCCCACCCTGGCCGCGATCCGGGCCGGCAAGGATCTGGCCCTGGCCAACAAGGAGACCCTGATCGCCGCCGGGCCGGTGGTGCTGCCGGAACTGCAGCGCAGCGGCAGCCGCCTGCTGCCGGCCGACTCGGAGCATTCCGCCCTGTTCCAGTGCCTGCAGGGCACCCCCTGGAGCGACACCGCGCGCCTCTCCACCGGCGTGCCGACCCCGGGGCTGCGCCGCATCCAGCTCACCGCCTCGGGGGGCGCCTTCCGCGACTGGCCGGCGGAAGATCTGGCCAAGGCCACCGTGGCCGATGCCACCAGCCATCCCAACTGGAGCATGGGCAGGAAGATCACCGTGGATTCGGCCACCCTGATGAACAAGGGGCTGGAGGTGATCGAGGCGCACTATCTCTTCGGCCTCGACTACGACCACATCGAAATCGTGATCCACCCCCAGAGCATCATCCATTCGATGGTGGAGCTGGCCGATTCCTCCGTGCTGGCGCAGCTGGGCTGGCCGGACATGAAACTGCCGATCCTCTACTGCCTCAGCTGGCCGGAGCGGCTCGAGACCCCTTGGCGGCGCCTCGATCTCACCGCCGTGGGGCAGCTCACCTTCCGCGCTCCCGACCGCGCCAAGTACCCGTCGATGACCCTGGCCTATGCCGCCGGCCGGGCGGGCGGCACCATGCCCGCCGTGCTGAACGCCGCCAATGAACAGGCCGTGGCCCTGTTCCTGGAGGAACGGATCGGCTTCCTCGACATTCCCCGCCTGATCGAGGCAGCCTGCGAACGGCACGGCACGGATCTGCGCCTCGATCCGAGCCTCGACGACGTGCTGGCCGTGGACGCCTGGGCCCGGCAGGCAGTGCGCGAGCAGGCCCAGCGCGGCGCCACCGCGCTGCTGCGGGCATGATCCAGCGCCATCTGCTGCTCTGCGCCACCCCCAGCAAGGCCCTCTGCGGCGATCCGGCGGTGGGGGCCGCCAGCTGGGAGAGGCTGAAAGCGCTGGTCCGGGAGCGGTGTCTGGAAAGCCCGGAGCGGCTGGAGGGCCTCGTGCTGCGCACCAAGGCCGACTGCCTGCGGATCTGCCAGGGGGGGCCGATCCTGCTGATCTGGCCCGATGGCCTCTGGTACGGCGGCGTGACCCCGGAGCGGATCGAGCAGATCGTGGAGAAGCACCTGATCGGCGGCGAGGTGATCGAGGAGTGGATCGTGCGGCGCACCCCCTTCGCCGGCGCCCTCCCCTAGAGCGCGCCCACCAGCCGGCGGAACCACAGCGCCGTCAGCCGATCGGCCCAGGCCGCCTCCGGCCCGTCCGCCACGCCATGGAAGCCGTTGTGCCCTCCCCCGGAGGTGAGCAGCACCCGAGGGAAGCGAGCGGCGGTGACGGGATCGGCGGCCTCGAGGGCCGTGGCCAGGGCCCGGGCCGAGGCGGCCGGCACCCAGGGATCATCGAGGGCCTGCACCAGCAGGGCGGGCGGCAGGGTGAATTCGGCGGGAAGCTCAAGCCTGGCCAACAGCCGCAGCAGAGGGCTGGCGGCGGCGTAATAGTGATCCACCGAGTCGTAGCCCCAGCGCGGGGCGGTGATGGCCGCATCGAAGGCCCGGATGGTGCGCGGCCGGCCGGAACCCGTGAGGGCCGCGTGCTCCCCCTCGGCCAGCCCGAAGGGATCCGCCAGGATCTGGGCCCGCAGACGCCGCAGCAGCCAGCGCTGGTAGAGCCGGTTCCGGGGCCGTTCGATCTGCCGGGAGCAGGCGGCCAGATCCAGCGGGCTGCTGATGCAGACCAGCCCGTCGAGGGGAGCCACTCCCCCGACGGCCCCGTCCAGGCAGACGTTGAGCAGGATGGTGCCCCCCAGCGAGAGGCCGATCCCCAGCAGCGGAAGCGCGGCCGCAGACCCGGCCAGCTCGGCCGCGAGCCGGCGGGCCCGCTCCAGCACCGGCGCCAGATCGGCCCCGCAGGCGGCCGCGTAGCTGCCGGGAGCCAGGCTGCGGCTGGGCCAGGCCCCCCGCAGGTTCAGGCGCAGCACCGCGAAACCGGCCTGCTGCAGGGCCTGGCCCATGCGCCGCAATCCCTCGCCGCTGCTTCCACCGCCGAGCCCGTGCAGCAGCAACACCAGGGCGAGGGGGTGGCGGCCGCCAGGTGGGCGATCCAGCAGCGCCAGCAGGTGGCCCCCGGCCACTGCCACCTCGATCGGCTCCCCCCGCTCGGGCGGCAGGGGCACGGGCCGCAGCGTGTCGCGCAGGGTCTGCAGGTCGCCGCCCCACCAGGGGGCCCGGGGACGAAACGGTTCCAGACCCAGCTGCTCCGGCAGGGGGCCTGCGGCATCGACAGGACTGGCGGACGGCGGCGTCGCGGCCACGGCTGTTCGGAACGGCGTCCCCCAGCCTCGCTCCAGACGGCCAGGCCGCCCATGTGCGCACTTCCCCACAAACAGCCCCTCCAACACAGGGCATGGACCGGGCACGGTTGTCAGCCGGGGGCGACCGTGGCTAGGGCGTGAACTGACCTGTGTTCTTTCCCCATGGCCCTCACCGCGGTCGAGTGTCCCGATGGCGTCTGCCACAGCCACCATGGCGGCCATGCCGTGGACCGGAACGACCTTCGCGAGACGCTGCAGGCCCACGGCTCCGACTGGTGCGAGCGGCTGGCGGAACGCGTCTACGAGATCTCGGTGGACACCTTCTGCCAGACCGTGATGCCGAACCTGCAGCAGCAGGGCTGGCAGCGGCGCCATCTCGACTGGGAGTTCAAGCTGGGCCAGGACACCGCCGAACCGGAGCGCACGGTGGTGGACGGGACCATCAACGCCATGGAGAGCTTCCTGCGCAGCACGGAAGTGCAGCGCCTGTTCGTGAAGGAACTGGTGCAGGGCACCCTGGCCGAGGCCCAGCAGAACGCCCTGCGCGGGCTGGGGGTGCGGCACCTGATCGAGCAGGAGCTGATCGCCCTGCTCGAGGAGCAGCGTGAGGGGCTGCTCGATCGGGTGGCGGCCGGGCTGTTCGAGGAGGCCGGGGGCGATTTCGAGCGGGCCCGCGGCGCCGCCGCCGAGGGCCTCGAGGAGGTGCGCCATCTGCTGATCAACCACGCCGAGGCCGTCCACTGAGCCGCAGCGGTCGGCGGTTCCGGCTCAGGGCACGGCAGGGCTGGCGGACGGCGGCGGCGAAGCCGCCCCCGCCAGCCAGTCCGCCAGGCTGCGACGGGGCAGATCCGCCCCGCTGGTGACCTCGATGATCCGCCCGATCGACGCCGGGCTCTCGAGGGCCTCCAGGCAGAGCCGGGCCACGAGCCGGCGGGGGATGCTGCTGCTCTGCTGCTCGTCGGGGCCGCTGTAGCGGATCCCCAACGCGTCCACATGCTCCTCGCTCTCCAGCAGACCGCCGGGGCGGATCACGGTCCACTCGAGCCCGCTGGCCTCGAGCCAGCGTTCGCCGAGACGCTTCCAGAGCAGGATCAGCCCGAACAGGTTGAGGGGGTGGAACAGGCGGCCGCTGCAGAGGGAACTCACCAGCACGACCCGCCGGACCCCGGCGGCCCGACAGGCGCTGATCTGGTCGCGAATGGCCAGGGCGTCCACCTTCAGGGGCCCGGCCAGATCCGGGGAGGGCCGGGCGCCGGTGGCGATCACCAGGGCATCGACCCCGGCGAGGGCCTGCTCGAGGGCGGCACGCTCGCCCAGCTCCAGACGGACGATCTCGGCCCCCTCCAGGCCAGCAGGGAGCTGGGAGGAGGGTCTCACCAGGGCCCGCACCCGGTCACCGCGCCGCAGCGCTTCCTGCACCACGCGCCAGCCCGTCTTGCCGGAGGCACCGCTGACGGCCAGAAGGCGCGAACCGGGCTGGGAAGCCATTCAGAACAGGGGCAGGAGCTCCTGTTCTAGGCACCGCGCCTGGCGCAGCGAGCCCTGGTGACGCAGCTGGCGGACCCGCAGGATCAGCGGGTCGATGTCGCACACCCGCAGGAAGCAGTGCTCCAGATGGAGCCGGGAGCCAGGGGACGGGCCAGCCAGGGAAGGGTCGTCCATCGGCGGACGGGAGGGGGATCGCGGAGTGGATGGCCGGAGGCTAGGGACGGGGAGGCCGAAACCCCTGGTGAGAAACACTCATCCTGAAGCGGTCGCCCCCACAATGGCGCCACTGCGGATGGCGGGATCCCCCATGCCCCTCGGCGGCGTCCCTCACCTCTCGTTCGACCTGGGCGCCAGGCCGCCGGGCGCGCCGGCCCGCCTGCGTCCGCGTCAGTGGCAGGAGCGGCTGATCGCGCTGCTGCGCCGTCGCCTCGAGGCGGCCGGCGCCCAGGGGCAGGACGTGCTGATCCACGCCGGTCCGGGGGCGGGCAAGACCCTCGGGGCCCTGCTGGGCTTCCAGCGGCTGCACCAGGAAGGACGGCTCGACCATGTCGTGGTGTTCAGCCACCGGAGTTCGATCGCCGCCCAGTGGCGCACCGCAGCGGCGCGGCTCGGACTGGTGCTGGCGGACTGGGATCCCGAAGGGTCTGGCCCGGCGGCAACGGAGGGTGGGCGGCAGGGCCTGCTGCTGAGCTACCAGAGCGCGGCGCGCCATCTCGAGCGGCTGGATCGGGAGCTGCCGCGGCTGCTGCCGGGCACGGTGCTGGCGATCGCCGATGAGGTGCACCACCTCGGCGTGGACCCCGACGAACCGCAGGCCACGGCCTGGGGCCATGCCTTCAGCCGGCTGAACCGGCGCTGCGCCGTGAGGCTGGGGCTGAGCGGCACCCCGTTCCGCGCCGACAACCTGGCCTTCTGCGCCGCCCGCCGGGTGCCGCAGCGGGTGGACGGCGAGCTGGTCGAGGAGATCGAGCCCGACCTGAGCGTGGAGCCGCGCCAGCTGATCGCGGCCGGCGACGTGCGACCGCTGGAGTTCCGCTTCCAGGACGGCTGGGTGGCCCACGGCCGCGACGCCACGGCAGAGGCGGACACGGCAGAGGCGGCCGCCGGTGAGAGCGAGCGCTCGCCGCTCTCCGCCGAAGCCCGCGAGAGCTGGCGGGCCCGGAACCTGCGCCGGGCGATCCGGCTGGGCGATGGGAGCAGCATCGCCCTGCGGGTTCTGCTGCTGGCGCGGCGCCGCCTCAGCCGGCTGCGGCAGCAGGAGCATCCCGGTGCCGGCGGTCTGGTGATCGCCCGCGACATCGCCCATGCCCGCGGCATCACCGGCCTGCTGGAGGAGGAGGGCGACCGGGTGCTGCTGATCCACTCCCAGGACCCCGAGGCGGCCGCGCGACTCGCCGCGTTCCGCCGTGGCGAAGCCGACTGGCTGGTGAGCATCGACATGTGCACCGAGGGCTTCGACGCCCCCCGGCTGCGGGTGGTGGCCTACCTGACCACGGTGGTGACCCGCAGCCGCTTCGTGCAGGCGATCACCCGGGCAGTGCGGATGGACGGGGAGCGCGCCGCCTGCGAACCGATCCCGCGCCACCCCTCCTATGTGTATGCCCCGGCAGATCCGCTCCTGATGGGCTACGCAAGGAGCTGGTCGGTGGCGGAGCCCTACCGGATCCGAGCCCGGGGGGCTGCCACCGAGGATCCCGCCGGTGGCGGCGGCAGCCCCTGCCGCCTCCCCCTGCAGGCCCTCGACGACGAAGCCGGAGCGGTGATCCGGCTGCGGGGCCCCCAGTTGCCGGGCTTCCTGCAGGGGCGGCCGTGATCCACACCGGGCGCACCGAACGGCACCACGGCTGCCGGGGTGCAGCCGTGACTACATCGCAATAACGAAAACAATGCGACGTTCTGCAAACCAAGCAGGCTGCAGCGCCTAGGGCCAACCAGCCTGGTCCCCATCAGGAGAAGGACCATGCACCATGCCTCTCTCCATCACCAGCTCACCGAACTGGTGAGCTGGGCGAGTGAGCGGATCGCCTGCCTCGACGCCCAGGAGCTCTATGAGGAGAGCTTCGCCCTCACCGAGGAACTCCGCGAGTGGATCCTCTGCCTGGAGGAGCATCCGGATCGGGTGGCTGCACTGCTGGTTCCGCCCACCGCGTGGCTGACGGACCTCGAGCGGAAGGGCCGGAACCCCAGGGAGATGGAATCCATGCGGGAACCCCGGCTGACCGACGGCCTGCTGGAAATCTAAACCAAAACTTAAGGCCCACCCCCGCTCGCCTTGGCTGCCCCACGCGCTGAACACATTTCGTAGCTCCGGAGCCCGGGCCGGGATGCACGCGCCGGCCCAGGTGCCGATGGCCGTGGACCATGGCCGGCGAACCACAGGAGCGGACATCATCTCCTATGCTCAAGTCATAGTCAGTCCGCATTAGAGCCATGCAGGCGTCCTCCCCCGCCACCAGTGGCGGCCCCGCGGTGGAGAACCTCGTGATCGTGGGCTCCGGCCCGGCCGGCTACACCGCCGCCATCTACGCGGCCCGCGCCAACCTCAGCCCCCTGCTGATCACCGGCTTCCAGGACGGCGGCATCCCCGGCGGTCAGCTGATGACCACCACCCACGTCGAGAACTTCCCCGGCTTCCCGGACGGCATCCTCGGCCCGGATCTGATGGACCGGATGAAGGCCCAGGCGGTGCGCTGGGGCACGCGGCTGGTGGAGGCCGACGCCGAGACGATCGATCTCTCGCGCCGTCCCTACCGCATCGGCGTGGAGGGACGCACGGTGGAGACCCACGCCCTGATCCTGGCCACCGGCGCCAGCGCCAACCGGCTGGGCCTCCCCCAGGAGGAGCGCTTCTGGAGCCGGGGCATCAGCGCCTGCGCCATCTGCGACGGCGCCACACCCCAGTTCCGCGATGAGCAGCTGGCGGTGGTCGGCGGTGGCGATTCCGCCTGCGAGGAGGCCGTGTATCTCACCAAGTACGGCAGCCACGTGCACCTGATCGTGCGCCGCGACAGCCTGCGAGCCAGCGCCGCCATGGCCGACCGGGTGCTGGCCAATCCCGCCATCACCGTGCACTGGCAGCGGGAGGTGGCCGATGCCGCGGGCGGCGACTGGCTGGAATCGATCACCCTGCGCGACGTGAGCTCGGGCGCCACCGAGGAGCTGCCGGTGCGGGGTCTCTTCTACGCCATCGGCCACACCCCCAACACCCGGCTGGTGCGCGATCAGCTGGCGGTGGATGCCAAGGGTTACCTCGTCACCACCCCGGGCCAGCCCGAGACCAGCGAGGAGGGGGTGTATGCCGCCGGCGACGTGGCCGACGCCCAGTGGCGCCAGGGGGTGACCGCGGCCGGCAGCGGCTGCCAGGCGGCCCTGGCGGCGGAACGCTGGCTCAGCCACCACGGCCTGGCCACCACCGTGCGGCGCGAGGAGGTGGAACCACGCCCCAGCGGGGAGCCGGTGCGCACCGCCACGGCCACCGAGGCCAATTTCGACCCCGCGGCGCAGTGGCAGAAGGGCGGCTACGCCCTGCGGCGGCTCTACCACGAGAGCGAGCGTCCCCTGCTGGTGGTCTACACCTCTCCCAGCTGCGGCCCCTGCCACGTGCTCAAGCCCCAGCTCAAACGGGTGCTCGACGAGCTCGGCGGCCAGGCCCAGGGGGTGGAGATCGACATCGAGGCCGAACAGGAGATCGCCCGCCAGGCCGGCGTGAACGGCACCCCCACCGTGCAGCTGTTCCACCGCAAGGAACTCAAGCAGCAGTGGCGCGGCGTGAAGCAGCGCAGCGAATTCCGCCAGGCGCTGGAAAGCCTCCTGGCCACACCGGTGCACTGAGCGGAGTGGGCCGGTTCAGCGGCGGCGCGGCCCCCCGGGGCGGTTGCCGCCGGGGCGGGGGCCGGTGGCGCCGGCGTTGCGCTCCCGGTAGGTGATGCGGCCGCGGGTGAGGTCGTAAGGGCTGATCTCCACGAGCACCTTGTCGCCCGCCAGCAGCTTGATCCGAAACTTGGTGAGCTTGCCGGCCGCACGGCAGAGGCACTGGTGGCCGGCGGGCTGATCGAGGGTGACCAGGTAGAAGCCGTTGCCCTGTTCCTTCTCGATCACACCCGACGTTTCGATCATGCGCTGCGGTAGCCCGATGCAAAGTTCCGTTCAGCTTAAATTGGCGCCCCGCCGGCCCCTTCCCGTTTCCCGCCCGCGGCCGGCCCCGGCCTGACCACCCTTCTGTTCCACAAGCCCTACGGGGTGCTCAGCCAGTTCAGCGCCGAACCGGGCAGCCAGTGGGACGTGCTGGCCACCTACGTGCCGGTGCCGGGGGTCTACGCCGCCGGCCGCCTGGATGCCGACAGCGAGGGTCTGCTGCTGCTCACCGACGACGGCCGGCTGCAGCAGCGCCTCACCGATCCGGAGCGGGGTCACTGGCGGCGCTACTGGGTGCAGGTGGAGGGACTGGCGGACGAGCCGGCGCTTCAGCGGCTGCGCGAGGGACTGCTGGTGCAGGGACGCCGCACCCGGCCCGCGCGGGCCAGAACGCTGGCCGCTCCGGCGGTGGCCGAGCGCGAGCCGCCGATCCGCCGGCGTCTCACGGTGCCCACCAGCTGGCTGGAGCTGGAGCTGCGTGAGGGGCGCAACCGCCAGGTGCGGCGGATGACCGCGGCGGTGGGCCTGCCCACCCTCCGCCTGATCCGGGTGGCGATCGATCTGATGGATGGGGGTCCACCCCTGGGGCTGCAGGGGCTCGAACCGGGCCAGTGGCGGGCAGTGGGGCCGGACGAGGCGGAGCGGCTGACGCGGCTGCGGAGCGGGACAGCCGGGCCAGCGGGCGCGCGCTCCCCGGGCCGGGGCGGACGGGCCGGCGGGGGGAAGTCGGGCCGGGGAGACGGCGGCGGATAGGGCGGCTTGGCCATCGGTGCCAGGGAAGCGGCCGGGCTCAGCCGATCGCCTGCTGCAGTTCGCGCACCGTCTGCAGCTGGCCGTAGTAGTAGTTGGCGCGGGCGCGGCGGTCCGGATCCTCCAGGGTGTCGAGAGCGTCGAAGCCCAGGCTGGTCCAGAGCTCATGGCCGCAGGCCCGGTTGAGCTCGGCGATCGCCTCCTGCTCGAGGTTGGCGAGACGACGCTGCAGATTCTTGATCTGGGCGATGGACATGGCAGGAACCGGGCGCTCGCCTAGTACGGATGAACTGACGCTGCAGGGTAGCCGGTGGCCGCGGCGCGCTCAGAAGGGCAGTTTCTTCCTGGCATCCTTGTCGAGATCGGCCTCCATCTCCCGCAGCCGCCGCAGGATGGTGTCGTAGTACTCCTTGAGGTAGTCCTCCAGGCGTGTGGTGGCCGAGGGATCCAGGCCAAAGGCGGCATAGCTCTCGTCCATCGGGGCATCGAGGGGGCGGCCGCCGCCGGTGACCTCGGCGAAGGACAGACGCTCGGCCACGTTCACCCCGGGCTCGAAGAAGGAGGCCACCCCCTGCATCAGCCGGATCAGGAACGGCCGCACCCGGAACACCCGCGCCGGCTTGCCGCTGTACTTCTCGCACAGCTGGATCACCTCGCCGGTGTTCCAGGCCTTCGGCCCCACCACCGGGAAGGCGGCCCGCTCGGTGGCGGGACGCTCCAGCGCCGCCACGGCGAATCGGGCCACATCCTGGGTGTTCATGTAGGCGATCGGCGTGGAGGCCCCGCTCACCCACACCGTCTGCCCCTCAAGCACCGGAATGGCGAACTGGCCGATCACCCCCTGCATGAAGGCGACGCAGCGCAGGATCGTGTAGTCGAAGCCGGAGGAGATCAGCAACTGCTCGGTGCAGTACTTGATGTCCATCAACGGCACGTTGCGATGCCGCTCGGCATCGAGCAGGGAGACGAACACGAAACGGCCGACAGCCGCCTTTTCGCACGCGCGCAGCAGGTTGAGTTTGCCGTCCCAGTCGATGGCGTAGACCCCTTCCGGGTCGCCGGGGCGCGCGGTGGCGGCATCGATGACCGCCTCCTGCCCTTCGAGGGCGTAGGCGAGGCTGTCGGGCTCCAGCAGATCCCCCCGGGTGAGCTCGCAGCCCCATTCCTGCAGGAAGGAGGCCTTGCGGGGCGAGCGGACCATGCAGCGCACCTGGTGGCCCTGATCGAGGGCGCGGCGGGCGATCTGGCGACCGAGGGTGCCGGTGCCGCCGACGACCAGAACCTGCATGAAGTCAGGGGAAGGGGAGGGCCGAGCCTAAAGCTGCGGGCCGCTGCGACGCGCCGGCGCTCAGTCCTTCTGCAGCTTGAGCAGCAGGGCGCCGCCGAGCAGCCCCACCGGGATGAGCACCCAGAAGATCGCCGCCGTACCGAAGATTTCAGAGGCCATGGCCCTCGCGTGAACGGCTACCTATCTAGCGTCCCGCTCCGCTGGCCGGCCAGCGCCAGCAGCCGCGGCCAGGGGGCATCGGTGCGGAGCTGGCCGGCCATCACCGCACTGGCGCCCGCCTGCCAGCCGTCCGCCGCCAGGGCGTCGCACAGCACGGCCAGCTTCGGTGGGCCGCCGCCCAGGCGGCGGGCGATCTCCGCCATGGGCCACACCCGGGCGGGAACGCCGGCATCGCCGGCGAGACGCGCCAGCAGGCGGGCCCCGTCCCGGGCCAGGCAGCGATCGTCGGCCAGGGCCGCCATCGCCGCCAGCGTGCCGGGGTGCTGCAGCGGGCCGATCCAGAGCGGCCCGGAGATGGCCAGCCCGGGGGGGGCGTCGCCCTGGGGCCGGGCCTGCGGAGGACAGGCACAGCACGACCAGCGGCGCAGCGCCAGCAGGGGCTGCACCTGCTGATCACCGCAGCCGTGGCAGTGGGCGAGCAACCCCAGCAGGCGCTCCTCGCCGGCCTGGGGGCGCCGCTGCAGCTGCACCGCCGTGCGGAAGGTGCGTCCCTCGCTGAAGCTGAACAGGGGCCGCACCCCCCGCCCCAGGGCCCAGGCCGCGCGGGCGACCACACCCAGCTGCAGACGCAGGGCCAATTCCCAGCTGGCGGGGTGGGCACGGGCCGCGGCGCCCAACGAACGCACCGCCGCCGAGCGGTCGTGGCCGGTGGGGGAGCGGCCGTCGGTGCTGGCCAGGTAGAGCGCACCGCCGAAGCGCACCGCCTCCAGGGCCAGGGGCAGCAGGGCCGTGGGGGCGCCGAAGGCGTCCAGATCCACCAGATCGAAGCGCTCCTCCCGCAGCGCGCAGCCGGCCAGCAGCTTCTGGGCGGTGAGTGCGCTCAGCCGCAGGCGGGGGGCCTCGGCTGACGCCGAGCCGGCGAGGGGGGCCAGATTGCCTTCCAGCAGCGGCAGGCGGTCGGGGTCGGCGTCGTTGGCCCACAGTTCCGCCGCCCCGGCCTCCAGTCCGTAGCGCAGGGCGCGGATGCCGCAGCCGGCCATCAGGTCCAGCACCCGCAGCGGACTGTCGCGGGCCAGATGGCGGGCCAGCAGGACCCCCAGATCCCTCGAAGGCCGCGAGCTCTCACGGAAGAAGCCCGCGCCGGTCCGCAGCCGCGCCGCTCCTTCGCAATAGTGAGGGTGGTCCTGCGTGGCTGCCCCTCCAGTGATCGTCGCCTCCTCCCAGCCTGTCGCAGCGGCGGGCATCGACTGGGGCGAGCACCGGCAGTGGCACTGGCGCGGCCTGGCCTGCCACTGGCGCCAGCTGGGTGATCCGGCCGATCCGCCGCTGCTGCTGCTGCACGGTTTCGCCGCCAGCAGCGGCCACTGGCGCCATGCCGCCGCTCCGCTGGCCGCGGCGGGCTGGTGCGTGTTCGCCCTGGATCTGATCGGTTTCGGGGCCTCGGAGCAGCCTGCCCTGCGGCTCGACAACCGCCTCTGGGCCCGGCAGGTGGAAGCCTTCCTGCGGCAGGTGGTCGGGCGGCCGACCGTGCTGGTGGGCCATTCCCTGGGCGGGCTGGTGGCCCTGAGCGCCGCCGTGTTCTTCCCCGGCTGGGTGAGGGCGGTGGTGGCCGCTCCACTGCCCGATCCCACCCTGCTGATGGCGGTGCCGCGGCGCCGGCCTCCCTGGCGGCGGCGCCTGCAGCGCTGGCTGGTGCTGCTGCTCTGCCGTCTGCTGCCCCTGGAACTGCTGGTGCCGCTGATCGCCCGCACCCCCCTGCTGGATCTGGGCCTCCAGGCCGCCTACCGGGCGCCGGTGCTGGGCGACGGCGACCTGCACCGCCTGTTCGCCCGGCCGGCCCGGCGTCCCACCGCCGCCTGGTCTCTGCGGGGCATGAGCATCGGGATGGCTCTGCGGCCCCGGGCCGCGACCGCCGCCGCACTGCTGGAGCGGCTGTCGCAGCCGCTGCTGGTGATCTGGGGCGAGGCCGACCGGCTGGTGCCGCCGGAGGTCACCGCCCTGCTGCACCGCCACAAGGCCGATCTCGAAGTGGAGAGCCTGGCGGACGTGGGCCACTGCCCCCACGACGAGACACCCGAGCGGTTCTGCCCGCTGTTGCTGCGCTGGCTGGAACGGCTTCCCACCGTCACGGCGTAACTTGGGGCCGATGCGACCCCGCGAGCCGCTCAGGCCATGAAACACACCCTGTCGGTGCTGGTGGAGGACGAATCCGGCGCCCTCAGCCGCATCTCCGGCCTGTTTGCCCGCCGTGGCTTCAACATCGAGAGCCTGGCGGTCGGACCGGCCGAGAAGAACGGCATGTCCCGTCTCACCATGGTGGTGGAAGGCGACGATCACACCCTCGAGCAGATGACCAAGCAGCTCAACAAGCTGGTCAACGTGCTGAACGTGATCGATCTGACCCGCATCCCGGCCGTGGAGCGGGAACTGATGCTCCTCAAGGTGTCGGCTCCGCCGGAGAACCGGGCCGCGATCCTCGATCTGGTGGAGGTGTTCCGGGCGAAGGTGGTCGATGTGGCCGACAACGTGCTGATCGTGGAGGTGGTGGGCGATCCCGGCAAGCTGGTGGCGCTCGAGCAGATCCTCGAGAGCTACGGGATCCTGGAGATCGCCCGCACCGGCAAGGTGGCCCTGGAGCGGGCCTCCGGCGTCAACACCGCCTTCCTCAAGGTGACGGCCTCCGACAAGCGCGTGCCGGCCTGAGCACCGCTCAGGGCTTGCCCTTCACCAGGGTGCCTCCCTCCAGCAGGGTCGCCTTCACCAGCCGATCCCCCTGGCGGATCTGGTCCACCACCTCCAGGCCCTTCACGACCCGACCGAACACCGCATAGCGGCCGTCGAGTTCGGCGAGCGGCTGAAGGGCGATGTAGAACTGGGCGCTGGCCGAATTGGGATCCGCCGAGCGGGCCATCGCCAGAGCACCGCGTTCATGCCGCAGCTTCAGCCGCTGGGCCTGGCCCGGATCCAGCAGCTCCTGCCCGTAACGGGGCTGGTTCTCGCCCCCCAGGGCCAGTTCCAGGGGGATGTAGCGGGACTGCCCCGTGGAGGGATCCAGGAAGCTACCGGTGCCGTACTGGGCCACGGGCACCTTCGGATCGGCGCTCTGGGGATCGCCCCCCTGCACCACGAAGGGGCTGGGCTCGCGCACGACCCGGTGGAAGACGGTGTTGTCGTAGGCGCCCCGGCGCACCAGATCGACGAAGTTGCCGGCCGTGAGCGGGGCGGCGTCGCCGAAGAGGCGCACCTGCACCTCACCCCGTGCGGTCTGCAGCGACACCAGGGCCGTGCCGCTGAGACAGGGAATCGAGGCCGAGGCGCAGCCCTGGGGACTGGCGGCGTTGTCGGAGGCGCAGGCCGACAGACCCATGGGGGCCAGCAGCAGCAGACCCGCCAGGAGCAGGCGGCTGAAACGGAGAGCCAGCATGCTCAGACCCCCTCCAGCGGCACCTTGAGGAAGCGGGCCAGTTCGGCGCCGCTGCGCTCCAGGTCGGCCAGGGGCAGCGGTTCACCGACCCTCGTGAGGGGAAGGTCGCGTCGACCCTGCAGCCGCAGGGCGAGGCGGCGACGCGGACTGAGGCCCTCGCGCACATCCACCTTCACCGCCAGCACATCCCGCAGGGGGAGCTCGAAGCGGATCCAGCTGCGGAACCCCCGGCGGCTGATCGCCACGGTGCCGCCGGCGCGGTCGAAGCGGTTGCTGCCGGCGCCCACGTCGATGGCGATGACGGTCCAGAGGTAGGCGGCGAGCAGGGTGGCGGCCACGCCGTAGGCCCCCATCACCAGACCCTGAGGAACCCAGGCCAGCTCGGCCGGATGGCCCAGGGGAAGCAGGTCGATGCCGAGGCGGCTGGAGGCGCTGGTGAGCAGGAAGCCCAGGCCACCGGCGGAGACCACCGCGGCCACCAGCAGGTTGGAGAGACGACGGGAGCCCTGCACCGGCAGGTCCAGGACCGTCGCCGGGGCGTCGGCGGGGGTGGCGGGGGGCGGAGCCGCCGAAGGCGAGACCGAGGCCATGGGAGGAGGGGTGCGGCGTCGAGGGACTGCCATCTTGGCCCTCGCCCGACGCCGGAGGGGGAGCCGTACCCCGGCCGGGCGGCCGCAGGGCCGGCCGTGGGCGATGGGAGGAAATACCTAAACCCCTGGCGCAGGCGGCAATGTCAGCCCGTTGCGACCGTTCTCGCGGCGCTGGGGAACGTTGTTACCATCGCCCGGTATCCCACAGCCCAGCGGGATTCCCGCACCGTTTCACCCATGACGATCGCTGTAGGGCGCGCGCCTTCAGCCCGGGGATGGTTCGACGTCCTCGATGACTGGCTCAAGCGCGACCGCTTCGTTTTTGTCGGGTGGTCCGGTCTGCTGCTGTTCCCCTGCGCCTACCTGGCGCTGGGCGGCTGGCTGA
>CALRKZ020000019.1:0-36581 GCA_943368365.1 Mesorhizobium carmichaelinearum
TCCTCAACCCCTCTCGGGGCTTCGGCTCGCGGCCTCCCGGCCGCTTGGAAAACTTACAACACCGGCGGCTCTCGCCTCCTTCGTCGTAAGCCCTGCAGCGCTCCCCTTCCGGCTCGCGCGCAGTCCAAAACCATATCACCTCATCCCCGGCTCCTGGCAAGAGGGGCGACCGTGGATCGTGGCCCGTCACCGATCGGCAGACAGACGGGCGTGAACGAAGCGGCCGCTGCTCCCCCACAGACCCCTGTGTGGGAGAGGGATCTCATGGAGCTCCGCCCGGCCCGGCCTCAGGGCTGAACCAATGCCTCGCCCCAGGGCAGAAAGGTTTCCAGGGCCTGCGGGCTGCTGGCGGCCAGGACCGGGAAATCGGTGCCGGCGTGGTTCTCGCCGGCCTGGAGATGCTCCGGACTGCGCACCAGCCAGCGGATCGGGCAGTGGAGTTCGCTGAGCACCAGCCAGGCGGCCGCCAGGTCCCAGATCTTGGGGGTGGCCTCCAGGGCCGCCACCGTCTGGCCCATGGCCACGCTGACCAGATTGAGGCTGGCCACACCCAGCAGCCGGATCTTCCCGGGGAAGCGGCGGTCGGGAAGCTTCTGGAGCACCCCGATCGAACGGCTGCAGAGCGACGCACATCCCGAGATCTGCGCGAGATCGCCCGGCGGATGGAGTCGCTTGCCATTGCGCCAGGCCCCCTGGCCACGCACCGCCACGATGCGCTGACGCAGGGGCGGCACGTCGAGCACCGCCAGCACGGGCACCCCGGCGTCGAAACGGGCGATCGAGATGGCCCAGTAGGGGATGCCGGCGGCGAAGTTGGTGGTGCCATCGAGCGGATCCACCACCCAGTAGGCGGAACTGGCGGGCACCACCTGGCGCCCCTCCTCGCTGAGCACCCCTTCACCGGGGTAGAGAGCGTCGAGCCCTTCCACCAGGGTGGCGTCGCTCCAGCGGTCGCAGGTGGTGATCAGGCTTCCGTCGGCCTTGGCCTCCGAGGCCACATGACCGAAATCCTGGCGCTGCCGCTCCCCCACCGCATCCAGGAGCGCGGACAGGCGCATGGCTTCCAAGGGGAGGGACGGGGGAGTGAGGGTCATCCCAGCTCCGCCGTCAGCACCCGATCAAGCTGACCGACCGTGTCGTCGCGGAAGCGGCGCACATTCACCCGATCGAGCATGCGAAGCGCGGCGAAGGCGATCACGGCCGCCACGGCGAGCACCAGGGCATAGGGAGGGAAAGCGCCCTGGTTGGGGATCAGGGCCCGACCCACATCCAGCAACCCTCCTCCGAGGAGCTTGGCGCCGGCACGTGAGAAAGCCTGGGCCAGGCCCCACACGCCGATGAAGGTGCCGGCCGCCTCCGGCAAGGTGAGATCGAGCATCAGGCAGAGGGTGCTGTTCGTGCCGATGCCCGAGGCCAGGCCGAACAGCAACAGCACCGCCTGGAGCAGGGGCACCCGGCCGGTGGCTCCGGCTGCGATGAGAAGAAGCATGGAACCCACCAGCAACTGGCAGCCCAGGCGGGCGGTGGGGTACTTGCCGAGCCGAGGGACCACCAGCCAGCCGGCCACCAGCAGACCCACCAGGGTTCCCGAGCCCCAGAAGGCATTGAGGGAGGCCGTGGCCGCGATCGGCATGCCGAACACGTCGGCTCCGTAGCTCTCGAGGATCGGATCCTGAAGGAACAGCCCCAGTGTGAACAGCACGAGGAACAGGAAGAAGATGGCCACCTGGCGGCTGGAGGTGATCAGGGCCCATGCCTGCGGCAGGGTGATGGCATCCTCCCGCTGGTTCGCGGTGCTGCGCCGGTCACTGGCGGGAGGCTCCATTCCCCAGGTGGCCACCACGGTGAGGGCGAACACCACCAGGGCCGCACGCCGCATGAAGGCGGAGAGCACCGGTTCCAGCACGGCCGGATCGTCGACGCCGTCGAGCACCTGCAGGCTGCGGGCGATCACCACCGCGCCGACGACGATGCCGACGGTGAGCATGCACCAGATGATCCCCACCGCCCTGGGTCGCTCGCTCTCCTCGGTGCGGTCGATCACCAGGGCGAGATAGGGCGTGGCCGCCATCGACACCGCCAGCCCGTAGCCCGCGAACAGGGCACAGAGCAGGACGATCCCCAGGCTGATGGCCGGAGGGTCCCCGGCGGCGAAAGCGGCGTCGAGGCGGAAGATCAGCGGCACCACCAGCACCGCCAGCCCACAGAAGAGAGCCGATCCGAGCCAGATGTAGGGGGTGCGGTGGCGGCCGGCGAGGGGCCGGGAATCGGAGAGCTGGCCGAAGAGCACCCGCGCCGGTGCGACGAACTGCTCGAAGGCCAGGGCACCGCCCACCAGCAATCCGGGGAAACCCAGTTCACTGAGCATCACCCGGTTGAGCAGGCCGGCGAAGACCACGGCGAGGAAGCCGAGGCTTCCCTGGAACAGACCCAGCCGCAGGGTGCTCGGGATCGAAAGCCCTGGGCGCGGCGGCGGGGGCAGGGTCATCGGCTGGGGATGGGTCCTGGGCCCGAACCTATCAAGAAAACGAAGGAGGACGGATCAGCCGTCTCGACGCTCGGGGAGCTCAGGGGCTGAGGGGCCCCTGGCCGGCCTGGTTGCGCTGCTCGGCCTTGCAGGCCGGCAGCAGGGGCTGGGGCTCGATCGGGATCTGGGTGTCGGTGGGGGACGTGGGCCGGACCGGCGGCAGGGCGGGCGGACGGCAGATCGCCACCTGATCGAGGCCGGTGCGGCGGCGCAGTTCGGCCAGGGCCCGGTTGTAGTTGGTGACGGCCTGGGCGTAGCGCACCTCGGCCTGGGTGAGATCCCGCTGGCTGTCCACCACCTCCCGCTGGGTGGTGACGCCGGCCTGGAAGCGCAGGCGAGCCAGGCGGAGCGCCTCCCGCGAGGAAATCACTTCCCGTGAGGTGGTGGTGATGTCACGGTTGTTCTGCAGCAGCTGGTAGAAGCTCCGCTCCACCTCGAGCCGGATCTGATCGCGACGGGTGGCGAAGTTGAAGCGCTGCTCCTGGGCCACCTGCTTCTGGCGGCGGTACTCGGCAGCGGCCCGGCCGCCGTCGAACAGCCGCCAGTTCAGATTCAGACCGATGGCGTTGTCGAAACCGTAGGTGTAAGCGCCCATGTCGATCGTGCCCTCCACAGGGACTCCCGTCTGGCCGTAGGAGCGGTCCCAGCCGAAGTTGTTGACGATGCTGAGGAAGGGCTGAACCGCGCCGATGGCGGAATTGGCGGTGCTGTTGGCCACCGAGATCGCCAGGATCACCTGGTCGAGTTCCTCGCGGAAGGCGTAGGCCGCCACGATGCTCTCCTGGAGACTGGGAAGCCAGGTGCCCAGCACCCGGGCCGGCTCACGGGCGGTGGGCGTGACGGTCTGGGGGAGGTCCAGCAGGCTGGCAAGGGCGCGCCTGGCCACCGACTGGTCGGCGAGGGAGTTGGTCAGCAACTGCTGATCGCGGGCCAGCTGGGTTTCCGCCTGCAGCACTTCGAGTCGGGTGGACACGCCGGCCTGGAAGCGGGCCCGGGCATCCTTCAGGCTCACCAGCGAAGCCCGCACCGACTCCTGACCGATGCGCACGCTCTCGTCGGCCAGCTGGAGATCGAAGTAGGCCTGGGCCACCTGCAGGCGCAGATCCCGCAGGGCGATCAGGTACTGGTTGCGGGCCTGCTCGAAGCGGTCGCGGGCGGCGGCGATCTGGGGGACCCGCTGCGGATTGATCAGATCCCAGTTGATGCCCACTGACATCGCGGCCCCGAAGGTGCGGCCTTTGGTGCGGGATTCGCGCGAGATGCTCTGGCCGGTGAGCGGGTTGGTCCCCACGTTGGGATCGAAGCTGAACCGGGAGCTGGTGTTGAGTGCCGGAAACTGCGTCGCGGACACATCGATCGTGGGGTACCAGGCAGAGATCTCGGCCCGCAGAGCCGACTGCGCCTGATCCACCTGGGACGCGACCGCCTTGAGGTTGGGGTTGTTCACCTCCGCGAGGGTTTCGACCTCGTCCAGGCCGAGGGGGCGGAGCTCCTGGATCCGCACCTGGGTGGGCTGGGTGGGCAGGGCCAGCGGCGGCGGCGCGGCGAGGGGGCGCAGCGCCGGCTCAAGCTCGCGAGCAGCCGGGGCGAGCACGGACGGATCCGACTTCGGCCGCTCTCCCTTCACCTGCGGCGCCAGTGGAACCGCAGGGTCGGGTGCCGCCAGCGAGCCGGCGGCAGGGGGTTGGTCGGCGGCGGCTGGGGGGCCCTGGGCGTGTCCCGCGAAGGACAGGGCCTGAGCCAGCGCCATCCCCGCCAGAGCTGCCGAGGCCAAAAGGGAGCTCCGCACGCCTTGCACCGGTTCGTTTGGCGAGAGCTTAAGTAGCCGAGGCTGGGTTGCCGAGGCACGCGGCCACGAAATCATCCGCCCCCTGCACGAGCCGCACCGGCACCGGCAGCCGATCCCGCAGCTCTGCCAGGGTGAGGTCATCGAGAAACACCGGCTCCCCCTGGCGCAGCATCACGGCCGGCAGCAGCAGTTCCTCGCCCAGATCACGGCCGGCCAGACCGCCCAGCAGGTCGGATCCGGTCAGCAAACCGGTCACCACCTGCTCCTGGCCCCAGTAGGGACTGGGGAGGCCATGCAGCAGCAGGTCCAGTCCTTCCACGGCATTGAGCCGCTCCACGACGGCAGCCAGGGGACCGGCCACCAGGGCGCCCACCACCCAGCTGATCCGGCGCGGCCGCTCCAGTCGGGCCGGCAGGGTGCGCGTCGCCCGCTCGAGCATCTCCAGAAAGGAGCGGATGCTGCCGACGCCGTTCTCCTCCTGCGGCAGATCCTCATAGACCGCGCGTTCGGGCAGGGGGAGGCCGGCGATCAGGTACCACTCGTCGGAAAGCCAGGCGAAGCGGCTGCCGAGCCGCTGCCGGAAGCGAGCCTGCCAAGGCTCCACCAGGGCGATCACGGCGCGGGCCGCGGCCGGATCCACGGGCACGAGCCCATCGTCCGGGGGGCGGAAGCGGGTCAGACCCACCGGCACGACTGCCGCCGACAGCACCGCCGGCCAGTCACCCCCGCCGAAACCGGCCAGGTCGGTGAGCGTGCGCTCCAGGGCGGGGCCGTCGTTCACGCCGGGGCAGACCACCACCTGTGCGTGGATCTGAAGACGGCGTTCCGCGAACCAGCGCAGCTGCTCGAGCAGCAGCCCGGCCCTGGGGTTGACGAGCATCCTGGAGCGCAGCTCCGGATCGGTGGCGTGCACCGACACGAACAAAGGGGAGAGCCGCTGCAGCTCGATGCGCTGCCAGTCGGCCTGGGTCAGATTCGTGAGGGTCAGGTAGGAGCCGTAGAGAAAGCTCAGTCGGTAGTCGTCGTCCTTGAGGTAGAGGCTGCCGCGCCGGCCGGGGGGCTGCTGGTCGATGAAGCAGAAGGCACAGCGGTTGGTGCACTGACGCAGACCGTCGAAGAGGGCCTCGGTGAACCCCAGGCCCAGACCTTCGTCGGCGTCCTTCTCGATCTCGAGACGATGCCGCGTGCCACCGGGATCCTCCACTTCGAGCGTCAGTTCCTCCTCCCCCACCAGCACCTGCAGATCGATCAGGTCGCGGGGCCGAACGCCGTTGATGCTCAGCAGGCGATCACCGGGCTGGAAGCCCAGGTCGTCGCCGATCGATCCCGGCTCCACCGTGGCCACCACCGCCGGCTGCGGCTGCCGCAGCGACGCCTCGGTCGCCACCGCGAGATCGGCGGAGGGTTCGATCCACACGGAAGGAGCCACGGCTGGGCAGTCCAGTCTGGAACCTGGAGCCGCCGAGGGGCGGCAGGCCCTCAGGCGGCCGCCGGCCCCATGCGCCAGGCCCAGATCAGCAGGAACACCCCGAACGCGAGGCGGTAGCCGACGAACAGCCAGGTGCTGTGGCTCTGGAGGAACCGCAGCAGCCAGGCGATGGCCAGCCAGGACACCACCGCCGCCGAGAGGATCCCCACCAGCAGCGGAACGGGGCCGATCCGCGCTCCTTCGGCGAAGGCGGCACGCAGTTCCACCAGTCCCGCCAGGGTGATCGCCGGTACCCCCAGAAGGAAGGAGAACCGGGCCGCCGCAGCCCGCTGCCAGCCGTCGAACAACGAGGCGGTGAGGGTGCTGCCGGAGCGGGAGACGCCCGGGATGAGGGAGAGGGTCTGGGCCAGACCCACCAGCAGCCCATCGAGCGGGCGCACCTGGGGCAGATCCCGCCGGCGGCGGCCGACCCTCTCGGCCAGTGCCAGCAGCAGGGCCATCACGATCGAGACCAGGCCGATCGAGGCGAACCCACGCAGGGGGGACGTTTCGTAGCCGGGCCAGAACAGCTTGATCGCCAGCCCCGCCGCCACGATCGGCAGGGTGCCGAGGGCCATGGCCGCTCCGAGCCGGGCGGCCGGATCGCTCCATCGTCCGTGCCGAAAGGCGCGTGCGACGCCGCCAGCCACTTCCCGCAGATCGCCCCGGAAGTAGAGGAGCACCGCCACGATGCTGCCGAGCTGGATCACGGCGGTGACGGCCACGCCGGGGTCGCCCCAGCCCAGCAGCACCGGCACCACCTTGAGATGGGCGGTGCTGCTGATCGGCAGGAATTCGGTGAGCCCCTGCACGATTCCAAGCACCAGCGCCCGCCAGCAGGCCTCCAGGAATCCCGGCTCGGCGGCGGCAGAGGCGAGGGGCATGCGTGGAGGGGTGGGGGACGGCGGCGCAGTGACCCTATGGCGGCCCAGAGCCCGGCGCCAGCACCAGCTCCCTTAAGGTTGCATACCTTTCTTCACAAGACCTGGTGATCGGGGTCCGGCCCAGCCTCTCCACCGCCGTCCTTGGGACGGCGCCGTCGACGGGCCCAGGCCCCCTGCCGATGATCACTGTGCCGCGCGCCTCCTCCGTGCGCAGCCTGCCCCTGGCGAGCACACTGCTGGTCGTTGTGCCGGTGTTTCTGCAGGCGCCCTGGGTACGACTGCATCCGGTCAGTGCCGTGGCGTTCACGGGCCTGCTGCTGGGCGCGGGTCTGCTGCTGGCCCTGCGGGGTCCGCGGCGATGGCGCGAGTTCGGGGTGCTGCTGGTGGGCTTCAGTGGCTGCTGGCTGGGCGGCTGCCTGTTCTGGGGGTGGTTCCGTCTGCACCCGCTGTGGCATCTGCCGATCGAGGCCTTCGCCCTGCCCCTGGCCCTGACCGGGCTGCGCGGCCGTTGGGCGGCTGGAGCCGCGTTCTATCTGGCCTCCCTCTTCGGCACGGCCTGCACCGATGCCGCCATGGCCCTCACGGGGATGATGCCGCACTGGACTGCGGTGGTGGGAGCCCCGATCGGGGAAGCCGCCACCCTGCTCCAGGCAGCCGCGCTGCAGGTGCTCCGTCCGGGAGGAGTGCTGGTGGTCACGTTCGGCGCTCTGGGGCTTTGGCGTCTGAGCCAGGTCCTGGGCGGGCGGGGTGCGCTGGGACGCATCGCCGCCGCAGCGCTGCTCACCACGCTGGTGGTGGATGGGCTGTTCCTGATGGCTGCGCTGTTCGGTCCGCGCTGGAGCGGCCTGATCTGAACCGGTGAGCGCTCTTCGCTGGAGGGGAACAGCGGAATTGAAGAACTGCAAAAGGGGCGCGACCGGTTGGGGGGAGCGGAGCTGCCTCACCTGTAGCGTGGCCTGCATCCTGGCCGGAAGCGGCGTCCCGCCCGTTCCTGCAGGGCCATCCCGTCCACGGCGATCCACACCGATCCACCCAAGGAGCACTGCGATGAAACGGCTGGTTGCCTGGTTGATGAGCGGCTTGCTGATGGCCGGGCTGATCCTCTCTCTGGCGGCCCCCGCCGCCCACGCCGACGAACTCCGCAACGTGGCCGACGAGAAGATCGCCGCCCGCCAGGGCAAGGTTGATCTGAACAACTCGCCGGTTCGAAGCTTCCAGCAGTTCCCCGGCATGTATCCCACGCTGGCCGGAAAGATCGTTCTCGGCGGACCCTACGAATCCGTGGACGACGTGCTGAGCCTCGATCTCACCGATCGTCAGAAGGAACTGTTCGACAAGTACAAGGACAATTTCACCGTCACTCCCCCCTCGATCGCTCTCAACGAGGGTGACGACCGCATCAACCCCGGCGTCTATCGCTGAAGTTCTACACTTCCGTTCCTGGTGAAAGCCGTCGGCCCTCCGGCGGCTTTTTTGTTGCCCCATGCCGAGTGACACGCAGATTCCCCACCGTGTGGCCCGGAGTTGGGACGTGGTGGTGGTCGGCGGGGGGGCGGCGGGGCTGATGGCCTGCCTGGAACTGCCTCCCGGGCTGCGGGTGCTGCTGCTCAGCAAGGATCGCCAGAGCCCGCGCTCAGCCAGTCGCTGGGCCCAGGGGGGCATCGCTGCCGTGACCCGGGCGGAGGACAGCTACGCCAGTCACCTGGAGGACACCCTGCGGGCCGGAGCCGGCCTGTGCGATCCGGACGCCGTGGCGATGCTGGTGCACGAGGCCCCCGCCTGCGTGGCCAGGCTGCTGGAGCTCGGCATGGCCTTCGACCGTGACGAGCACGGTCTGAGCACCACCCTGGAGGCCGCCCACAGCCACAGGCGTGTGCTGCATGCCCAGGACCGGACCGGCGGGGCCCTGGTGGATGCCCTGGAGCGGGAAGTGCGCCAGCGTCCCGCCCTCGAGCAGGCCACCGGAGTGATGGCCCTGCAGCTGTGGGTGGAGGGCGGGCGCTGCCGCGGTCTGCAGGTGCTCGAACACGGGCAGGCCCGCTGGCTTCAGGCGGGAGCGGTGGTGCTGGCCAGCGGCGGCGGTGGCCACCTCTTCGCCAAGACCACCAACCCCGCCCAGTCGACCGGGGACGGGGTGGCGATGGCCTGGCGGGCCGGCGCGACGATCCGGGATCTGGAATTCGTGCAGTTCCACCCCACGGCCCTGATGCTGCCCGGGGCACCCCATTTCCTGATCTCCGAGGCCGTGCGGGGCGAGGGAGCCCGCCTGCTCGACGACACCGGCCGCAGCCCCGTGGCGAAGCTGGCAGGTGGGGATCTGGCCCCCCGCGACCAGGTGAGCCGTGCCCTGGTGCGCACCATGCAGAGCCAGGGGGTCGACAAGGTCTGGCTTGATCTGCGGCCGGTGGGCCCGGAGCGGCTGGAGCGCCAGTTCCCCACCATCCTGCGTCGCTGCCGAGAACTGGGGCTCGAACCCACCGCCGAGGCGATCCCGGTGGCGCCGGCGGCCCACTACTGGATGGGGGGCGTCAGCACCGACCTGGACGCGACCACCACCCTGCCCGGCCTCTACGCCGTGGGGGAAGTGGCCTGCACCGGCGTGCACGGGGCCAACCGGCTTGCCAGCAACTCGCTGATGGAATGCCTGGTGTTCGCCCGCCAGCTGCGCCACATCCAGCTGGGCCCCCTCGAGGCGCTGGCGGAGCAGGAACCCTGCGACCTCCTGGAGCCGGCCCGTCCAGCCGGTGGCGGCGCCGGCAGGATCCAGGAGCACATCGAGGCTCTGCGGCGCCTCGCCTGGGAGGTGGCCGGGGTGGAACGCAGGGAGTCCAGCCTGCGCACAGCCCTGGGCCGGCTGCGCGGCGAGCGGCAGACCCTCGAGCGGGATCCGTGGATCCGGGCCCTGGATCGTCTGGAACCCAGCCGGCGGCTCGGCCTGGAGATGGTACCGGCCCACAGGCTCGGCGCCCTGCTGGATCTGCGACAACTGCTGCTGCTGGCCGAGCTGCTGGTGGAGGCGGCCCTGTTCCGCCAGGAAAGCCGCGGGGGGCATTTCCGCACCGACGCCCCGGCCGTGCAGCCCTTCTGGCAGCGGCACACCCTCCAGATCAGGGGCCAGGCGATCCACTCGGCACCCCTGGGAGTGGCCGCGGGATCGCCGAAACGGATCAGAACGACCGGGAGCCCTTGAAGCCGGTCAGGTCGGCCAGTCTGGCCAGCGGCTTGACACCCGAATCCAGGCGGCCGTTGATCTCCCAGGTGGGGAAGCCCTCGATCTTCTTCTGGTCGCAGAGAGCTTTCTGGCTGTTGGCACCATCGGCGGCGCACTCGATCACCGTGAGCCGGGCGGCGGCCTCCTTGCCGAACAGCTCCTTCTGTTCATGGCAGTGGGGACACCAGTAGGCGGAGTACATCACCACCCCGGCCGCCTTCAGGTGATCGGCCAGGGCCAGCGTGGCGGGGGTGCTGACCGAGGTGACAGGCAGCGGAGTGCCCTGGGTGGCAAGCGCGGCGGGACGATCCACCGAAGCGGCCCAGCCCAGGCCCACCAGGCCCACCACCAGGGCCACGAGCACCCCCCGGAAGATCAGCTGGCCCGGATCGTCCCATTCGCCCCCGAGCAGGGTGAGCACGAACAGCGCGGTGCTCAGGATCGCCGAGAGGACACAGAAGAAGCAGAAGGCCTTGATCTTGAAGATCAGCAGACCCATCAGCAGGATGCTGAACACGGTCATGCCGCCGCAGAGCAGGAACAGAGCCCACCAGCTGCGGCGCACCGAGCCGTTCCCTGTCTCCCCCCGCACCACGAGGGGGAGAACGGCCAGCAGCAGCACCGTGGCGTAGGCAAGAAAGCCGAACAGGGACAGCGGCTGGCCGAACAGGCTCCCCCAGACGCTGTTGAGCACCTTGTCGCAGCCCTCCGCGCCGCCCGGGCAGCTGAGCGGGCCGAGCAGACCCCAGCGCTTGAGCGTGATCGCGCCGGTGTCGATGGCCCCGATCGTGGCCAGGACCGCCATCGCCACCCGCACCCAGCGGCGACCGGGATCGGCGCGGCGACGGGTGGCCAGGCGATGGATCGGGCGGGTGCTGGTCACGACGGGAGCGTGGACTGTGGGGATTGTGGCAGGACCCGTTTCAGGGCGCTCACCCGGTCGGGATCCACCGGGGCCGCGATCCGCCCGCCGCGTTTGAGCGCCGTGGCGGCGATCACCCCATGGCAGAGGCCGGCCAGCCCGGCCATGCCCTCGGGAGTGGCGCCGCTGCCGATGAGCACCGGCGCTCCGGCGGCGGCAACGCTGGCCTGCTCCAGGTCGGCTCGGGCGGTGGGGCGGCCCGTCGCCGCCCCGGAGACGATCACCCCGTCGGCGCCGCCGCGCTGCAGCACATCGGCCACCGCCTCGCCCATCGAGAGCGGCGCCAGGGGAGCCCCGTGCTTGACGAGCACATCGGCCAGGATCCGGATCGACTCGGCCCCCAGCAGGCGCCGCCGCCGCAGCAGGGCGGCCGCCTCCCCCTCGATCACGCCCTGGTCGGTGACGACGGCCCCGCTGAGCACGTTCACCCGGAGGAAACGGGCTCCACTGGCTTGGGCGATGGCCAGGGCGGCCAGGGCGTCGTTCCGCAGCACGTTGATGCCCACCGGACACGGACTGGCAGCCACCACCGCCGTGGCCAGGCGGGTCATGGCCGCGACCGTCTCCGGCGGGACGGCACCGCGCCAGAAGGGGACATCGCCGAAGTTCTCCACGATCAGCCCGTCGGCTCCACCCCGGAGGTAGGCCCGGGCATCCTCCAGGGCGGCGGCTTCCAGAGCCGCCAGGTCGCCCGCCCAGCCGGGGGAGCCGGGCAGCGGCCCCAGATGGATCACCCCGATCAGGGCACAGGGCTGGGGGAACAGATCGCGCCAGCGGGCAGCGGGATCGGTGGCATCTGGAAGGGCGATGGCGAACGGGCGGCGGACGGCAGGGGGGCTGCGCTGCAACGGCTTCCCCACATCCCATAGGGTGAACGATTGGAAGCGGTCCGGTCCAGCCGACCAGCCCGGCCCCAGCGAGTGCCCATGAACCCAGCCGCGAACAAGCCCACCATCGCCTTCGCCCACCTGGGCTGCGAGAAGAACCGGGTGGACACCGAGCACATGCTCGGACTGCTGGCGCAGGCCGGCTATGGGGTGAGCGCCGACGAGAGCGAGGCGGCCGTGGTGGTGGTGAACACCTGCAGCTTCATCCAGGACGCCCGCGAGGAATCGGTGCGCACGCTGGTGGAGCTGGCGGAGCAGGGCAAGGAACTGATCATCGCCGGCTGCCTGGCCCAGCACTTCCGTGAGGAACTGCTCGAGAGCCTGCCCGAGGCCCGGGCGATCGTGGGCACCGGCGACTATCAGCACATCGTGAGCGTGCTGGAGCGGGTGGAGGCCGGCGAGCGGGTGAATCAGGTGAGCGCCGTGCCCACCTTCGTGGCCGACGAGCACCTGCCCCGCTACCGCACCACCTCCGAGGCGGTGGCCTACCTGAAGGTGGCGGAGGGCTGCGACTACCGCTGCGCCTTCTGCATCATCCCGAAGCTCCGGGGCGACCAGCGCTCCCGTCCGATCGAGAGCATCGTGGCCGAGGCGCGGCAGCTGGCAGCCCAGGGAGTTCGGGAACTGGTGCTGATCAGCCAGATCACCACCAACTACGGCCTCGACCTCTACGGCAAACCCAGCCTGGCCCTGCTGCTGCGGGCCCTGGGCGAGGTGGAGATCCCCTGGATCCGGGTGCACTACGCCTACCCCACGGGCCTCACCCCCGACGTGCTGGCGGCCTACCGGGAGGTGCCCAACGTGCTGCCCTACCTGGATCTGCCGCTGCAGCACAGCCATCCGGAGGTGCTGCGGGCGATGAACCGACCCTGGCAGGCGGACGTGAACGGGGCACTGCTGGAGCGCATCCGGGATCAGCTGCCCGACGCCGTGCTGCGCACCACGTTCATCGTGGGCTTTCCCGGTGAAACCGAGGAGCACTTCCAGCACCTGCTGGATTTCGTGGCCGAGCAGCGCTTCGACCACGTGGGGGTGTTCACCTTCTCACCGGAGGATGGCACCGCCGCGGCCGACCTGCCCAACCCGGTGGACCCTGCCCTGGCCCTGGATCGCAAGGACCGGCTGATGACCCTGCAGCAGCCGATCGCCGCCGCCCGCAACAGCGCCTGGGTGGGCCGGATCGTGGACGTGCTGATCGAGCAGGAGAACCCCGGCAGCAGCGCGATGATCGGCCGCTGCGCCCGCTTCGCTCCCGAGGTGGATGGGGAGGTGCGGGTGTCGCCAGGCGAGGGAGGACTCTGTGCCGCCCCGGGCACCATGGTGCCGGTGCGGATCAAGGCCGCCGACACCTACGACCTGATCGGCGAGGTGGTGGGGGCCCGGGCGATGGTGGAGCAGGCGCTGGGCGCCCAGCGGGGGCCCGGTTGAGGGTCTGGATCGGCCAGAACCAGCGCAGCGTCTTCCTGATCGCCTCGGGGCTGAGCACCGCGGGTTCCTTCGCCGGAATCACCGCCAAGGGCTGGATCCTCATGGACCAGACCCGCAACCCGCTGCTGCTGGCGCTGCACTTCGCCGCCCTGGCCCTGCCGAGCCTGCTGGCCAGCGGAGCCGCCGGGGTGATCACCGACCGGCTGGGCAGCGAACGGGTGCTGATCCGGGCCCAGTGGGGGCTGTTCGGCGGGGCGGCGCTGGGGGCCATCGCCATTCCCCTGCTCCACGGACCGGCCCAGGTGGCGCTGCTGCTGCTCAGCACGCTGGCGGTGGGGGTGGCCAGTGCCTACGAACTGACGGCCCGCAGCAAGTACTGCGCCCTGCTGGTGGACGAGCCGGCCCAGCTGGCTCCCTACCTGACCAGCTTCGCGGTGGTGTTCAACCTCGGGAAGCTGGTGGGCCCGCCGATCGGCGGCGTGCTGCTGGCCCTCACCGGCCCGGCCGCGGCCCTGGCGATCGACGCCGCCACCTATCTGCTGCCGATCGCCACGGTGGTGTGGCTGCTGACGCCGCAGCGCCAGCGGGAACGGCGCAGCGGCGACGGACCGGCCACCAGCCTGGCCACGGCCTGGCGCGGCTGCGGCGCCACCCTGCGCCATGTGCTCGTGTTCACCGCCCTGGCCTGCCTGGCGGTGTTCTTCCATCCGGGGCTGGCCCCCCTGATCGCCGAGCAGGTGCTCGGGGGCAGCCCCCAGGACCTGGGCCTGTTCACCAGCGTGCTGGCGGCGGGGAGCATCAGCGGCGGCCTGATCCTGCAGCGCAACAGCCTGTGGCTCAGCCGGCGCCCCTCGCTCTTCCTGGGGAGCTGCACCCTGCTCACGAGCCTGGCTCAGCTGGGCATGGCCCTGCCGGCGGGATCCGCCTTCCGGCTGGTGATGACCTTCGTGATCGGAGCCGGCACCGCCGGGCTTCTGGCCGGCAGCAGCCTGATCCTGCAGGTGGGTTCACCGCTGGTGCTGCGCGGCCGGATGGCGGGACTGGGCCAGATCGCCTTCCTGGGCGGCGGCGGTCTGAGCGGGATGGTGGCGGCCTGGCTCAGCCTGCGGGTTGGGTTGCCGGGCACCTTCGCCCTGATGGGCAGCGTGGGACTGGTGCTGGGCCTGGGTGAACTGATCGGGCGGCGACGCCTGGCCCTGCCGGAACCGGGGGACCCATCGGGGCAGTCCCGGCCGGAGAGGCCGCTCAGATCAGCTTGATGCCGCGAAGCACGGTGGACAGCAGGAAGGCCGCCACGAGGCCGGCAGCCACCAGACCGAGGTAGATCGCCACACCCATGGTCGCCAAAGGAACACGTCGCTGCCATTACAGCAGACCAGGACCTCATTAAAGGCGGGAGCCCCTAGGGTGGCTGGCAACACGCACGGGAGCATGCCGGAGCCGGCATGGCCTTCGTGGCGATCCCCTCTCCCCGGACCAGCATGCGCGCTCTGCTCATCTACCCGGAATTTCCGAAGACGTTCTGGAGCTACGAGAAGATTCTCGAGCTGGTGAACCGGAAGGTGCTGCTGCCACCTCTGGGCATGGTGACGGTGGCGGCACTGCTGCCCCAGAGCTGGGAGTTCAAGCTGGTCGATCGCAACGTCCGCGAGGTGACGGCGGCGGAATGGGCCTGGGCGGAACTGGTGATCATTTCCGGCATGATCGTGCAGAAGGCCGACATGGCGGTGCAGATCGGCAAGGCGAAGCAGCGCGGTCTGCCCGTGGCGGTGGGTGGCCCCTTCGCCAGCTCCACCCCCGATGCCCCCGAGCTCGATCTGGCCGACTTCAAGGTGCTCGATGAGGGCGAGATCACCCTGCCGCTGTTCATCGAGGCGATCGAACGGGGAGACCATCAGGGTCGCTTCAGCGCCGAAGGCGAGAAACCCGACGTGACGGCGACGCCGATCCCTCGCTTCGACCTGCTCGAGCTCGACGCCTACGACTCGATGTCGGTGCAGTTCTCGCGGGGATGCCCGTTCCAGTGCGAGTTCTGCGACATCATCGTGCTCTACGGGCGCAAGCCCCGCACCAAGACCCCCCAGCAGCTCATCGCCGAGCTTCAGAGGCTCTACGACCTGGGCTGGCGCCGATCGATCTTCCTCGTCGACGACAACTTCATCGGCAACAAGCGGAACGCCAAGCTTCTGCTGCCGGCCCTGCGGCAGTGGCAGACCGAGCACGGCTATCCGTTCAGCTTCGCCACCGAGGCCTCGGTGGACCTCGCCTCCGACGAGGAGCTCATGGAAATGATGGCCGAGGCCCGCTTCGACAGCGTCTTCCTCGGCATCGAGACCCCCGATGAGGCCAGCCTGGAAACGGCACGCAAGCTCCAGAACACCCGCAGCTCCCTGGAGGAATCCGTCGATCGGATCACCTCCTACGGGATCCGGGTGATGGCGGGGTTCATCATCGGCTTCGACGGCGAGAAGGCCGGGGCCGGCCAGCGGATCGTGGAGTTCGTGACCCGCACCGGCATCCCCGCCGCGATGATGGGCATGCTGCAGGCCCTTCCTAACACCGGCCTGTGGCACCGGCTGGAGAAAGAAGGCCGCCTGATCCAGGACAAGGCGGCGGCCAAGGGGGTCAACCAGACCAACCTGCTCAACTTCGTGCCCACCCGCCCGATCCGGGAGATCGCCAACGAGTACGTGGCGGCGTTCTGCGCCCTCTACGAGCCCAATGCCTACATGGACCGGGTGTACAGCTACTACCTCAAGGTGGGTCGCCCCCGCTGGCACCAGTACGTCAAGCCGGTGCTCGGCCTGCCGAAGCTGCCGAGCTGGACGGACGTGCGGGCCCTGCTGATCGTGATCTGGCGCCAAGGCCTGCTGCGCGACACCCGCGGCCGCTTCTGGCGCTACCTGTTCAGCATGGCGCGGCGCAATCCCAGCCAGCTCGAGCAGTTCCTCGTGGTGCTCGCCCACAACGAGCACTTCCTCGAATACCGGAGTGTGGTGACCCGCGAGATCCAGGAGCAGCTGCAGTCGCTGCCTCCCGAGCTGCCGCCCTCCGCCACGGCGGTGAAGGAGCTGCAGCCGGCCTGAGCGCCCTCAGTCCTGCACGTAGGGCTGGCCGCTGAGCAGGCATCGCTCCGCCTTCTGGAGTTCCCTCCCGAGGTAGAGGGCATGGTCCAGACGGGAGAGGGGACAGGGATCGGCCTCCTCGGTGAGTCGGATGCCCAGTTCCTTGGCCGTGCGGCCCCGGTACTCGGCCAGGGGCAGACGCGGACCGCCACCCCGGCAGCTGATCACCTCGCCGGTGTCGGGATCGGTGGCCAGCCCCCGCTCGTCGATGGCGTTGCCGTAGTGCTCGGCCACCAGTTCAAGCCGCTCGGCATCCACGCGGATCAGGAAGTAGCCGGCGGGGTCGAGGGCGATGAAACGCTGGGAGAGGCGATCGTCGAGATCGCGTTGAGCCTCGGCCGTCGCGCCGTCCAGGCCGGAACGGGAGGTCAGGGAAGGCATCTGCATGCCCCGATGGTAGACAGTCCCGGGGGCGGTCTCAGGCGACCACCAGCGGCCGCTCCCGCCGGCTGAAGGGCAGTTCGGCGTTGATCGCGGCGATCTCCTGCAGCATCTGGTCGTTGGCCTCGGGCAGCCAACGGCGCAGGATCCGATCGAAGCCGGGGTCGCTCCAGCGGTGCAGGCTGGCCCGCGGCTGGGCCACGAACCCCCGGCGGCGCTTGTGGCTGCCGCCGGCACCGGGGTCAAAGCGACGGATGCCCCGGCCGATCGCCCAGTCGATCGGGGCGTAGTAGCAGACCTCGAAGTGCAGGTTCTCGATCTCTTCGTCCGTGCCCCAGTAACGGCCCCAGAGGTCATCGCCGCTGCGCACGCACAGCGACATGGCCACCGGATCGGCGGGATCGCCGCGGTGGGCACTGAACAGCACCAGGTGCTGACGCAGTTCCGTGGCGGCATGGCGGAAGAAGTCCTCGGTGAGGTACTTGCTGCCCCACGGGCCCCAGCGGCTGCAATGGGCGGCGTAGAACGCATGCATGCGCAGCAGCAGCGCCGGCGGGATCGCCTCGCCCTCGAGCGGGGTCACGCTGAGGCCGGCCTGGGCCACGGCCCGCCGTTCGCGCCGGATGTTGCGGCGCTGGTTGGCGTTAAAGCCCGCCAGGTAGTCGTCGAAGCCGGCGAACCCGTCGTTGAGCCAGAGGCTCTGCTGGTTCAGCCAGGTGGCGCAGCCGGACCCTTCCGCCAGGGGCTGCCACTGCGGATCCACGTAGAGAAAGTTGCAGCTCAGGATGCGCTGCTCACGGCAGAAGGCGTCGATCAGCTCGAGCATCAGGGCCGTCAGGGCCTGCGCATCCTCCGCCGCATCGATGTGGAAGCGGTAGCCCTGCACCGGGCTGAGCGGGCTCATGCCCACCAGCTTGGGGTAGTAGCGCAGGCCCAGCTGGCCGGCCAACTGGGCGAACGACTGATCGAAGACGAATTCGCCGTAGCTGTGGCCCTTGAGATAGAGCGGCGCCAGGGCCACCAGCCGCTCGCCGCGCCAGAGGCCCAGATGGCAGGGCTGCCACCCCTGGCGGGGCGCGACGCTGCCGGAGAGCTCGAGGCCGTGGAGCCAGTGCCAGCCGTAGAAGGGCAGGCCGGCCGCCTCGGTGAGGGCCTGCCACTGGGTCTCGGGGATGTCCGCCGTGGCCCGGTGCCAGCGGGCCTGCAGCTCAGCCATGGCGCTCACACGAACGGCGGGACGCGTGGCCGCAAAACTAACGGCAGGATGCGGCAGGCGGAGCGTCCCACGATGCGGCGAAGAAAGCACACCTGGAGGCCGCGGCACGCCGTCATCCTGGGGATGGGGTTCGGGGTGAGCCTGGCCCTGCTGGTGCCGGGCCCCGCAGCGGCGGGGCTGCTGGCCCCCCTGCTGCGCCTATTCCAGCCCCGCCTCGAGGAACGGCTCATTCAGGTGTGCCTAGCGGTGGGGGCCGACGGCCGGCCGGAGCTGGAACGACGGCTGGAGGAGCCGTGCCGCCGGCTGGCCCGACCCGCCAGCAGCTGCCTGATCGAGGAGACCGAGCGCAGCGGCCGCAGCCTCGGCGTGCTCACAGAGCTGGCTTCCGGCCGGGTGGGCGACGACAGCGAGGTGGTGGTGAAACGCTGCGCCGCCAGGCTGCTGGGCCTGCCCCCCGACACCCTGCGGGACGTGCCGCTCAAGGAGCTGCAGCAGCGCTTCAGTCGTCGGCCGGCGACGGGAGGGGGGAACCCGGCGGAGTGAGCGGGCCGGGGCCGCGGGTGCAGCGGTAGCGCAGCAGCAGCTCCTGCCGCCCCAGCGGGCGGTGCTCCAGCAGGGTCCAGCCGGCCGGGGGCAGCGACGGTGTGGCGGTGCCCACCCAGGCGTGCTCTCCCCCCAGGAGGAAGGGGCAGAGGGTGAGCTGCAGCTCCTGCACCAGTCCCTCCGCCAGCAGGGACGCGGCCAGCTCGGCGCCGCCGAGCAGCGCCAGGCGGGTGATGCCGGCATGGGCGAGGCGCCGCAGCGCGTCGGGCCAGCCCGTGAGGGGAACATGACGGTGGAAACCCGGTGAGGCCGAGGCCTCTCCGGAGAGCAGCCAGCGCTGCACGGGCTGACGGAAGAAGGGGAGGGCCGGATCCACTCGGGCGGTGCGGCTGACCACCACGGCCACGGGCTGGGGGGAGCGGCGCTCGCGGCGGCGGCGCGCCAGCAGGGCCCCATCCCGGATCAGGCAGGTGCTGCCATGGCGGCGCAGGGTGCGGGCACCCAGCAGGCAGCCGTCGGCCCAGGCCAGCGCTTCCTCAAGGGCCTGGCGATCGCCCGTGCCACCCAGCTGGGCCGCCCCGCCTTCGGGCGGAGCCAGGCGGCCGTCCAGGCTCACCGCCAGCACCAGCCGAACCTCGATCTCCGTGGATCTCAACCGGCGGCCAGGGCCTCCAGCGCGGCCGGCCGCATCTCCAGCACCGGGCTCTCGGCGAACACCTCGGCCGCGTTGTTGGGGCTTTCCTGGAGCCGCACCTTGTGCAGGGAGGCGCCGGTGGCGGCGATCGGGCCGCTCAGCAGGTCGGCGATGTGCAGGGCGATGTTCTCGGCGGTGGGCACGCAGCCGGCGAAATGGGCCACGTCCTTGTTGAGGAAGGTGTGATCGAACGGTTCCACCACCAGATCCTCCACCAGCCGCTGCAGCTCGGCCAGGTCGCAGACCATGCCGGTGCGCGGATCGATCCGGCCCCGCACCGTCACATCGAGCAGGTAGTTGTGGCCATGGCCGTGGGGCCGGGCGCACTTGCCGTAGATCGCCTCGTTCTCCGCCTGGCTGAGCTCGGGCCGGGCCAGGCGGTGGGCGGCGGCGAAATGGGTGCGGATCGAGAGGAAGGCTTCCATGGGATCACCGACGACGTCGGCCCAGAGGGTGGGTTGTTCGTAGAGCCGCAGACCGACCAGGGGCAGGTGGGGAGCGAGCCGCTGCCAGATCGCCTGGGCCAGGGCCTCGGTGGTGGGGAGGCGACCCTCGGCCCGGGAGAGGTCGAACTCGGGCCAGACCTCGTTGAGAGAGCGGAAATCGAGCGGGGCGGTCACCTCCCGGCGGATGGCCTGCTTCACGTCCGAGAGGTTCAGCACCATCCCGTCACGGTCGAGCGGGCCAGCCATGGCCACGACCAGCTCGTAGTTGTGGCCGTGGCCCGGCGAGAGGCTGCACAGGCCGAAGCGGGCGGCGTTCTCCTCGGCGCTCAGCTCGGGCAGCCAGTAGCGATGGGCCGCACTGAAGGTGGCGCGGCGGGTGATCACGCAGGGCCGACCCTCGCCATGGGGAAGGCCGCCCGGCGCCTGGGGGGAAGGAGCGGCGGGCTGAGCCGCCTTGGTGGCGGTTCCCGACTCGACCGTTCCCGGCTTCCTGGTCCCAGTGGCCGTCATCGTTGCTGGTTCCGGAGGGTGCATCCTAGGGATCGCATTCCGGCCGCGTGTGAGCGGCCAGGCGCCCCCCATGCCCGCCGAGCCTCCCGCCCAGAACACTCCCGACGGCGGCGTCGAGCCGGCCGCCGAGGGGGGCAGGCCACTGACCGCACGGCTCCAGGGCCTCAACCTCTATCTGGTGGGGATGATGGGCGCCGGCAAGAGCACGGTGGGCCATGGTCTCGCCAGGGCGCTGGGCTACCGCTTCGTGGACGCCGACGCGGTGCTGGAGCAGGCCGCGGGCCGCTCGATCCCCGCGATCTTCGAGCAGGACGGCGAGGAGGGATTCCGGGAGCTGGAGTCGGCGGTGCTCAACCGGATCGCCGGCTGGCATTCCCTGGTGGTGGCCACCGGCGGGGGCGTGGTGACCAGGCCACTGAACTGGGGCCTGATGCGCCAGGGGGTGGTGGTGTGGCTCGCGGCCCCCGAAGCGCTGCTGCTGCAGCGGCTGCGGGCCGACCCCACGCCACGGCCCCTGCTGGCCGCTGCGGACCCCGACGCCCGGCTGCGCCGGCTGCTGGAGGAGCGCGCTCCGCTCTATGCCCAGGCGGATCTGACCGTCCATCAGGACGGTGGCCCGGCCGAAGCGGTGGCCGCCCAGGTGCTCGCGGCCCTGCCATCGGTGCTGAAGGAGCGCCGTGAACCACCCGCGGCGCCGGCCCTGCTGGTGGACCAGGAGGGCAGCCTCACCCACAGCCTCAACTGAATCCCCCCAACCGGGATCAGCGGACAGGCGGCTCCAGCCGCACGGCGTACCACTGGATCGAGACCCCGGGTTCGAGCTCGAGTTCACAGGCGGTCTCGAGGAGACGCTCGGCCCGCTCAGGCCCATCGGGCAGACCCGCCAGATCGGCTGGCGGTTCGCTCAGGCGGGCCAGCTGGGCCACCAGCCAGTCGAGCGTTTCGGCCGCTGTGAGAATCCGCTCGGCAGCGCTGGGCTGCAGCACCACGTAGTGATCGAGTTCCCGAAGCAGGGGATCGGACATGGCCGCGGCAGGCGGAGGGATCAGGAGGGGGAGGCCGGAAGCCGGCCCACCTCGCCGTAGACGCGATCGCGCCAGGCGAACAGGGGAGTGAGCAGCGGATGGTCGGCCAGGCCCGGCACGCCGCGGCCGGCCAGGGGGGCGCCGGCGCTGACCGGGAAGCTGACCAGGGAGAGCTGGGCGGCCACCGCCAGGTCCGCCAGGCTGAGGGCATCGCCCACCAGGTAGGGGCCCTCGCTCACCAGCACCGCCAGCTGCTCCAGGTTGATCTGGAGCTGGTTGCGCTCGGCCCGCCCCATCGCCTGACCGAGGCCCGTCAGCAGGTCGCCCGGGAGGGCGGCCAGGAGCGAACGCAAGGGGGCCGGGGTGGCCTCCGGCAGCAGGCCGCCGAGCAGCACCGGATCCGATCCGGCGGCCTGCAGCAGCGCCAGCCTGGCACCGGCGGCCAGGGCCGTGTCGGCCCAGTCCTCCAGCAGCAGCACCCGGGCCCGCAGGGCGGAATCGGCCGGCAGCAGCGCGGGTGTGGGCGCCCTGTCCTCCAGGTGCAGGGCGATGGCGGTGGAATCGGCGATCACCTCGCCACCGTCCACGAGCACCGGCACCTGGCGCTGGCCGGAGAGGCGGAAGAGATCGACCTGACCCAGCCCCGGCACCACCTCCACCACGGCATAGGGGAGATCCTTGGCGGCCAGGATCAGCCGCACCTTCTCGCAGAACGAGGAGTGACGGAACTGGTGAAGCTCGAGCATCGGCGGCACGCTCCTCTGGGCGGCAGAGTAGCCCTCGCATCCGGGCACAGGTGGGGCCGTCCTGCTCCGCGCCCTCCCGTTCGCCGCACCGCCATGAAGGACTTCTTCCTCAATGTGACGCGCTACCCGCGCTATCTGGTGGCCTTCAGCCTCGGGGTGTTCAACTCGGTGCTCGAACCCCTGGCCCGTCGCCGCAGCAACCCGGTCACCGCGGTGGCCCTGGTGGGCGCCCTGATCAGCGGCGTGCTGAGCCTCGCCCTGGTGCTGCGTGCCATGGTGAGTCCAGCACCACTGGCATAGGCATGGCCCAGGGCCGACGGGTGGAACGGATCGCCTCCCTCATCCGCCGCGAGATCAGCGAGCTGCTGGTGAACGGCATCAAGGATGAACGGGTGGGGCTCGGCATGGTCAGCGTCACGCGGGTGGAGGTTGCCGGCGACCTGCAGCACTGCAAGGTGCACGTCAGCGTCTACGGCAGCGAGGACGACCAGCGGCAGGCCCTGGCGGGGCTGCGCTCGGCCGCTCCCTACGTGAAGGGGGAGCTGGCCCGGCGCCTCAACCTGCGCCGCACTCCCGAGCTGGTGTTCCAGCTCGACCGGGGCCTGGAGAAGGGCAGCGCCGTGCTGGGCCTGCTGAACCAGCTGGGGCGCGAGCGGCAGGAACGGGAGGGGCAGGGCGATCGGAGTGGGATGGCCGGGAGCGATGACGACGACGCCTGAGGCCCCTGGCCCGTCCCTGCGCGAGCGGGTGGCGCGGCTGCTGGTGGTGCGCGGGAGCGGCCACCTGGGCGATGGCCAGCGGCGCTATCCCCGCTGGGAGCTGCCCAACGCCGAGCTGCGACGGCTGCTGGCCGAGGGGGTGGGCGGGGTGATCCTGCTCGGCGGCAGCGCGGCGGAGCTGCGCCTGCGGACCCGCCAGCTGCAGGGCTGGGCCCGCCGGCCGCTGCTGCTCTGCGCCGACGTGGAGGAGGGAGTGGGGCAGCGCTTCGAGGGGGCCACCTGGCTGGTGCCGCCGCTGGCGCTCTCCCGCCTGCACGGCGACGACCCGGCGCGGGCACTGCGGCTGGCCCGCCGCTACGGCGCCTGCACCGGCCGTCAGGCTCGCCTGCTCGGCCTGAACGGGGTGCTGGCGCCGGTCTGCGATGTGAACAACAATCCGGCCAACCCGGTGATCAACGTGCGGGCCTGGGGCGAGGATCCCGCCACGGCCGGGGCGCTGGCGGTGGCCTTCCTGGAGGGGGTCCAGGCGGAGGGGGTGCTGGGCTGCGCCAAGCACTTCCCCGGCCACGGCGACACCCGCGCCGATTCCCATCTGGAGCTGCCGCGGCTGCCCCACGACCGGCGCCGGCTCGAGGCGGTGGAGCTTCCCCCCTTCCGCGCCGCCATCGCCGCCGGCACCGCCGCCGTGATGACGGCCCACCTGCAGCTGGACTCGCTCGATCCGGAGCGGCCCGCCACCCTCTCGGCGCCGGTGCTGGAGGGGCTGCTGCGCCGCGATCTGGGTTTCGGCGGCCTGGTGATCACCGACGCGCTGGTGATGGAGGCGATCGCGGGGCAGTGGGGCGCCGGGGAGGCGGCCGTGCTGGCCTTCGAGGCCGGGGCCGATCTGCTGCTGATGCCCGCCGATGCCGAGGCGGCGATCACGGCGCTGGTGGGGGCGATCGAGAGCGGCCGTATCGGCGCCGACCGTCTGGCGGCCAGCGTGGCCCGGCGCGAGGCCGCCCTGGCGGCGATCCCACCGCCGCCGGCAGCCGGCGCCGACGCGTGGCTGGCGGATCTGGAGCGGCTCGAAACCGGCGAGGATCAGTCCCTGGCCCGCGAGCTGGTGTCCGTGAGTCTGGTGACGCAGGGCCTGCCGGGGCTGCCGGAAGGTCCGGGGCTGAACCTGATCCGGCTCGACAGCGCCCTGCAGCACCCCTTCCTGCCGGCCATGGCCCCGGCCCTGCAGCGTCCGGCCGCCCGGGGCTATGCCACCCGGCTGCTGGAGAGCGCGGGCGGGTTCTGGAGCGGCGATGCGGCCGCACCCCTGGCCCTGGATCGCCTGCCGGCGGGCCCGGTGCTGCTGCAGCTGTTCGTGCGCGGCAATCCCTTCCGCGGCAGCGCCGGCGGCGAGGAGCCGTGGGCAGGGGCCCTGCGGCAGCTGCTGGCGGCCCGACGGCTGGCAGGCCTGGCGGTGTACGGCAGCCCCTATCTCTGGAGCGAGCTGGCCCCCCTGCTGCCCCCCTCGCTGCCGGCGGCCTACTCCCCCGGCCAGATGCCCCTGGCCCAGGCCCTGCTGCTGGAGCGGCTGGGGCTGGCGGCCGGCCTTCTGGAAGGGGGCTTCACCGACTGAGACCGCCCTAGCCTCGCCGCATTCCAGCCCCTCGGCGCCCATGCTCAGCCTCTCGATGATCGTGCGGGACGAGGCGGCCCGGCTGGCGTCCTGTCTGGGGTCGGTGGCGGGCTTCGTCGATGAGATGGTGTTGGTGGACACGGGCTCGCGCGACGACACGGTGGCCGTGGCGGAACGCCTCGGCGCCACGGTGCACCGGTTCCCCTGGCCCGGCGACTTCGCCCCGGCCCGCAACCGCGCTCTCGAGCTGGTGACCGGCGACTGGGTGCTGGTGCTCGATGCCGACGAGGCGCTGCTGCCGCTGGCCCGGGCGCCGCTGCGGGCGCTGATGGCCCAACCCGACGTGCTGCTGATCAATCTGCTGCGCCACGAGCGCGGCGCCCGCCAGTCGCCCTACTCCAGCGTGAGCCGGCTGTTCCGGCGCCATCCGGCGATCCGCTGGAGCCGGGCTTACCACGCGATGGTGGACGACAGCGTGGCGGAGCTGCTGGCCGCTGAGCCCCGCTGGCGCGTCGCCGACTGCCCCCAGCCAGCCCTGGTGCACGACGGCTACCGGCCGGAGCTGCTGGCGGCCGGCCGGAAGGCGGAGAGGCTGCGGGAGGCGATGGAGCGGGAGCTGGCCGAGCGACCCGGTGATCCCTACGCCGCCGCCAAGCTCGGGGCCCTGGAGGTGAGCGAGGGCCGGCGGGAGCGGGGCATCGCCCTGCTGGAGGAAGGACTGGCCCACTGCCCTGCGGGGGCCCACCCCGAACGGCTGGAGCTGCTGGTGCATCGGGCGATCGCCGAAACGGGCGCCGATCCGCAGCGGGCCATCGACCTCTACCGCCAGGCCCTGACCCTGCCGGTGCCCCCCCGCCTGAGCCTGACGGCACGGCTCAACCTGGCGGCCCAGCTGCTGCAGCGCGGCGAGCGCGAGGAGGCCCGCACCCTGGCCGAGTCGGCCACCCGGCTGGCGCCGGAGGTGGCCCTGGGCTGGTACAACCTCGGCCTGATCCGCCGCCGGCTGGGCGATCTGGCCGGTGCCCTCGAGGCCTATGCCGCCGCGCTGGAGCTGGCGCCCGAGCACGCCGAAACCCACCAGAACCTGGCGGCGGCCCAGCTGCTCGGCGGCAACATCGACGCCGCACGCGCCGGGTTCCGCCGGGCGATCGAGCTGCTGCGGCGCGAGGGGCGTGCGGCGGAAGCCGACCAGCTGCAGCGCCAGGCCGGCGCGATGGTGCGACTGGAGGCCTGAGGCGATGGCCAGCGATCCCCATCCCTCCAAGTCCCCGCTGGCGGGACGTGTGGTGGCGGTCACCCGCGCCGAGCAGCAGCTGGGGGAGGCCCGGCGGCTGTTCGAGCGGGCCGGGGCCGAGGTGCTCGACCTCCCGGCCCTGGTGATCGGTCCACCCGACACCTGGGGGCCCCTCGATGACGCGCTGGCCGAGCTGGAGGATTTCCACTGGCTGGTGTTCTCCAGCGCCAACGGGGTCGAGGCGGTGGAGGAGCGGCTGGAGCTGAGCGGCCGCAACCTGGCGGACCGGCCCGCCTCGCTGCGCCTGGCGGCGGTGGGCCGCAAGACGGCCGCCCGGCTGGAGGCCCTGGGGGCCCCGGCCGATTTCGTGCCGCCGGCCTTCGTGGCCGACAGCCTCATCGAGCACTTCCCGGTGTCGGGCTGGGGGCTGCGCCTGCTGCTGCCCCGGGTTCAGAGCGGCGGCCGCACCCTGCTGGCGGAGGCCTTCGCCGCGGCGGGGGCCCGGGTGGTGGAGGTGGCCGCCTATGAATCCCGCTGCCCGGCCCACCTGCCCCTCGCCACGGCGGCGGCGCTGCGCCGCGGCGCCGTGGATGCGATCACGTTCAGCAGCGGCAAGACGGTGCATCACACCGCCCGGCTGCTGGAGCGCGACCTGGGCGCCGACTGGCGCGAGCGGATCGAGCGTGTGGCCCTGGTGTCGATCGGACCCCAGACCAGCGCCACCTGCCGGCAGGTGCTGGGGCGCGTGGATGGGGAGGCCGACCCCCACGACCTGGACGGCCTGGTGGCGGCCTGTGCCCAGGCGCTGGCGGTCTAGAGCTCCAGGCTGATCGGGCGGGCCCGCTCACCCGGCAGACGGCGGATCAGGGTGAGACGTCCGCGGCCCACGTCGATCGCCGCCACCGTCCAGCCGGAGGGGAGGAGATCGGTGCTGCGCCCTCCGCGATCCCCCACCGACACCGATCCACTCTCCGTGCCGTTCTGCACGATCGCCAGCGGCCGACCGGCGCTGCTCATCACGCCGGTGAAGCGGAAGCCCTCCGGCGGGGCCAGGGGGGGCACCGCCCCGGCCGGTGGACGGGCGGGGGCTCCGGCCGCGAGGCTCACGGCCAGGGGGGCGAAGGGATCGAGGCGCCCCTGGGGCACGGCGGCCTGCACCTGCTGGGGGGTGGGCAGGGGGGTGAACCCCGGGGCCACCGATCCGGCGGTGGGATTCACCAGCCGGGCGCCAGGGGCGGGCGGCGGGGCCGGGGCGGGCTGGGGCACCGCACCGGTGTCGGGGGGTGGGGCGGTGGTGCCGCAGGCCCCCAGGCCCACCAGCAGGAGAGGGGTCAGGGCGGCGGCGATGGCCCATGGACCCCTCCGGAGAAGGTGGGCAAGATCCGGGAGGCGGTCAGCGGGAGGCATGGCCCTGTTCGACGAGGTCCCGGAACCGGTCCAGATTGGCCTGCAGCTCGCGGGTGACGATGCCCCCCAGGATGGTGGGTTCCATCAGCGGTGCCAACACCCCCGGCAGCTCGTAGCTCACCGTGAGCTTCACCGTGGTGAGGGCATCGCCCTGGGGATAGAAGCGCACCGCGCCCCGGGTGGGGAGCCCCCCCACCGATTCCCAGTGCAGCTGCTGGGCTTCCACCCGCTGGCTGATCCGGGCCTTCCAGTGGAAACGGAAGCCCTGGGCCGCCAGGGTCCAGTCGGTGAGGTCAGGATCGTCGAGGGTGACCACCGACTCGATCCAGCGCATCCAGCGCGGCATCGCCTCCAGATCGCTCCACACCTCCCAGACCCGCTCGACGGGAGCCTTGATCTGGGTGGTGACGCTGTGCTCCAGCCAACGGCCCATGGCGATCAGGCCACCGCGGCGTTGACGGCCAGCCGCACCGGCTTCTCGAGGATCGCCGCCGCCGCCAGCCGGCCGCTCATCGTGGCCCCCTCCATCGAATCGATGTAGTCCTGGCGGGTGTAGCTGCCGGCCAGGAAGAAATTGCCCACCGGAGTGCGCTGCTCGGGGCGGAACGGCTCCATGCCGGGGGCCTCGCGGTAGAGCGACTGAGCCAGTTTGACCACGTTGCTCCAGAGCAGGGTGAGATCCCGTGCCGACGGAAACAGTTCCCGCACCTGGGCATCCACCGCCGCGACGATCGCCTCGGTCTTCATCGGGATCCAGGGGTCGCCGGGAGTGAGCACGCACTGCAGCAGGGAGCCCTGCCCCTCGCGGCGGTAGTCGGCGGGGCTGGCCAGGGCCAGGTCGGCGAAGCAGCTGAAATCGGCATCAGCCGTGTACAGCAGGTTGTCCAGGCCGGTGGGGTGAGCGACGTCGCGGCGGGCGGCGGCCTGGCCCTCGCCCTCCCCCAGCTCCGTCACCCAGCCGTCGTAGCGGAGCTGCACCGTGGCCACCGGCACCGCCTCGAGCCGGTAGATGTTCTCGAACTGGGGGTAGCGGCGCCAGGCGGGCGGCAGCAGCCGCTGGATGCCCGGCACGTCGCAGGCGGCCAGGTAGGCATCGGCCTCCACCGCGATCTCGCCGGCGGGCGTCCCAAGCCGGAGGCCGGTGACGCGGGGCCCCTCCGCGGCGTCGTCGAAGTGCACCTCGCTGACCCGGTGACGCAGGTGCAGGTGGCCACCGCGGGCCTCGATGTAGTCGAGGATCGGCCGGTGGAGCCAGCGGTGGGGAGAACCCTTGAGCAGGTTGAGCTTGGAGGCCTCCGTCCTGGCGGCGAACATCAGAAAGATCGTGAGCATGCAACGGGCGGAGATCGCCTCGCAGTCGAGGAAGCCGAGGGCGTAGGCGATCGGATCCCACATCCGCTCGATGCTGCGGGAGCTGCCGCCGTGGCCGAGGAACCAGTCGCGGAACGAGATGCGATCGAGGGAGCGGATCACCGCCATGGCGCCGTCGTAGTCGACCAGGCCGCGCACGATCGGACTGGTGCCGAGGGCGAGGGCGTTGCGCAGCTTGTCGATCCAGTCGAGCTGGGGCGTGGTGAAGAAGGCCTTGAGGCCGTTGAAGGGGGCGCCGAGGGGAAAGCGGAAATCGAGCTCGCGGATGTCACCGCCCTTGTTGACAAACAGGTGCGTGTGATCCTTCGGCAGCAGGTTTCCGAACGCTCCCACCTTGCGCATCAGGGCGAAGAGGTTGGCGTAGTTGAAGAAGAAGACATGCAGCCCCATCTCGATGTGGTTGCCGTCGGCGTCCTCCCAGCTGCCCACCTTGCCGCCCACGAACGGGCGCGCCTCGTAGAGATCCACCGCGTGGCCGGCATCACAGAGGTCGACGGCGGCGGCCAGCCCGGCCAGACCCGCACCCACGATCGCGACGCGCACCCACGGTCCCCACGGCTGGGCCGACTCTATGGAGGCGGCGCGCCGGAGCGCGGCACCCGGAGCGGGGACGGGCTCCATAGAGTGAACCGAAGCCCCGAACGGACCCTCCCGTCCTCCGCCATGAGCCGTCCGATCACCGACACCGCCCCGGCCGCAGCGCCCCCCGCCGCGGAAGCTCCGCTCACCCACACCGGACGGGACGGCCGTGGCATCCTCATCACCGCGCCGGCGATGCGTCAGCTGGCGGCCCTGATGGCCCAGCAGGGCCCCGACAAGGTGCTGCGGGTGGGCGTGCGCTCGGGCGGCTGCAGCGGCATGAGCTACACGATGGATTTCGTGGAGCCGGCGGCCATCCGCGACGACGACGAGACCTACGTGTACGAGCCGGAAGGGGCCCCGGCCTTCCGGGTGGTGTGCGATCCCAAGAGCCTGCTGTACATCTACGGCATGCAGCTCGACTTCAGCTCCGCCCTGATCGGCGGGGGCTTCAACTTCACCAACCCCAACGCCACCCAGACCTGCGGCTGCGGCAGTTCCTTCGCGGTCTGAGCGGCCCGGCGGTGCCGTGTTCCGGGCCGGGGCAGGCCGAGCCTCTGCCGTGGGATTCTGTTCTGCTGAAGCGCCTTCCCCTCCGCCCGCGATGACGGCCACCACCCCTTCCGCCGAGTCCCTGTTCGAGCAGGCGATCCGCCGCTATCAGGACGGGGCGGCGGCGGCCGAGGTGATCGCTGACTTCCAGACCATCACCGAGCAGGCCCCGAGACTCTCGGCCGGCTGGACCTGCCTGGCCTGGCTGCAGTTGCTGGAAGGACAGGGCGAAGCGGCCCTGCGCTCGGCCCGCACGGCGGTGAAGCTGAACCCTCAGGACCCCCAGGCCCGGATCAATCTCTGCCTGGCCATGCTCGACACCGGCGCCAAGGGCGTGCGCGAGCACATCGACGTGGTGCTGCGGATCACGGCACTGGCGCCGGAACTGGGAGAGGAGTTGCAGGAGTCGATCGCCGACGGCCTGACGCGCCGGCCGGGCTGGGCGGCGCTGGAGAAGGTGAAGGGCTGGCTGCAGGGGTGAGGATGCCGCCAGCCGGCCGTGCCGGCCCGTCGAAGCGGGTGCTGCTGCTCAGCAACGGCCACGGCGAGGATCTCAGCGGGGGGCTGATCGCCCAGCAACTGCAGTCGCTGGGCGTGGAGGTGGCCGCGTTGCCGCTGGTGGGCCACGGCAGCGCCTACCGCCAGGCGGGCGTTCCCGTTCTGGGGATCACCCGCTCCTTCAGCACCGGCGGCCTGGGCTACACCAGCTTCGCCGGCCGGCTCACCGAGCTGTTCCAGGGACAGGTGCTCTACCTGCTGGGCCGGCTGGGACTGTTCTTCCGACAGGCAGGCCGGGCGGATCTGGTGGTGGTGGTGGGGGACGTGATCCCGGTGATCGCGGCCTGGTGCAGCCGCCGGCCGGTGGTGACCTACCTGGTGGCCTACTCCAGCCACTACGAGGGACGCTTGCGCCTGCCGTGGCCCTGCGGCGCCTGCCTGCGGAGCCCCCGCTTCCAGCGGGTCTTCAGCCGCGACGCCTTCACCGCCACCGACCTCAGCAGCCAGCTGGGCCGGCCGGTGCAGTTCCTGGGGAATCCATTCCTGGATCGGGCGGCGGAGCCGGCGCCACCGCTCGACGGGGACGGAAACGCGGGGGCCCAGCGCCTCGGGCTGCTGCCCGGCAGCCGCCTGCCGGAGGCCCTGCGCAACCTGGAGCTGATGCTGCAGGCCCTGGGGCGGGTGCCGCAGGCCCTGCAGAGCCCGGAACGGCTGCGGCTCGATGTGGCCCTGGTGCGCGAGGTGCGGCCGGAGGCGCTGGAGCGGCTCGCCGCCCCGCTGGGCTGGCGGCTGGACGGCGACCGGCTGCACTGCGGCAGCCTCGAGCTGCGCCTGCGCTGGGGTTGCTTCGCCGCCGTGATCCAGCAGGCCGACCTGTTGCTCGCCATGACCGGCACGGCGGCCGAGCAGGCGGTGGGGCTCGGCAAACCGGTGTTGCAGCTGGCCGGTTTCGGCCCCCAGTTCACCGCCAGCTTCGCCGAGGCCCAGCGGCGGCTCCTGGGGCCCTCCCTGGCCTGCAGCGAGGGGGAAGCGGGTTCCGAGCGCAGCCTGAACGGCACCGCGGCCCTGATCAGCGACTGGCTGATGCAGCTGCGCCAGCCCGGGCTGATGGAACGCTGCCGGCTGAATGGACTGGAGCGGATCGGCGGCCCCGGCGGAGCAGCCAGGATGGCGCGACAGATCGTGGAGGTCCTCGATGGCTGACGCCCCATCCCCGGTGTGGCCGGAACGGCTGAAGCGCGGGCTCGATGCGCTGCTGGTGGTGGATGTGTTCGTGGTGATCGGGGGAGCGCTCTGGTTCGCCCTGGCCGTGGCCCTGCACAGCCAGGGGATCGAAGCGCCGCTGCGGCTGCTGCAGGGGCTGTGGGAGCCGCTGTTCACCCCGGCGATCGGCCTGCTGATGGCCGCCGCCCTGTTCAGCGGGGCGCTGGGCTGGTGGCAGCGGCGAGGGCAGCGCTCAGTTGGGGGTAACGAAAGCTGAAGCCCTGCTCCTGCAGCCGCCGCGGGGCCACCCGCTGCCCTTCCAGCACCACCTGGGCCCCATCGCCGAGCAGCAGCTGGAGCACCGGCGCAGGAACGGGCAGGAGGCTGGGGCGATGGAGAACCTTGCCCAGAACACCGGCGAACGCCGCCATCGAGACCGGCTCGGGGGCCACCGCGTTGTAGACGCCCTGGAAGCCGGTGTCCTCAAGGGCCGATGCCACCAGCCGGCAGAGATCGGTGCGGTGGATCCAGCTCATCCACTGGCGTCCCGTGCCGATCGGCCCGCCGAAGCCGGCCCGGAACACCGGCAGCATCTTGCCCAGGGCACCGCCATCGGGACCCAGCACGATGCCGATGCGCAGGATCACCACGCGGCAGAAGGGGTCGGCCGCATGCGCCGCCGCCTCCCAGCCCAGGCAGAGGCGTCCGAGCACGTCATCGGCCGCCGGCGCGTCCTCAGCCCAGGGGCCTCCCTCCCCACGGCCGTAGTAGCCCACGGCCGAACCGCTGACGAGAACCCTGGGCGGCGTGGCCTGGCGTTCCATCGCCGCCACGAGATGGCGGGTGGTGGCGATGCGGCTGGTGGTGAGCAGCTCGAGCTGGGCATCGCTCCAGCGCTTCTCGGCGATCGGTTCGCCAGCCAGATTCACCACCCCTTCCGCCGCGGCCAGGGCGGCCAGGAGATCGGGCCGCTGCCAGCTCTCCGCGGCCGCCGGATCCGCCTGGATCCGCTCGAGAGAAGGGTGCCGGAGGGCGGCGAGAGGTGCGCCCTGACGGCTCACCACCGTGCAGGCATGCCCGTGCTCCAGCAGCAGGGACACCAGCTCGCGACCCACGAAGCCCGTGCATCCCAACAGCAGCAACCGCATGCCGAACTCCCCGGCTCCCAGATCCCGAGGCTAGGGGCCCGGGGCTCGGGTCGACCCCGCCGGGGGGGGCAACGGTCGGCCGCAGATTCGGGCTGAACCGCGGCGGGCATCAACGGCGTGGGAAGGGTTCTAACCTGCGCTCCTCGCTTCCTTGTGTCATGGCAGAAACGACCAGCGCACCGGCGATCAAGAAGGGCAGCCTGGTGCGGGTGAACCGTGCTGCCTACCTGGGCAGCCTGGAAGCCTCGGCCAGCGATCCGAGCCCGCCGGCCTATCTCTTCGAGGGCCCGGGCGAAGTGCTGGCCGTGAAGGGCGAGCACGCCCAGTTGCGCTGGCGCCTGCCCGTTCCCGATGTGTGGCTGCGGCTCGACCAGCTCGAAGCCTGCTGACGGCCCCCGCTGGCCGCCAGCGAGGCGCTCCTCAGAGCTCCAGCCTTCGGCGCTCCTCCTGCAGGCGGCTCCGCCGCTGCCGGGCCTCCCGCAGCATCTCCCGGCCGTCCCGCAGGTAGCTGTCCACGTAGCCGAGGGTGTAACGCTCCAGCTCGGCGATCGCATCCTGCACCTGCCCGAGGCAGTGGTACAGGCTGAGCCCGAATCCCCGGGCCGCCGCAGGGCAGGCCTGTGACTGGTAGAGACGCTCCACCCGCTCCAGCTTCGCCCGGCTCTGGGCGAGGAACGCGCAGAAGGCCTCCATCAGGGCGTCGTCATAGGGATCGGCGGAGAGCTCCCGCAGCCGCGCCGGAAATGGATTGATCACCTGCCCCAGCAAGCGGTCGATCGGGGCGTAGACCTGGCCGAGCCAGTCGGCCAGGGCCAGATCCTGCGCCACCGCCCGGGGCCGCCGCGCTGCAGCCGCCGCAGGGGTGGTGGCTGGGGCCGGCGGCCGGGAGCGTCGGGAGCGGTCGTAACGGCGGCGGCGTTCACCGTCACCCAGCACCTCCCAGGCGGCGTTGAGGGCAAGGATCGTGGTGTCGTCGCCGCCGGCATCGGGGTGATGCCGCTTCACCAGGGCGCGGTAGGCCGCCTTGATCTCGGCCGCACTGGCGGCTTCGGCGACCCCGAGCACGGCATAGAGATCGGTGCTGGCGGTGCCGGCGCGGGGGGCCATCGGCAGGGGGACGCTGCCCCCATCATCCCCGGCCGGCCATGAAAAAGCCCCCCGGAACGGAGGGCATGGCGTGTGTGAGGAGGGGTGGGACGGATCAGAAGCGGAAGGTGGTCTGCACCAGGCCGCCGAGGACGTCGAAGGTGCTGTCGCTGCCGGTGAGCTGGCCGAGGGGCCGGCTCAGGTAGAAGATGGCGGGCGTGACCGAGATGTTGTCGGTGACCTGCCACTTGTACCACCACTCCCAGACGTAGTTGCCGTCGTCGGGGGTGGTGTTGCCGTTCGGATCGGAACCGCGGGCGAGGGAGGTGGCGAACACCGGCTGGCCGACGGCCATGCCGAAGGCATTGCCCTTGCCGAACACATCGTTCCACTGCAGGCCGACGAACCAGCTCTGGCTCTCGTCGACATAGGGCTGGGTGTACTCAAGTCCCAGCGCGTTCTGATCGTTACCGGAGAGGCTGTTGATCCCCCAGCCGAGGCTGATCGACGGAAGCCAGCCGCTCTGCTTGGGCTGCCAGTAGGCGTTGGCGGCGAAGCTGTTGGACTCGCCGTTCACCAGGAACCAGCTGTTCGAGGCAACGAAGTTGGTGCCACGACGGAAGTTGGTGTTCTGCTGGCCATAGCGATAGGCCAGCGAGATGTTCCACTGGGGAGCCGTGTAGTTCAGCTGTGCCAGGAAGTTGCCGCGTGCGCAGTCGGTGCCGATGCCACCCTCGGCACTGGAGCAGACCAGATCGTTGCCATCAGACGCAGCTCCGACGTTGCCCTGCTGGGCCACGTAGCTTGCACTGGCGCTGAAGAAGCCCTGACCCTTCTTGACGTTCTGCTTCCAGATCGCCCCCAGCAGCGAACCGGTGGCCTTGTTGTAGACGCCAGGCGCACCATGCAGGGTAAACACATCGAGGATGCGATCACCCTTGCCGCTGCCGTAGACCGAGGGGGTCACGGCAAGGTGCTCGGTATTCCGAGCCTTGGGGCCGAGCACCACGGTGAAGTCGCGGCCCACCGGGAAGCGGTAGTAGAGACGGTCGATGCCGACGGTGTCGGAGCTCGTGGCGGGATCACCGAAGCCGTTGCTGGCGATGTCGAGGGCGGTGAGATTCACCCCCTGGCCATTGAAGGCGTTGTTGAAGTTGCCCGAACGAAGACGCGTGAAGAGCAGATCCTTACCGGTGAAGCTGGTCAGGAAGTTCAGCCGCACGTCATAGCTGAACGTGGTCGCGCCAAACAAGGCGTTGTAACGATCGGCGGCCTTGCTCTGGCCTCGCGGCGTGACGAAGAGACCGGGAGCCGTGCTGTCGCCACCGGCGTTGACGGCACCCAGAACGAAGGTGGCCTGACCCTGGAGCTTGGTGGTGGTGGAGAACTGGGTGGCCTCCAGCTCACCGACCTTGGCCTCGAGACCATCGACGCGGCCCTTGAGGATCGCCAGTTCCTTCTCGAATTCCTTGAGCAGACGGCGCAGCTCGTCGGTCACCTCGGTGATCCGGTCGAGGCAGGCGTTGAGCAGGGCGGCGGCTTCCCAGCGGCTGAGGGGCTGCTTGCCGCGGAAGGTGCCGTCGGGATAGCCGGCGACGCAGCCGTAGCGCTCGATCAGGTTCGAGAGCGCCTGGTAGGCCCACTCGGTGGGCTGCACGTCGGAGAACTGGGTGATGCTGGTGACCTGTTCCTGCTTGCCGGCATAGCGATTGATGCCGTCGAGGTTCAGCTCTGAAGCGGACGCAGCCACAGGGGCCAGCAGTCCGAGAGCCGCAGGTGCCAGCAGCAGTTGCTGGAACGGTTTCATGAAATCCTCACACCAAATTGAGGGGAGGCCCGATCAGGGCCCGTCCAGGATCTTACCGAGCGTGAATGCACAGCTTCCTGGCGCAGGCCACCCCTCCGTGTAGCCCAGAGCACACGCAGTTTGCCCAGGGAGGATCTCATAACAGAACGAAAAAGGCCGTGGCGTAAGCCACGGCCTTGGTTGGAAGATCACGAGGATTGAAGCAGCCGGCCACGGGTGTGTGAGGAGGCAGCCGGCTGATTCAGTGAACCGACCCGATCAGAACTTGAAGGTGGTCTTGACCATCCCGCCGAAGTTGTCAAACGAATCGCCGCCGCTCTTCTGAAGCTGACCCAGAGGGGCGCTCAGATAGAAGACTGCGGGGGTCACGCTGATGTTGTCGGTGACCTGGAACTTGTACCACCACTCCCAGGCATAGTTGCCGTCGTTGGGCTCCAGCTCGTTGTCGTCTCCGGACTTCGTCAGGAAGGTGGGCTGACCGACGGCCATGCCGAGGTAGTTGCCCTTGATGAAGACGTCGGCCCATTGCAGGCCCACGTACCAGGACTGGGTCTCAGCGCCATCAATGGCGTTGGAGATGTCGGAGCTGTGGATGTTGATACCCCAGCCCAGGCTGATCGAGGGGATCCAGCCGGAGTTGGTCGGCTGCCAGTAGCCACTCAGGCCGATGGAACTGACGGAATCCGACAGCGCGTAGCCGAGGTTGGCCAGAGGAGTGCCATTTCCGGCATAGAGACCGGCGAGGCCACCCTGGGGCGTGGTGTAGGTGTAGGCGGCAGCGAGACCGAAGTTCTCGTTGTTCCAGGCGACCTGGGCGGTGCCGGTCTGGGCCGAACCGTCAGTGCCGATACCACCGGTGTTGGGGTTGCCGTCGTTGCCGTTGGCAGCCACGTAGTTGGCGCTGATGCTCCAGCCGCCGCTCTTCCACCAGATACCACCACCGGCGCCGAGGGTCAGCGGGTAGGTGCCGGGAGCACCGCCGTAGGTGAAGATGTCGAGAACGGTGTCAGCGGGGTACACGCTGGGCCAGAAGGCCAGCATGTCGTCCTGACGGACACGGCCACCGATGGTGGCGGTGAAGCTGCTGCCCAGGGGAAACTGGTAGAAGAGGCGGTTGATCCCCACCACATCGGCACCGTTGTCCTCCTCGAAGGCGATCTCGAGGGCGTTCAGGCCCACCACGGGACCGCCCCAGGGGCCGGAGCCGAAGTTGCCGGCCCGCAGGCGGGTGCGCAGCAGATCCTTGCCGGTGAAGCTGGTGTCGAAGTTGAGCTGGACGTCGTAGTTGAACGCCGTGGCGCCCTGCTCGGCGTCAGCGCGGCTGGCGAAGGTGCGGTTCGCACCCGTTCCCCGGAGCTCGACAGGCACTTCGCCACGACGGAACGGACGGGCATCACCGCCGTAGGCGTTGGCGCCGATCACGAAGGTGGCCTTGCCGTTCAGCTTGGTGGTGGTGGAGAACTGGTTGGCCTCCAGCTCACCCACTTTGGCCTCAAGGCCGTCGACGCGGCCCTTGAGGATCGCCAGTTCCTTCTCGAATTCCTTGAGCAGGCGGCGCAGCTC
>CALRKZ020000020.1:0-31805 GCA_943368365.1 Mesorhizobium carmichaelinearum
CGTCTTGCGGCCACTGATCGCCTCCATGGCGACCCTGGCCTTGAACTCGGGGCTGTGGGTGCGGCGCTTGCTCATCGGTGGGAGCCCCTTTCAGGGGCGGTGCCCCGCCTCAGAGGTTAACGATGGGGGCTGTCCAGAAAAACCAGACCTCCTCATGCAGCGACTAGGGCGGTGAGCGAAGCGGTCCGATTACGGCCGTGGGAGTGAGCGGGGAGTCACCGGCTGCCGCCAGCCGCTCCCCGCGAACCGATCAGCAGGCCCCCGTGAGCGGAAGCCGGCCGTAGGCCATTTGCAGGTGGGCCTCCGCGAGCTCCATCGCCAGGAAGGCCGGGAAGCTCATGCCCCCACAGCTGATGCCCTCGGAGGCCCCCTCGACTCGGCTGCGCAGGATCACCTTCGGCGCCGCTGGCTTTCGGAGCTGCTGGAGATGGGCCACGACCCGCTCCTGCAGAGACCTGGGGACCCGCCGGCCTGGCCCTGACTGCCAGCGACCAGGGCCCCAGCTACTGAGCTGATCGACCAGATTCCGGTACTTCCCACGCTTGAGGAACCGCACGATCGTGAACCCCTCGCGCTGGAACTCGGGATGGATCGTGATGATCCAGCGGATGCCGGCCTGGGTGTGATCGTGGATGACGATCGGGCTCTGTGGACCTGCCATGGGGAAGACGGCGAAGGACGCCGAAGCCAGGCGCGGCGAGGGCAATGGTCGGCGGAGCGCAGCGCAGCCGACTCGCGCAGCCCTTGCCCCGCCGCGCACGCTGAGGCAGGCCGCCGCCTCTCTGACGGCATCCAGGAGCGCCGGGGGCCCTGGGCCCTGCTTCGTGCAGGCAGGAGAGAAGGGCCGCCGCAGCGGCCCAACCGGGCTCAGATCACCGAGACGGTGCAGCCCTTGGCGCCCTGCAGCTGGCGGGCGATCGCGAAGGCGCGATCCGCCGGAACGAAGCGCATCTTCTTGACCGGCTTGCCGCGACGGCCGATGAAGCGCTGCTCGCAATCGTGACCGCCGCCCTTCATCCCATCGGGATAGAAGTGGACGATCACGCGGCGGATTTCGCAGCTGGGGCCGAAGGAGGTGGCCATGGTGCGTAGGCGAGGAACCCGATCCCGACGCGCGGCCCGCGCAGGGGAGGCAAGGGGCGCGAAGCGCCTTGCGCAGCCCTTGCCGCCACGAGCAGGCCGGTGCAGCTTCGGGTTCTCCTCGCCAGACCAGGGCTGACCGTCGGCACCGGTGCTCTCTCCAGCCGCGTTCGGGCGCTGCTTCCGAGGAGGGGAGCGGGTGGGATCGAGACAGCTTCGTCGCTCGGGACAGGTGAAAGAACATCGGCGGCGATTCAGCGCCGATCCGATCTGCCGCTGACAGGTCTGCACCGAGGCGATGGTGAGCCGCGGAGCTGGGCGGCGGAGCCAGGGCCTGAACCGGGTTGGGCGCAGGCATGCCCCGTCCCTACCCTTGGCGCGGTGCTTCTCCGCTGACGCGCGGCGCTGTGCTGCTAGCCCTCCAGCATGAGCTCGAAGATCACCTTGACTGCCGCGTGGATTTGATCCGCCGCCGCAGCCTGCGTCCAGAGGTGCTGGCGGAAGCAGCGCGGGACGCGATGCTGCTCAGATGACCTCCCGTGATCGCACGGCCCTGCTGGACCTTCTCAGGGCCATGCACCGGATTGAAGGTTTCCCCATCCCTGACCAGCTGGCCTTTAGTCGAGCTGGCGAGCTGCAGGAAGCGGTCCTCCGGTGTCTGCAGGTGATCGGAGAAGCCACCCAACGGCTCTCCCGCGATCTGCGTGCGCAGAACCCGGAGATTCCCTGGCAGGAGATGGCTGATATTCGCGTTGGACTCCTCCATGCCGACGACCAGGTGGATCTCGAGGAGGGCTGGCTGACGCTGCAGGAGCAGCTTCCACGCCTGAAGGAGCACATCGAGGCCCTGCTGGAGGAATGACCCATGAGCCACGCCGATCCGCTCCCCACACCGCGGTTGATCGACGGACCCGATGCCGCGCCGGCCATCGTGCTGCTGGCCCATGGGGCCGGTGCTCCGATGGACAGCCCCTTCATGGTGGCCATCGCCGGCGGACTGGCGCAGCGGGGCTGGCGGGTGGTGCGCTTCGAGTTTCCCTACATGGCCCGCATGCGCGAGAAGGGCCGCCGCCTTGGTCCCGACCGGATGCCGGTACTGCAGGAAGCGTTCCGCCAGCAGGTGAGGGTGGAGAAGACGCAGCAACCAGGGCAATCGCTGTTCATCTGCGGCAAGTCGATGGGCGGCCGGGTGGCCAGCCTGCTGGTCGATGAGCTCGCCACCGGCGATGGGGTGCTCGGCTGCCTGTGCCTGGGCTATCCCTTCCACCCGCCCGGCAGGCCGCTGCAGCTGCGCACCGAGCACCTGGCGCCCTGCGGACCCCGACCCTGATGCTGCAGGGGGAGCGAGACAGCTTCGGCCGCCGCGAGGAGGTGGAGACCTACGACCTCTCGCCGCAGGTGCAGATCCGCTGGATCCCCTGCGGGGACCACAGTTTCAAGCCAACCCGCAGCTCAGGCCTCACCGAAGAGCAGAACTGGGCCACGGCGGTGGACTGGAGTGATCGGTTTCTCCGCGAGCTGTCGGGCTGCTGAACCTTGCTCGGACAGGGGAAGACTCAGTACAGGGTGCTCAGCGATGTGGCTGCTGCCCCCCTTCCTTGGCTACCAGGTCAATGCACGTATTCAGGCGATGAACCGCTACGCCGTCTTCTTCAGTGGAAAGCTCGGTTCCGGCATCATCCCCGTACAGGCCCAGGACCCCGGCCATGCGGAAGACATCGTCAGGGCCGATCATCCTGACGCCTGCATGAGCGTGATCGATGCAAAGCACCTGGAAGGGATCAACAAAATGAAGGTGTTGCTGGCCTGGGTGGAGTTCCTGGACAGCGGGCACCTACCGGAAGGCTGGGGGTGAAGCAGGGAGGTCTGCGGCGACAACGAAATCTGAGCCAGCGGCGCCACCGGCCCTGAGCCATCCGGATGCCGGCCAATGCTGCCGGCAGGAGCTGAATGCCGGCGGCCATGCCGGAAGCTGGGGCGGGGCGACGGCGATCAGCGGATCCAGAGCCCGCACACCTCCCCAAAGAACCGCTGCATCTGCTGGCCGTGCAGCTCGGCGATCGGAGCGGGCACCAGGCGGCAGGGACGCACCGCCCGGCAGGTGGCATCGAGGAAGCAGATGCGGGTCTGGGCGCCGGGGTGATCGGCCGGCTTGAGGAACTCGACGCCGATGCAGGCGATGGCTGCCATGGATGGCGAGCGATGCCCCCCCCGCGCCTTGCCCCGCCAGGGGCATCCTGACCGGGGTGCCGAGAGCCATCCAGTCGCCGCCACCAGGCCCGAACGGCCTCCGCTCCAGCGCTGGTCACACCGGCGCCCTTCTGCTAGTACAGGCGCACTGTCCGCAGCGTGCCGCCTTGCCTGCTGTTCCCTCCAGATCCCATGGTTCAGGCCTGGGCTCCGGTCCCCGAGCAGACGAGAGGGACATTGAGGAGTGGCCCTACCTCGATGTGGAAGTGCTGCGCGCCAGCCGCAGCCGCAAGATCTGCCTCACCTGCCATTTCTTCCGCCATCACCCTGGGGTGAACTGCATTCCGCTGCTCACCTGCCAGCTGCACCGGGGCCTGATCGTCCATGGGGAGCACCTCACCCGCCGCTGCACGAGCTGGACCGAAGACCTGCAGCGCCAGCGGGGCTGGGCGCCCGAGGGTGCATGAGTCGCCGGCCGCCGCGCTCTCCCCGGGAGGGTTGGCTCCGCGACGGCCGCCAGGTGCTGCGGTTTCGCCCCACCCGCTGGGATCACACCAGCCAGCAGCTGGAGATCACCACGGGGGAGTGGCTCCCCGGGGAGCCGGTTCCCCTGCTCAAGTCGCGCCGGGAGCTGAGCCGCAAGGCAGCCCTTCAGCTGTGGAGCGAGCTCAGGCAGAAGGGATGGCGACCCTGCAGTCCCCAGTGGTGAGCGACGGCATCGACCGGAGCCCCATCTACCTCAGTGAAACGAAATTGAGTCGGCCATTGGCTCAATCTAAGTAGGATTCAAGCCATTGTCGACCTGTCAACCCGCCGAACAGCCCCACATAGCTGTCGGGCTCGCAGAAAGCCATCATTATACAGATTACGAAGGGACTTGAATCCGTATCGAGAGGCACCCTACATTAGCTTATCAATGGGAGGTTAACGCAATGACTGAATTGCAGGATGAGCTCGGGATCTTTCAAGCAGAAGTGTCAAGCAGCATCAAGGAATGGCAGAGGCTTCGACGCCATAATCGCAACTGGGACGGTGGCCTAACCATTGCGACAATCCTGCTGACTCTAGTCACTACAGTTGTTGGAGTCGAAGGAGCAAGGATGAACGATGAGACAAGAAAACTTGTTATTAGCGTATGCGGAGGCCTAGTTGTTGCTATTCAATCCATTGGAAATGCTTTTCCAGTAAAGCAAAGAGCAGGTGGATATCGCCTATTACAGGGCCAAGGCTACGCTTTACAAAGTCGGACTGGATACCTGCAGTCAGAAGAGGAAATCTCCTCGGCACTGGCTAGCATGCGGGAGGAGTACTACAAGCTTCTTGCCGACGCCAGTAAACTTGAAGCGTGAGATTGACACCTTAATCATTAAGCGTCTGCGTACAAGACCGTGCAGGGGACTTACTGTGTACGTTGACGAGTACTAGTTCAAGATGACTTGTGAACACCGAGGTGATTCGCAGGCGGAAATGAGTTTGCAAATCAATGTCAGCATTACTGATGGGCAGCAGGCAGCCTGGAGTCACTGATTACGAGCATGAGAGGGGAATATAGTGCACAACACCCGATAAGTCGCTCAACGAGGCGGAGAAAGCGGTGTCTTTGACAGAGGATAGCTGAACTGTTCAATCTAAGCTACCCAATGACTTGCAAAAGGGATTTTTAACTCCATGCCCAATGGGTAAACTAGAAGAATTCTACCTGATTGGACATTAGCATTCACTGAACGTTCAACCCATTGAGGAGACCCTGATTAGAGCGCTTACGATGGATCGGTTTGCCCGGATTGACAAGATGAGCAATCGAAGTCCCAATGAGATAAAGATCCTGATTTTAGGAATCTGCTTGAGATACGCAAGCTAACCGAGCAGATCTTTGGAGCACCCGACGCCTTCGAAAAGAGTAGAGGGAAAGAGATGGGAAAAGGAGCGATTCTCGAAGCTATCAAAATCTCAGCGCCCAGCTGTGAAACAACATCGGTGGGAAGCGTGATCCGAAGGTGCACCTGACCAGGAAGTGCAATCAATGGCACTGTGGGATAAATGCCACATTGGCATAGACAAGTATACACGCCTCATAAGCTATGTGGAAACCACCTCAGCCAGTGTGCATGATCTCACAAGAGTAGCAGACCCACTACACAAGCCTAAGCTGAATGTGTACGCGTAAGCCGTTCACCAAGAGACTGAGAAACGAGAGGAGATTGAGGACATGGCAACCACGGCCATAGTCGCCATGTAACTTGGGGAGAAGCAAGAATTACTTGCGTCATCTAAAAGTCAACTGGCGGATGTATTGAGTCTACGACGGCTAGTATCAGAGGCAAAGTTGAGCATCGCCCCTAAGTGGTGAAGCAGTAGTTCACCATTCAGATAAGACGGTTGCGGGGCAAGGCCAACACTCGCTACAGTGAGAATCCAGTGGCGGCTTTGACGAAAGCCACTTAGCAGGCTGCATGCTAATGATGACGGGTTCACTTGAGAATTGATGCGCCTCTTTAGCGGCAATCATGTCAACGATAGGGTAATGCAAAGCCAGAATCAACGATAATCAGCTCAACGAAGTATTCAAGGCCTTAAATGTGTTCACAAATAACCATTAGCAGGGCAATGGCGCATGTGATCTTGCGCTAGTGGAATTGCCTAGAGTGTACCGATCGGATTCTAAATGGATGCAGTCATAAAGCTAAAGGCTTGTGCGGCTGACAAGAAGGAGTTATATCAGAAGTGGCTCATCAGTCTCGATGAGGCTGCCTGGCAGCACTGCAATGTAATGCTACAAATCTGGATACTGTTCGTCTCTTCCTTGCTGATAATAGAAGCAGAGTCATGCCAAGGAGTTTCACCAATGTATCGAATTCTTGCGCTTGATGGCGGTGGATACCGTGGCCATCTTACCGCGATGATGCTGGAGCGCCTGCAGGAGTGTCTAGACGTCGAAGCGAATCGTCAAGGGATGCCACCAAAGCCACTACATCAATGCTTCGATCTTGTGGTCGGCACATCTACAGGAAGCCTAATCGCAGGGGCACTGGCGCGCGGGATGACCGCTAGCCAGATACACGCTATCTATGATAATGACGCCCAGAGGATTTTCTCACCGCGAAGTCTCCTAACAGTTTTGAAGAAGGCATTGACCGCTCCACTCTTCGATGGAGGTGAGCTTGACTATGTGTTGCGTCAGTTTTTTGGAGTCACCTCCTTCGGCGAGATCGCCGATCAAGCTGGTCCTGATCTTATTGTGACTGCCTACGACACATACAACAACCGCCCAATTGCTTTTGGGAGCTACAAGGAGTATTGCAAAGGCGTTCAGATCTTCGATGCCTGCATGGCCTCATCCGCCTATCCAGGCGGGTTCCCAACACATTTTCTTGAGAGAACGGAAGCAACGGAGTCATTCTTCACTCACATGGAGCATGAGCGCTCATACTTTTCGCTCGATGACAGCCTTTCGAATTCTCAAGGCATCAGACTCAGCGGAATACCTCTGGCCGATGGTGGCTTGATGGCCGGTAATCCTGCAGCTTTGGCGATCTCCGAGGCTATCCAGAATATCGAAGCCTGCAGGGGGCTGGATCCACGCAAGGATTTTGTGGTTGTCTCCTTTGGAACAGGTCAGATGCCTCCTGGCGTTCGCCAATCGATTGGTATGAGGATGTCTGATTTCTCATGGCGCAAGTTACTTGGTGGGCCCCTTCAGGAGATGATTTACACAGGTTACTCTCGCTGCGTCGACAGTCTAGCCCGAGGTTTTCTAGGCGACAATCCCAATGCCGAAGCTGCACAGATGCAAGCAAACCAGTCCTATTTCCGCTTTCAGCCCGTACTGCTCACCGAGGGGGAGTTTTCCAACTCCGCTTACCTCGCTAGCAACAGTGTTGTGAAGATCAGCCAGGCCGAGCGTAAAGCTTTCTCGATGGCAACATTCCAAGCCACTCCTGAAATCAAAACACTCTTTGAGAGGGTCAACCGTTCCTTCTTCGATGACATGACAGCTAAGGAGGGCGAGTTCCAGCAAAACAATCCCCAAGATCAACTAGCCAAGGCCGCCGCGCGCTTGTTGAGCAATTAGTTGTGATTTCCGATCGGATTGATTATACCTGAAGTTGAGCAGGCCTCTGCTGGGACTAGTCTGATTAAATGCATTAAGGCAAGTTCGGTTCTGAGTTTCTCGTCGCCATCCCAAGTTACGCTGTTTTGTGCCATGTGACAGACTGCCTATTGGCTGGGGTCGACTGCTATCAAGCTAGTCGGAGGAGATTGAGGGCTGCAAACTGCAGCGTCGCCATCGCTCCGGTGCCATTGACTCTGTAGCAATGGGCATCCTCATGGAGCTGAGTGCATCGGATGCAGTGCCAGCGTTCAATACTCCAGCGTTCGCACAAGTTCCAGCATTGCCTCTGGGATGGCGCACAGGCGCCCGAGGAGGCAATGAGTCTGCAGGAAGGCCTTGACGCCGGGAGGGCCGAGGACGATCACATGCACGATCCGAATGATGCCGGGCCAAGCCTGGCGTATGTGCTCCTGTGCCCGTTCGGCGCGAAGCGTCGAGATGAAGGCACAACCATGTCCCCCTCAGCCAGGAATGATGACGCCTCTCCATCCCGTTGTATCAACCACCAGGGGGCCTGATGGAATCGATCGATGCGGCCTTTCAGCGAGGCCGTCAAGGCTGATGTCCGCCGGCGGATGAGCCCTCCCCTGCGGAGAAGGGCCAAGCCACTGCTTACAGAAAGTTCCTGGGTCCGTGCGAGGCCGAGGTCTTTCTCGATGCCGCGGCCCGTGCCTCATGCAGGCGCTCCGGGGTGTGCCAAGTCACAGGCGGCATCACCCGCCCCTGGGACTTCCGCCTCAGCCGAACATGGGCACGATCCGTTGGTGATCTCGGATCCATCCCTGGTGGCCGTCGCTACCGCTGCAACGATATCGGCTCCTATTCCAGCGCCCAGGAACTCCTCCGCCAGGGGAACCGGTATCTGGACAGCAACGGCGCCGGGGAGGCTTGGCAGTCGCTGCACAGCAGACCCGTTTCCGTCGCCCTGATTTGGGCGGGGGGCATTCTGTTGCAAGGAGGCGATGGATTCTCATGCGCAGGGCCTCAGCCCAGGGCAGGCAACAGACCTTCTGCCCTCCACGTTCACGGACACAGTGCTCCTCTTGTTGGCCTTGGGAGCGGTGGCGTGCAGCAGCCCATCGCGAAAGGTGGCCTGCACCTGCTCAAGCTCGATCGCGACGGGGAAGCGGAAGCTGCGGCGCCAGGGACCGTTTTGGAACTCTTTCAACTGGGGCCCTCGGGCCTTCTGGACAAGAGGGGACCTGTCGTCGCCGGTGGCGACCCATCGTCCTCAGCCAGCTGGCTTGCCGGCTGTTGTTGGTCCCGCCGGTCGACTCTGATCAGCAGCGTGCGCTTAGTGGTCTCCACCTCGATAGCAGCCTTGTCGGGGCCGGGGAGTTCCAGCACCTGCGCAGACCACGCGGCCACGGGGCGTCGTGCAACGCTCAATCTGTGCCAGCGGCCATCATGCCACGTTACCGCCGCCGTTTCGCGCCCGTGCATAGCCACCTCCGAGTAGCGAACCGGTCTGATCGGCCCTATCCGGAGTGGGCAGGAGCAAAATGGCTGAAGCAGGAGTCAGCAAGGCCACCAAGCTGTCCGAGAAATGGTGACTACCTCTAGTGACCTTCTTTGCTGATCAACCCTAGGCAACGCGCGCAAAGCGAGCTCAAGGGGTCATTGTCCTGGCAAGGTATTGGCACAATAATAAGTTTTCAGCAATGAACGAAGCAAAGATATTTTAAGGAAGCGTAGGCGATGAAGTCAACGCGTGCATTGCTGACGTAGACAGGGAAAGTCAGTTTAGCCGCTCTAACTTCTAACCGTATCCCTGGCCACTGCGGGCACAAAGATCGCGAACTCCAATCCGGGCACAGCGATCTGCCGAGCCGGCCTAGTAGCGCATAACACTGAAATCGAGGCTGAACTCATGCGGCTCGCCAACCAGTTGCCCAGCATCAAGGGAGCCAGTCTGTCGATTGCCCTTGCTGGAGACGTTGGCCTTCTGCTTGAGAAAAGCCCATGTCACGAATCGATGATTGGCCAGATCTGGAACATCGGAATGCCGGCCCTCGGCGGCGGATCAAGTCTTGAATTAGAACCACGTAATGCCAAAGCGGTTGCCGGATCATGACGGAGCGGAGCTTGTTCTGAGATGCATGAATTTGTTCTATACGCCTCTAACAACGATCCAGGGGCGGTCGAGCGCACCAGATTTCTCCTGAAGTTTGAACTGGTCAGCGACACGCCGAAGGATTTCCAAATCTTCGTCGAACATGTCGTGTCGGGAACTACGGCGACTGCCGTTCTAATCCCAAAGAACGACATGATCGCCCTGCTCAGCGCCGCCGCCTGGCTGGAACTTCGGGCAGCGGTGGGCGACGGTGGCAAGCTCGACTACGCCGAGATGGCGAAGACGGCTACCGACGCGGCGATGTCCCACCTGGCGACGTTGCGACGGAACCTGGCGCGGATCGAGGTGAAGCTTTCGGGCTCCGGTGTGTTCGGCGTCACATCGGTCGCTGGGGCGTCGAACATCTCCGCCGAAATCCTGCTCGACTTGCCGAATCTGGGCCCCGATCACGAGGGCGGCGCCGTCGCGGTCCTGACCTGCCGGATCGACGCGGCCGTCGCGCTCGACGTCAACCTGCCGAACATCAAGGTCAACCCCTCCGCCGAGGGGCGGCTCCGGATCGAGGCGACCATCCAGGCGAACACGCCGGAGATTAATTTTCCTCCTGCCATGGCGGGCGTTTCCATCGGGCTGCCCGATCTGCCCTCCATCGATCTCGCGCTGCCGAAGGTTGCACTGCCGAATCTGAACCTTGGGGAGCTGCGCTGGACCGGGACCGACATGAGCGGCCTGATCGGCCCGCTCACGCTGCCAATCCCCCGGATCGCGGGGCTGGCGGCGGAGGCAGACTGGCCCGACGGCCTGCCCACGGCAAATGCTTCGCTGGTGAACGGCGAGTTCCGCCTGACCACGACGCCCAAAACGCTGAAGGTAGCGCTGAAGGCCGGCGGAACCACGCTGCCGATGATCGAGGTGCAGGCATTTGCCCTCTCCTTCGTCGTCGGCAAGCTAAAGCTCTCCTCGGACGGGGTGAGCGTCGCCCCCATCGATGAGAAGCTCGATCAGCCCTTCGAGTTCGACCGCCCCGAGGTGCTGCCACTGGTGGTGCGGGGGCGGCTCGGTGGCGTAAAAGTCACGTTTTCTTCTCCCACGGTCTCGGTGAAGCTGAATGTCGCGCGGCTGGAGATCGCCGCGCGCGACGATCCTGAGGCGAAGCTGGCTGTGCGCTTCAACATCGTCACCACGGCGACAGCGGACAGCCATAAGACAAAGATCGAAGACCCCGAGCTGATCGAACCGAACCCGCTGGTCCTCGTCAGCAAGGCGGCCTCGGCTCTCGATGGCGAGTTTCCGGCGCTCGATGGCCTGATCCGGTTCGGCGTGGGGGTGAAATTCGACCCCGGCGAACCAAAGACGAAGGACCGTGTCTTTGACCGCATCGGGCGCCTGCTGGCGGCGATCGCCCGCGGCGCCGTTACTTATTCCGGCGAGGTGCGCGACGCGCTGGCCGATTTGGGCGCCTCGGTGCTGGCGCTGCTGGAGCAGTCCGGAAAGGCGCTCAGCGACGCGCTGACGGCCGCGGACGACGTACTGGCCATTGAGCTGCGTGTGGACGGAAAAACATGGGTTCCGCGGCAGCTGCTTGTCTCGCCCAACGCCGCCTCGGTTCCCGGGCAGCAACCTACGAATCTGGAAGGGCTGGGCCTGAAACTGAGCTTGCCGCCGCAGATGCGGCCGACGCTGATCTGGGATTTCGAGCGCAGCTGGCAGGGACTCATGATCATGTCCCCGGACGGGGATTTCTGGGCGCGCCTGGAAACGGACCTGTGGCTTGAGTCCCCCACGGCGGCCTCAGCGCCGGCGCGGACCCATGACTCCCAGCCGAAGCCGCTGATTGTCATCGAGGCGCAGCCGAAACCCACCAAGCCGCTGCTGCTGTTCGCGCTTCAGCACGGGCGGTTGCGGGCGTTCCAGACCTTCGGGACGGAAGCCTTTGCCGCGCCCGCTCAAGGCGACGCAATCACCGCTGTCGGTCCCTCCGGGCCGCTGGAGGACGCCGTGATCGGTGATCAGGTCAACGTACGCGCGGACTGGACCGGGATCACTGACCGGGCTCTCGCCCTCCTGCCCAGCCCGGCGGAAGGCGGCACCGGGGGAGGCGGCGCTTTGAACGAGATTGCGAAGCGCGTGGAAGTGACCGCGAAGCCGCCCAAAAAGGTCGATCTCACCAGTGGTGTGGCCACCATCGATCTAACTCTGAAGCTGATCATTGCCGACCAGTTCAAGCCAGAGGCGGATGTTCAGCTGACGCTCGACCTGCGCAGTTTCAAGGCAACCCTTGAGGGCGACAAGGTCGCTGTCATGGCGAAGGGCGAGGTACCTGCCAAGGGAACGTTCAAGGCCTACGGCCTCAACATGCGGTTCGCGCAAAAGACCGGCGGGACAGATCCATATGAGATGCTCGTCCTCGACTTCGCCAACGGCGATTTTGCCGTCGGCTTGGGCAAGGACGCGCGGCTCAGCGCCTTCTACGACCGCTTCGCCGCCAATGGGGACGGGCTGCGCTTCGACGTCGACAGGTTCCGCCTTGGGCGCGGCGGGCTCGACCTGTCGGCGACGGCGGTCCCGGACCCTGTGGTCATCGCGGGCGTGGACCAGCCGTTCCGCTTCACCTCAGGCGGCATCGCAATCGAAAGCGGGCGCTTGCGAGGCGGGCGCATCTCGGGCAAGGGGCAGCTACCGCCGGCGCTGGTCGGCGAGGCGGAGGCTTCGATCGACATCGCTCTCGTTTCGCGCAATGGCGAATTGCGGGTCGAAAGCGCCAATGCGGTGCTGTCGGGGGGGAAAAAGCCGCTCTATTCCACCGGCACCAAGTTTCGCATCACGGTCGAGGAGCTGGGTTTGAGCTTCATCGAGGCTGATGGGTATCACTTCTACTTCACGCTGACCGGATCGGCCGAATTCCGCCCTGAGGGCGGCGCGTTTGCCGAAGGGCTGCTCAAGAATCTCAAGTCCGTGGTGGTGAAGCTCGACCGCGCGCCGCTTGCGGGCGACCCATCGGCGCTGCAGAAGCACATCCAGTTTCAGGTGGAGATCGCACCCCCTGTCACCGCCAACCTGTTCGACATTTTCAAGTTCGAGCTCCGTGGCGTCGGCTTTCATCCCGCTTACAACGGCTTCGCCGATACGCCCCCGGCCATGTCAATTTCGGGCCAGGTCGCGTTCCTCGACGTCGGCGACGTCATCTCGGCGGACTTCGACTTCCACCAGATGTGGATTGCCCCGCCCGGCGGCGACAACCCCCTGCCGCGGCTGCGCTTCGATGGGCTGGGCGTCGCCATCGACGTGAACGGGCTGGGACGGGTCGAGGGCACGGCGGTTTCGGTGGACCGGAACACTCCCGGCCTCTACGCCGCGCAGTTGCCCAACGGGGTGACGGCCGAGGGTTTCTTGGCGAGCGGGCGGCTCGACCTGAAGGGTATGGGCCGATTCGCTGCCTCTATGGGAATGCTGGAGCTCCGTCGCAGCGGCGGCGATCCGCGCCACGCCATGTACCTCTTCGGGCAGCGTGAAAAGCTGTCAGAGCCCATCGACACTCCCGTCGGCCGATTCAACGTGCGCGAGGTTGGACTGGGCGTGGGCATAGGTTTCACCCTCGCCTCGCTGGCCGCGGTGGACCGCGCAACCAGCCCGCGTGATGCGGTGGCAATGCTGGATGAGGTGTCGCGGATCCAGGGTGATCTGACAAAGTTCGAGGCTTGGACCCCGCAATATGAGCGGCGCAACGTGACGCTGGCCCTGCGCGGACTGATCACCTACGCCTCGGTCTCCACCTCCTCCCAATACAACGAGGCAAAGGAGAAGGACCTTCCCAACCCACTGCTGTTCGATGTGGTAGTGGCGCTGCGCTCCGACCTCACCTTCTTGATGAACCTGCGGGCCTGGACCAGTTACAACTACAACGACTGGATCACAGCGAAATCCGACGCTACGTGGAAAAGCCAGCCGCTGATGCGCGGCTACATGTACTTCTCGGTTCCTCGGCGGGAGTTCCTAGCCCGGCTCGTCTCGGATGGTCCGCGCCAAATCGGGCCGCATCCGCAGCTGCCGGAGCCGCTGGTCAAGGCGATGCAGGCCACGCGCTGGTCTTCGACCCTTTACATCCGGCCGGGACTGTTCCATACCGAGTATGGCTGGCCTTACGAACTCGGCTTCGCCCTCGGCAAGCCTTCCGACAACTTCTTCCTCCAGTGCAGCGGCGGCCTGATCTTCCGCATCGAGGACGCCACGATGCTCTACGGCGTCGCCATGCGCGCCGACGGGCGGGCGCGGTTCGAGGCGCAGGCGGGCGGTGGATCCTTCGGCGCCTCGGTCTCGGCCACGGCCAGCTTCGTGGTGGGGGCCCGCTTCATCGCCTACATCGCGCCACTCGATCCGAACGACACTCTCTTCTACGGCATGGTTGCCATCGATGTGGCGATCACCTTCCGTGTCTCGGTCTGGCTCTCGTTCAAGACCTTCATCGGACGGATCAACCTGCGGATTTCTTTCTCGCTGGGCCTCGCCCTCGCCGTCGCGGCCGAGATCTTGATCTCCCCCGGCGAGGGCCTGGGCGGGCAGGTGCGCGCCTCGGTTGGGGTACGGGCCTTCGGGCGGTCGATGATGCTGGGGCTCGACTTTTCCTTTGGATCATCTCGCGCGCTGGAGAAGGGCCGCGCCCGGGTCGAGCGGTTCATGGATCTAGGCCTCGCCACACCGGTTCCACCCGATTCCGGGCGGATATCCGCGCCAACCCCGGCCACAGAGCCGAGCCGCGCTGGGCGCGCGCAGCGCAGCGACGACCGGATTGCGAAGCAGCCTCCTCGGGCGCCGGTGGCACCGCCTCCAACGGCCCCGCCGCAGGATGACGAGTCGCCGGAGCCGCCGCAGCTGGGCCGCCCGATCGGGCAAACCGACTTTTGGGCGATGCTGTTCCTAGTCCGCGACGGAGCGCAGCGCGGGAAACGGCGCTACGTGATGCAGCTGCTGCCGCGCGATTTCAGCGATGAGGATGCGAAAAAGCTGCCGGAGAAGCTGGAAGACACACAAATGTCGACTTTCTTTGCCGAGCCACGGGCGGACAACGACGACCCAAACACCATTGACCACCTGATCGTCTTCAAGAGCGGCGTCGCGCAAAACGAAGTCAATGGTTTGCTGCACATCGACCACAATGGGCAGGCCAAGCAGGTGGAGTTCTCCAGCAAGGGCTTCGCAGCGACGTTCGATGCCACGTATTACGTGACGGGCTCTGAAGTGGGCGACGAGAGCCTCACTCTGAACGATCTGCTGGCGGAGATGTTCCTCAGCGGCTGGAGCGATAGCAATGGTGTGCGTGGCGGCTACGGCGAGCCGCTGCCCATCGCTCCAGAACGAGGCGACGCGGCGCCGACCGACCCCAGCAAGGCGACCGAGCGCATGGCCCGCGCGGGCGACAGCCGCGTCCGCTTCGCCCTCGAGGGCGGCGCGGCGGGGATGGCGCGGCACGAATCCCTCGTTGCCGAGGAACGCCGCTCCGCCTTCATCGGCGGGCTTGGCGCCTCAGCCATCGAGATGGCCGAACGGGGCCCGGTCGGCGACGACTGGAGCGGTGGCAAGGCCGCGGCCGGCGAAGTTCCCGCGCACAAGTTGGGTCTGACCTTCATCCTCGACGACGACACGGTGAACCGGCTGTTCCCGGAAGTCGACTCCCTGTCTGTCAACGGCGCTCCCGCCGGGCGCAAGGCCCTCTTCACCGTGGCCAAGCGGGTGAAGCGCGCGCCGGATGCGGTCCCGGAGTTCAGCGAAGGGGGGCAAGTCACCCTGTTCCGCCATCCTTCAGAAAGCTTCGAGAACCGCCAGCCACGGCTTGCCCCCCCGCGCGCGCGGGCAGTGATGGAGGAGGTGGACGGCGACCGCCGCATCCGCATGACCGAGAAGGGTGTCGCTCTTGCCTGGGATCTCGAACCCGCCTGGGGCTCTTCGGGCGACCTAGGGGCCAGTGGCGGGATCATCGCTGATCCCGAGGCCGACTTGCGGACCTACGAGATCAACCGCGTCTTCGAAGGACTGCGCCGCCCGTTCGCCGCCACCTTCAACGTGCTGGCCTGCGAGACGCTGGACTACTCCGTGCAGAACTCCGTGCAGAACGACGTCCTCGTCGCCCGGTCCATACCGCTCGACCGCAAGCTGGTCGACGATTTCTCTCAGGGCGGCGTGCCGGGGGATCTACGCGCCCTGCTGCTGGGCCTGCCTCAGCCCGAGGGGCGGACCGCCGAGGAGATCTGGAGCGAGTATGCCGATCCTCGAGCCAAGGAGCTCAGCGTCACCTACACGGTGATTGCTCGCGATTACATGGGCTTTGCGGCCGATCCAGAGCCGCTGGAGCTCACCCTGCCCGCCCCCGTGGTGCGCTCCGACGCGCCGGTGCAAGTGGAGCTTTCGCTTGACTACAAACCGGCAGAGGGGACGCCCGACGGAAATCGTTCAGGCCTGCCCAAGACGCCCTGGGACCAAGAAACTGTGGTCAAGCCAGAGTTGGCGATGACCCTGACAACGAAAGTCGATGACGCGTTCGACGAGTTCCTGAAGGAGCCTGATGCGGCTGAAGGAGACTCCGTAGCTACGAAGGGCCCCCAACCCGCCTTCCGTCTTCGCATCCGCCGGGCTGAGCTTCTGGGCGGAGGCCAGTTTGGTGCTGATGCCGTGGACGAGGCTCGCGCCCGACCCGGCCAGGCCGACATCGACCGCTGGCGCGACGGTGCGGACGTGGACCTGTGGTTCTACATCTCCAAAAACCCGGAATCAAACAATGCCACCGACGGTTTCCCGGTGAAAATCTCGACCCCCGACGCCGGGGACGGGACCGGCCCGAAGCTCCGTACCCTGCGCTTCCGCATTGTCGACGCCGAGACCGAGGGCAAGCCGGAGACCGGCCCCGACCCGACGCAGGACGAAACCGAGGCAGAGCAGCTGCTGCTGAGGCACATGGGCGCCCCGCCCAACGCCGACCAGACGACGTTTCATGCCCGCCGGATCTTCGCCCAGATTCAACCGCCGCCCAGCTCCCTCGTCCTGCTGCGTCGAGAGCCCTCGCTTTGGCAACCCGCGGACTTGGTGCTGGGACTGCGGCTGAAGAAGCAGGAGACTAGGCTCATCGCCCTTCAGGTCGAGCGGATCGAGCACCCGTTTGCCCTTGATTTCTACGCGCTGGGCTTCGAGGACCTTGATGCCGAGGGAGGCGCACTAGAGGGGCTGCATCCTGCTCCCAATGCGGACCTTATCGTGCTTCTGAAGAAGTCGCAATCAGAGGTCGATGCTGACCTCGAGTCCTCGGAGAACCGGCCGCACGACCAGAAATTTTGGCGATTGCGAGATGTGCAGCGACGCCACGCGATCCGCTTGTCCTTCAACGTGGCTGGCGACACGCTCAAGGCGTCGAATCTCGCTGATCCGCTGACGGGGCCGGCGGCCGCGCCTCTGGTCGGCGGCTTTGATCTGTTCGAAATCGACCCGGACGTCGCCGATGTCGTCGCTGGTTCTCCAGAAGAGGTCTTGGCCCTCGCCCGGCGGCGCGGATCGGTGAAGGCGTTGCCGCGCTCGCTGGACGGGCTGGAGCCCAGCGGGGTGACCGATTTTCAGAAGCTCGCCGTGCACTACCCCACCGAGACGGCGCGACGCGACCGGAAGCGGCGGCCGACCGCCGACAACAGCCGCCTGCGGGCGCGCTGGTTCTCGCGCGCCGAGGGCGGGCCGGTCTTCCCGAAGCCACAGCTGCGCCGCTCGCTATTCCCCGCGCCGGATGAGACGCTGATCGCGATGCTGCTCGCTGCTGGGCGTGTAAATCGGATCGAGGTGTCGATACGCCGCGATCCCTTGGGCGGCGATCGTGCTACATCCCTGCCGGTTCGTGTTGCGAAGGCTGAGGCCAACGCGGTGGAGTCAGTATGGGCACTGAGTCGTTCAGAAGATTCGGTAGACACGTTGATTGCCACCATCAAAGTGAATCCGAAAGCCGACGGGAACCTTTCGCCCGCCGATCTGCGCCAACTGCTCCGAGCGATGGTCTGGCGTGCCGAGAGCAATGAGGATGAGCGCAAGCACGAGGCGATAGAACTAGACGCATACACAGAATGGCGGATGAATGAGACAACGGAAGCTGGTGCTAAGCAGTTCGAATGGGCTGTTTCTGTAACCGCGAAATGGGACAACATCCAGCGCGCCACCGAAACTGAGACCATTAGCCTGCACACATCGCTCGCCGCCCCGCTAGCTGAGGCCATCGACCAGCTCCGCTACGCGGCCTATGAGGATGAAGGTGACCCGGCGGGTGGCAAGGACTTTGGCAAGGTCTATCGCCGTTACGAGCCAGTGATCGACACGCCCCAGCCTCTGGAGGCGAAAACTCTCGACGCACTCATTGAGGGCGCTCCGGCCAAGCGCGATCCCTATGGCTGGGGCTTCCTGCGCGCTGCAGGCCTCGCCGCCGGTCTGCGTCTGTTCGATACCGAAACCGGCGACTATGTCCGCGGACGTGAGCTTGCGCGCCTCGTCGCCGCGGCCATGAACAAGGCCATCCAGCGCTATGTCGACGACCGCGCCGAAGAGGGGGGTGCATCGCCACCGCTCTCCGCCCTGGTGCTCGGCCAGCCGATGTTGGAGCTGCTCAGTCGGGAGGACGCGCTGTTCCTGGTGGGCTCCGACGACGGGCAGGACGAGACGGCGGCGGACTCGGGGTTCTTCGACAGCGCCGCGGCGACCATGGCGCAGATCGCCTTGCGCCCCGTGCCGCACGCCTTCGCGGTCGAGGACCCGCGGAAGCTGCCGGTTCGCTATCTGCTGCTGCGCAGGGCGCGATTCGATGCCCCGCCCAGCGCAGAACCGAAGATCACGCCGGTGGATGCACAGAATAGCTTCCAGCTGGACCCTGACGGCTCCCGTTTCGTGTGGGATCTCGCCGACCTCACCGCTCCCGGGGTCGGACAGGTGCGCAAGCGCATGATTGCGCAGGACGCAGCGGAGGAGATCGGGCTGGGCGGCGGGTCCACCGCGGAGGACGCGTTGGACCTCGGCAAAGACCGCATCACGTCGCTAAAAGAAGAAACGCCGTTGCTGCTGGTCCGCCTAACGCTGCTGGGCGCGAGGAGTAAGGATGACGATGTGCTCAAGATGTGGGAGAGAGCGCAGAACAAACTAATCAAACAACTCAAGGACTGGGTGACCTCCGAATGGATTGACGCGCCCGTGGCCACGGATGAAGTCGACCCAACCGCTGACCGATTCGATCCGTTTGAGCGTTTCGAGCCGCTGGAAGGCAAAATTCTGACCGCCCTGACCCGGGTAAATCACTTGCGCCTCGAAGGCGACAAGACAGCCCTTTACTACCCGCTGCACCAGCGCGTAGGCGGTGTCGGCCTGCCGGTCAACGAACTGCGCCGCCTGTTTCCGAAGGACACCGCCCTCGCCGCAGCCTTCGACGGGCTGAATCTGACCGGCGCGCTTGACGCCGTCTTCAACAACAACAGCGCCGATCCCGACGGCTACGCCAAGGCGCGCGACGGGATCCTGGATGGAGCCGCTTCGCTCTCTGACCGTCTTGCGCTTTGGACGGAGCGGTTCCTCGTCCATGGCGCCGCGCAGCGCCCGGCGCCTCGGGTGGGCGGCGGCGGCGCTGGCGACCTGACGCTGCCCTTCGGTCTCGCCGCGATCACCGACCCTGACGGACTGGCGCGGGCGCCTGACGCCGGCGGGGTGATCACCCTCTTACTCGTGGAACGGGACCGCTACGGCGCCCGTCGGCGTTTCATGATCCGTCCATGGGGCCGCTATGCCAGCCTCGCCGCCGAGGTAGATGGCGTCCCGCGCGTGCCAACGCTGACCGGTGCCCTACCGCCTGATGCTCTGCTTACATCGCATTGCGTGGAGGTGGCGCTCAACCGTAGCGAGCCCATTGAGGCGCCGACGATCCTCTACGCCGGACCGCCGCTGGGCGCGCCCGACCAGCCACCCTCGAACCAGGACCTGCCCGCGGTCGATTTCGTCGTGGCACGCAGCCTCGACCACGTGATTGCGGACGCCAACATCTCCGCCGAGCGGGCACTGCAACCGCAGTTCCACGGCGTCGCCTTCCGTCGCCGCTATGCCGATCTCGACCGGGTCAAGCGCCTGTCGGGACTCCAGGCCTATGACGGGCTCGACGCCTTCGGGCCCGAAGCCGGCGTGGCCGAAGGCGAGGTGATCGAAAGCGAGATCCTGGATGTCGAGGTGCTGGAAGCGCTGACCGAGGCAGCGCCCGATTCCTGGCGCGGCGCTGACCTCTACCGCATCCGAGCGCTGCCGCATTGCTTCGAAGTCTTTGGCATGGCCCATGTCTCTGCTGGGGTCGTGGTCTCGGACGTCTCCGTCGCCGCCTTGCCCCGGCCGAGAACGACGCTGAGGATGCCGACGGTTGGCTTGGGGGACGGGTTCGACGGCCAGCCCCTCGCTGACCCGCCGAAATTCCACTTCGAGATCAAGGCGGACGACGAGGTGTGGATGCAATTCACCCTGCCGCTGGTACGCAACGCCGACTGCATGACCGAAAGATCGCTGCAGGCTTGGATCGGGACAGACGCCCCAACCCTTCCGCAGGCCTTCCGGTTGCCGGACGCGCAGACCAGCTACCGGATCTCGCTTGATGCGCGCGACCGGTCCTCCGCCGGGCCGGAGATCGAGATCGTCCCCCGGGCATTGAATCTGAACGACAACAACGACGACAAGTTGTTCGCCGTCGCCGCTACGGGGCCGAATTTTGTCCAACCTAAGACGGACGGCGCCCCGGTTCCTGACGAGGACTCTCGCCACTGGTATCTGGCGATGGAGGCACAGGCTGTGTTCGAAACCGGCCCAGCGCCAGTACCCCCGGGCTTCACGGCCGATGCCGGGAAGGTCGGGGCAGCGCTCGAAGGGCTAAGGCTGGGCAAGAACGCACCCCATCTTGACGCCTGGCTCGCGGCCGCACCACGGCGCAGGCTGACCTTCGCCGCCTCTGCGACGAACGAGTTCGATGGGCTGCGGACCGCCATCGGCATTGCACGGACCGCGCTGGAGCTTCTGGATGGCGACGCCCTCGCCGCTCCTGTCCTCATCTGGCTGGTTGAGGCGGAGAGAGCCTCCGCTGATGCGAACCTCTGGACCGCCTTCGTCGCGGCGACGCCGACCGTCGAAGGCCTATTTCCGCCCGGCGTCCCTGCGCCCACGGGCGCGAACGGATTTGGGGCGAACGCGCTGGATGACTGGCGCTGGGCACACAACGGCGATCTGGTGCTGGCGCGCCCGGCGGCCATTCGCCAATGCCTGCGCAGTGGCCTCAACGATGACGAGACGCCCATCGCCGCCCCAGACGTCGCCAGGTTCCTCGGCCAGCTGCGCGCCATATGGCTACATCAGAACCGCGTCCAAGCCTTTGCGAACCGGCGGCCCGGCGCGACGCGGATGGCTGCCGCCTTGGCCAAGGACGCGCTGCCGCCTGCGGGCGTGGCCGACAATCCGCCACCCAAGGGCTTCGGCGTCACAGTCAGCCGGATCTTCGAGTTCACCGAGGCGGACGGGACGGCTCGCCACCATGCGCTTGACAAGCTACTGGCGGCGCTGGAGGCAGTCGTAGGCGCGCCGCTCGGCCTCGCCGACACGGTCCGAGCCCTGGAGTGGCTGGAGGCGGATGCAACCCTCCTGCCCTCGGTCGCGACGTTCTCGGCACCCCTGCCGTGGCATCTGACCGGACTACCGGACACGGTGGATGGGCTGAAGGCCAAATCGCCACAGACGCCGGACGACGCCGTGTCGCTGCTCGTCGCCATCCCTCCGGAAGAGGCGAGGTGGGAGGCGCTCGCCAACTGGCTGAAGAACAATGGCGGCGACGCGACCGCCGGCCCGATGACCGCCTGGGGCGAGGCCGCTGTCGCGCTTCTGTTCGGCGCAGCGGGAGTGCCCTACCTGCGGGCCTTCCGCCCCGACTCTCCGCCAGTCAGCACCCCGATCCTGCCCGTCTCGACGCGGCCCATGGAGGACGTACAGCCATGACCAGCCCAGGCTACGAACCGAATTTCCTGCCATGTCTGCCCATCGTTGGCCCGGAGATCGCGCATAGGAGCCCCAGGAAGAAGGCTGAACGCCGCCCGCTTTGGCGTCTCACCTGCGAGGCGCTTTACTTCAGGCCGCCGGATCCGTCGCACGCGGCAGACAAGAGCCCCGGTCTGCGGACGCTGCTGGAAAACTCCCGCGGGCTGCCCCGCGAATTACCCCTCTCCACCATCGACACTCTCGATAGGCAGAACCGAGCCGTCAGGATCGAGGACTACCGCGAACCGGCCCTGATTGCAGCGGTCGTAACGCTCGGGGGTGGCGCAGACAACACATTTGGCCACCAGAGCACGCGCAAATTGGACTTGTTCGGGGAGTATCCCGTGCTCGTCCGCTCTCGCCGTGGCGAGCTAAACGCCAACGTTGCCGCGGACAAGGGCACACAGCACCATGTGCTGTTGGCACCCGCCAAGCCTTGGCCGGACCAGCCGCCAGACAAGAACGGCGACAACGGTCTCGAGCTCTGGGTACCCCCAATGCGGTTGGTCGCAGGGCGCATCCCGCTGCTGCTGGAGCCTTCGCCGGAACTGATACGCACGCTCGGCGCCAATGTCGGGCTGGGCAAGCTGTTCGTCAACCTGCCCGCCTCTTTCGATCAAACACTACTGGCGGCTGACCTGACACCGGACGGCATCGAGTTCCTGCTCGGCTTGCCCGACCCAGTGGCGGATCTGGTGGCAGACGAGCCACAGACGCCCCCCCCCGCCATGCAACGGGCGCGACTCCAGCCACTGCGCGGCGAGGATCCGGCAAAGCAGACGCGGCTCGGGCTCGCGTTGGTGGACTCCGCCGATGACGGGCGCATGGACCAGGCCTTCGCGCGCGCCTTCGCGCAGCTGCGCCGCGACGGCTCGCCGCTGCGTATTGACTACGACCCGCGCCCCGAGATCGCGCCGCTCTGGTGGCCTCTGCTAACGCAGCGCGTGACGCAGCGCGACGACCCCAACTTCGATCGTCCGGTCCTGACTTTCCCCGGCGACCTGAAAAAGTGGAATGCGGAGATGCGCGGCGACGTTTTCCGCATGCGCCTCATCACCGGCCGGGCCGAGGGCACCTTCACCGACGCCGTCGCCCGCGCCAACATCACCGAGGACGCCGCGCTGCGGCTGGTGCGGGATGCGAGTGGCACCCGGCTTGCATTGGCCACTAAGGATGAGCTCGCGGACGATGAGGAGGACATCGTGGACGATGTGGAGGACCTCATGCAGGTCAAGGCGACCTGGTTGTCAAAAGTAGATGTAGATGGAGGCCGCTTTGCCTTGGTTTCAGCCAGCCTGCACGGCAACGAGCAGAGGGAACCAGCAACGGTTCATGCCGCCCTGCACGAGGCTGCGGACCGGCTTGGCGCCCGCTACGCGGCGCGCGGGTTGCTACGCCCGGGTCAGACCCGCGCTCCCCATCTATTCCTCCCGATTGCAGAGGGCGTGGCGCAGATCAAGACCCCTGAGGACTCGCAGCTTGGCGGCGGCACCACCCCTCCCTTGCTCGAAGGCAGTTCGCTGGTGGGCGGCGTGGTGTTGGAGCTGCCGCGGAAGGGCAACGCCCCCCCTGTGCGTGAGGGCGACGCCTCCTCTGTGTGGGTCGAGCCTGTGCGGCTGGAGATCGACGCGGTTGCCCGGCACAAGATTGCCGTGCGCTGGCCCATGCGCAACTCGAATGCCCCGGTCCCGGATGTGAGGGTGACGGACGTGACCATCTCATTGTTCGGCCTGCGCGGCGTTCTTCGCAACCTTCTATGGCTGGCGGAGGAGAGCCCGAACGCCGACCGCGCCCTGCCCACCGGCCGCATCGCCCCCGCCGCTATTGGGCCCATGCCGCTATATCTCGGTGCGGAATTGCAAAGCGACGCGAAGCTGAAGCTGGACTGGAAAGGCTCCGGCGACGCACCTGGGTTGACCTGGACTGCAGAGCTAAACGGAGGAACGCAGAACACTCCTGTTCATCCTGAAAGTCTATTGTGGATTCGGCATCCAAGACTGCCGCTGATCTCCGCGGCAGAGATGCTGCGATCTGGCGACGCCCCCGCCGACCCGTCGCCGACGCGTGACCTTTTCCCGTCCGAAATGCATGGGGCCCTGATCCTCTACGGGGCACCCATCTCGCCTCTGCCGTCGATCTGTCCACCCGACACACCCGCCGGGGAGATGCCGAAGCTCAAGGTCCGGCCGCTCTGGCGCAGGCTCTCTACAGCGACCGGTACACAGTGGGGCATGCCGGAGATCGCCCTGGTCGCTCCCAGCGCACCGGGGCTGGAGTTTCGCCAGAGGTACAAAACCGCGAACGACGGCACACTCGACTTCACCGAGGCCGAGGGCTTCGCCTTTGAAACCGCGTTGCGGCTGGACCTGCCGGGGCTCGATGAGCTGTTTGCCGTCGCCGCCCCGCCCCGCCCGGCACGGCCCGAGGCGTTGGACGACGGCACCTCCACGCCCCGAGCAGCCAATCTACCCGCGACAGCGCTCGATCTCGACTTGCTGCATGAACAGCTCTGGCGCAGGAGGGAGATCGCGCAGGCGATGACGCGCACCGTGGCGGCACGAGCAACTGAATGGTTCCCGCTGAACGCCTCCGCGTCAGAAGTCCATGGGCTCGTTGAGCCTTGGCCCGCGAAGGCCAAGGTGACATTCCAGAAGCTCTGGACCGGCCATGGCGGTGCGCTCGCCCAGGCGCCGCTGGGTGGCTGGCGTGTGGAATGGCCCGCGCCCGCGATCGGCACCGCGCCTGCGCCTGAGCTTTTCACCGGGGACACGGCGATCGCCGGGCTGGGTGGTGCTGAAGGCGCCGATTTCGCGCTGGAGGGCGATGCGTTGGTCCGCAGGGATGACGAGCCGATCCAGATCGCGGGCTTCGCTGCGGCGCTGTTCCCCGATACGGAAGCCGGGTGCGACGTCGACAGCGCCGGGTTGACACTGCAGCGACGGGCGGAGACAAGCACCTGGCCCCGCGGGCTGGGCGCCGCCACCACCGGCCGTGCGTGGCGCACCGCCGCGGTGCGCGAAGTAGGGGCGGTGGGCGCCGAGCGCCGCCTCGTCACCTTCTCGGCGCCAGTGAAGGCGTCGCTGACCCCGGGCGGAGAAGAACTGCTGTTCTGGATCCGGGACCTGCCGCTGGAGGTCGGCGATGACACGTGGCGCTTCGACGCCGCGCAGGCGGGGCCGGAGCGGGCGCTGGGCGCCGATCCGACGCTGCTTGACCGTGAGAACGCCGCCGCCGCCATCTACGAATGGCGACTGCACGCAGCGACGGAGGAGGGCTGGGGCTTCGGCCTTAGCGGGCTGAACCTGCGGCCCCTGCGGCTGCTGTCGGTCACGGACGAGGGCTTCAAGGCGCTCTGCGCGGTTGACCTGTTCGATGCGACTAGGGCGTCCAACGCGCGGTTCGGCGACGACCGGCCCTATCGGACCGGCAATCTCGTGCGGCTCGATTTCAGATGGACCGCGACGGGTGCGCAACTCGACGCCGTCACCCGGGTGCGCCTGCAGGTGGACGCCGACCAAGTTTCGATGGACACCCTGAAGGAAGACGCCACGCCGCTGCGCTTCTCGGTGGATTACTTGCAAAAGGCCGATGACGACAAGTCAGATGACGCCGGGAGCGCGACCCGCGAGCGCGCGGAACTTCTGATCCTTCCAGAGGCTGACGGCAAGCTGCTACTCGCTGATGGGCTCCTGAATGCCGCACTGAGGCTGCGGTTGTTCGGGTCGCTGGTGCAAGTCGAAGGCGGACGGCTGAAGAATGATGTGGACGAGAAGGGGCAAGTTCAGTTGGACCTCTCGTTCGAGGCGGTCGCTGAGGAGGCAAAGCCGGAAACAGGCTATGGGGTATCCCTGAAGACGCTGAGTCTGGTTCTGCTGCGTGGAGAGCCCGGTTTGCTGAGCATGGAGTTCTCCATCAGCGTGCCGCTGCCGAAATCATCAGCGGACGGAGACCCTGCGGCGGCGCAGGATGCCATGTTGATCGAGCGCCGCTCGAGTGGCTCACTCACTTGGCTGGCAGCGGACATATCAGCTGCTGGCACGCAGAAACTTCACGTCGACCACGCCCGCGGCGTGCTGCGCTTGAGCGCGACCAACCGGGACCCAGAAGGCACGGTGCTGGAGCAGATCGAGCCGATCCGCGGCTTCGTCTATCGCGCACCGCAATACGAGATCCTGCTCGACATGGTCTTCCCGCTGAAGGACGACAACGAGACCGAGAAGCTGCCAATCGCCTTCAGATCGCAAGCGCTCGACGCGTCGGGCCGCCTGATAGCGGGCGACGGGCATGTCGGCGCCACGCTGCGAACTGAATTGCGGATCGAAAAGCGGTCCGAGCAAGGTTATATCGACGTCGCAAGCATGATGCTGGACCTACCGCGCGACGGGTTCAACGAAAAAGCCGCCGTTGCCGCGGACGGGTGGATGGAAAGCGGCATTTCCTGGCCGGTTGCTGGGCTGGAACTGGGCAAGCCACCGACCCCCGGGCGAGCACGACGGTTCAAGACAAAAGCGGATTCCGCAGCCCTGCAGCACGAGGTGCGCCCCGCCGTGACGGGCTGGCGGGTCCCGCTCCACAAGCTGGGCAAGGTCGACGGGGACGGCCCAAACATCGGCGTAGTGGAGAAGATCGACATCCTCGCGCGGGTCGACCATCGCCTCACCCCGAAGTCGGGCGGGGAGCCGAAGCTGACCTTCGCCACGCTCGATCGGATCACCCTGCTCGATGCTTCGAAGATCAGGGCACTGGCCGAGAACATGCTGAAGGTCGAGGAAGTCGGGACCACGCGCAGCCTTCCCCATGGATTCGCGCCCCGCTACACGCAGAGCGCCCTTCGCAAGCTCGACCCCGCGGATGAGGCTAAGCAGGTGAAACGTACGCCCCATGCCGGGATCGGGCGGCCCTCGATCGCCGGCGGCGGGTTTCGCGACCTGAAGCTGCTCGAAGAACTGAAGGCCGCCGATGGCAAGGGCGGGCTTCTGGTCTTCGGCGCCGCACCGCTGGCGCTGCTGCCCAAAAAACTTGATGCCGCCAATGCGAAGGGCGGTGCGCTGTCCTTCGCCGCGCCCTGGGTCAAGGCCTCCGCCTGGGCAGAGGCCCCCCTGGCTCTGAAGACGTTGCAGGACTTCACTACGCTTCGCGGCTGGTTCGCCTCGGACGTGGATCTCGCTCCTTTCTGGTTCGAGCTTGCGCCAAATGGGGGCGCGCGCGGCCCGCGGCTGCTCTCCGACCCGCCGCAGAGGGCTGCGGACCTGCTGGCGGCACTGAGCGTCGCCGTCTCACGCGATCCGACCGATGCCGACGCCTGGACCGCGACCGAGGTGCTGGAGCCTGCGCTGTTCGACGCTGAGGCGCCGGGCGCGCAGCCGAACGACCCGGTGAAGCCGCTTCCGTCCCGGGACATCCCCCTGAAGGACTGGCCGCTGTTCCTGCGCGCCCTGGTCGGTCTGCGGGAAATTCTGCAGCAGCAGGACGGCGCCGGGGCGGTCGAGCCCGGGCGCGTTGTCTCCCTACTGAGCCCCGGCGACGGGGATCTGCAGGGCAGGTTGGCCACAGTCCGCTTCGTCGCGCCCGCCCGCCCGCTACTGGAGGCGAAGTCGGAAGATGCGAATCGCCTGATCGACGATTTCTTCGCCTCCGGCGCCACAGCGGAACTGGTGGTTTATTCCGACAAGGGAAGCCGTCGCGCCGCGCCGGCGCCTGAGACCGGCGCCCGTCCAGGCGCCGAGGCGTCACGCTCTGCTGCCTTGCGGGACGCAGCCGAAGCGCTCAGCAGCAGACCCCGCGCGATCCTGCTGGAGAGGCGGGACGCCGACGGATTCCGCCTCTCTAGCGTTGCGGTCGCTCCTGGGCGGGAGGCGGCAGAGCTCGGTGCCCCCGCCATGAAGTTGCGTGTCCGGCAGGAAACGGTTTACCCCTCCTCAGCGCTGGGTTGGCCCGAGACTCCTTTCGGCGAGTCGGAGGCAGGCGACCTGACACTCGACGCCGGCACCGACGCGCCGCTCCTATCGGCGCAGGCGGGTCTGTCAGCGCGGGTCGGGAGCTTTGGGCTCCGGCCGAAGGCGGCCCTGAAGGAGGCACCCACGGTCTGGTTCGTCAGCGCCTCGCGCAGCCGGTTCCTACGCCGCCGAGACGATGCGGATCCGGTCTCGAGCACCCTCGCGGGCCCGGCGCCTCGGCACATGACGGCTCCTTCGGTGCGGGCCCGCGCCCCTGGTAATGCGGCCCTGTCCACTGCACTGAACAAGGTCGCGGGCGATAGCGCCTACGCCAAATCAGCCCCGATTATGCCCGCGGGGCTGCTGCGAGGAGCGATCGGGCGACGTCCCGGCGTGATGGAGATCAGCTATGACGCGCTGATGACGGATCGTGGCGGGCCGGACGCGCTGGATACCGATCCCAACCGGAAGGAGCGGCTGCTCGATACCGAGGTCCCGCAATCGGGCGTCAGCGCCACGCTGGGGCCTGCGATCCTGCGGATCCTGCGCCGCCCCCGCTCCACCGCGCTGCCCCGCGGCGTTCCCTTCGAGCGCCGCCGCCGCACCTACGTCTCGAAAGCCGACAAGCGGCGGGCTGACGGGGCCCTACTAGAAAGCCTGGTGAAGGAGGGCGCCAATGTCGCGATGCGCCTGCCTAATGAAGCGGGCGACCGACGCCTGCTGGTCAAGCTGCTGACACCAACGGTGGCCGAAGTCTGGAAGAACCGCATGGTTCAAGTGCGCATGACGCTGGCGGTGGAAGCGGGCGACGCTGCGGTGGCTGCGGTGGAGATTATGCCCTTCCTCGCCGAAACCGGGTTCTTCGCGAAGGTCACTGAGAACGGGGGGAATGAGTATGCCTCGCTCGCAGCCCAGTTGGTGGCCGGGGATCTGCGGATTCCCTTCTCTTCGGTCAAATGGACCAAAAAAGGCGCGTCGCTGAAGCTGATCTTCACGCTCAAGCAACACGACGCAGAGGCGCTTGCCGAACGCGCCCGTGCAGAAGCCGCTGATCTGCGCGTCGCGTTGCAGCTGAGTTCGGGCGCGAAGCTAATCCCGGGCACAGAGGGGGTCGAAGCGTATGGCGACGACTCGGATGTTGAGGCCAAGCTGACGCCCGCGGTCGGCAGCTCCAAAGACAAAGGGAAGCTGCCCGAAGCGGACGACATGCTGGAGCTTCCAGTTCTGGCGACGCCTCTGGACCGCCCCACGCTGCCCTACGTGATGCGCACGGCGATCTTCGGCGATCCGGCCTATGACCGCAGCCTCGCCTCGCGCCCGCAATCCGCGGAACGGGGGGTGAAATCGGGCGGGACGGCGCAGGCTTTCCTGTTCGGGCTCGACCGCGCGAGCCACGATCTCGGCGCCGCGATCCACCTCGCCGCTGGCGAGGTCATACGCGCCGACGGCGCTCAGCCCGATTGGGTGACGGCGACGGACTGGACCTTCGAGCTGTCGGTGCAGCTTCAGCCCTACGATCCCGACGCGCAGATCTCGCCCCCGGCTCGGCCGCTTCGGCTTGCGAAGGAGGGGGGGGTGAAAGAGCAGGGCTACGTCTGGTACAGCTTCGAACCGGAGCGGCGCTACGCGATCCCAGTCGCGGCGCTGTATGAGTCGGTTCGCAAGGATGGGGTCTGGACCCTCGGCTCCCCTGCCGCTCTCCGCCCCGGTGACCGGCTGGTGCTACGCGTGCAGGTGTCGCGGGGAACGGATCTAGTGGACCTTCAAGCCGACACGCTGCTGACAGCCGAGCCCTCGGTGGGGCCACCCGAGGCGGTGTATTCGCTGCTCGACGTGATCCGCGACAAAGAGCCGCTGCGCGCCCGCGTGGCTCTGCATGCGCCCGGGCCGATGCCCCGCAGGTTGGAATTCCCCGACTTCCCTGCCGATCTGCTGGTTGGCCATATCCGACGGCGCGCTCTGTTCATCTGGCATGAGGTGGACCTCGCCCCCGCCGACGGCACGACGCGCCATGCAACGCTCGTTAAGTTTGACCGCTCGGGCGGCGGACAGCTGCCAGTGGGACCGTCAGACTTTGTTCCACCTCTCTAAACGCCAGCGGTGGGCGACGGCGGTGCCTGAGCGGCGCGGCTTCAGCCCCCCCGCCCCAAGCTCCGGCAAGGCCAGTCCACAAGGGCCGGCCTCCCGCCGCCATCCTCTGCGTTGCCGCCTTCCGGCGCCGCATCCGATACAGGTGGATCAGACTTGTCCCTCGCCAACCCCAACTCGGTTCCAGACCTCCCCGCGCCGCTGAACGGCGAGGCGCTTTACGTCGTCTATCCCGACTATCCGATCAACACGGATAGCTGGTACGGCTACACATCCCTAGTCGGCCATGCAGGCGCGCTGCTGATTGCCGCCAACGGGCTGACGAAGTATTACGAGTTCGGACGCTACCCGCCTGGTGACTCGGGGCGGGTGCGCAACGTGCCCGTGCCCAACGTGGTCATCGATGGAAACGGCAAAGCCACGCCTGACAGCCTGAAAGCGGTGCTGGCGACGTTGGCCTCCTCCTCAGGCAAGGGCACGCGCATCCGCGCGGCCTACTTCCTCAGTGTCGATATCCAGAAGATGGAGACGGCCGCGACGGCCGCGCAAGCGACCTACGATGTCTTATTGAACAATTGTGGGCATTTCGTGGAACGGGTGATCCTTTCGGGCAACCCGCAGATCGACAAGCCGCTCGTGGTGAATCCCACGCCGAACAACTTCGTCGACGAGTACATCGAGGAAAAGAACGCCGAAGTTCTGTTCGACCCGGCGACTGGGACCTTTTCAATCGGCCAGGGTGACGAGAGCGACGCGAAGGCTTGAATCACCATCTCCCAAGAGTTCTCTGAACAACCCGACCTCATCTACGAAATAGGTCAACTGCCCATGCGTTGATGCGTGGTTAACAGGATCGCTGCCGCTCCCTGCTCTCGTACGTGTCGATCGAGGGGGGGGGGGGCCAGCCAGCCAGCCGCTCAGGCGGATCCGGAACCAGGCCCATCAGGCCCTTGATCGCCTCAATCCCACCTTCTACGAGCGCTAAATCTCAGAAGGTCGGCCATCGGTTCCGCCGGAGCAGTTCCTGCTGGCCTCACTGCTGCAGGCGTTCTACGGCATTTGCTCGGAGCCCATCGGTTCAGCGGTGACGCTGCGCACCCAGACGGTGGACCGCTTCGGGCGCACCGTGGCCGAGGTGATCGCGGGCACCAATCTCAACCTGGCGATGGTGGAGGACGGCCAGGCCTTCGCCTACAGGCGGTTTCTGGGTCAGTGCGAGGCCCAGGCCTATCTCGACGCCGAGGCCCGTGCCTCACGCAGGCGCTCCGGGGTGTGGCAAGTACCCGGTGGCATCACCCGCCCCTGGGAGTTCCGCCGCAGCCGACCATCGGCACGATCCGTCGGTGATCCCGGAACCATCCCTGGAGGCCGTCGCTACCGCCGCAACGAGATCGGCTCCTATGCCCGCGCCCAGGAACTGCTGCGCCAGGGGCACGGGTATCTGGACAGCAATGGCGATGGCGAAGCCTGCGAAAGTCTGCGCCGCTGAGCAGACGTTCATGCGCAGCATTGCACCACTTGCACCATCACCTCTTGCGTTACAGTGTCAGTAACTGGATCTTCCATTCATGGCCCTGACCGGATCTGACCTGCTGGCGAAAGTCAAGGAACTCGGTGATGCCTCCAAGTCCGATCTGGTGCGGGCGGCCGGCTACGTGAGCACCACCAAGGACGGCAGCGAGCGACTGAACTTCACCGCCTTCTACGAGGCCCTGCTGGAGGCCAAGGGCGTGACCCTCGGCGATGGACCTGGCAAGGGGAAGGGCAAGGCGGGTCGTTCCCTCAGCTACCAGACCAGGATTCAGTTCAACGGCAACCTGCTGATCGGCAAGGCCTACACCGCCCTGCTCGATCTCAAGCCCGGCGATGAGTTCGAGATCAAGCTCGGCAAGAAGCAGATCCGTTTGGTGCCCGTCGGCAGCCCTGACGAGGGGGAGTGAGGCGCAATCCCTTGCTTCTCCCGAGGTTTGAAGCAGACCAGGGCTGCGCTCCACCGGCAGCGGTTGAACGGGAAGGAAGGCTCGGCTGCTTACCTGACTGGCGGGGTGAAACGGCGATCGCCCCGTGCTGGTTCAGATCGGGCCGTTGGCGACGCTGTTGCGATCGTTCACCAAGCCACGGAGGAACCATTGCCCCATTGGATCCACCCTAGGGCGAAGGATTGAGGCTTCTCAGCCCCTGTGGTCGCCGCTCTCGCCGTCATGGCGATCACCGGAAGGCTCAAGCGATCGGGTGAGAATGAACCTCCAGGCGCTGGCCGGGGGGT
>CALRKZ020000021.1:0-27927 GCA_943368365.1 Mesorhizobium carmichaelinearum
TTGACCGCATCCATCCGCTTGTTGCTGTCGCTGACGATGGCCGAAAGGGCGTCGAGCTGAGCGCCGCTGAGGAATTCGCCGCGGGCATCAGCCTGAGCAACGACCTTGGTGAAGGCGTCGAACATGTAAGAAAGCTCCTGTTCTCGACGGAGGGGGTCGGGAGTGAGTGGGGGCGAGAGAATGCGCCAGATGCGATCTCTGCTGCCGAATCGGGGAACTCAAGGAGATGTCCGGGCAGGCCGGTCAGCTCGTCGGATCGCCGACTTGACGTATGTATTGTTGGCCCCGGCGCCGGCCGGATGTGCCTCACTTAACAAACGGTCATTCCTACTCCGGATGCCCTGCGCTGCAAGGGTTTTCAAAGATGAGACCGGTGTGCCGGCTGCAGCGTCTGCGTCCCGGGGCCGCACCTGTGTAACGCCGTAAACCAAGGCGAGAGCTCCGCATCAAAAAGCCCCCTCGCTGAGGGGGCTGAAGCCGAAGTCCGGTGGCTGCCTTGCTTCAGTCGGCCGAGGGCTCGGTGCTGCCGCTCACGTTCACGTCGGTCACCTTGCCGCCGAGTCGATGCACGAGTTGCAGGGTCTCGTTCATGCGGGTGTAGGGAACCTGCATGACGCAGTCGGAACTGCGGACGTAGGCGTTGTTGGCCAGACCGGTGACCTTGATCGTGACCTGGCGGTTGCTGCTGAAGCTGCTGCCGCGGGTCCCTGCGGAAACCTTCATGACGGAGAGGGGGGTGAAATGAACTGGATGGGTCGGTTCAGTTGACGGGGCTGATGCTGGCGATGCGGCCGCCCTCGCGGTGAATCTGCTGCTGGTACTCGAGCAGCTTGTTGAAGGGAATGAAGCGCACCCGATTGCTGCGCTTGTGCAGGCGGTAGTTGTTGAAGCCGGAGATCTCGACCCGGTAGGTGCGACCCTGTTCGCCGGCGCCCACGCCCATGCGGGTGACTCCGTCGGAACTGACGCTGCGGAACACCGAACCCTTGGCGCTGGGGCTCACCACCGGGATCGGAGCCTGCTTGTGGACGGCCGGGTTGAGACGGGCCTGGTTGCCCAAGATGTCACCCTTGAGCGATGCCGACACGCCGCGGGTGAGCTGCAGCAGGTAGGAGAACTGGAGACCCTGCTGACCGACGGAATAGTTCCAGCCATGCAGGTAGGGCACCTGCTCCTCGCCGAAGCGGTTCTGGTACTCGGCGCTGTCGATGTAGGAATCGATCTCGGCGTCGTAGCCCTGCTCCTGCAGGATCGTGAAGTGATGCAGCATCTCAGCCTTGTTCTGGGGAGCACGGCCAAGCAGGTGCTTGAAGTTGAGCTCGATGAAGCGGTAGGGATTGGTGTTCTCGAAGAAGCGCTTGCGGTACAGGCCGCTCTTGGCGACCTGACGCACGAATTCGCGAACGCTCAGGTAACCACGACGGAAGAGGGATTCGGGCCCCGTGAGCCGCTCGCTTTTCATCACATACTGGTAGCCCAGAACCTGCTGGTAGACGGCACGGATCAGGGCGCTCTTGTCGGCTTCGGTAGCGTTCGACCAGTTGTCCTTGTCTCGGTCGTTGTGGTAACGATCGATGCCCAGATAGGCAGCGTTCAGAAGGGTCATGGGCTTGCGGGCCTGAATTGGGGGAGAGACGTAGGCTCAAGGAGTGCGGGACACGGCCGCAGCATCCCCGAACATGCTGGCTGCAGGCGGATCCTATGGGGGCGTTCGGGCTCTCACCGCGGGTTTTCAGAATCGTTACAAAGCTGAAGGGCTGGCATGCCGGCCGGGGATCGATACCATCCCCGCAGCACGCTTGTGGACGGCTCCCATGGCGGACCTGGGGAGGGTGGATGGCTGGCCAGGCCGGTTGTCGATGCAGCTGAGGGATCTCAGTGAGATCAGCGAGACGCTGACCCTGCGACTGTTGGAGCTGGAGGAGCGTCTGGCCGGCCTGGAGGGGACCCTGGAAGCCCTCGGCCGCGGACAGCAGGCCGAGGCGGAAGGCTCCGATGCCATCGTCGATCTGCTCGAGCAGACCGAGAGCCGCATCAGCCGCCTCGAGGGGCTCCTCGAGAGTGGCGTCCCGTCGGGCTCCACCCCGACGAGGGACGCCACTCACCTGCAGCTGCTGCCACTGGCGGCTCCGGAGGATCCCGCCTTCGCGGCGGACACCACGGAGGATCCCTTCCCGGAGGAGGGCGAGCAGCCGTTCATGGACGAGCTGACCGCCTGATCCCCGGCCCTCCGCCTCAGCCGGCGGAGCCCGTGCTCAGCATCGCGGCCGCGGTGGTGAGCAGAACCCTCAGCACTTCGATGCCGCCGATGGCCGCCAGGGTCAGCCAGAGGGTCTGCACCAGCTTGGGAGGCTTGCCTCCGACCCAGGTCGGCGAGAGCCGGCCCATCTCCAGATTCGTGCTGCCGGTGTAGGGCCCGGCCGGGGCGCGGCGGGCCGAGATGTCGCGCCAGTAGGCGTTGTAGCGCGGTGCCTTCTGGTTGAAGGGGAGCTCGCCGCCGGGTCTGCCGGGCAGAACGCGGGAGCGCTGATGGGGAACTTCGTCCTCGCCGAAGTTGCTCAGGTATTCCTCGGAGTCGAGCAGGGCATCGACGAAGCCCTCGAGCCCCTGTTCCGCGATCACGATCGACCAGGCGATCCGTTCCTGCTCCCCATGGACGGCACGGCCCAGCACCCGGCCCACGGTCTGCTCCACCACGGCGTAGTTGCTGTTGCAGCGGTAGAAGCCGTCGCGGTACTTGGTGGAGAGCAGCAGCCCGCGGATGAACTCCCGCACCGTGATCTGGTTGCGACGCAGCTGGGACTCCAGCACGGGCTGGCGATCGACCTTGAAGGCGTGGAAGAAGATCTGGCGGTAGGCCCGTTCGATCAGGGCGTCGAGGTCGCGGCTGCCGGCCTGAAGGCCTTCGGGAGAGCGGCGGGGATCCTCTTCGGTTCCCACCGAGAAGCTGCGCACCCTGGCGTTCTGGGCCACGGGTTTGGTTTCGAGCAAGGGGAGGGGCATGACGATGCTCCGGGAGGTGGTGACCCTAGACAGACCCCCTGAGCACAAACGCCTATTGACGAACAACCTCACAGACCTTCACGACACCTTGCTTCATGTCGTTCCGTTGCACCGGTTCGGGCCTCAGTCGGCCCAGGCGGTGATCCAGTGGTCGGGAATCTCGGCGCTGAAGTCGTGGGTGCGGCGGAAGTCGAACGGACCGGCCAGCGAGCCCCAGAGCTGCTCGTGGCTGCTCGGGTCGTGGCCGCGGTCGATGGTGCGCATGCCCTCGGGGTCGAGTTCGAAGCTGCTCACCAGGTAGGCGGTGGCCCCCTTGCGTTCCACCAGGCAACGGCAGCCCGGCTCCACCTCGCCCGCGAAGCCATCCCCATGCTCGCGCACCACGTAGGTGCAGCCGTCGAGGCGGCGCAGGTCGTCCTGCTGGATCTGGGCCATTCGTTCGGGGTCTTCGATGGCGCCCCAGAAGCGGCGTTCCTCGTTGATCGCCTGGTTGTGGATGATCAGGCCACCTCCGTCTCCCTGCTCGGCCCGCAGCACCCGGATCCGGTAGGGCTGGGCCGGGGCGAAGGCATACCACTGCTCGAGCAGCAGCGAGCCCGGAGCCAGCTGGCGAAGCGGCCGGAAGCGCACCAGGATGTGGGCGTAAAGAGGAGGGTTCTCGAAGGCCTGGTCCTGGTTGCTGAAACCGGCGCTCAGCATCCGGACCAGCCGTGGCAGGGCGCTGGTCATGGGGGCAATCCTATGGGCCCGGCTCCGTCCGGAACCCGGCCGAGCCGAACTCATTGACCCAGGAGTCGCAGGCGAAACTCCGCCACGGCGGGCACCAGCTCCGGCTGGTTCACGGCGAAGGGGTGATCGGCGAGCTCGCCGATCACCCGCTGCTTCCGCTCCTCCCGGCCCAGGTCCGCCGCACTCGACTGCTGTCGCTTCCAGGCGTCATCGAAGGCCATGCCGTAGCTGTCGGCGTTGTCGAACATCCGGTCGGATCCTGGTTCGGGCAGCGCTCGCATCGGCCTCGGGGTGGGAACCATCGATGATCCCAGCTCTGGCATCCTGCAGGGCGTGGGCAGAGCCCTCCGGAGCCGACGCCACCGGAAGGGTGCCGCAGCAGAACGGCACCGATCACTCGAGAATGCCAGGACCCAGATTTGAACTGGGGACACGGCGATTTTCAGTCGCCTGCTCTACCAACTGAGCTATCCCGGCAGGCTGCTCGGCAGCACCGCTGGATCCTAGATCACGGCCCCGGAAGGGGGTGCGTGCCAGGCAGACCAGCCCCGCCACCTCCAGGCCGACTCCGCGCAGGGCCCGGGCGGCGGCCGCGGCGGTGGCGCCGGTGGTGAGGATGTCATCCACGAGCAGCAGCGGCCGGTGCCTGCCGATCCGCTCCGGCGGATCGGGGGCGCCGTGGGTGGTGAAGGCCCCCCACTGGTTCCGTCCCCGCAGCTGCCGATCGAGGTGGTGCTGGCCCAGGGTGGGCCGGCTGCGGCGGAGCGCCCGCACCGCCGGCAGCTCCAGGCCGTCGACGATGGCGGCCGGCAGGGGGTTGCCGCGCCGTTTCCAGCTCGGCAACGCCACCACCGCGGCTCCGGCCAGGGTGTCGGGCAGCCGCCGTCGCAGGGCCCGCGCCAGGGTTCGCACGGCGATCGGGTCGGCGGCGCGCCGCTGGTTGAGCAGCAGGGTCCGCAGCGGCCCCTCGTAGGACGCCAGGGCCCACCAGGGCAGGGGCCACAGGCCGTGCATCCCGCTGTGGGGCAGAGCCAGTCGCTCGCAGCAGCGGCGACAGGGCAGCCGCCGCTGCTCACCGGCCTCGAGCGGGCGGCGGCAGACGCCGCACTCCTCCACGGTGAGCAGATCGAGGCAGCCCTGCACCAAGGTGCGCCACATGCTCGGGGAATCGCGGAGGGGGCGTTACCTTCCCAGGATTCCCCCCTGGCCTGTCCGATGCGGTGCCGCTCCGGCGGGAGCCAGCCCAGCGTTCAGGTCGTGGGCAGGGCCCGCAGCATCGCCACCAGGGTGCGGTGGGCATCCTCGCTGTCAGCGAGCACGTGGTCGAAGGGCACCGTGAGGGTGGTGCCGTCCACCTCGAGATCCATCGCCTCGGGGGCCACCCGCAGCATCCGGGCGCTGCGGGCCTCGGCCGCCCCCCCGTAGTGGCGTGCGTAGGCGAGCACCGCCTCGGCGTGGTCGTCGTTCATGTGACGGCAGATCCGGTCGCTGACGGCCGGGGTGAGGGGATCGGCGGACATCTCGGCCACGGTGGCTGGCAGGGGATTCTGACGCCCACACCCCCGTGTCCGGCAGCAGGGGCGCTCAGCCGGCCCCGAAGCGTTGCCAGAGCAGGAGCCCGAGCCGCAGGGCGCTGAAGCCCACGTAGCCCGCCAGGATCACGAACAGCCCCAGGGAGATCGCAGTACGCAGGCGGTCGTTCATGGCGGCTTGGGCAGGGGGGGAAGGCTGGTCCCCATCCTCTCCCCCCCTGCCCCGCCGCCGCTGGGATCGATCAGCCCCCTCAGGGCCAGCCGGGCGGTGCCCAGGGCCGGGGCCAGATCCGGACGGTTGAGCACGGGCATGCCCAGGGCCCGCTGGCGCAGCCGGCGCCACTGGGGGTTGCGGGCGCCGCCGCCCAGGCTGATCACCCGCTGGATCGGCGGTGCCCCCAGCTCCCGCAGCCGCCGCCAGCCCTGGGCTTCGATCGCCGCCAGACCCTCGAGCAGTGCCTGAAGAAACAGCAGGTCGCTGACCGGGCGGGGTTCCAGCACCGGCTCCATCAGGGGGTCGTCCACGGGAAACCGTTCGCCCCGGCCGGGCAGGGGCCGGAGCGCCAGTCCGCTGGGCCGATCCGGATCGATCTGGCGGCTCAGCCGGCGGATGGTGGCGTCATCGAAGAAGCGCCGCAGCACCCCTGCCCCGGCATTGGACGCGCCGCCGATCAGCCAGCGGCCCGCCAGCCGGTGGCTGCTCACGCCCGGGGCCTCGATCGGTTGCCCGGCGAAGCATTTGAGCACCAGGGTGGTTCCCAGCACCGTGATGCCATCGCCCGCCTCCGGCCGGGCCGCCAGCACGGCCGCATTGGCATCGGTGGTGCCGGCCACCACACGGCAGCTCGGCGGCAGGCCGAGGGCCGCTGCCACCCCGGCCTCCAGGCTGCCCAGCACCGTGCCGCTGGGGATGATCTGCGGCAGCACCTCAGGCCAGGGCCCCGCGTCCAACCGTCCCGTCCAGCACTGGCGGCGCAGGTCCCAGCCCAGACGAAGGTTGTTCCCCTCCTCCCCCCAGCGCCAGTCGCCCAGCAGCCAACCCATCAGCCAGTCGGCCTGGTGGCGCAACAGGGTCTGATCACCATGCCGCTCGCGCAGGCGCAGGGCCCGGGCCAGGCTGCCGCTGGGGCTGGCGGCAGGCGAGGTCGGCGGCACCAGCCCGGCCAGCCGACCCGCCTGCTCGGGGCAGGCCAGGCCATAGGAGAGGGCCGGGCCGAGGGGGCGGCCGTCGCGGTCGCAGGCCAGCAGCGTGCCCGAGGTGCCGTCGAGGGCGATGGCACCGACGCGTTGGCGCAACTGAGACGGCAGGGCGGCGCACAGCGCCTTCAGCCCTTCCCTCCATCCTTCGGGCTGCTCGAATGGCCGCGGGTAGGCGATGGCCCGCTCGGCCACGCTGGCCCCGCCGCCATCCACCAGCGTCAGTCTCAGACCGCTGGTGCCCAGATCCACGCCCGCCGCCAGATCCCCGCGGCGGGATGGGGCGGGCTGCATCGTCGGATCAGGCGGCGCTCCCGGCTGTCAGGCGGGCGGCGGTGGCCTGCTGCAGCACCTGCACCACGGCCGTCACCTCCTCCCAGGGCAAACTGAGGTCGCTGCGGCCGAAGTGGCCGTAGGCGGCCACGTCCTGGTAGAAGCGGCCGCCGTGGCTGCGGGGCAGCTCCCGCAGGCCGAAGGTCTCGATGATGGCGCCGGGACGCAGATCGAAGTGTTCCTGCACCAGGGCGGTGAGGTCGGCGTTGCTGAGGGCCCCGGTGCCGAAACTCTCGACCAGGATGCTGACGGGCCGCGCCACACCGATCGCGTAGCTCAGCTGCACCTCCACCTTGCGGGCCAGGCCGGAGGCCACAAGGGCCTTCGCCACGTGGCGGGCGGCGTAGGCGGCGGAGCGGTCCACCTTGGTGGGATCCTTGCCGGAGAACGCGCCGCCGCCATGGCGGGCATAGCCGCCGTAGGTGTCGACGATGATCTTGCGGCCGGTCAGGCCGGCATCGCCCTGGGGGCCACCCACCACGAACTTGCCGGTGGGATTCACCAGGAATCGGGTGTGCTCCCGGGAGGGCCTGAGGTTGAGATCAGCGGTGGCCGGTTCCACCACATGGTTCCAGAGGTCGGCGGCGATCCGATCGCGGAGCCCCTTCTCATCGGAAACCCCGTCGATCTCGGCAATGTGCTGGGTGGAGATCAGGATCGTGTCGATCGCCACGGGCGCGTCGTTCTCGTAGACGACGCTCACCTGGGTCTTGCCGTCGGGCAGGAGGTAGCCGAGGGTGCCGTTGTGGCGCACCTCGGCCAGCCGGCGGGCCAGCCGGTGGGCCAGGCTGATCGGCAATGGCATCAGCTCCGGCGTCTCGTCGCAGGCGAAGCCGAACATGATGCCCTGATCGCCCGCGCCCACCTTGTCGAGCGGGTCGCCGTCGTGGTCGTCGGCTTCGTCGACCCCCTGGGCGATGTCGGGGGACTGCTGATCGAGGGCCACCAGCACGGCGCAGCTGTTGGCGTCGAAACCGCCGGCCCTGGCGCCGGAGTAGCCGATCTTCTGGATCACCCCCCGCACCAGGGTGTTGAAATCGACCCGTGCATTGGTGGTGACTTCGCCGGTGATCAGGCACAGCCCGGTGTTGACCACCGTTTCACAGGCCACCCGTGAGGCCGGATCCTGGGCGAGCAGGGCATCGAGCACCGCATCGCTCACCTGATCGCAGATCTTGTCGGGATGGCCCTCGGTCACCGATTCCGAGGTGAAGACATAACGGCTCATCCCGTCGGTCCATGCTGATGGGCCGATCAGCCTATCCCTGCCCCGTTGCCGTCTCTGTGCCTGCGACCACGCGGGGCATGTGCTGGCTGGTCAGCCTCCAGGCTCAGTTGGCCTGCACCTCCAGTTCGCTCCAGTGGTGGATGCGGGGATGGGAGTCGTTCAGCGGAGGCGGCACGCTCCAGCCGGCGGTGTAGCCGAGCGCCCGCCGGCGGGCGATGCCCGCCGCCACCGCCATCCTCAGATCGCTGTTGGCATCCCCCACCAGGACGCAGTCGGCTGGCGCCACCCCCAGTTCGCCGCAGAGGCCGTGCACCGCCGCCGGATCGGGCTTGCGGGGCCGGTGCTCGGCGCTCCAGATTCCTTGGAAGAAGGCCTCCAACCCGTGGCGGCTCAGGAAATGGGCGATGCCGGCGCGATCGTCGTTGCTGATCACGGCGCAGATCACGCCTACGGCGCGCAGGCGTTCCAGCAGCGGGCGGACCCCTTCAGTGGTGGTGCCGCGCTGGCCGTCGCCGGCATCGGTGCGGCGGAACACCGTCTCGGCGATGACCAGGGCTTCGGGCCAGCCCAGGCCCACCTGGGCCAGGGCCGTGGCCGTGGAGATCAGGTTGTGGGAGCGGCTGGCCACCGCGGTGGTGCCGGCCGGATCGATGGCCCCTGCCCGTAGCCCGTAGGCCCTCTCCAGCAGATCCTTCAGCTCGGTCCGCCGGGCCGGGGCCACCTCCTCCAGGCAATGGAGGACCCTGGCGGAGGCCAGGGTCACCAGAGCAGGTTCGCTGTGGCTGAGGGTCCCGTCCTTGTCGAAGAGGACCGCCCGCACCTCACCGAGGAGGGTGCCGCGCAGCAGCAGGCGGGTCTTCAAGGGGAGGGCGCGGTCAGTCGAGGGTGACGCCCATGGGCTCGGTTTCAGCCTGCTCCAGCAGCATCTGCTTGTAGCGGGCCGCCATCTCCTCGGCCTTGTCGAACACCTTCTGGGGATCGGTGAGCATGTCGCCCGGCTCCGGCTCGAGCGCCTTGGTGGAAAGGGAGATCCGGCCCCGCTCGGCGTCGAGGTCGATGATCATCACCTTCATCTGGTCGTTGACGTTGAGCACGGTGTGAGGGGTCTCGATGTGCTCGTGACTGATCTCGGAGATGTGCAGCAGGCCGCTCACCCCGCCGATGTCGATGAAGGCGCCGTAGGGCTTGATGCCCCGCACGGTGCCGATCACCACCTCGCCCACCTCCAGGCGGTTCATCTTGCGTTCCACCAGGGCGCGGCGGTGGCTGAGCACCAGGCGGTTGCGCTCTTCGTCCACCTCCAGGAACTTGAGGGGGAGGAAGTCGGCCACCAGATCCTCCTTGGGCTTGCGGGTGCTGATGTGGCTGCCGGGGATGAAGCCCCGCAGGCCCTCCACCCGCACCAGGGCACCACCACGGTTGGTGGCGAACACCTCGGAGTAGATGGTGGCGTCCTCCTTCTGGAGCTGACGCACCCGTTCCCAGGCCCGCTGGTACTCGATGCGCCGGATCGAGAGGGTGAGCTGGCCGTCTTCGTTCTCCTCGCTGAGGATGAAGAACTCACGGATCTCGCCGGGCTCCAGCACGTCGCTGAGGTTCTCGACCCGGTTGATCGACACCTCCTGCAGGGGCATGAAGGCGGCCGTCTTGGCGCCGATGTCGATCATGGCGCCCTTGGGCTCCATGGCGAACACGGTGCCGTTCACCACGTCGCCGGGCTTGAAGTTGTAGTCGTACTTGCTGAGCAGGGAGGCGAACTCCTCCAGGGTGAACCCGGCACCGTCGGTGTCGCGCGACACGGCGCGGCTGCTCGGGTCATCGGCGCTGGGAACCTCTTCCGGGATCTCGAGGGCCAGCTCGGCTGCGGCGTCGCTCGCCAGATCCAGTTCGGCCTCGCTGGTGCTGATGTCGGAAGGGGTCACGGTCATGGAGTGGTGGCGGCCTGCCCTGGGCAGGTGGAAGGGAGACGCGCGCCTGTCCGCCGACAGACCACGCGCAATCCACCACTATACAAACGCGACTCCGCGACTCACCGACGGGATTCGCTCAGCCGACCGCAGCCAGCGCTTCGCCACCACGCTTGCGCGAAGGTCGTCGGCTCAGTCCCTCGAGTGTGGCCACGAAATCGCTGATCCCCTGGAACTGCCGATAGACGGAAGCGAAGCGGACGTAGGCCACTTCGCTCATCTCGCTCAACTGCTGGAGCACCAGTTCGCCGATCTCGCTGCTGCTCACCTCCCGGCCACTGCGCTGTTGCAGCTGCAGCTCGATCTCATCCACGACGGCTTCGAGCCTGGCCGGCTCCAGCCCGGTCTTTTCGCAGGCCCTCAGCAGACCATGCAGCAGCTTGGAGCGGTTGAAGGTCTCGCGTCCACCGCTCCGCTTCACCACGGTGACCGGCACCGTTTCCACCCGTTCGTACGTGGTGAAGCGGAACTCGCAGTTCAGGCACTCACGCCGTCGACGCACACTGCGTCCCCCGTCGGCGGAGCGGGATTCCAGCACCCGGCTGTCGGTGTGTTGGCAGGAGGGACATTGCATCCCCTGGGAACCCACGCGAGGTCTTGCAAGTGTAGACAGCAACTTCCAGATTGAGAAGGGTTCTGCTGCAGCCGATCTCGGCGGCACCGGCAGGCGCTCCCCCCTGCAGTCACAGCACCCCATGAAAAAACCCCCGCTGGGGCGGGGGCTGGAAGGGCCAGTGGCCGTCTCACTTGCCGATCTTCGGGGGATCGCGGAAGGCGATGGCGAAGAACAGGGTGGCGATCGCCAAGGTGAGAATGAGGATGTAGGCGAAGCTCTCCATCGGGTGTCTCCGGGGAAGGGGCGATCAGCTGAGCGTGGAGCCTGCCGGGGGAGTGAAGCCCTCGGGGAGGCGCCGGGTGGAACGGTCGCCCAGTTTCTGGAACAGACCGAACTCCACCTGTTCGCCCAGATCGGGGTCAATCCCGGCGAACACATCGCGGTAGAGGGTGCGGGCACCGTGCCAGATGTGGCCGAAGAAGAAGAGCAGGGCGAAGGTGGCGTGGCCGAACGTGAACCAGCCGCGAGGGGAACTGCGGAAGGTGCCGTCGGAATGGTAAGTCTCGCGGTCGAATTCGAAGGCTTCACCAAGCTGGGCCTTGCGGGCCAGCCGCTTGACGGCGGCAGGATCGGTGAAGATCTGACCGTTGAGGGCGCCCCCATAGACCGTCGCCGTCACGCCGGTTTGCTCGAAGGAGTACTTGGCCTCGGCCCGGCGGAAGGGGATGTCGGCCCGAACCACACCGTCGGAATCCTGGAGAACGACCGGGAAATTCTCGAAGAAGTTGGGCAGGCGGCGGACTTCGAGATCACGCCCGTCCTTGTCGGTGAAGCTGATGTGTCCCAGCCAGCTGGTGGGCAGGCCATCGCCGTTCACCATCGGGCCGACGCGGAACAGACCACCCTTGGCCGGGCTGTTGCCGACGTAGTCGTAGAAGGCCAGTTTCTCGGGAATGGCGGCATAGGCCTCTTCCTTGGTTGCCCCGTTGTCGAGGGCCGTCTGCACACGGCGGTTGATCTCGGTCTTGAAGTACGACTGATCCCACTGGTAGCGGGTGGGGCCGAACAGTTCGACCGGTGTGGCCGCCGAGCCGTACCACATGGTGCCGGCCACGATGAAGGCCGCGAAGAACACCGCTGCGATCGCGCTGGAGAGCACGGTTTCGATGTTGCCCATCCGCAGGGCCTTGTACAGGCGCTCGGGGGGCCGGGTGGTGATGTGGAAGATGCCGGCGATGATGCCCACGATGCCGGCCGCGATGTGGTGGGCCACGATCCCGCCGGGATTGAAGGGGTTGAAGCCCTCGGGCCCCCAGGACGGCTGCACCTTCTCGAGATGGCCGGTGAGGCCGTAGGGATCCGAGATCCACATGCCGGGACCGAAGACGCCGGTGAGGTGGAAGGCGCCGAAACCGAAGCAGCCCAGGCCGGCGAGCAGCAGGTGGATGCCGAAGATCTTGGGCAGGTCGAGCGCCGGTTCACCGGTGCGGGGGTCCTGCCAGATCTCCAGATCCCAGTAGGTCCAGTGCCAGATGGCGGCCAGGAACAGCAGGCCGCTGAAGATGATGTGGGCGGCGGCGACGCCTTCGAAGCTCCAGAAGCCAGGGTCGACGCCGGTCTCACCGGTGATGCTCCAGCCGCTCCAGCTGCCGGTGACTCCCAGGCGGGCCATGAAGGGCATGACGAACATGCCCTGGCGCCACATGGGGTTGAGCACCGGGTCGGAGGGGTCGAAGATGGCGAGCTCGTAGAGCGCCATGGAGCCGGCCCAGCCGGCGACCAGAGCGGTGTGCATGAGGTGCACGGCCAGCAAGCGGCCCGGGTCGTTGATGACGACCGTGTGCACCCGATACCAGGGCAATCCCATGGGGTTTTAGGTCCGGGGTGACAACAGCTGCCGCGGGGGAACCGGGCAGAGGACGATCGACGGGATCGATCTGTGCAGGGGATCGTAAGGGGTTTGCCGGGACAGCGGGAAGGGCGGGAGGCAGCTGAAACGAGCCGTGACGCGGGCTCCCGGCGATCGAGGACCCTGGGTTACAAATCGAAACGTCGCATCTCACAATGGGGGGCTCCCGCCTCCGCCGCCATGCCCGTGATCCGATTCCTGCGCGAACAGCGTGAGGTGGAGTGCTACCCGGGGGAGAACCTGCGGGAGGTGGCGCTGCGGGAGGGGATCGAGCTTTACGGGCTGAAGGGCAAGCTCGGCAACTGCGGCGGCTGTGGCCAGTGCATCACCTGCTTCGTGGCCGTGGTGGCCGAGGCGGCGCCGGGCGCCCTCTCTCCCCGCACGGCCGTGGAGGAACGCAAACTGCGCCGCCGTCCCGAGAACTGGCGGCTGGCCTGCCAGGCCCTGGTGGAGCGTTCCCTGGTGGTGCTGACCCGTCCCCAGGTGGGGCTCCCCGATGCCGAGAACCGTCTGGCGGAGGCCCGGAACCTGCCCCTGCCCCCGGGCCCCACCGCCTGGCCGGTGCCGCCGGCCCCGGCCCCGGAGTCGAACGACGGCGATTCCAGCGCAACGAGCGGTGAAGCGGGCGAAGGGGCCCCGTCCGGCGGTGATACGGTCGCCTGAGCCTTTGCGGTCCTCACGCCAGCACGATGGAAACCAACGATCTCGGTTTTGTCGCCAGCCTGCTGTTCGTGCTGGTTCCCGCCGTCTTCCTGATCGTTCTTTACATCCAGACGAGCAGCCGTCAGCAGGGCTGACGGCTGCAGGCGCCCGATCAGCCACGGGCCTGCACCAGGCTCCGTTCCGATTGAGACGCGGCTCAATCGCGAGGGCCAGGGGAGCCGGGCTCAGCGTCTCCCTTCGGGTTCCCGCACCAGCAGCACCGGGGCCGGGGCATGCACCCGGATGAAGTCGCTCACCGAGCTTCCCAGGAGCCGGTCGATGTCCACCAGGCTTCGGGCCACCAAGGGCCGCCGGTCCTGGGAGGCGATCACCACCAGGTCGGCGTTGATCTCCTCGGCCACCGCGCACACGCCCCGGCCGATGTCCCCGGTGCGGTGCACACCCTTGAGGTCCACGCCATAACCACGCGCCCGCTGCACGGCCGTCTCAAGCACCTCGTCGGCCGGGGTACGCCCGCCTCGGCTCGGGGTGATGTCCTGGCGTGAGATGTGAACCCCGGTGAGGGTGCCGCCGGGGATCTCGCGCACCAGTTCGCAGGCGATCCGCAGGGCGTCGTCGCCCACGCCGGTTCCATCGATCGCCACCAGCACCCGGTTCACGTGGCGCACGTAGAGGTCGTCGCGCACCAGCAGCATCGGCCGGGTGGAGAGCTGGAAGACGTACTGGCTGGAACTGTTGGCCAGGATCGACTGCAGCCGGCCCAGGCCGCGCGAGCCCATCACGATCAGGTCGGCGTCGAGCTCGTCGGCCACCTTGAGCACGGTCTGCTTGGTGTCGCCCTGGCGGATGATCGCGTTCACATCACCGGGGTTGAGGCCGAGCCGTTTCACCGCTTCGGCCACGATCCCGGCCGCGTTCTGCCAGTGCTCCTGGAAGTCCTCGCCGGCCTGCTCGGTCACCACGTGCAGGAGGTTCAACCTCGCCTGGCGCAGGGCTGGAAGGTCGCGCAGCATGCGCACCATCTCCTCGACGTGACCCTTGCCGGAATCGGCGATCAGAAGATTGCGAAACACGAGGCTGTCGCGGTTCTCCGGCAGCCTATGGCCGCTGTCCGGATCGGCAGGTGGTGAACGGTGAGGTCGTAACGGAGTTCGGGCCCGAGGGCCGATGCTGGCGGCTGCGACGCCGGGTGCTTCCCCAGCACACCGACCATGCGGGGGTGATGTGGCACGGAGGGTACGTGGGCTGGCTGGAGGAAGCCCGGGTTGAGGCCCTGGCCGCCGTGGGCCTTGATTACGCCCACCTGAGTGGGAGAGGGCTGGAGCTGCCCCTGGTGGGGTTGCGGTTGGAGTACCGCCGTGCCCTGCGGCACGGGGAGCTGGTGGAGTTGCGCAGCCTCGTGGAACCGCGGCGGGGAGTCAGGCTGCCCTGGCGGAGTCGGTTTCTCGGTGCCGATGGGGCCGTGGCGGCGGAGGCCTGGGTGGACCTGGTGGCGGTGGAGCTCCACGGGGAGGCCGGCCGACGCCGGGTGTTGCGCCACCTGCCCGACGACCTGGCCGCGGCGGTGGAGTCCCTGCACCGCGGCCCGATCACCTGAACCAGTATCTTTGTACTGGTTCGATGCGATGGCGTGGGCGACCTCATCCCCCTTCCGGTCATCGATGGCGGCGCCCCCTGGCCGGCGGAGCGCCGCCGCTGGTGGCTTCTCTGGGCCGCCTGTCCGGGGTTGGGCTGGTGGCGTCTGCGTCGGTTGGAGCAGGCCCATGGATCCCTGGCCGCCGCCTGGAGCGTGCCGGTGGCGGAACTGGGGGGCCTGCCCGGATTCGGCCCCAGGCTGCTGGCCTCGGTGGAGGCCCATCGCCGTCGCTGGGGGGCCGAACCGCTGAGGCCCCGCCCCGGTTCCCCTGCCCTCCGCAGGGTGCTCGTGCCGGGTGATCCCGCCTGGCCACCCGCCCTACGGGCCCTCGAGCGACCCCCGGTGGCGCTCCACTGGCGTGGCCGGGGCTCCCTCTGGCCGCTGCTGCGCCGGCGTCGGGCCGTGGCCGTGGTCGGCACCCGCCGGCCCTCCCGCCACGGCCTGGTGATGGCCGAGGCCCTCGGGTCCGCTCTGGCGGAGGCCGGCTGGCCGGTGGTGAGCGGCCTGGCCGAGGGGATCGATGCCGCCGTGCATCACGGTTGCCTCGCCCAGGGCGGTTCGCCGGTGGGGGTGCTCGGCACGCCGCTGGATCGGGTCTACCCGCTCCACCATCGGTCGCTTCAGCATTCGGTGGAGGGTCGTGGTCTGCTGGTGAGCGAGCTGTCGCCGGGCGCTTCGGTGCACCGCGGCCACTTCGCCGCTCGCAACCGCCTGCAGGTGTCCCTCGCCCGGGCCGTGGTGGTGGTGGAGTGCCCCGCGTCCAGCGGTGCCCTTCATTCCGCCAACCTGGCCTGGGAGCAGGGTCTGCCCCTGTGGGTCGTTCCGGCCGATGCGGCCAAGCGCTCCGCCGCCGGCAGCAATCGGCTGCTGCAGCAGGGTGCCACGCCCCTGCTCGATCCCGCCGACCTGATCGCCCAGCTCGGGGAGGGGCCCCTGCCGGCCCGAGGCCCCCGCCCGCGGTCGGCGGCGGGGCTCGAGGCCGTCGGTGCCGGGCTCCCGGCAGCGGCCGATCAGGCTCTGCTGGCCGCGCTGGGGCAGGGATCCTCGCTCGAGCATCTCTGCCGCGCCCTCGGCCGTCCCGCGGCCGAGCTCTCCTGCCAGCTGCTCCGGCTCGAACTCGCCGGTCGGGTGCGGGCTGAACCCGGTCTCCACTGGCGACCCGCCCGCGGCGGCGCTTCCTAGGGTTGGCCGATGCCGGCCACCGCCCCCACGCCCGCACGCCATCCCCTCACGGGTGCCAGGCTTCTGGCCTGGCGGAGCGCCCTGCTGGCCGGCGGTGGTCATCCCGCCGATCTCGACTGGCTTCTGGATCTGGAGGGGGGCGTCCCGTGGCGGCAGTTGCAGCAGTTGCGGCTCGAGCCCGGACGGCCGGTGTCGCTGCGCTGTTCCCTGGCCCGCCTGAGCCGCCTCTGGCACCGCCATCGCCACGGCCACGAGCCCCTGCAGTATCTGGTCGGGGTCTGTCCCTGGCGGGATCTGGAGCTGGCGGTGGCACCAGGGGTGCTGATTCCGCGCCAGGAGACGGAGCTGCTCCCGGACCTGGCCCGCGCCGCCTTCGCCGATGGCCTGCCGCCCGCCCCTGCGCCCCGCCGCTGGGCCGACCTGGGCACCGGCTCCGGCTGCCTCGCGCTGGCGCTGGCGCTGGCCTGGCCCCACAGCCATGGCCATGCCGTGGATTGCTCCCCTGAAGCGCTGGCCCAGGCGGCCGCAAACCTGGAGCGGGCCGGCCTCGGCGAGCGCGTCACCCTGGCGCTGGGCTCCTGGTGGGACCCGCTGCCGGCCGACGGCGACGGGCTGGATCTGGTGGTGAGCAACCCTCCCTACATCCCCTCCGCCCTGGTCGACCGGCTCGATCCGGTCGTGCGGCTCCATGAACCCCGCCTGGCGCTGGATGGCGGCCCCGATGGTCTGGCGGCCATCCGTGCCATCGCCGCCGGCGCCCCCCGCTTCCTCGCCCCCGGGGGCTGGCTGCTGCTGGAGCACCACCACGACCAAGCCGGCGCCGTGCGCCATCTGCTGGCCTCGGTAGGGCTGGAGGCGGTCGGTTCGCTGCGCGATCTGGAGGGTCGGGAGCGCTTCGCCAGAGCCCGCCGTCCTGTCGTTCCGGCCCGCTCCAGCCGTTCCCGTTCCTGAACCTGCGCCAAGAGCACCCTGCCCATGTCCACCTCCCCCGCCCTACCGTTGCCCTCCCCCGCACGGGTGCTGGAGGCGCCCCGGCTGGCTGAACGCATCTGCGTGGGCTCGGCGGCTCTCTTTCCCACCGACACCCTCCCGGCCCTGGCGGCCCGGCCGCAGGCCGCCGCCCAGATCTGGCGCCTGAAGGAGCGCCCCTCCAGCAAGCCCCTGATCCTGATGGGGGCCGACCCCGACGCCCTCTTCGCTGCCCTGGAGGTGCCGATCCGGCCGGAGTGGCGCCGGATGGCCGAGCAGTGGTGGCCTGGGGCGCTCACGCTGGTGCTTCCCGCCAGCGGCCGGGCCGCGGCCGCGCTCCATCCCCAGGCCAGGCCCGAGGCCGCCAGCCTCGGGCTGCGGATCCCGGCCTGCCCTGCGGCCCTGGGGCTGCTCCGTCTCACCGGTCCGCTGGCCACCACCAGTGCCAACCGCTCCGGGGAGGCCCCCTGCCTCGAGGCGGCCACGGCGGCCGCCGCCTTCCCCGACGTTCCCCTGCTGGGTCCCTGTCCCTGGCCGGAACCGGCCGGCCTGGCCAGCACCGTGATCGCCTGGACGGCCGCCGGCTGGGCGCTGCTGCGGGCCGGTGCCGTGCTGCCCGCCGGCTGTCTGCCCTGACCCCCGCTGACGGACTCCGCCCATGCTCTGGCTCACCCTGGCCATCGCCCTCCTGCTCAGCCTCAGCCACGGGCTGCTCGAACCGTTGCTGCGCTGGGGCACCCCCCTGCTGGAACTGCGGAGCTGGCCGTGGCTGGCCCTGGCGATCGGAGCCTTCCTGATCGCCGGCTCCGACTCCGGCAGGAGTCGTTAGCGCTGCAAGGGGGAGGGGGAGAAGCCGGCTAACGGATTTGAACCGATGGCCTTCGCTTTACAAAAGCGCTGCTCTACCGCTGAGCTAAGCCGGCGTGGCGCAGAGCCTATCGCTCGCCCAGGGCCCACAGCAGCAGCTGGCACCGATTGCTGCACCCCGTCTTGGTCAGGAGGTTCGACACGTGGCTTTCGATCGTGCGTGGGCTGAGCACCAGGGCCGCGGCGATCGCCTTGTTGCTCAGGCCCAGCCGGAGCAGATCGAGCACCCTTCGCTCGGCCCCGGTGAGGACGGGCTCGGCGGGAGAGAGGGGCATGGAACCGTCACGGCTGCGTCGAGAGTTCCCTCCGAGGCCGTGTCCGCCCGCACCTGTGGGATCAGACCGGGGCGGCCGCTGCGTTGTCGCTGGTGGCAGGCGGTCCGGGCGGGCTGCTGCGGGCACGCTTGATCGGCAGGTTGGCCACCAGGGCCGTCACCCGATCGCCGGTCTCGAGGCTCACATCGCCTTCCTCCATGTCGATCTCCACATACCGGGAGACCACATCGAGAATTTCCCGGCGCATCTGCTCGAGCAGCTCGGGATTCAGGTCGCTGCGGTCGTGGGCCAGCACCAGCTGAAGCCGCTGGCGGGCCGTGGTGGCACTGGCGGGCTGACGACCGAGCAGCTTGTCGAGGAGGTCACGCAAGGTCATCGCCCGTCAGAAGATCCTGGTGTGCATGAGCCGGCCCAGCCGGGCCCGCAGCCCGCGCCGCTCCTGGCTCGGATCGAACATCGGCACGGTCTCGCCGCGCAGGCGCCGCGCCACGTTGGTGTAGGCCTGCGCCGCCGGTGACTGGGTGCCGTTGAGGGTGAGCGGCTCGCCCCGGTTCGTGGACACGATCACCTGCTCGTCCTCGAGCACCAGCCCCAGCAGGGGCAGGGCCAGGATGTCGGTGACATCCTGCACCGCCAGCATCTCCTGGTTGGCCATCATCTTCGGCCGCACCCGGTTGAGCACCAGCTGCAGGGGCTGGATGTCGCGGGCCTGCAGCAGCCCGATCACCCGGTCGGCATCGCGCACGGCCGACACTTCCGGCGTGGTCACCACCAGGGCCTCCCGCGCCGCGGCCGCGGCGTTCTTGAACCCCTCTTCGATGCCGGCCGGGCAGTCGATCAGCACATAGTCGAAGCGCTCGGCCAGCAGGCCCACGATCCGCTGCATGTCATCGGGGGTGAGCCACTCCAGCATGCGCGGATTGCCGGCCGGCAGCAGCGAGAGGTTCGGCTCCTGCTTGTGGCGCACCAGGGCCTGCTCCAGGCGGCAGGTGCCGGCCAGCACCTCCTGGGCCGTGTACACGATCCGGTTCTCGAGCCCGAGCAGCAGGTCGAGGTTGCGCAGACCGAAGTCGGCGTCGAGCACGGCGGTGCTCACCCCCTGCTTGGCCAGAGCGATGCCGAGGTTGGCGGTGAGGGTGGTCTTGCCGACCCCGCCCTTGCCCGAGCAGATCAGGATGGTGCGGCTTGCGGTGCTCACGGCGCATTCAGACCTGACGGCAGACTAGGCCCACCGTTCGGCCGAGGACGCCTCCAAGGCTGGCCGTGACGGCTTCCGGTTCCGTTCGGACTCGATAGAACCGGTGTCAATCCAGCCTGCCCCATGTCGGTCAACCGGCCCCATCACCAGCGGCTTCTGGTCATGCCGGACGACGGGGCCCCGGCTGTGGTGGATCTGATCGAGCAGGCCCGCGAGCAGCTGCTGCTCAAGCAGTTCAAGCTGCAGTCCGAGGAGGTGGAGCAGGCGCTTCTCAGGGCCCATGAGCGTGGTGTGGCCGTGCGGGTGATGCTCAATCCCCACACCTCGGGAGGGGATCGCTGGAACGACGAGGCCTTCGCCCGCCTGCAGTCGTGGGGGATGGAGGTGGGCTGGACCAGCGAGGCCTTCCCGGTCACCCATGAAAAATCCATGGTGGTCGACCGTGAGCAGGCCCTGATCGCCACCTTCAATCTGGCCGACAAGTACTTCACCCAGACCCGCGACTACGGCATCGTCACCAGCTCGGCTCCCGTGGTGGAGCAGGTGATCGCCGGCTTCGAAGCCGACTGGGGACGCCAGTTCTTCGTGCCCGATCTCTCGGTGGGGCTGGTCTGGAGCAGCTATCACAGCCGCGGTCAGATGGCGCGCCTGGTGGACGCCGCACGCCGCACGCTCTGGATCCAGCACCCCAAGTTCGTCGATGCGGTGATCCTCGAGCGGATCGTGGCCGCCCGTGAGCGGGGCGTGAAGGTACGGGTGCTGTGCGGCGGCAAGCACGGCATCAGCGACTGGGACATCTACGACACCTTCTCCTCCCTGCGCGTCATGCAGCGCTTCGGGGTGAAGGTGCGGCGCCAGAAGCATCTCAAGCTTCACGCCAAGCTGATCCTGGTGGACGGCAGCGCGGCCCTCACCGGCTCCATGAACATCGACCGCAGCGCCTTCGACCTGCGCCGCGAACTCGGCATCGAGACCGATGCCCCCGCCGTGGTTGGGCGGTTGCAGGAGGCCTTTCAGGCCGATTGGGATCAGGCCGAGAAGTACCAAGCCCCGGATCCGCTCGATCCCAGCGTCCATGAACTGGGCGAACTCCCGCCTGACCCCCACTTCGTGCACGACTGATGCCTGCGCTGGCACCGCCACCGTCCCTGCGTCAGCTCTTCGTGGGCATGCTCCAGGTGGCGCTCTCCTCCTTCGGCGGCGGTCTTTCGGCCTGGAGCCAGCGCATCGTGGTGGAGGAACGGCGCTGGATGAGCGACGAGGCGTTCCTCACCGGCCTCACCGTGGCCCGGCTGCTGCCCGGGCCCAATCAGATCAACATGGCGGTGTACATCGGCAGCAGCTTCCACGGGCTGGTGGGGGCCCTGGTGGCCCTGGCCGGGATGCTGCTGGTGCCCTTCAGCCTGCTGATGGGCCTTGGGGTGATCTACTTCCAGTTGCATGAGCTGCCGGCCGTCGACCGGGTGCTGGCGGGTGTGGTGGCCGCGGCGGCAGGAATGGCCCTCTCCATGGGCTTCCGCATTCTCAGTGCCTACTGGCGTGATCCCATCGCTCTGGTGCTGGCCGCCGGCACCTTCGTGGCGCTCGAGGTGCTGCATGTGCGCCTCATCCCCCTTGTGCTGGTGGCCGGTCCCGTGGCGATGGCGATCTACTGGCCCCGCTCCCCCCGGAACGCAGGCTGAGTTGGACGCACCGCTCCTGGCCACATGCACCCCGGGGGCTCCGAGCGATCTGGCCAGCCTGGCTCAGATCCTCTGGACCTTCCTCTCGCTTTCTCTCTTCTCGCTCGGCGGCGGCAACACCCTCCTCGGCGAGTACCACCACCTGGCCGTCGTGCAGTACTGCTGGCTCACCGACGCCCAGTTCGCCGATCTCTACGCCCTGGCCGAGGCGGCTCCCGGGCCCAGTTCGATGATCGTGGGTCTGCTCGGGCTCGGTGCGGGCTGGCGGGAAGGTCCCCTCTGGGGGCTGCTCAGTGGCTTCGGCGCCGAACTGGCCGTGCTGCTTCCCTCCACCCTGCTCATGGTGGTGGCCTGTCTGAGCTGGAATCGTCTGCGCGATTCCCCCTGGCGGATCGCCTTCGAGCGGGGGCTCGGCCCGATCACCCTCGGCATTCTCTTCGCCGTGGGCGTGAAGATCCTGAGCACCGCCAATCACGGGCTGGTGGCCTATCTGGTGTCCTTCTTGGTGTGTGGCCTGATGCTGGGCACCCGGATCTCGCCGCTCTGGTTCATGGCGGTGGGTGGTGTGCTCGGGGCCATGGGCTTGATCGCCCGCTGACGCCGGCCCCGGTTCAGCCGGGCAGGGGCCAGCAGGGGGGGGCCGGATCGATCCGGATTTCTCCCTCCACCAGCCGCGCCTCCTCGCTCAGGCCGGCGGGGGGGAGATCCTCCGGGCCCCGCGCCACCACGCCGGCGATCCGCAGTTGCAGCGGTCTGAGCTGCAGGGCCACGATCCGGGCGTCGCCGTCGCCGCAGCAGCCGGCGTGGGCGATGCCCCGCAGCCGACCCCATACCAGCACGTGCCCGCCGGCGCTCACCCGGGCGCCGGGATTCACATCGCCGAGCAGCAGCACCGACCCTTCCACCTGCAGGTGATCGCCGGAGCGCAGGGTGCCGCGGTGGATGGTGAGCCCGGGCTCCTGCGGCCCCTCGGCGGCCGGATCTGCCCCATGCCCGCCGGAGGGAACGGCCTCCAGCCCGAGGGCCGCCGCCGCCACCAGGGTCTCGCCGCAATGGCTCTCCACCCGGCGAAGCCACAGGCCCTGCTGCCTCAGCCGGTCCTGGAGGGCGCGCAGTTCGGGCAGCGTCAGCGACCAGTCACCGGCGTCGAGCACCACCGCCCCGGGCGGTGGATCCACCCCCAGCCCATGACCCACCTCCTGCAGGCCGCCACCGGCGGCGGCGGCGGCGGGAGGGAGCACCAGATGGTGGGGAAGGCCGGCCCGGCAGGCCGGAACGAAGACGGCAGCCATCGGCGCCCGCGGCGGCGGCCAACCTAGGCCGGGCCCCCAGTCCGTGCCTCGGCGTCACGAACCGCCTGCCGCAGTTCGGCGGCCACCTCGCCCGGATGGATCAGCCAGGCCCGTTCCACGGGCTGCACCAGGCTGGCCACCAGGGCCGAGGCCTGCTCCAGTCCCTGCAGTCGCTGCCCATCCCAGAGGCGCAGGCCGCCGTTGTAGGGGTGGTACCCCCGGCTCTGGCGCTGCACCAGCCCGCAGCAGAGGGCCGGCTCCAGCCCCTCCCGGCTGCTCCAGCCCCTCGCCAGCGCCAGCAGTTCCAGCCGCTGCGTCGATTCGAGCCGGCTCACGTCGATCGCCCGCAGCAGGCGGCGATCGAGCAGGCGGGCGCAGAGCCCGCCCAGGTCCACCGGCCCCTCCTCCCGCCAGCGCATCAGGTGGTAGCCGGTGCGCACGTCGTCGTTGGCCAGGAAGGTGTCCAGATCCATGGCGTCCGTTCGCCACAGCCACACCGCCATCACCGGATCGGCGAACACCTGCCGGGGCCCCAGCTGACGGGCGACCCTCACCACCTGTGCCAGCAGCCAGTTGCAGACCACGTTGAGCCGGTGGTTGTACACGCTGCGGTACATCAGGTTCCGCACCACCAGGTAGTGCTCCACTGCCATCAGCCCCTTGGGGTGCAGGGCGAGTCCGCCGTCAGGAGCCAGTGTCAGGGCGGCCAGGATCCGCTCCAGATCCAGCCGGCCGTAGCTGGTACCGGTGCTGTGGCTGTCGCGCTGCAGATAGTCGAGCCGGTCGCAGTCGAGCTGGCTGCTCACCAGTGCCGCAATCGCCGGCTGCGGATGGCGACCGTGCTCCAGGAGCTCGGCCACGGCTGCGGCGGTGCCGGGCGCGTAGGCCTCCAGCCGTTCCCGCAGGTCCGGATGGTCCCGCACCAGCCGTGCCGACCAGCGCTCATGGCGCAGGCCGTACATCTCTTCGCCGGAGTGGCTTAAGGGGCCGTGGCCCACGTCGTGCAGCAGGGCCGCAGCCAGCAGCACCCCCGCATGGGCCTCCAGATCCGGTGCCTGGGCCTGCAGTCCGGCCAGGGCGCGACGGGCGAGGTCGAGCACCCCGAGCGAATGGGTGAAGCGGCTCGATTCAGCGCCATGGAAGGTGAGGAAGGCGGGGCCGAGCTGGCGGATCCGCCGCAGCCGCTGGAACGGGGCCGTGTCGATCAGATCCATGGCCAGGGCTTCCGCCGGCCGGCAGCGCTCTAGCCGGATCGCGCCGTGCAGCGGATCGTGATAGGTGCGTCCGGTCATGCCCTGTCCAGTCGCCGCAGGAGGGTGTCGATTGCCAGCTCCAGCCAGCGGTCTCCCTGGCCGCCGGGCTCAAGCGGTTCCGGCGGCGCCAGCTCCCGATCCGGAACGATGCCCTGGTTCTGGATGTCCCGGCCGCTGGGGGTCACGTAGCGCGCCACCGTCACCGCCAGCCCGCTGCCATCGCCGAGCGAGATCAGGGTCTGGATCAGTCCCTTGCCGAAGGTGCGCGATCCCAGCAGCAGGGAGCGGCCGTCGTCCTGGAGGGCTCCGGCCAGGATCTCGCTGGCGCTGGCGGTGCCGCCGTTCACCAGGGTCACCATCGGTCCCCCGAACAGACGGCCGGGGGTGGCCTGGCGGACCTCGCTGATCCCCTCGCGGTTGAGGGTCTCCACGATCGGGGCGTTCTCGAGGAAGGCGTTCGCCACGGCCAGGCCCGCCTCCACCAGTCCGCCCGAGTCGTTGCGCAGATCCAGGATCAGACCTTCCACCCCCGTCTGAACGAAGCCGGCCAGGGCTTCGCGGGTGCGCTCCGGCACCGGCTCGCTGAACTGGGCGATGCGCAGATAGCCCAGGCGATGGCCGTCCTTCGTCAGTTCGCGGCTGCGCACGGGCTGCAGCGCCACGAGGCGGCGGCGCAGCACCAGCTCCCGTGCCGCCACGGCGGCAGGGGAGCTGCCTCCGTCCGGTGGAAGCAGCCGAATCTGCACGCTCGATCCGGCCGGACCGCGCAGGCGGGCCGCCGTGGCCTGCAGTCCGAGGGAGCGCGTCGCCACCCCATCCACTTCCAGCAGTTCGCTGCCGGTGGTGATGCCGGCCTCCGCCGCCGGTGACCCTTCCACGGCCGTGATCACCCGGATCCGCTGGTCTTCGCCGCTCATGCCCAGTTGCATCCCCACCCCGCAGACGCTGCCTTCGGTGCTGGCCCGCAGGGCGGCGTAGTCCTCGGGGCGCAGCAGGCGCGTGTAGGGATCCCCCAGGGGTTCGAGCATCGCAGCGATGGCATCGTGGGCCTCGGCGCTGCTGTGGATCGGTCGCTCCAGGGCCTTCTGGCGGAGCCGGCGCCACTGCACGGCCTCGAAGCGCTCCGGATCGACGTAGCTCTGGTTCACCAGCCGCCACGCCTCCACCACCACCTGCTGGGCATCGTTGAGGGCCCAGGCCCGCGCCGGCCGCAGCCCGAGCCAGCCCACCAGCAGCAGCAGCCCCAGGGTCCAGGCGAGGGATCGTCGGCCAAGGAGCCGGAGCCTGAGCCGGACGGGGCTGCGCGGGGGAGCGATCACGACGGCTGCGGGAGGGTCGGTAGACTCTCGCAACCCAAGCTCAGCGCTGCATGGCGAACTCGTCTCCCGCCGCCAAGTCGTCTCCCGTGTTCGACTGGTTCGAGGAGCGCCTGGAGATCCAGGCGATTGCGGACGATATCTCCTCCAAGTACGTGCCCCCCCACGTCAACATCTTCTATTGCCTCGGGGGCATCACCCTGGTGTGCTTTCTGATCCAGTTCGCCACCGGGTTCGCCATGACCTTCTACTACAAGCCCACGGTGGCGGAGGCCTACAGCTCGGTTCAGTATCTGATGACCGACGTGAGCTTCGGTTGGCTGATCCGTTCGGTGCACCGCTGGAGCGCCTCGATGATGGTGCTGATGCTCATCCTCCACGTGTTCCGCGTGTATCTCACCGGCGGTTTCAAGCGTCCCCGCGAGCTCACCTGGATCACCGGCGTCACCATGGCCGTGATCACCGTCTCCTTCGGTGTCACGGGCTACTCGCTGCCTTGGGATCAGGTGGGCTACTGGGCCGTCAAGATCGTGAGCGGCGTCCCGGCCGCCGTTCCCGTAGTGGGAGATTTCATGGTTGAGCTGCTGCGCGGCGGCGAGAGCGTCGGCCAGGCCACCCTCACCCGTTTCTACAGCCTTCACACCTTCGTGATGCCCTGGCTGCTGGCCGTGTTCATGCTCATGCACTTCCTGATGATCCGGAAGCAGGGCATCTCCGGTCCGTTGTGACACTTCCGGCCAGTGCCGGCTTTCCCACTCGCCTTTCCCACGCACCATCCCTCTGCGGCTCCCACCATGCACATCCTCAAGAAGCCCGATCTGAGCGATCCCAAGCTGCGCGCCAAGCTCGCCAAGGGCATGGGTCACAACTACTACGGTGAACCCGCCTGGCCGAACGACCTGCTCTACATCTTCCCGGTGGTGATTCTCGGCACCATCGCCTGCGTCGTCGGTCTGGCCGTTCTCGATCCGGCCATGCTTGGTGATAAGGCCGATCCCTTCGCCACACCCCTCGAGATCCTGCCGGAGTGGTATCTCTACCCCGTTTTCCAGATCCTGCGCGTGGTGCCCAACAAGCTTCTGGGCATCGCTCTGCAGACCATGGTTCCGCTCGGCCTGATGCTGATCCCCTTCATCGAGAGCTTCAACAAGTTCCAGAATCCCTTCCGTCGGCCCGTGGCCATGGGGGCTTTCCTGTTCGGCACTCTCTTCACCATCTATCTCGGCATCGGTGCGGCCCTGCCGATCGACAAGTCGCTCACTCTGGGCCTGTTCTGAACTCGTCCCCTGTAACTTTTCAAGAAGGCCGTGGGCTTCCCCCCACGGCTTTTTTCATGGCCTGCTCGCGGGGACACGCACCCTATCCGCGGGGCCCCGTGGGTCAGAGCTGGCCTGCCGGTCCCATCTCCGGCAGGCCGTCGTCGATCGAGATCAGCGACACATCAGCGGGGTTCACCCTGAGCAGGTGGTGGAGAAGCAGGAACCCCACGATCGTCCAGGTCTGGTAGGTGCGTGACTGCTGCCCCACCCAGGTCCCGGTGGGGCCGTCGAAGTATTCCGCCCACTGCTGGCGGGGCAGCTGGTTGAGCTGCGACCAGTAGCACTCCTCGAGCATGGCCTTCATCTGGCCCATCAGCAGCACGTCGGCCTGGGGATGGCGCTGTTCATGGAGGAGGATCGCCCCGCCCAGATACCAGAGCAGGCTGGGCCAGTGGCCGCCGTTGTGGTAGCTCCAGGGCCAGTTCTTCGGATCCGAACCGGTCTTGTTCATCCATTCGGTCGCCTCCATGGGTGGGTGGCAGATCCGCATCGGCATCTGGGCCATCAGATGGCCTCGGTTGTGCAGCACCAGCCGGAACAAGGCCCGTTGCTGCGGCGCGGTGAGCAGGCCGAACAGGCAGGCCAGCGCGTTGCCGAGGCTGTAGAAGCGGAAGTCGGGCCGGCCGGTGCGCATGTTGCCGATCAGGTAGCCGCCCCGGTTCTCCAGCCAGTCCTGCAGCCAGTCGGGGATCACCTGGGGCTGCACGTTGAATTCGTTCTGGTGCTGCTGGTCGCCGTACTGCTCGGTGGGCCGACGCCGCAACACCTGCATGGTCTTGCTCGTCACCCAGTAGTGCTTGAGCAGGAAGGAGCGCAGATCGTGGATCCATTGCCGGGTGAGCTCCAGCCGCTGGTCGAGCAGCCGGCTGCTGCGGTCGCGCTGGGCCAGCTCCATCAGCTGGCAGCAGCTCCTGAGGCAGCCGAACAGCAGCACCTCCACCTCCAGCGGCGCCCCCCATACATCCATGGGACGGTCGATCATGAAGGCGCAGTCGGGCACGAACAGCACCGGCGTGCCTTCGAAGGTGGGGTGGAGCACCAGATCGAGTAGCAGCTGCACGCCCCGCTGAACCTTCTGGCTGGCCCCGAATTCCCAGTCGCGGCTCCGCCGCACGTAGAGCCAGCAGAGCACCGGCCACCACAGGCTCGCGTCCACCGAGGTGATCCGGCCGATCGAGCGCTGGCCGTAGTCGGCGATCAGGGTGCCGTCCTGTTCGATGAAGCTGGTGGGGAAGACCCCCCGGGTCTGGTACGTGCTGCTCTGCAGGTCGAGGCACACGCCCAGGAAGTGGCGGACGATCTCGAAGCGGCCCTGCAGCAAGAGGTAGAGCATCACCGGCACGTTGTCGCGCAGGAACACCTCCCCGTAGTTGAGGGCGTCGCTGCGGCGCGGGTGCTCCAGCGCCGCCACCGATCCGACCAGTTCACCCCGCACCCGCACCAGGGTGCGCTCGAAGTTCTGCCGTGCGTTCTCCACCACCGCCTGCTCGCGGGAGCTGGGGCGAACCCGGAGCCGCTCCTGGCTGAATGGCGTGCCCAACCCGGGTCCGTCTCCGCTGTGGTGGTCTTGTGTCAGGCGAACCATAGGCAGGCCGGCCGGTCCGGGAACCCTGCCGCCACTGGAATGTGCGGGCGCTGTAAGCCTTTGTGAAGCGCCCCTCTTGCCAGGAGGCGGGGATGAGGTGATATGGTTTTGGACTGCGCGCGAGCCGGAAGGGGAGCGCTGCAGGGCTTACGACGAAGGAGGCGAGAGCCGCCGGTGTTGTAAGTTTTCCAAGCGGCCGGGAGGCCGCGAGCCGAAGCCCCGAGAGGGGTTGAGGA
>CALRKZ020000022.1:0-26568 GCA_943368365.1 Mesorhizobium carmichaelinearum
CCTCGCTCCGGTGGCAGCGGGCGAGGAGAAGGAGCCCTGGCTGCTGCGCAAGACGCGCTACGTGGCCTCGCTCGAGCACAAGCCCCTCGCCTCCCTGCGGGTGACGGCCGCCGACAAGGCCCACAACGCCCGCGACATGGTGCTCGATGCCCGCCGCGATCCCCGCTGCTGGGAGCGCTTCAACGCCGGCCTGGAGGGCACCGCCTGGTATCTGCTGCGCATCCACCAGAGCCTCAGTCACCGTCTGCCGGGCAGCCGCTCCAACGAGCTGCTGGGGGAATCGGTGCAGGAGATCCTCGTCAGTGACGCCTACCGCAACCTCGTGCCTCGCGGCATCGCCCCGGCGGTGTGGGCGGCGGGGTATGGGGAGCGGCAGGCGCAGTCGGGCCTAGCGTCAGGCTGATCGTTGGCGCCCTCCGACGGGCCTGCCGTGGGGGAGCCGGGTCGATGCGCGTGACGCCGCTGCGACTGAAGCCTGGGGACGACCTGCTTCTGGCACTGGAAAGCTGGATGGGCCGCCAGAACGAGCAGGCGGGCTGCGTGATCAGCGGCATCGGCAGCCTGTCGGTGGCCACGTTGCGGCTTGCCGGACGGCAGAGGAGCATCACCCTCCGCAGCGATCTGGAAATCCTCAGCCTGGCCGGCACGCTCTCAGCCGATGGGGCCCACCTGCACATCGCGCTCGCCGATGACGCAGGGGCGGTGATCGGCGGCCATCTCTGCAGCGGCTCGCTGGTGCGCACCACCGCCGAGCTGGTGGTGGGGCTGTTGCCGGAGTGGCAGTTCCGCCGGCAGCTGGATCCAGCCACCGGCTACAAGGAGCTGCAGATCACGCCCCCTTCGGCTCCAGCCGATCCAGACACAGCCCCAGAAGCTGCACGTCAGGGCCCTTCAGGCCGAGGGGAAGCCTCTGGGGTCGGGGAGAGCCTCCCAGGCCCGCAGTTCCTCGACCAGAGCAGCATGACGCTGGATCGACTGGTCCATGAAGAGTGCCGTACGAATGGTGGTATCCGGATCCTTCATGAAGTCATACATCGCGACCCCGGCGGTGACACAACGCAGGGCGGCCAACTGCTGGTCGCGACGGGCTTCCTCCAGCGGGTAATCGCGTACTCCGCGGTCCAGAAGTTCGCGGTGCCAGGCGTTGAGCAGTTCCCCATGACGACCCGAGCGCTGGGCCACCGGCTCGCTGCCACCGATGAGAAAGGCAAGGTCGATGGCGGCAAGGCTGCGGCAGGCCCAGGACCAGTCAAGAATGATGGCGTGTGGGCTGGCAACCGTGCCGCCGAACAGGAGGTTATCGGCCCGCAGATCACCATGAACCAGCGTCCAGGGTCGTTCGTGGAGGGCTGCATCGATGGCGTCTCCCTGCTCCAGCACCGCTCGGAACAGCCTGGTGACCTCTGATCCAAACCGCACCTCGTAGGTCTGGAAGAAGGACTCCACAAGCTCTGTCTTCGGCCGCTGAAACCAGAAGCCATGCCGTGGCAGCCAGGGCTGTCCCTGGAGGTGTGGATCCATCCAGAACTCAGCATGGAGAGCCGCCATCCGCTGGAGGGAGACCATGGTTTCCGCATGGCTCAGGCCGCGGACCTGATCCCCGGGGCGCAGATGGGTCAGATCCTCCATCAGCAACCAGCAGGGCTCGCTGTCCTGGCAGGCGAAGATGACGGGCCGGTGGTCCTTCAGCCTCGGCGCGAGGTGAGTGTAAACGCCCACCTCGCGTCCGAAGGCATTGTTCAGATGACTCAGTCGATGGAAGTCCCTGTTGGTCGTCTCACTTTTGAGCACGAGAGTGACCGGTGCACTGCCTGGCGGATCGCAGGTGAGATGAAGCTTCCAGGTGGTGGATTGAAACCCCCTGCTCGGACCCATCGGCTGGATGTCCATTCCAAGAATGGTTGTACCCAGTACTTCACCGATCCACCCTGGATCAGGAGTCTTGATCGTTGGAACGTCCAGAGCGGAAGTGCGATCAGAGCTCAACGTGTCGCCAACGCCGCGATGGGGTCAATCTAGGCATGCAGTCCGGCAACGTCGTTCATCTCCACAGCGGGTGACACTCCCTCAGCCGCCATGGCGCAGAGGGCAGGGTCCACGCGGCGATCGCTTCTCGCAGGGCGGGAATCCCCCGTCCTGGGTCGCAGCCGGCGGCCGTGCGCCGGCCGGCTGGATCGCTGCCGCGACCTCATGGATTGAGGGGCTCCTCGCGCCAGCCGGTGTGAAGCCGCCAGCGGCGGCGGCCATGGGGATGGGCCGCGAGTTCCAGCAGTTCCACCTGCTCCAGAACGATCCGCAGCAGAAGGAAGTGATCCGGCAGCTCGGCCTCGGCCGGCAGCTCCTGCGGGAAGGAGGCGCCGGCCGCCAGGGGGGCACCGGGCTCCGGCCAGCCCCACAGGGCCCGGCCACCGGGCGTGAGGTTCTGCCAGTGGCGCTGCCGCTCCCGCTCCTGCAGAGCCTGCGGCAGGGGCTCGAGCCGGCCCCGCAGACGGAACTGGGCACGGGCCCTGGGGAGCAGCCAGCACAGCTCCACCGCCGACTGGCGCTCCAGCTCCGCGGCCTTGGCGCTCCGGCCATCGCTGAGCAGATCGAGCGCCTCCGGGCCGGCCCAGCCGCGGAACACCAGGGTGCGCACACGCGGCGTGCCGTCGAGCGCCACCGTGGCCAGCTGCAGCCAACGGGCCGCCGGGGAGCGTCCCTCCCGCTCGCGGGCGCCGCGCAGCAACGAACGCCAGGGGGGCAGGGGATCGGCCGACGGCTGAGCCCCGGTGGCGGGGCCGCGGCTCATGCCACCCGTTCGCACCGGAACTCCTGCACATCCCCCAGGCCGCGGCGGAGGAGGAAGCGGGGATGGTCGGGATCCTCCAGGCTCCACCACCACTTGCCATCGCTGAAGCTGGGGGCGCCGGCGTTGTTGGTGCGGGGCAGCTGCAGGCGCATCTCCTGGCCGTGCAGGGCCAGGAAGGCGCCCGGCACGGTGCCGCCGCTGCTGTTGGGAACGGATCCGGCATCCACGGCACCGGGATGGATCCAGGCGGTGATCGCTTGGCCATCGCAGCGGTAGTGCTCCGCCGGAGGCTGGCTGTCCGCCAGGGCCGCTGGGGTGTGCCCCAGCCCCGCCAGCAGCCAGCTCAGGGCCAGGGCACAGGCCACCAGGACGGTGCGCCGGGTTGGGAGGGACACGCGCATGGCCGGGGTCCGATGGCCCGACATTCTCCTGAAGCCGGCGCCGATGCCATCGCCCGCCCTGGCGGCCATGCCCCTCAGCCCACCCGACCATCCCGCTGATCCGGCAGCGCGGGCGGGGGAGGAAGCGGCTGCAGCAGCGGGGCGATGCTGCTGATGCCGAGCATCAGGAACGACAGGGCTCCCAGCAGGGCGAGGAGCCGCAGGCCCAGGCTCCGCCCCGGATCCACCAACGGCTCCTCGTCATCGGCCGGCGGCTGGTGACGGCTCCGGGGGTCTCTGTTCCCGTCCAGCTTTCCGTCCCGAACGGCTGCCTGATTGTGCCGTCACCCATCGGGAGCAGGGTGGCCGGCAGGGGCTGGGTCGCCGCCCCACCAGCGCTCGATCACCGCCGGGCTGCCGTACCAGCAGGGCCCGAAGGCGCCGCCATGGGCCACGCCCGGCAGCACCACGGCGGTGGAGCCCTCCAGCAGGGCCGAAGCCACCGGCACCAGGCCGTCGCCCCGGTCGTCGGCAGCGCCGGTGCTGTTGCGGTAGGCCGTCGGCGCCAGACGCCGGGCCATGGGCGTGGCCGTGGCCAGATCCAGATCTCCCGCCACCGACACGTAACGCACCCGGTCGGCGAAGGCCGAACCCGGCAGGCGCCGCTGCACCATCCGGCGCAGCACCGTGGCCTTGAGTGCCGTGTGGGGGCTGCCCAGCATCACCAGCGTGTCGGCCAGGGCCTTGCCGTCGTAGCGGCGGCCCTGGAAGGGCGCCTCATCCAGGAACAGCCGCAGCATGATCCCGCCGGAGCTGTGGCCGATCAGCGTCACCCGGCCGGTGGGGGAGCGGCGAGCCAGCTCGGCCACCGTCGCCGCCACCCGATCGAGGATCCGCGCCCAGGCGAAGGCGAACACGGTGAGCAGCCATTCGGCCTTCCCCACCGGCACCACCCGCACGGGCTGCCCGCTGCGCCGCTCGAGCCACTCCGCCATCGGGGTGTAGGCCTGCGGGCTGATCAGGAACCCACCGAGGATCACGATCGGCTGGGCGGGCATCGGCGGCGCCGGCAGTGGCGGCGCCGGCAGCGGGGGAGCTGGAAGTCCCGGTTCAGACGATGACGTGCCGTTCATGAAGACCCGTTGCCGCCGGTGAAGACCAGTCTCGATCGCGGCGAGGGGCTTGTCGGCATCGGCGGGCCGACCGAAGGTGGTGGCAACGGGATTCGGAGGCTCCACGGATGGACGACACCCCCCCTGAGCAGCCGTCAGGAGCGCGCTGACGATCCGGCCCCTGCTCCAACACTCTCGACGGATCTCTGACGTTCCCGGCGTGTCGCTGCTCTGAACTGAACAGCCCTGTCGCCGTCCACTGCACCGCCCCAGGTGCCCCGGACAACGGAACGTCCCACTGGTCACCTGGCCCCAGGTGCCAACGCCGGCGGCTCCGCCCCCACAACCCAACACCCTCGGATCTGACGATCTCCAGACCGCGCAACCGCGCCCCGTCCCTGCGGACGGGCACCACGGCTGAGCAGACAAATGCCCGGAGTCCACCCTCCGGGCTTTGTTGTGCCGCGCCGGGCCCCGCACGCTCAGGCCAGGGCGGTGCTCCCCACGCGGACCGTCGACCCCTGATCGCTGGCCACCACCTCGATGCCGCAGCGGATCCGCTCCCGGAGCGCCCCCACGTGGCTGATGATCCCGATCAGGCGGCCGCCCTCGCGCAACCGGTCCAGTTCGTCCATCGCCAGCTGCAGGTTGTCGGGATCCAGGCTGCCGAAGCCCTCGTCGATGAACAGGGCATCGAGGTGCACGCCCCCCGTGTGGGCCTGCACCGTGTCGGCCACCCCCAGGGCCAGGGCCAGGGAAGCCTGGAAGGTCTCGCCCCCCGAGAGGCTGCTCACCTCCCGCTCCTCCCCCGTGTAGGCATCGAGCACGCGCAGGCCCAGCCCGGCCTGGCGGCCGCCGCGGCCCCCTTCATCGGTGAGCCGCAGCTGGTAACGGCCGGAGGTCATCAGCTCCAGCCGCTGGTTGGCATGGCGGCAGATGTCGGCCAGGTAGGCCGAGAGCACCCAGCGCTGCAGCGAGATGAACGGCGCCGCCCTGCCCTGGCAGCGATCGGCCACGGCGCTCAGCAGCTGGGCCCGCTCACGCCGCTCGGCCAGGGAGGCCTCGCCGCGGCGGTGTTCCTCGGCCAGCCGCTCGATCTCGACCTGGGCTCCGCGGGCCTCGCTGTGGCGCTCCACCGCCGCCGTGCGCGCGGCATCGGCGGCGCTCACCGCCTGCTGGGCGGCGGCGGTGTCGGGCCGCTCCGGCGGCAGCTGGGCCAGGTCGGGCGCAGCCAGCACCCCCCGGAGTTCGATCAGCTCCTTCTCGAAGGCCGCGATCCGCTCCGCCAGATCGCGGCGCCAGCTCTCCGCCTCGAGCGCCGCGGCCGCCTCCTCGGCCGTGGCGAAGGGCGACGCCGCCAGGTCGGTCGCCAGCCGGCCCGAGGCCTGCTCCAGCCGGGTGGTGGCGCCGGTGTGGGCTTCGGCGCTGAGCGCCAGCGCCTTCAACGCCGCTTCCAGGGGCGCGAAGGTCGTCAGCGCCGCCTGCGGGTCGACGCCCTCGCCCAGCTCCCGGGCCAGCTCCGCCGCCAGAGCCTCCGCCCGGCCGGTGTCCTCCAGCACGGCCCGGCTCTGCAGGGCGATCGCGGTGCTGGCCTCCTGGATCGCCGCCTCCAGCCGCTGGATCTGCCGGTCGTGCTCGCCGATCGCCTGCTCGAGGCTCTCCAGCGCGGCGGCCTGCTCGGCGGCTGCCTTCAGCGCCGCGGCGGCCTCGCGGGCCGCCAGCCGGGCACCGTCGGGATCGCCGGCGGCCGGCCCCGCCTTCTCCAGCCAGCCCGCCAGCGCGGCCCTGGCCTGGGCTTCGGCCTCGGCGGCGGCGCGGGCGGCCTGGTTGGCCCCGTCCACGGCCCGCTCCGCCACGGCAATCTCCTCCTCGCCGACGGGGTCGGGCGAGGGCGGGGCAGGGGCCGGATGGTGGGTGGAGCCGCACACCGGGCAGGGGGCAGCGGGCGCCAGGTCGCCGGCCAGGCGGGCCGCCATGCCGGCGATCTGGCGGCGCCGCCGCTCGTTGAGCTCGGCGGTGCAGGCGTTCACCTGGCGATCGGCCCGGTTCCTCGCGGCGATGGCCCCGTTCTCGCTGGCCTGGGCCGGCCCGATCGCCTGCGCCGCCGCCGCCCGATCGCGGGCCTCCTGCGCCGCCCGCCGCAGGCCGTCGAGCTGGTCGCGGGCCGTGCAGGCCCGGGTGAAGGCCTCGGCAGCCGCCTGCCGTTGCCGCTGCCTCCCCTCCAGGGCGGCGGCGGCGGCATGGCGCTGCTCCTCGGCCAGCCGAGCCCGGGCGGCGGCCTCGGCGGCACGGGCCCGCGCCTGATCGGCCTCCTGCGCCTTGCGGGCCAGGGCGGCCAGCTCCGCCCGGCGCGCCGCCAGATCGTTGCCCGCTGCAGCCAGCTCCTGGAGGCCGGGCAGCACCATCAGATCGAGCAGCACCACCGACACCGGCAGGGCCTGGGCGCCATCCCGGGCCCGGATCGCCTGCAGCAGCCGGGCGCGGATGCCGGCCTCCAGCTCGCGCAGCGCCTCCCGGGCGGAGCGCTCGGCCTCCATGCTGGGGCGCAGGACTTCGGCCTGCGCCGCCCGGGCGAGCCTGAGGCGATAGGCCTCCACCACCTCCTGCTTGCCTTCCAGTTCCGTGAGCCGGGCCGAGGCGGCGGCGCGCCGGTCCCAGCGGTCCGCCAGGCGCTCGATCTCCGCCTTGGCCCGCAGGGCAACCTCCAGGCTGGCGGTGGCCTGCCGCAGGCCGGTGGCGGCGCCGGCCACCACCGCCCCGATCCGCTCCACCAGCCGCTCCAGGTCGGCCTGGTCGTGGGGGCCGTCCCCGTCCTCCGCCGCGGCCGGGGCATGGGGGCTCCATTCATGGGCGGCCTGGCGGCGCAGCACCTCCTGGGCCCGGTTCTGCTCCGCCACCTCGCCGCGGGCCGCCTTGGCCTTCTCGTCGAGCCAGAAGCCCGCCTGCTCGAACACCACCGTGTCGAAGAGCGTTCGGAGCAGGGCTTCCCGTTCCTCGGCCCGGGCCCGCAGCACCTCGGCGAAGCGGCCCTGGGGCAGCAGGATCACCTGCCGGAACTGGGCGGCATCGAGCCCCACCAGGCCCTCCACCTCCCGGGTGACCTCCACGCTGCGGCTGGCGAGCGGCTCCGGCCCGCTGCCGAGCAGGCGGAACAGCACCGCCTGCGGCGCCTTCTCGGTGGTGCCCTCGCCGCGGAGCTTGGGGGCGGTGTGGGCGGGGGAGCGCTCCACCCGGTAGCGGGCCCCGCCGCAGGAGAACGCCAGGCTCACCCGCGGCACCGCCGAGGCGGCGGCGTGATCGGACTTCAGCGCCTTGACGCTGCGGTCACCCGACACCTCCCCGTAGAGGGCGAAGCAGAGGGCATCGAGCAGGAAGGTCTTGCCGGCGCCGGTGGTGCCATGGATCAGGAAGAGCCCCTCCTGGCCCAGCGCATCGAAATCGATCTCCACCGGCTCGGCATAGGGCCCGAAGGCCTCGATCCGCATCTGGTGGGGCTTCATCCCTCCCCCTTCCTCTCCACGGCCTGGAGCGCCTGGCGCAGCAGTTCGGCCTCGGCCGCGGCGGGCTGACGCCCCTGCTGATCGGCGAAGAACGCGGCCGCCAGCTCGAACGGGGAGGAAGCCTGGCGTACCTGCCGGTTGCGCTCGCTGAGCGTGGACCGCACCACCTCCGGCGGCCGATGCCGCAGCTCGGCCACGTGGGGGAAGCGCCGCCGCAGCCGGGCCATGGCCTGCAGGGGCAGCGCTTCGTCGGTAAGGATCACCCGCACCCGGGCCTCCTCGGCCGCTTCGAACCGCGGATCGGCGCAGAGCGACGCGATCCCGCCCTCGATCGTGCGGAGCGGCCGGCCCACCTGCAGGGGCACGATCTCCACGCTGGCGTTGCCGGCGGCATCGAGTTCCACGATCCGCACCGACTTGGTGTGGTGCTGCTCGGAGAAGGAATAGGGCAGGGGGGTGCCCGAGTAGGCCAGCCGGGGGCCGTCCAGCTGCTGGGAGCCGTGCAGATGGCCCAGCGCCACGTAGTCGAAGCCGGCGAAGGCCTCCACGCTCACCCGATCGACGTTGCCGATCGTGAGTTCCCGCTCCGATTCGGAGCTCTCGCCGCCGGCCACGAAGGTGTGGGCCACCAGCACCCCGCGGTGATCCGGCCGCCCCCGCCGATCGCGGCGGATCCGATCGAGTGCCAGGCGGGTCACCTCGTCGTGGCGCAGGCGGGGCGGCAGCGGGGCCGCCCCCTCCTGCGGCGGGTCCGCCAGGGCGGGGCCATCCACGGCCGGCTCCAGGTAGGGCAGGGGGTAGATCGCCACGGCCGGGCCTCCCAGCCGCGGCGTCACCAGCACCGGCTCGTGGGCCCGCCGCACGTCACCGCGGATCGTCACCCCGAGCGTGGTGAGCAGCGGGTCGTACACCGACACCCGCACATGGGAATCGTGGTTGCCGGCGATGGCCACCACCGCGGCCCCGGTGCGGCGCAGCCCGGCCAGGGTGTCGTTGAACAGCTGCACCGCCTCGGCCGGAGGGATCGCCCGGTCGTAGATGTCGCCGGCGATGAGCACCGCATCCACGGACGCCTCGGCGGCCAGCTCGACGATCCGCGCGAGGGCGGCCGCCTGCTCCTCGAGCAGCGAGGCGCCGTGGAAACGGCGGCCCAGGTGCCAGTCGGAGGTGTGAAGGAGGCGCATCGGGTGTTCCTGCCGTGGCTGCCCCGGAACCGCAAGGGTGCGCTCAGGTTCCGTCGCGGTCGGCCACCAGCAGCAGCCCTCCCATGATCGCCAGGTTCTTGAACAGCTGGATCCGCTCGCCCGCATCGGCCACAGCGCCGTGGAACAGCAGGGTGGTGGGCACGAGGAACACCAGCAGCAGCACCGCCCCCAGCCGAGCCCGCCAGCCGCTGATCACCAGCACCGAGCCCACGGCCATCAGGGCCATGGCCGCCAGCAGCAGCAGCGGCGCCAGCGGCAGGCCTTTCGCGGCGATGCGATCCGCCACGGCGCCGAAACCCAGCAGCTTGCCCAGCACGGCGTTGAGGAACACCAGGCACAGCAGCACCCGGGCGATGCGGTTCACCAGGGAGGGGCTGGAGGCGAGCGGATCCATGGCGTCTGGATGGGTGGCGGGATGGTGCGACTTCACTCTGGAGGCCTCTGCAGGCAGCCGTCGGGAAGCGACTACCGCAGAGGCCGCTCAGCTGGGCGCGGTGCAGGCCCTGCGATGGGCGTCATCATCCGATCCACCAGCGTGGGACCCACAGGCCAGGCCTGCCGCAGCCACCTGGGCGAGCTCGCCCCATCATGATCAGCAGTTCGGGGGAGGGAAAGGCTGCGGAGCGAAGATGGCCGGGATATAAGGCTCTCCGGGGGTGCCAGGAGGAGAGTTTGCAATGGGACTCACCAAGAGAGCGTCGATGGCTCGACCATTGCCAACCGCAAACTGTTCCTCAAAGAACAGATCTTCCTCGTTATAGACGAGCTGCGGCTTGCCATCTCCTGGTTGCCATTCTGGGTCAATCTCGTGATTCTGAGCCCAGCCATTTCTGCCCGGGGGAATGAAGCTGTCAAAGCCGCATTCGTTTTCCGGCGGAGGACCTTGCCCGGTGATCTTGTCAACAGGTGTCATGAGTCTCTCGTGCAACTAGCTCTTTCATAGCGGGCCACTCGTTGCCGAGACATCTGCTTTATCCACCTTCACGAGAGCCTTGGGTCTTTTGCAGTCCATGAGGATCTCCCTCGCCAGGCCTCATGCAGCAGCGCCACGGCACCCCCGCAGGAGCGCCCCCTGTCTGCCAAGCGCTGGTCGTGGCCACCTGTGGGCCCAGGAAGGGATGGACAGGCCGGCCGAAATGCTGTCGGATGCAGGGCGTGGGAGCCTCAGCTCCGGCTGCGATGGGCTTCCCTGCGGGATTGCCTGCGGCAGCGGTCGGAGCAGTAGCGCACCTCCTCCCACACGCGCTTCCACTTGCGGCGCCACTGGAAGGGCCGGCCGCAGCTGGCGCAGATCTTGCTGGGACGGTCGGCGTGGTGAGGCATCGGAGCAGCCTGGCGCAGCGGCTGCTCCGATGCGGCAGATCTGCGGCACCCAAATCGACCAGGGAATCCCTGTCTAGGTTCCAACAACGGAAGGAGCGCTTAAAGCGTGAGGGTCGAGAGATGAGAATTGCGCAGATTGCGCCGCTGCACGAAAGCGTGCCACCGCTTCGCTATGGCGGAACCGAACGGGTGGTTCATTACCTCACCGAGGAGCTGGTGCGCCGTGGCCATGAGGTGGTGCTGTTCGCCAGCGGTGATTCGCGAACAAGCGCCGAACTCTGCGCCTCCGTGCCGCAATCGCTGCGGCTGTCGGACAGCGGCGGCGATCCGAACGTGCAGGCCGTGATCCAGCTGGATCAGGTCATCGAGCAGGTCAACCGGTTCGATGTGCTGCATTTCCATACCGGTCACCTTCCTTTTGCACTGTTGAACCACCTCACGGTGCCTCACCTCAGCACCGTGCACGGACCGCTCGATGCACCGGAGCAGGCCGAACTGTTCAGCCACTTCGATCGGGTGCCGCTGGTATCGATCTCGGAGAACCAGCGCCGGCCGGTGCCCCAGGCCCACTGGCTGGGCACGATTCACCACGGCCTGCCCACCGATCTCTACCGGTTCGAGGCGGCACCGGACGACTATCTCGCCTTCGTGGGCCGCATCTCACCGGAGAAACGGCTCGATCGCGCCATCGAGATCGCCATGATCGTGGGGCTGCCCCTGAAGGTGGCCGCCAAGATCGATCCGGTCGACCGCGACTACTTCCATCACCACATCGAGCCCTTGATGCTCGGCAATCCGCTGGTGGAGTTCGTCGGCGAGGTGGATGACCGGGGCAAGCAGGAGCTGCTGGGCAACGCCCTCGCCCTGCTCTTCCCGATCGACTGGCCCGAACCATTCGGCCTGGTGATGATCGAGGCCAATGCCTGCGGCACGCCCGTGATCGCCTGGCGCCGCGGCTCCGCTCCGGAGGTGATCCATGACGGGGTGAACGGCTACCTGGTGGAGTCGATCGCCGAAGCCACGGCCGCCGTGGGCCTGATCGAGCGGATGGACCGCGCGCGGGTGCGCAGCAACTTCGAGGTGCGCTTCTCCGTGACACGCCAGGCGGAAGAGTACGAACAGCTCTATCGCCACCTGATCCAGGCCCGTCGCTGCCAGTGCCCCGCCAGCCGCGCCCCGGTGCATGCCTGATCCCCTCCCTCCGTTCGTGCTCAAGAACGAGGAGACCTTCGCGATCCTCGATTCCCGCGGCGAGATCTGCCCGGAGCTGCAGCACGACGCCGGCATCTTCCACCGCGGCGCCCGGCATGTGAGCCGCCTGCAGCTGCTGCTGTGGGAGCGGCCGCCCGTGGTGCTCAGTTCCACCGAGCGCGGAGCGGTGGGCCTGCACGTGAGCCATCTCACCAACGACGACGGCGGCACCGGCGGTCCGGCCGCCATGACGGTGCATCTGGAGCGCAGCACGGTGCTCACCGCAACGGCCTGCCTGCAGCAGTTCTGCTTCACCAACTACGGGCGCGAAGCGGTGCGGATGCCGCTCAGCCTGCGCGTCGACGCGGATTTCCACGACATCTTCGAGGTGCGCGGCTACAGCCGGCCGGCGCGGGGTCGCACCCTCCGCCAGAGCGCCGCCGGCACGCTGGAGTGCATCTACCGGGGCCTCGACGGCGAGGACCGCTTCACCGTGGTGCGGCTGAGCGAAGCCGTGCGCGACGTGGAGGACGATCACCTCGGCCTGGAGCTGCTGCTGGAGCCTCACCAGACCCGCCGGTTGGCGCTGGTGCTCGATTTCAGGCCCGGCGCGGTGCTGCTGGAGCCGGAGGATCACTACGAAGCCGCCCTGCTCGCCACGATCGAGCGCTTCCGCGAGGCCCGCCGCAGCGCCGCCACGGTGGTGAGCGACAACGCCGCCTTCAACAGCTGGCTGATGCGCTCCTTCTCGGATGTGCATCTGCTGGCCAGCCGGGTCGGCGACGGGCTCTATCCCTACGCCGGCGTGCCCTGGTTCAGCTGCCCGTTCGGCCGCGACGGCCTGATCACCGCCCGCCAGATGCTGATGGTGGAGCCGCGGCTCGCCCGCGGCGTGCTGGGTTTCCTGGCCGACCGCCAGGCCGGCATCGACGATCCCGCCCACGACGAGGAGCCCGGCAAGATCCTGCACGAATCACGGCTCGGCGAGATGGCCGCCCTGGGGGAAGTGCCCTTCGCCCACTACTTCGGCGCCGTCGATTCCACGCCCCTGTTCCTGATCCTGGCCGGGGACTATCTCGTCCGCAGCGATGACCAGGCCTTCGTGGCCGACCTGCTGCCCGCCCTGGAGGCGGCCATGGCCTGGATCCACCGGGCCGAGGCGAGCAGCAGCGACGGCTTCCTCCGTTACCTGCGGACGGCGCCCGGAGGCCTGCGCAACCAGGGCTGGAAGGATTCCGACGACTCCATCCACCATGCCGACGGCCGCCTGGCGGAAGGGTCGATCGCCCTCTGCGAGGTGCAGGCCTACGCCTATGGGGCCCGCCGCTCCCTGGCCGGGGTGCTGCAGCGGCTCGGCCGGCAGGAGGAGGCCCAGGCGCTTCTGGAGGAAGCGGCCAGCCTGCGCCAGCGGTTCCACCGGGCCTTCTGGAGTCCGGTGATCGGCTCCTACGCCCTGGCGATCGATGGCCAGGGAGAACCCTGCGCCGTGCGCAGCTCGAACGCCGGCCACTGCCTCTGGACCGGCATCGCCACACCTCAGGCGGCCGAGGCCATCGCCCGCCACCTGCTGGCCCCCACCAGCTTCAACGGCTGGGGCATCCGCACCCTCGATGAACGGGAGGCCCGCTACAACCCGATGAGCTACCACAACGGCTCGGTCTGGCCCCACGACAACGCCCTGATCGGCATGGGACTGGCGCGCTACGGCCACCGCAGCGAAGCGCTGCGGATTCTCACCGGCCTCCACGACACCGCCAGCGCCGTGCCGTTGTTCCGGCTGCCGGAACTGTTCTGCGGCTTTCCACGCCGCGAGGAGGAGGGCCCCACCTTCTACCCGGTGGCCTGCAGTCCGCAGGCCTGGGCCAGCGGCAGCGTGTTCGGTCTGCTGGAGGCCATCACCGGGATGGCGATCGAGCGTGCGCCCGAGGGCGGCCGGGTGCAGGTGCGCCTGCACAACCCGGGCCTGCCCCCCTGCCTGAACCTGCTCGAGATCAACGGTCTGCGCCTGGGCGAAGAGGAGATCGACCTCCAGTTCCATCGCGGCGAACACGACGTGGGCGTGCTGGTGCGGGGCCGCAGCTCGGGCGTGGACGTGCTGATCCTGAAGTGAGCTGATCCTTGAAGTGATCAGCGGATCCGGTCGGCGGCTCGATCGCTGGCGTCGCTCAGGTTGCGGGCCATGTCCCTGGCTCCCTTCTTGAGGTCGCTGGCGGCGCCCATGGCCGCGGCCTGTCCCTGCTTCACTTCGCCCTTGATCTTCATACCGGCATCACCGGTGAGTTCCCCGAGTGCCGATTGCATCTTGCCTTCCGCATCCTTCGCGGTGGCCTTGATGTCCTGGCCCATGGTGGCGATCGGCGCGGATGAACGGAAGGCGTCTGCGGAGAGGGCCATGGCCGATGGTGCCAGCCACAGAGTGAGCAGAAGGCCAAGGGAGAACAGGGTGGAGAGTAGAGCTTTCATGGCATACCTTTGGGAGGGTTGATCTGCCCCAGGGGCATGACCTTCTCTAGCCATCTCACCGACCGATTCCGACCACTGAGCTGATCAGATCGACGGCAGATCTGCAGCACCGCTGACCCGGGCCCGACGCAGGGCCCGGCCGATCAGATCCTCCAGGCGGTCTCCCGGCCGCTCCAGTGTGACGCCCACGCTGGGTGTGATCCGGATCGAAGCGTCGGGAACCGGCAGGGGCAACCCCAGCACGACCCGCAGCGATTCGGCCGTCGCCGCCGCCTGGGCGTGGCTGTCCATGCCGCCGAGCACCACCAGCAACTGGTCGATGCTCACGCGGGCCACGATGGAATCGTGGCGCAGCAGCCGGCGAAGCCGTGCCTCGATGGTCTGCAGCACGCGCTCAGCGCTGTCGGCGCCATGGCCGTCGTGGATCGCCCTGAGGTGGCGCAGATGGCAGCAGGCCAGCGCCAGCGGCTGGGTGCGGCGGTGGCCGGGATGGTGGAGCTGCGACAGCCGTTCGAGCAGTTCCGAAACACTCGCCAGACCCGTGGCGGGGGGACTCCGCCGTTCAGCGGCTCCGGCGACGATCCCCACCCGCTCGCTCCAGCTGCAGCTCAGTACATCGCCCACCCGGGCCACCCGCAGCCCCGGCTCCCCCCGGGCCAGGCCAGGGTCGGAGTGCAGCGCGCGGCTGCAGAGCGAGAACAGATCCGCCGCGGCGGGGGCCGGAAACCCGCCCAGCAGGCGCCGACCCACCAGCTCCTGCCGAGGGAGCCCGAGCTGGTGGCAGGCGGCATCGTTGGCCGCCACACAGACGAAGTCGATCAGCCCACCATCGGGCCTGCGCAGGGTGTCCAGCACGATCTGGGGCCCGGGCAGCGACGACAGGACGGCGGCCAGCCGGGCCTGATCGAGGGCGCGGGCCTGGCGCTGCACCACCAGTTCGTGCACATCCTGAAAGCCGCTGATCCAGCCGCAGGGCGTGAGGCCCTCCCCCGTGAGCGGCCAGGACAGGGCACGCATCCAGCGCTCGGTGCCATTCCTGGCCCGCAGGCGCACCAGGGGCTGCTCCTGCCCGGCCGGTGGCCGGGCCTCGAGGCTGTCGTCGCGGTGCAGCAGGTCGGTGATGGAGCCACCGATCAGCTCCTGGGGCATCCAGCCCAGCACCGCCTGAACCGAAGGGCTCACCCAGCGCACCCGCCGCTCACCGTCGGTCTCCAGCACGAACGCCGCCACGGCTTCCGCCAGGAGCCGGTAGCGATGATCGTCGCTCGCCAGTGCCTGGGCGGGCGCCTGGAGGTGGCTCAGGTCGGTGAGGGTCAGGCACTGGGTGCCGATTCCGTCGCTCTCCAGCCCGCTCACGGTGGCCAGCACCCGCCTGGTGCCGCCGTTGCCCCGCAGCAGCTCCAGTTCCGCCCGTTCGCTCCGGCCGGCAGACACCTTGCGCAGACGCTCCAGGCAATCGCGCTGGGCGGGAGGCAGCCGTTCCGCGAGCGGACGGCCGAGCAGCGTCTCGCGCGGGCGCTCGAGCAGCTCCGCCAGGCGCGGGTTGGCATAGAGCAGCCGTCCGTCGGCGGACAGCGTGGCCACGCCTTCGCCCATCTGCTCCAGGGTCGCGCGGTAGGGCTGATCGGCGCCCGGATGCCGCCCATCGGCGGCGCCGGGAGAGGGCCGCGCCAGCGAGGTGGACGACATGGCTCAGGCCGAACGGGGCGGGTTGAGGACGGGGACCAGCCGGTGGCGCAGCTTGCGCAGGGCCCTGCGCTCCAGGCTCTGGGCGTAGCTCTTGGTGGTGCCCATGATCCGGGCCGCCTCGGAGAAGGAGCGGCGCTCGTCCGGTCCGTAGCGCAGGCGCAGCAACTGCTGCTCGCGGGCATCGAGCGACTGGACGTGCTCATGCAGCCAGCGGTAGTCATCCTCCGGGCTGAGGGTGTGCTCGTCGCGGATCAGATCCAGGAGGGTGCTGTCCTCGTCCAAGCTGCCCACCGGCTTGTCCAGCGAGACGGGGCGGCACTGGGCGACGACGCGCAGCGATGTCTCGAGCCGGCTCGGCTCCTCCCCCAGGCTGGCCGCCATCGCCTGGGTGGACAGGACCACCTCGGAGCCAGCCTGGAGCTGGCTGGCGCGGTAAGCCAGCGACAGCATCGGCATCGGAATCCGGATGCCACTGCCGACTTCATTCATGTAGCGCTTCACCGACTGGCGGATCCACCAGAAGGCATAGGTGGAGAACTTGTAGCCCCGGCAGGGATCGAACTTCTCGACGGCCCGGATCAAGCCCAGGTTGCCGGCCTGCAGCAGATCGAGCATCTCGAGCTGGAGACTGCCGATCCGATCGCGATAGCGCCGGCAGATCAGCACCACCAGGCGAAGATTGGCCGACACCATGCGGTTCCTGGCCCGGGCACCGCTGCGCCGCAGGGTCGACGGCGGGTCCGGATGGGAGAGCCATTCCTGCACCGTCGCGCCCAGGTGAAGTTCCTCGGCGGGGGTGAGCAGCGGAATCCGCCGCAGCATCCGAAGGTAATCGCCGAGGCTGTCCGCAGCTTTGGGGGGCTGCTCCCGTATCGAAACCATGGCCCTACGTTCAGAGTACGCGGGCGTGGATGGGAATTCCCGATCCGCCCACCGATCAGGCCAGCGATGCAAGTCAGCCGATCCAATCACCCGATCAAGCCAGTCGAATCCTGCGTGGATCGATCGATTCAGGCAGGATGTGACAACGAGAGCATCAGGAATGCTGGCTCAATCCCGAGGGATTCGGTAGCCGCTTGCCTCACTCACCTTGAATTCTCATTCACCCTAAGGGCCATCAGCACCCGCACGAGAATCCTGGGGAGATGAACTGCACGCAAACGACATCGCAGCACTTTCCTGACAATGGATCCGTTACATCTCAGCGGGCCACGGCATCGCGAATGATCATGGTGATCACGGCCTGCGGAGTCGGTTGCGGCAGGGCCCGGATCTCGGCCTCGACCGGATGGAGTGTTCCGTCCCTGCCCCTGAGCTCGATGGTGCGGATGGCCAGGGCCGTGGGCTGGGATCCCGCCAGTGCAGCCCTGGCATCGGCGCCGAGCTCCGCCGCCGCCTCCGGGGCGAACAGGGCGCTCGTCACCCCCACGATCGAATCCGGATCGAAGCCCACCATGGCGCAGAACGTCTGGTTGGCCATCGCCACCCGCAGCTGGGCATCCAGCACGGCCACCCCGAAGGTGCGGGCATGAAACACCGACTCAAAGGTGGCCGAGAGCTCGCTGGCGCGATCCTCCAGCGCCCGCAACGCCGTCACATCGGCCAGGGTGCCCACCACCGACTGCTCGCCGCCGTCGCTCACCACCCGGGCTGACTCGAGCACCCAGAGCTGCCGGCCATCGCGGGTGGTGAGGCGATAGCGAACCGACCACTGCCCCCGGCCCGGCTCACGGGCCGCCGCCACCCGCTCGCGATCGGCCGGATCGATGGCCGCCTCCAGCAGCGCTGGCCGGTCGCAGAGCTCGGCGGGCGTCCACCCCGTGAGCGACTGGATGCGCTTGCTGGCATACAGCAGGTGTTGCATGCTGCAGTCCCACTTCCACACCGCCTGGTCGAGGGCGTCGGTGAGGCTGGCGAACTCATCGAGAGCGCCCTCGGCCGTTCGGCGCAGGGCCACCAGTTCGCTCACGTCCGTGAGCGTCACGATGGCGCCCCGTCGGCGCCCGTCACGCTCGAGATAGGGCAGCACCTGCACCAGATAGCTCACCTCTTCGCTGCCGGCTTCGAGGCTGCGGCGGGGCTCACCACCCGTCACGGCCCGCAGCGCCTCGGACAGCCCCGGCAGCGGCACCGTGGTGGGCACCCCCAGCAGGGGCTGGCCGATGTCGCCCTCCACCAGACCGAACACCCGCACCGCCAGGGGGGAGAAGCGGCTGACGCGCAACTCGGAATCGACGATCACCATCCCCTGGCTGAGCGAGGTCTGGATGTTCTCCAGATCCACGTTGAGCTCTTCGAGTTCGTCGCTGCGGGCGCGCAGCTGCTGGTTGAGGGTGCCGAGCTCGTCGTTGGTGGCCTGCAGCTCCTCGTTGGAGGCCTCCAGTTCCTCGTTCGACGACTGCAGCTCCTCCGAGGAGGCCTGCAGTTCTTCCGAGGAGGCCTCCAGTTCCTCGTTGGCCTGCTCGAGTTCAGCCAGGGAGCGTCGCAGGGAATCCTGACTGTTGAGCAGTTCCCTCTCCAGCCGCTCGATCTCCTGATCGAAGGCCGAATCCCGCGCCTCGGCGGGCACGCCAGCGGGAAGGCCGCTCGCCGGCTCCATCGGCGACACGAAGGTGAGCACGGTGAACGCCCGCTCGGCCACCAGGATCGAGCGGGCCTCCAGCCGCATCGGGCGCTCGATGCCGGCCAGCCTGAGCGGCTGACTGCCCACGGCGAGGCCATCGGCCCGGGCCAGCAGGAACAGGGCCCGCGCCTCCGACTGCAGTTCGGGGAGCAGGAAGGCCAGGGCGGCCGCGCTCATGCGGCCCTCGGGCAGACGGCAGTAGGGGGTGACATCGCCGATCACCTCCACCAGGTCGTGGTTCTCATCGAGCACCAGGGCGGGGGGACAGAAGGCGCGGATCAGGCCCTCGAGCAGCGACATGTGCTGCTCGGGCACGGTCTCGCGCAACACGGCGATCCGGGTAACCGGGGTGAAGGGGAGGGGAGCGCGCGCCGGCGGCGACGCCAGCGAATACCGGTGCCGCGTCACCGCCTCAGTGGTGCGGCGGAAGAGACGGTGCTCGGCATTGGCCACGGCGAAGCCCACGGTGCGGCTGCCGATCGACTCCGAACTGCCGAGGAACAGGAGCCCGCCGGGCAGCAGGCCGAAACGGAACAGATTCAGCACCCGCTCCTGCATCGGCGTGGTGAAGTAAATGAGCGTGTTGCGGCAGGAGATCAGATCGAGGTTCGGGAACGGCGGATCGGCGCCCACGTCATGGCGGGCGAACACGGCGCAGTTGCGCAGCTCTTCGCTGATCTCCATCTCCTCGCCGTGCTCGATCACGAAGCGGCGGCGCAGATCGTCCGGAATCCCCTTGACGGCCGAGATCGGATAGACCGCGCGGCGGCCGACCGTGAGGCTCGGCTCATCGAGATCGGTGCCGAAGATCTTGAGGTGCGTCGCCAGGTCAGCCGGATGGCCGAGCACCTCGCTCACCACCATGGCGATCGAATACACCTCCTTGCCCGTGGCGCAACCGGGCACCCACACCCGCAGGCGTTCGCCCGAGCCGCGCTGGTCCACGTAATCGCGCAGCAGGTTGCGCAGGGCATCGAAGGCCTGGGGATCGCGGAAGAATTCGGTGACGGTGACCAGGAGGTTCTGCACCAGCGCCTGGGCCTCCTCGGGCTCGGCGGCCAGCAGGGGGAGGTAGTCCTCGAGGCTGCCGGCCTGGCGGATCGCCATGCGGCGCTGCAACTGGCGCCGCAGGGTCGACTCCTTGTACTGCGAGAAATCGATGCCGGTGGCGTGCCGCAGCTGAGCCGTCACCGCATCGAGCTGAATGGGCACGGAGAGCGGCAGAGATCCGCCGCTCCAGTCCTCCCCAGCGGCGATCAGTTCCGCCAGCCGGCGGCCGATTGCCGCCGGATCCAGCACCAGGTCGGCGCCGCCGAGGCTGATGGCGGCACTGGGCATGCTGTCGAACTTGGCACTCTGCGGCGACTGGGCGATGGTGAGCCCCCCGGCGGCCCTCACCGCCCGCACGCCCCGGGCACCATCGGAGCCGGTGCCGGAGAGCACCACGGCGGCGCCCCTCTCGCCCCAGTGCTCGGCGATCGAGTCGAACAGCAGATCGATGCAGGGACTCGGGCCGAAGCGGGGCAGCGGGTCGCTGAGCTTCAGCCGCCCACCCTCCACCGTCACGTCGTGGTTGGGAGGGGCGATCGCGATCACGTCGGGCTGGAGCGGCGCCCCATCCATGGCCGTGACCACCGCCAGGCTGGTGGCACGGGCCAGCAGGTCGACGATCAGGCTGCGATGTTCGGGCGCCAGGTGCTGCGCCACCACATAGCAGACCGCGCCGCCGGCCACCAGATGGGCCGCCAGTTCCTGCAGGGCCTCGAGGCCTCCGGCCGAGGCGCCGATGCCCACCACGTGCTCGATGGCAGCGACCGGTCGTTCCGCGGGCCCCGCACCCTCGTCGGGATGGGTCGATCGTCGTCCCACGTCGAACCTCGCCGCCGCTGCTGGGCTTCAAGCTAAGCGTCGGGCCCGGCAGCGAGCCGGGCGCCGGCTGAAGACATCACCTCCGGATCCCGGTAGGGTTCGGGATGGTTCAACCTGGAGTGAAGACACGGGAGTGGGCGTCTCACCGGCGGAGGAAAGGGGTGATCGCGCACGTCCGTGCCAGGGCCATGAAGTCGAGCAGCCCTTTGAGCAGCATCCGGAAGCGGCCGCTCTCGAAAACCCGTTCAAACGCCGGCTGATCCTGCTCGACGAGCTCGACAGCAGCGCCCGGCTGCTGCGCCAGGTTCTGCCCCTGCGTGAACTCCGCAGCGGCACACCCGACTCACCCTGGTGGCACTACGGCGTGTCGATCGGGCTGGGGAGCATCCTGGTGGGAGCGGGAATCCATCCGCCGCTGAAGCTCACGGCCGGCGAGCGGCACGGTCTCACCGTGTTCCTCGGCTACGGGGGGGAGCAGCTGGTGCATCAGGCGTCGCACCACTGGTCCTGCCCGTCCGATGGCTGCCTGATCCTCTCGGGGGAGGCCTATTCCTCGGAAACCACGCTGCAGAGCGCCCTGGCCTTTCAGCTCTCGTCGGAACGGCTGCTGCACACGGCCACGGCCATGGCGGGGCTGAGCCACAAGCCCTCCCACTGGAAACAGGAGCTCCAGCACAGCCATGGCTGGCGCCTCTCCGGCGACCCCGACGAGGCGCGACTGCAGGCCCTGCTCCGCCAGGAGCTCGGCATGGCCGACCAGCTGCTGACCTACAGCCATGCCCTGGTGGATCGCCTCCAGCTCGACGATCAGATCTACCGCCTGATCGCGGCGATGCTGCTGCCGGACCTTCGCCTGGAGACCCCGCTCGATCGGTTGACGCAGAAGGATCAGCAGGGACGGGATGCCTTCGATGAACTGATCGATTACATCAAGCTCAATCTCGCCGAGCAGCTCAATCTCACGATGCTGGAAAGCCAGAGCCACTATTCGCGGCGGGCGCTGCAGTATGCCTTCCGCGAACGGCTCGGCTGCACGGCCACCCAGTGGATCCGCAACCAGCGGCTCGATCTGGCCCGAAGCCATCTCCAGAACCCGGCGCCGGGCGACACGGTGGCGAGCATCGCCTCGCTCTGCGGCTACCGCTCCCTGAGCCTGTTCAGCGTCGATTTTCAGCAGCGCTTCCATGTCAAACCTTCCCAGCTGCTGCGGGAGGCACGGGCGTCGCAACCGCCGAGCGGCCGCTGATGGCCAGCACGCCATGAAGCTCCGTGAATGGGCTGACGCGCCGCGCCGCAGCCCGACAGAGTTCACTTCTGTGTGCATCAGATCTGTGTTCACAAGTGATCGATTGAAGGATCGATTCCGGGTGATGCAGCGCCAGCCGCAGCGCATCTCGGTCACCATCAGCTACCGGGTGCACCAGGCCCTGCTGCGGCGATCGGAGGAGGAAGGCCGTTCGATGTCCAACCTCTGCGCCTTCCTGCTGGAGGAATCACTGCTGCACGACACCCCGGCCGGTGGAGCGGCCGGGCTCAGCGGCACCGATGCCGCCGCCAGCGACTGAGACCCAGCCCGATCCCTGCCTGTTCGAGCAGGACGGCCAGCACCAGGCTCACCGCCGTGGCGACCACGACGAGCAGGATCTGCGGCCACCCCAGCGGGGCCAGGCTCAGCAACCGCTGGATCCCCGGAACGGCCAGCACCAGCAACCAGAGGCCCAACCCGATGCCCGTGCCGGCGGCGGTGATGCCACTGCGGGGATCGCCGTTCAGCCACACCAGCCCGCCACCGCTCAGCAGCAGCAGGGAGAACACCAGGCTGCGGCGCAGGGCCGGCTCGTCGACGCCGGACACCGTGAGGCCTGCCCCCAGGGGCCAGAAGGTGAGCAGCAGGGCCGCCAGCATCACCAGCCCGCCCTGCAGCAGGGAGCGGCGCCAGATGGCCGGGGTGAACAGCGGCGCATCCGGCGCCCGGGGCGGCTGGCCCATCAGCCCCTGCGGAGCCGGCAGGGCCTCGAACACCACCGTGCAGGCCGGATCGATCACCAGGTGCAGCAGGGCGATGTGCAGCGGCAGCAGGATCAGCGGCTGAGCGGGCACCACCAGGGGCAGCAGGCTGAGGGCCGCGATCGGCAGATGGATCGCCAGGGTGTAGCCCAGGGCTCGGTGCAGGTTGGCGTCGACGCGGCGGCCGATCTCCAGCGCCCCCACCAGATCGCCGAAGCTGTCGTCGAGCAGCACGAGATCGGCGGATTCGCGCGCCACCGCCGTGCCGCGCTTGCCCATCGCCACCCCGATGTCGGCCGCCTTGAGGGCCGGTGCGTCGTTGACCCCGTCGCCGGTCATCGCCACCACCTCGCCGGCCGCCTGCAGGGCACGCACCAGCAGGAGCTTCTGCCGGGGCAGCACCCGCGCGAACACCGACACCGTGCCGACCGCCGTGGCGAGGGCATCAGGCGGGAGGGTGTCGAGCTCCGGGCCGCTCAGCACCGCCCCGGCGGGCAGGCCGGCCTGATCGGCGATCGAGCGCGCGGTCACCGGTCCGTCGCCCGTGATCATCACCACCCGCACCCCGGCGGCCCGGGCCGTGGCGATCGCGCCGGGGACCTCCACCCGCAGGGGGTCGGCCAGCCCGATGAAGCCCATGGGCGCGAAGGCGTAATCGTGCAGGCCGTCATGCCGCTCCGCGCCATCGAGGCCGCGGGCCACCGCCAGCACCCTCAGCCCCTCTCCCGCCAGCGCATCGGCCGCGGCCAGGAAGGACGCGCTGACCTCCGCGTCCAGGTGGCAGAGATCGGCGATGGCTTCCGGGGCGCCCTTGGCCGCCAGGTGCCCGCCGCCGTCCGTGTCCCGCCACAGGCGGGAGAACACCAGCAGATCGCTCTGCAGCGGATACTCGCGCTCCAGCGGCCAGTCGGCATGCAGATGCTCGGTGCCCTCCAACTGGGCGGCGGCGAGACGCTGGATCGCCAGCTCCATCGCATCCACGGGATCCCCCCGGCTGGCCAGCACCGCCATCTCCAGCAGCGGGTGGAGGGGCTCAGCCAGGCTCTCACCGGCCTGCCAACCGAGCGGCTCCGGCCAGGTGATCAGCCGCTGCACGCCCATGCGGTTCTCGGTGAGGGTGCCGGTCTTGTCGACCGCGAGCACCGTGGCGCTGCCCAGGCTTTCCACCGCCGCCGGCCAGCGCGCCAGCACCCCGATCCGTGCCAGCCGCAGGGAGCCCAGGGCCAGGAAGAGGGCCAGCACCACGGGGATCTCATTGGGCAGCACGGCCAGGGCCAGGGCCAGGGCCGCGAGCAGGGCCCCGGGCCAGTCGCCGCTCACACCGGCCCGGATCACGGCGAGAGCCGCACACACCGCCAGGGCCAGCAGCGTCAGGCGGGTCGTCAGGCGACGGGTCTGGCGCTGCAGGCGGGTCGGAGGGGGCTCCACGCTGGCCAGGCTCAAGCCGAGCCGGCCCAGTTCGGTGCCCGCCGCCACCGCCACCACGCTCGCCCAGCCGCGGCCGCTGGCCACCAGCGATCCCGCCAGCACCCGTTCCCCCGCTGACGAACGGTCGACCGGCAGGGATTCCCCGGTGAGCAGGGATTCATCGAGCCACAGGCCCACCGCTTCGGTGATGGCGGCGTCGGCCGCCACCCGATCCCCTTCCTCCAGGCGAAGCAGATCACCGATCCGCACCTGATCGGCCGCCAGATCCTGATCCACGCCATCGCGACGCACATGGGCGCGCGGCGCCGAGAGCCTGGCCAATTCGGCCAGGGCGCGGTTGCTGCGCTGCTGCTGCACCGCGTCGAGCAGGGTGATGCCCGCCACGAACAGCAGCAGGATCAGGGCGTCGACCGGCTCCCCGATCAGGCCGTAGATCAGGGCGCAGCCGATCAGCAGCAGGTTGGTGGGCTCGAGCAGGTTCAGCCGCACGGCGGGCATCCCCGGCGGGTCAACCCTGGCCGCCGGTCACCGTCTCGAGCGCCCGGGTGGTGGCCCCGCCCACCTTGGTGTTGCCGCACTCGCTGCCGCCCTTGCTCTTCGCGGCCGCATCGGAGCAGGCCTGCTGATCGGCCTGGGCTTCGGTGGGCGCAGGGCTGGCCTGCGACGGCCGCTGACCCCGGGCGGCCAGGGCCGGCGTTGGCAGCATCAGCACAACCATCAGGACAACGATCGAGAGGATCGAGAGCCATCGTTTCTTCATGGGAGTTCTCCGGGAAAAGCCTCGCTTCGAAGACAACGCTTCCAAGCGGATTCTCTCCTTCTAGCGATCCGCCACTCCGAAGCCTCAGCCGGGATGCTGCATCCTTGCGCCGGATCGGGCTCAGCTGCCGAGCGCGGCCGATCCTCCATGATTCGCCACACTCTCCAGCGGGCTTGCCAGCACTGGCATGGCCGGCCGGCGGCGGAGGAATGCAGCTCGCGATGCTGCCCGGAAGATTCGAGACGCGGCGACCTCGCTAGAGAGAGAGCAACCACCACAAGGGGCCAGGAAACCATGTCCAACCGTTTCGATGCCAAGGCCAAAGAGGCCGAAGGCAAGCTGGAATCGGCCTACGGCGAGCTGACCGACGACACGGGCCACAAGGTCCAGGGCAAGGCGAAGCAGATGCAGGCTTCTGCCATGAACGCCGTGGAAGATGTGAAGGATGCCGCCCGCTCCGTCGCCAGAAAGGCGAGCGATGCCACCGGCAAACTTGCCGACAAGGTCGACTGAACCCATTCACATCCAAGGGAGAAGGACCATGCTGGAAACGATCGCCGTTCTGCTGATCGTTCTGTGGCTTCTTGGCCTGCTGACCTCCACCACGCTGGGAGGTCTGATCCACCTGCTGCTCGTCATTGCCGTGGTGGTGATCATCCTGCGGCTGATCAGCGGGCGTACCGTCTGAATCAGGCCGGCCGTTGCCCATGCCATGGACGCAGGGATGGAACCTGGATCTGATGGGCGTCAGCCTGGCCGTGCGCTGGCTGCTGGGCTGGGCCCTGATGTGGCGGCTGCCCGCTCTTCCCGACCTGCCGGTGGTCGGAGGGCCCTCGGTGTCCGTGCTGATCCCCGCCCGCAACGAAGCGGGCATCCTTCCCCATCTCCTGCGCGCCCTGGGCCTCCAGAGCCTTCGGCCTCTGGAGGTGATCGTCATCGACGACGATTCCAGCGATGCCACCGCCGCGATCGCCCGTGAGGCGGGGGCCAGGGTGATCGCCACGCCACCGCTGCCCGCAGGCTGGACGGGCAAGAACTGGGCGCTGCACATCGGCGTGGCGGCCAGCCGTGGCGACCTACTCGTGTTCCTCGACGCCGACACCGAGCCGCAGCCTGTGCTGCTGCAACGTCTCGTCGGCAGTGTGCAGCAGTTCGGAGGTCTGGTTTCGGTGCAGCCCTATCACCGCACCGAGCAGCTCTACGAACGGCTGTCGCTGCTGTTCAACCTGGTGGGTCTGATGGCCGTGAAACTGGGGCCACGGGGCGGTGTGGCCTACGGCCCGGCCATGGCCACGAGCCGTGCCGACTACACCCGCTCCGGCGGCCACGCGGCCGTGGCCGGTGCCGTGGTGGAGGACTGGTTCATGGCCCACGTCTATGAGCAGGCGGGCCTGCCGGCCAGCGCCTTCCTGGGGCACCGGAGCATCGACTACAGGATGTATCCCGGAGGGGTGAAGGATCTCGTTCTCGGCTTCAGCAAGAACTTCGCCACGGCGGCCGGAGAGGTGTCTTGGCTGCGGATGGCGGCCGTGGTGCTGTGGATCTCCGCCCTGTTCTGGGCCGCCTGGTGCCTGCCGGCCACGCTGCTGGGCTGGCCGGTGTTCGGTTCACCGTCGTGGCTCGAGAGCCTGGTGCTCTATGCCGCCTTCGCGATTCAGCTGGAGATTCTGGCGCTGCCGGTGGGATCCTTCGGTCCTTTCTCGCTGCTGTTTCCAATCCATGTCGCCTTCTTTCTGGTGGTCTTCCTGATGGCCATTCTCAAACTCAAGCGCGGCAGGATCCAGTGGAAGGGAAGAACGATCGAGACCGACTGGCGCCAGCCCGGATCGCCTTCCCAGGCGGACTGAGCCCAGCAGCCAGGTTAGGACTGAGGCCATGGCCTCACAGCATTTCTGCTCATCCTTGCGGCCAGGAATCTCCCTAGCCTGGTGACAGGCATTGAGGATGATCGAGACATGGCCAAATCCACCCGCACCCGTGCCGATCGCAGGGCCTCGAAGACATCAACCCCGATGGATCATCTCCACGCCCTGCAGCAACTGGCGAGCGAAGAGCCGAGCTTCGCCGCCTCGCTGAAGCAGACCGGCTCCACCCAGGCGGCCGCCAGTCTGGCGAAGAAGCGTGGCATTGCCATCTCCGCCGAATCGCTCTGGAGAAACCGTGGGCGGCACAGCCTGCCCAGCTGGAGCGCCTGATCCCGGCGAGCCGCGCGGTGGCCGCCTCAGGGGCG
>CALRKZ020000023.1:0-20160 GCA_943368365.1 Mesorhizobium carmichaelinearum
GGGCTGGTGGAGCGTCTGCTCCACCAGCCCCGGCCTCTGCAACGGCTGGCCCTCGTGGGTGGGGGGCCCAGCGGCGTGGAACTGGCCTGCAAGCTGGCCGATCTGCTGCGGGGCAGCACCGTGCTCGAACTCATCGAGCAGGGCGCCGATCTGCTGCCCCAGGCTCGGGCCTTCAACCGCGACCAGGCCCGCGTCGGCCTGCTGCGGCGAGACGTTCGGGTGCGCACCCACACCCGCGTGAGGGCGGTAGCCCCGGGGCGCATCAGCCTCAGCCTGCTGCCCGGCGACGCCGTGACCCCCAGCCACGAGGATCTGGCGGTGGACGCGGTGCTCTGGACCGCCGGGGTCGCGGTGGCCCCGCCGCCGATCACCCCCGCCCCACCTGTCGACGGACGGGGCCGCCTGCTCTGCACCGCCGAGCTTCACCTGCAGGATCAGCCGGAGATCTTCGCCCTCGGTGACGTGGCCCATGTGCCCGATGCCGACGGGGTCGCCCTGCCCGGCACGGCCCAGGTGGCCATCCAGCAGGCCGAGCGGCTGGCGGCCAACCTGCTGCTTTCGCTGGGCGGCCAGCCTCTGGAGCCCTTCCGCTGGAAGGACCTCGGAGAGATGTTCAGCCTCGGCGTCGGCGAGGCGAGCCTCACCGGCCTGGGCCTGACCCTGGCCGGGCCCGCCGCCTTCCGGATCCGCCAGCTCGCCTACCTCTCCCGGCTGCCTGGGCTGCCGCACCAGCTGCGGGTGGCGGCCGGCTGGCTGAGCGATCTGGGCCGGCCAGTGCTGGGCGGCAGCCCCTCCGCCCAGCGATGACGGCAGGCATCACTCCGGCACTGCAGCCGCCGCGCGCCCTGCTGCTGGATGCCATGGGCACCCTGTTCGGCCTCCGCCAGTCGGTGGGCCGCACCTACGCGGCCCTGGCCGGCACCCACGGCATCGCGGTGGAGGCCGCGGCGATCGACCGGGTGTTCCCAGCCCTGTATCGCCAGGCGCCTCCCCTGGCCTTCCCCGGGCTCGGCGGTGACGCGCTGCTGGAGGCCGAGCGCCGATGGTGGGGCGAGCGGATCGAGGAAGCCCTGCGGGCCGCCGGTGCGGCGGGGGCGCCCCTGGCCCTGCAGCGGGCGCTGTTCGAGCACTTCGCCGAGCCCGAACCGTGGCTGCTCTACGAGGATGTGCTGCCGGTCCTGCGCCGCTGGCGGACGGCGGGACTCCGCCTGGCGGTGGTCAGCAACTTCGACCAGCGCCTGCACGGCCTGCTGGAGCGCTTGGAGCTGGCCGATCTGCTCGATGGGGTGGTGGTGTCGAGCGCGGCGGGGGCCGCCAAGCCCAGCCCCCTGCCCTTCCAGCTGGCCCTCGAGGCCCTGGGGGTGTCGGCGTCCGAGGCCTGGCATGTGGGCGACAGCCCCGAGGACGTCCGGGGGGCGGCGGCGGCGGGGATCACCTGCCTGCGGATCCGGCGCCCTTGAAACAGACCGTTCTGGCCGGCCGGGTGGCCGGCCTGCGCCCCGCCCAGAAACGTCGCCTGGAGCGTCTCAGCCACCGCCGCCATCCCGAGCGGGGCGGCGCCGATCTGCTGGGCCTGCAGCGCCTGGCTACCGAGGCCCGCGAACTGGAACTCCCCCTCACCCTGGTGGTGGACGGCCGCGGCCTCTGCCGCCTGCTCTGGGTGGGGCCGCTGGAGCAGTCGGGGCGGCTGATCGAGCGCCTGCCTGGCACCGAACGGCGCCAGGGGCGCGATCTGCGCCTGATCACCTGCGTGGGCCGGGGTCCGGGTCTCCTGCCGGGCGGCTCCGAGGCTCTGGTGGGTCTCGATCTCGGGCCGCCCAGCTGGCTGCGCTACGCCGACCGCCAGGCCGCGGGCGGGCACTGGCCGGCGGTCCTGTTCCGGCCGGAGCCGGCGGCCGATCCCCCCTGGGCGTCGGTGAGCGAGGGGGAGCTGGCCGAGCTGTGCGACGCCGCGATGGCGGCGGGGAGCGAGCCCGCCACGCCCCCGCCGGCCGTGACATCCACCGACGACACCGAACGCGTGCTGCTGCTGGCCCTGATGGGGAACGACGCCGGCGAAAGCGAGCGGGAGATCGCGGAGCTGGAGGGACTGGTGCGCAGCGCCGGGGGAGTGCCGGTGGGGGTGGTGCGCCAGAGGCGCCAGCCGTCCACGGGCCCGACCCTCTGGGGGGAGGGCAAGCTGCGGGAGGCGGCCCTGGAGGCCAGGCGCCTGCGGGCCTCTCTGGTGGTGACCGACAGGGAACTGACGCCGGTGCAGGGGCGGAACCTCGAGCGGGTGCTCGATCTGCCGGTGAGCGACCGCAGCGAACTGATCCTGGACATCTTTGCCCAGCGAGCGGCCAGCAGTGCCGGCCGCCTGCAGGTGGAGCTGGCCCAGCTGCGCTACCGCCTGCCCCGCCTGAGCGGCCGGGGCCGCAGCCTCTCGCGCCAGGGTGGGGGTATCGGCACCCGTGGCCCCGGCGAGACCCAGCTGGAAAAGGACCGCCGCGCGATCGCCCGTCGACTGGAGAGGCTGCAGCGGGAGGTCAGCCGGCTGGGTGAGCACCGGGCGCGGCTGCGTCAGGGTCGCCGCGGCCTGCCGCGCCTGGCGCTGGTGGGCTACACCAACGCCGGCAAGAGCTCCCTGCTCAACGCCCTCACCCGGCCGGACCCCGACGAGGCGGTGCTGGCCGAGAACAAGCTCTTCGCCACCCTCGACCCCACCACGCGGCGGCTGGAACTCCGCAATCCCGGGGGAGGCATCTCACCCCTGCTGCTCACCGACACCGTGGGCTTCATCCGGGAGCTGCCCCCACCGCTGGTCGAGGCCTTCCGCTCCACCCTGGAGGAGACCCTCGAAGCCGAGGCCCTGCTGATCGTGGTCGACCTCTCCGATCCGGCCTGGACCAGGCAGCTGGCGACGGTGCACCAGATCCTCGATTCCCTCGGCAGCACCGTGCCCCGACGGCTGGTGGGCAACCAGATCGATCGCTGCGATCAGGCGGCCCTGGAGGAGGCCAGACGTCTTGATCCCCAGGCGCTGTTCGTGTCGGCCACGGAGGGACTGGGCCTGGAGGGGCTGCGGACGTGGCTGCGCCGTCAGACGGCCCCCGTCCACCGCGATGGAGAACACTCCGAAAAGGCGTTGTAGCGGGAGGCACACATTTGCCCACAGGGCCGCCCTGTGGGCCGGCCTCCTGTGGCACGATCGTCAGGTTGGCCCTCTCCTGCCATGGCTCTTCAACTCGGTGACACCGTCCCCGATTTCACCCAGGATTCCCAGCTGGGTCCGATCAATTTCTACGACTTCGCCGGCGACAGCTGGGTTGTGCTGTTCTCCCACCCCGCCGACTACACCCCCGTCTGCACGACCGAACTGGGCGAGGTGGCCCGCCTGCGCCCTGAATGGGAGAAGCGCAACGTCAAGACCATCGCCCTGAGCGTCGACACGGCCGAGAGCCACAAGGGCTGGATCGGCGACATCAACGAAACGCAGAACACCACGGTCGACTACCCGATCCTGGCGGACGGCGACAAGCGCGTCTCCGATCTGTACGGGATGATCCATCCGAACGCCCTGAACAACCTCACGGTGCGCTCGGTCTTCATCATCGACCCGAACAAGAAACTGCGCCTGCAGATCACCTATCCGGCCAGCACCGGCCGCAACTTCGACGAGATCCTGCGGGTCATCGACTCCCTCCAGCTCACCGACAACCACCAGGTGGCCACCCCCGTGAACTGGAAGGAAGGGGAAGACTGCGTGGTGGTGCCCTCGATCTCCACCGAGGACGCCCGGACCCGCTTCCCCAAGGGCGTCACCGAGATCAAGCCCTACCTGCGCCTCACTCCCCAGCCCAACAAGTGAGTCCACGGCGGTCCCGCCGCCCGTGAGCCATGGTCCCGCCGCCGGCGGGATTTTTTTTGCCCCGCCTCCCGGTCGTTCCAGACTCCAGGCCAGTCCAGAATGGCAACCGACGTAGGGCTGATCCATGACGAACTGGTGGCGCTGGCAGGGAGCCGGCACGGCCGCTCCCGACAGTTTCGCCGTGATCGGAGTGGGCCGTTTCGGCACCGCGGTCTGCAAGGAGCTGGTGCGCTGCGGTGCCGACGTGCTGGCGGTCGACCGCAACCAGCGGGCGATCGACGACCTGAGGCAGGTCGACCCGGCGATCGAGGCCCGCGTGCTCGACTGCACCGACGAGGAGGCGCTGCGGGCCGCCGGCGTGCTTGATCTGCACACCGTGGTGGTGGGAATCAGCGAGCCGATCGAGGCGAGCGTCACCGCCACCCTGATCGTCAAGGACAGCAGCGGCAGCCGGGTGAAGCAGGTGATCGCCCGCGCCACCAGCGACCTGCACGAGAAGATGCTGCGCCGGGTCGGCGCCGACAAGGTGGTGTTCCCCTCCCGCAACCAGGGGGAGCAGCTGGGACGCCAGCTCATGCGTCCCAACCTGCTGGAGCGGCTGCGGCTCGACGACCGCAACAGCATCGAGGAGATTCGGGTGCCGAAGGAGTTCGTCGGTCGCTCCCTGCGGGACCTCAATCTCCGCAAGAACCACGAGGTGAGCGTGCTCGCCACGGGCCCGGAGAACCGGCTGGTGTTCAACCCCCCCGCCTCCCACCTGCTCGCTGAAGGCGATCTGCTGGTGGTGATGGGCACGGTGGAAGCCCTGGAAGGCCTGCCGCAGCTGTGAGATCCGCCTGGGGCTCCGCCACGGTGCTGGGGCTGATGAGCGGCACCAGCGCCGATGGGGTGGATGCGGTGCTGGCGACGTTCCGCCCGCCCCTGGCGCGACCCCGCTGGCGCCTGCTCGGCAGCGCCTCCCTGCCCTATCCCGAGGCCCTGCGCCGCCGGCTGGTGGCCGCGGGGCAGGGAGAGCCGTTCCGCACGGCCGAACTTCTCGACCTGGCCGAAGCGGTGACCGAAGCCCAGGCCCGCTGTGCCCGCCTCTGCGACCCCGAGGGCCGCGCCGACCTGGTGGGCTGCCACGGCCAGACGCTCTGGCACCGTCCGCCGGACGGCGGGCGGCGGGGCGCCAGCTGGCAACTGCTGCAGGCCCCCCTGCTGGCGGAGCTGCTGGGCCGTCCGGTGGTGTTCGACCTGCGGGCCCAGGATCTGGCCCTGGGCGGCCATGGGGCGCCTCTGGTGCCGGCGGCGGACGCGGCACTGCTGCCGCCGATCGGCGGCTGGCGCGGTGTCCTCAATCTGGGCGGGATCGCCAACCTCACCCTGCTGCCGCCCTCACGGGGCCCGCAGCGGAAGGAACCGGTGCGTGGCTGGGACTGCGGACCGGCCAACAGCCTCCTCGATCTGGCCGTGGCCCGCTTCAGCAAAGGACGCCTCGGCTACGACGCCGATGGAGCCTGGGCGGCCCAAGGCAAGGTGAACGAGGCGGCGCTGGAAGACTGGCTGGTGGAGCCCTACTTCCGCCGCGAGCCACCGAAGTCGACCGGGCGGGAGGATTTCGGCCTGGATGATCTGGAGCGACGCCTGGCCCGGCTGGAGCGGGATGCCGCCGGGTGCGGTGGCGGGAGGTTGGATCCTGCCGACGCCCTGGCCACCCTCTGCGCGTTTTCCGCCGCGGTCGTGGCGGCCGACCTGGGGCGGGGTCCCCGGATCCTGGAGCTGCTGGTGGCCGGCGGGGGGGCCCGCAATGCCGCGCTGATGGGGGAACTGCGCCGGCGTTGCCGCGGCCTCTGGGTGCGGCCCCTGGGCGAGCTGGGCATCGGTGATGCCGAACGGGAAGCCCTGGGCTTCGCACTTCTGGCCTGGTGGCATCAGCGCGGCCATCGCGGTTCGCTGCCTGAGGTCACCGGCGCCCGCCGTGCGGCGGTGCTGGGGGTGCGCGCCCAGCCGCAGGGCTGAGCTCAGCCGGCCGGCCGGTGCAACCGCAGCCGGCGCGGCGCACCCCGCAGCCGGCGCGGCTCCTGGCGCCCCTGCTGCTCGAGGGCCGCCCGGAAACGCTCGGTGCGGCCGGTGGCAGCCTGGCGGGAGGGGGCGGCGAGAGGCTCGCCATCGCGTCGGCGGTCCTGATCCAGCCGGTCGAGTCCCTGCTGGATCAGGACCTTGGCCATGTTGCTGACCGTGCGCGACTCCGCCTCGGCGATGGCAGTGAGGCGCTCGCAGAGCTCCTCGGGCAGGACCACCTGAATCCGCGGTGACTTGGGACGGCCGCTCGTGGAGGTCTGACGGGTGGCCACGGCCGCAGGGATCCCACGCGTTACCCGCCAGTGTACAGAGATCGGCATGGATAGTATCCAGCACTATGCTGGTGGCGCTCCGAGTCCGAGCCATGGCCAAGTCAGCGGTCACCCCTCCGGCGAATCAGCCCCCCCGGGCGCGGCGGTCCTCCAGCCGTCAGGCGACCACCCGCCAGGCAAGCCAGCGACGGACCGCCGAGAAGAGCGACGTGCTGGTGTCCGCCGTGATCAGCACCTACCTGCTCACCCACCTGCACCACGTCCTGCAGCGCGCCGAATACGCCGCCGTGCAGGAGGGCCAGGCCGGACTGGCCGCCAACTACGCCCAGCTGCGCAAAGTGCTGTGCCTCGATGCCCGCGGCATGGAGGACGCTTCGGCCGCCGGCCAGGACGACGTGGATGCCGCCCATGCCGCCTGAGTGGCTGGCGTCCAGCAACGGTCCGGGAGTCCAACAACAGCCAACGAAGCCTGGCCATGCGCCCGCCCAGCCCATAGGGTCGAACAGGGGTCCGCACCGATGGCGGCCGCCCACGACGAGACCGATGGCCGACCCTTCCGCCGAGTCCACCGCTGCCAGGCTGTATGAGCGGATCCGACAGGATCCCGAGCTCACCCAGTCGCTGTTCCGCCAGGCCCTCCAGGATCCGAAGGGGACCCTCGAGCGGATCGTCGCCCTGGGTGACGCCTGGAATCTGCCGGTGACGGCAGAGGCCGTGCGCGAGCACATGGCCAGCCTCGAGGACCAGGCCAGCAAGCAGTGGCTGCTCAAGGCCCGCGGCGGCCTCTAGGGGCTCCGCCTGGGCATGGGTTCCGCCGGCCGCTCGGGTGTGGCACGGGGATCGGACCGGTTGATCCGGCCACCCTGGGCCCAGCTGAAGAACAGCCAGTAGCTCACGATCGCCAGCCCGGCCGCCACCACCAGGGCCGCCACCTGCTCCAGCCGTTTGACCATCGAGGGCGGTCCCGGGTCGGACATCGCCAGTCTGCCGAACCATCCGTTCACGGTCGGGCAGGGATGATGGGATCTCCCGCCCCGCTGCCCTCCCAGTGCTCCGTCTGGAACGCCTCTCGAAGATCTATCCCACCGGTGAGGTGCTGCGCGATGTCACCTGGGAGGTGAAGCCGGGCGATCGCATCGGCCTGGTGGGTGTCAACGGCGCCGGGAAGTCGACCCAGCTGCGGCTGATCGCCGGGCTGGAGGAGCCCAGTGGCGGCCAGGTGGTTCGGCAAGGCGAGCCGAGGATCGCCTATCTGCGCCAGGAGTTCGAAGTCGACCCGGAGCGCACCGTGCGCGAGGAACTGTTCCAGGCCTTTGGCGAGGCCGCCGAGGTGCTGATGGCGCAGCACCGGGTCGAACAGGCGATGGCCGGGGAACGGGCCGCCAGCGATCCGGACCATCTCGATGCGCTTATCCACGAACTTGGCCGCCTGCACAGTCGTTTCGAGGCCCTGCACGGCTACGAACTCGAAGCACGCATCGACAAGCTGCTGCCCACGATCGGCTTCAGCCCCGAGGGGGCCGAGCAGCCCGTCGGGGCCTATTCCGGGGGCTGGCAGATGCGGATCGCCCTGGGCAAGATCCTGCTGCAGGAGCCCGATCTCCTCCTGCTCGACGAGCCCACCAACCACCTCGACCTGGAAACGATCCAGTGGCTCGAGGGTTACCTGGTGGAACAGGGAGCGGCGCTGGTGGTCGTCAGCCACGACCGCGCCTTCCTCGATCGGGTCTGCAACCAGATCGTGGAGACCGAACGGGGCGTCTCGCGCTCCTACCTCGGCAACTACAGCCAGCATCTCGAGCAGAAGGCCCTGGAGCGCGAAGCCACCCAGGCGGCCTTCGAGCGCCAGCAGAAGGAGCTGGCGGGGCAGCAGGCCTACATCGACCGTTTCCGGGCCAGTGCCACCCGCAGCACCCAGGCCAAGAGCCGCGAGAAGCTGCTGGAGAAGATCGAGCGGATCGAGGCGCCGCTGGAGGGTGTGTCGGGGCCGCGGTTCCGCTTTCCGCCCGCGCCCCGTTCCGGCCGGCAGGTGGCCGTGATCGAGAACCTCACCCACAGCTACGGCGAGAAGATCCTCTTCCTGGGCGCCGCGCTGGAGGTGGAGCGGGGCGACCGCATCGCCTTCGTGGGCCCCAACGGCGCCGGCAAATCGACCCTGCTGCGGCTGGTGATGGGGCTGGAGCGGCCCGACGAGGGCGAGGCGCGACTGGGAGAGCACAACGTGGTGGCCGGCTATTTCGAGCAGAACCAGGCCGAGGCCCTCGATCTCGCCAAGACGGTGATCGACACCCTTTTCGAGGCCGTGCCCGACTGGACCCAGACCCAGGTGCGCTCCCTGCTGGGCAGCTTCTGTTTCAGCAACGAGGCGGTGTTCAAGGAGGTGGGGAAGCTCAGCGGCGGCGAGAAGGCTCGGCTGGCGCTGGCCCTGATGCTCCTGTCGCCCTGCAACCTGCTGGTGCTCGATGAACCCACCAATCACCTCGACATCCCCGCCAAGCAGATGCTCGAGGAGGCGCTGCAGGAGTACGACGGCGCCGCCCTGATCGTGTCCCACGACCGCTACTTCATCTCCCGGGTGGCCAACCGGATCGTGGAACTGCGCGACGGCGAGCTGGTGCTCTATCGCGGTAACTACGACTACTACCGCGAGAAGAAAGCCGAGGAGGCCGAGGCCGAGCGGTCGCGCCAGGCGGAGCGTGCCCGTCAGGCCCGTCAGGCGGCGAACCGCGAGAAGCAGAAGGCGCGCAGCGCCGCGCGCCGACAGCCGGCCCACTGAGGTGCAGCGCAACGGAGGCGGCCTACCCCCGGAATTCCAGCCCTGAGGCGGGGTGGCTTCAGCCTTGGGACGGCGTGTTCGGGCCGTGCACAAGGATCTTCATGCTTCGGTAAGCAGGAAGACTCATTTCGCTGGTCCCCCGGAAATCATCTGCATATCCTGACAGCATCCCCCTTGCTCCCGGGCCCATGAGCGCTTCGATCGGTGGCTTCACCGCCGCCAACGACCACGGTCCCCTGGCGGATGCCCGCAAGGAGGGGCCCCAGTCTCATGACGGGCCCTGGGATTCGGTGGAAAGCTACTTCGAGTGCATTACCGCCTGCTCCCTGGATGACGGCGCCTGCATCACCCACTGCGTGGAGATCCTGCGCGAGCACCACTGAACCCAGGCCCATGGGCAGACGCTGACACGTTCCCGGTAACTGTGTACCCGTCGCTACGCGAGCACTCGAAACACTTCGTAGCATTGGCGTGGCTTCACTGCCCCGTCGCGATGCCTGGAATGTCCGAACCGCTCGCCCTCACCCTCGGCCAGCAATTCGAGCTGGAGCGCCTGACCCGCGTCATCGACTCCACCGGTGACGCCCAGTCCCTCCGCGGCATTGCCAAGCAGTTGCTGCAGGCCTGGCAGACCCAGAAGGCCGCCACGGAATGGGTCATGCGACAGCAGCTCGGCAACCCAAGCCGATTCGGCGCTCCCACTCCGTCCCCCCAGGGGGTTGCAGGCCCCTCGTCCAGCCCCCAGCGGGACATGGATGTGCTCTGAAGCCGGGCCACCGCCCGGCGCGGCCGGTGCAGCTCAGCGTGGAAACGGTGCCCCGCCCGGCGACGCGCCTCTTGACTGCATCGCTGTGGGGGTCACCTCCACCTGCAGGGGGGTTCCACCCCGCACGATCTGAAGCCGCATCGGTCTGCCCACACCGTTGTTCTCCACGGCGGTGATCATCTGAGCCGGCCCGGCCAGCGACTTGCCCCCGACGGCCACGATCACGTCGCCTCGGCGTAGCCCGGCCTGGGAGGCAGGTCCCCCCGGCAGCACCGAACGCACCAGAGCACCCTGGCGAATGGAACCGGCCAGTTCGGAAGGCAGCTCATCGAGCCCCACACCGATCATGGGGTGGCTCACCTGGCCGGTGGCCAGCAGTTGAGCGGCGATACCCCGGGCCCGGTTGATCGGGATCGCGAAGCCCAGCCCGGCGCCAGGCCCTGAGCGCACCAGGGTGTTGATCCCGATCACCTCCCCATCGGCGTTGAGCAGGGGACCGCCCGAGTTCCCAGGGTTGATCGCGGCGTCGGTCTGGATCAGGTCGAGCCGCTTGTCGGTGATGCCCAGCTTGCTGACGTTGCGGTTCAGGTTGCTGATGATCCCCATCGTCACCGTGTTGTCGAGACCGAAGGGATTGCCCACGGCAATGGCCCAGTCCCCCACCTGAACCGCATCGGAATTGCCGAGCGCGGCCACGGGCCAGGGGCCCTGCCCCTGGAGACGGACGACGGCCAGATCCGTGAGGCTGTCGAGGCCCACCACCCGACCCTCGATCCGGCGGCCATCCTGGAGACCGACCATGACCCGATCGGTCCTCTCCACCACATGGGCATTGGTGAGGATCAGGCCGTCGGCCTGGAAGATCACGCCGCTGCCCTGTCCCCGCTCGGTGCGAGGCGAGGGCGGCTGTGCCTGGGGAAAACCGAAGAACTGGCGGAAGAAGGGGTCAGCGAGCAGCCCCGGAGGCAGCCCCCGCGAGCCGGGCCTCAGGACCGTGCGTTCGGTGTCGATCGTGACGACGGCCGGACCGGCGCGACGCACGGCGTCGGCCACGAACGACTGGCGACCGAGCACCGCGCCGGCCGGACGCGACTGGGCCAGCGAGGGTGTCACCGGCAGAGCCGGCACCGCCAGGAGCAGGGCCAGCGGCAGCAACGGCAGCAGAGGCCCACCGGGGGAAGTCCGCGCACGCATGGCGAGAGAACAGATCCTGGGTCTTCTGGAACGTAACGGCAGGGGGAGGGTTCGCGACAGGCGGCCACCACACCAAGGTGTGACGAAGTGCAGGCCGGCGCCGATCCCCCTACACTTAACGAAGTTTTGTTAACAGTCATGGACACGACCGGGCTCCTGCTGCTGTTCCTCGCCTTCGGAGCCGCCTGCAGCAGCCTCTGGGCCTGGAAGCTCGCCCAGGGCGCCTCATCCAGGCAATGATGGATCACGCCCCCGCGCCGGAGCGACCCCACGCCCGACACCCCCGATGGCCCGGTCCCTCGCCGACCTCTTCCCCCTCCTCTACGGAGCGTGCTTCCTGGTGTTGCTGTGGCAGGCCTTCCGGGTGATGGGTCGCGGTTTCCAGGCGATTCCGCGGCCGGGTGATCCCGGCAGCGGCCAGGCCGTCCTTGCGGGTCAGGGCCCGTCGGCGCCCGATCGAACCGGCCGGCTCACGATCCATCCCGAACTGCTCGACGACGACGGAGAGCTGACCCGCGAGGACCTGCTCACCGTGCGTTTCGGCGGCGAGAACGATCAAACGCTCCGCCCTTCCGACGCGGGCTGACCACCGTCACTGCATAGCCTGGGCCGCAGGCACCGGCTGGTACAACCGGACGGTGCATCTGAGTTCTGGACGGAGGCCAACAGTTGGACCAGAGAACCCGCATCGTGGCGGCCGTGCTGCGCAGCCTCAAGTTGCCGCCGCGCTTTCGCCTGCACCTCGTGAAGGAGGATCCGGTGCGGCTTGAGCTGAGCCTCACGCCCGCCTATGGGAAGGATCCGATCCTGGTTGGGCTGGTCGAATCGCAGGATCTGGTGGCCCGTCGTGACCGGGAGGGCCGGATTCCCAGGGATCTGCAGGGCACCTGGGATTGGACGGTGCGCCACGGCAAGGTGACCACCGGAGGCTGGAATCCCTACCTCAAGGAGGCCCTGCAGACGATGTTCGAAACCGGTCTTCCAGCCATCGTCTACGAGGAGACCACCGGCGAGGCCTACCACCCGGTGGACGGGGCCCGGCACGTTCGCTGAGGGCCGGCCATCCGGAGCGGATGGCTACGAAACGTGGCCGATGGCACCAACACTCCCACAGGCGGGCGGTAAAACAGGGGAATCCACTTCTTCCGTTTTTCTTCATGTCCTCGCTGGCCCCCTCCCTCGGGCCCCTGGTGCGTCTGCTGGCCTCCCTCGGGCTGCTCAGCACCGCCCTGCTGGCCCTGGTGCTCAAGCTGTTCGGCTGAACCCGCTTCCTGCGTCCCAACGGCGCCACCCAACCGATGCGTCCGTCCCATGGCCCGATCGGCTCCTCCCTGCCGATCGACGGGCTGCTGCCGGAGATCGTGGCGAAGCTGCCGCCCGGGGGCACGCTGCTGCTTCAGGCCCCGCCTGGTGCCGGCAAGACCACCCGTGTGCCGCTCGCCCTGCTGGAGCGATGGTCCGCTCCGAACGCCGGCACCATCCTGATGCTCGAACCACGGCGGCTGGCCGCCAAGGCGGCCGCCCAGCGGCTGGCCGCCACGCTGGGAGAACCGGTGGGTCAGCGCGTCGGCTACCGGATGCGGCTGGAGCAGCGGTGTTCGGCCGCCACCCGTCTCGAGGTGCTCACCGACGGCCTGTTCCTGCGCCGACTGCAGGACGACCCGGCGCTGAGCGGGGTGGCGGTGGTGATCTTCGACGAATTCCATGAACGGCGCAGCGAAGCCGATCTGGCCCTGGCCCTGCTGAGGGAGTCGCGCAGCGTGCTGGCCCCGGCACTGCGCCTGCTGGTGATGTCCGCCACCCTCGATCTGGAGCCACTGCGCCAGCGGCTTCCCGAGGCGAAGGTCCTCCGCTCCGAGGGACGGAGTTTTCCGGTGTCGCTCCAGCACCAGCCCCCGCGGCCGGGGGAGCCGCTGGCGCGGCAGGTCGTGCGGGCCCTCGAGAGCCACTGGCTCGATGGCCCCGCCGAACGGGGCACGGCCCTGGTGTTCCTGCCGGGCCAGCGGGAGATCCGGCAGGCCCTGCAGGCGATCCGCGACACCACCTGGGGCGACGGCCCCGAGCTCTGCCCGCTGCACGGGAGCCTGCCGCTCCAGGCCCAGTTCAGCGCCATCAGCCCCCCCGCAGGGGCGGGGGGCAAGGTGGTGCTGGCCACCGCCATCGCCGAGAGCTCGCTCACGATCGAGGCCGTCACGCTGGTGATCGACAGTGGCCTGAGTCGCCGCAGCCGGTTCGATCCGCGCACCGGCATGGACGGACTCGTGACGGTCCCTGTGAGCCGGGCCAGCGCCCTGCAGCGGCAGGGAAGGGCCGGCCGCCTCGGCCCCGGCCGATGCGTCCGGCTGGGTTCGGCGGCCGACGAACGCCGCCGCGAGGCCTTCGACCCTCCGGAACTGCTCGAGGCCGACCCCCTGCCGCTGGTGCTCCAGCTGGCCCGATGGGGCGCAGGACTGGGGGAAGGTCTGCCCTGGCTCGACCCACCGCCGCACGGGGCCCTGCTGGAGGCCCAGGGGCTGCTGGGCCAGCTCGACGGCCTCGACGAACGCGGGTTCCTCACGCCCCACGGCCGGGCCATGGCCCGGCTCGGCGTCCATCCCCGGCTGGCCCACATGCTGCTGCGGGGCCGGGATGCGAATCTCCTCCCCCTCGCCACGGCCCTGGCCGTGCTGCTGGAGGAACGCGATCCCCTCAGCCGCGAGGAGGACGGCAGCGACCTGCTGCGCCGGCTCGACTGGCTGCGGGCCGCGGGAGAGGACCCCCGCCGTCGCCCATTGCTCCAGCTGCAGCGCCAGCTCCGACGGCAGCTGGAGTCCGCCCCCGGCCAGGCGCCCCCGCCGCGGGAGGTGCAGGGCGAGGCCGCGGAGGCCGCCCGCCTGATCGCCTGGGCCTACCCCGAGCGGATCGCCCTGGCCCGGGCCGAGGGCGGTGGCCGCTACCTGCTGCGCAGCGGCCAGGGGGCCCGTCTTCACCCCCAGGATCCGCTGGCATCCAGCGACGTGCTGGCGGTGGCTGCCGTCGATGCGGGCGGAAGCGAGGTGCGGATCCTGCAGGCCCTGCCGCTGGCGCGCGAGATCCTGGAGAGCCTGCAGCGGAGCGAAGGGACGGAGGAGCAGCGGGTGCAGTGGGATGCCGAGGCCGGTCGGGTCCGCTGCGAGCGGGAGCGACGGCTCGGGGCGCTCGTGCTGGAGCGTCGCCCCTGCCCCTGGAAGGACGTGCCCGCCGAGGCCGTGCTCGACGCCCTTCTGGAGGGGCTGGCCGCCAAGGGGCTGGACTGCCTGGGCTGGAGCGAACGGAGCCGTCAGCTCCAGCAGCGGCTCCTGCTGGCGCACCGGCACCTGGGCGAGCCCTGGCCGGATCGGAGTGATCGGGCCCTGATCGCGGATCCCGGGGCCTGGCTGGGGCCACAGCTGGACGGACTGCGCAGCCTGGAAGACCTGCGCGGCCTTGATCTGGAGGAAGCACTCTGGAGCGGCCTCGTGGGGAGCCGTCGCCCCGAGCTCGAGCGACTGCTCCCCGCGGAGCTGGCGGTACCTTCGGGGCGGCGGGCACGGATCGACTATTCCAGCGGCGAACCCGTGCTGGCCGTGAAGCTGCAGGAGCTGTTCGGCCTCCGCTGCGGGCCCAGCGTGCTCGACGGCCGGCTGCCGGTGAGCCTGCATCTGCTTTCCCCGGCGGGCCGACCGGTGCAGATCACACGCGATCTGGAAGGCTTCTGGCGCGGCGGCTACGGCCAGGTGCGCCGCGAGCTGCGCGGCCGCTATCCGAAGCACCCCTGGCCCGAGGATCCGCTGACGGCCCAGCCCACGGCCCTCACCAGCCGCGGCCTGGCTCGCCATGGCCAGGCCAGGCTGCCCGGCTGAACCCCTCGGTCAGGCCGGTGCGTCCATCGCGCCGGAGGCAAGAGCCCAGAGCTCGGCATCGAAGAGATGGTCGAAACCGAAGTGGGCCAGTCCTTCGGCGATCCCGGCGCAGCCATGGCCCCGGGCCCCGTAGATCCACGGGAGGGTGGGGAGCTGGCGCCGCAGTTCGGCTTCGGCATTGCCCACCATGATCCCGCGCAGGCCGGTGCGGAACATGGCCAGATCGTTGAGGCTGTCGCCGGCGGTGACCACACGCTCGCTGCCGATCTCCAGCCAGCTCAGCAGATCCAGCAGCGTGGAGCCCTTGTTCACCCCGGCGGGGAGCAGATCGAGGTAGCGCCCATCGGAGAGCAGGCAGTCGACCCCTTCGGCCTCCAGCCGGCTGAGCAGGCCATGGTCGAGAACGTCGGGGTCGTAGTAGAAGGCGAGACGCCGGTCGGCACTGAGGGGCTGGGCGCTGATCCCCGGCTGGCCGCGCAGCAGCGGTTCCAGCCGCTCCGGCAGGCCGCGCCAGCGCCCCTCGATCGGATCGACGGCCAGGGGCAGCGGTTCCAGACTGGTGCCGCAGGCGACGGTGCAGCCCACATCACCGATCACCAGATGGGGGGCCAGCAGCCCGTGGCTTTCATCGTCCTCCAGCAGCCGGGCCACGGAGCGCAGATCACGGCCGGTGCAGAACACGTGCAGGACGTGCTCACGACTCTTCTCGAGCCAGGCATAGAAGGAGCGTCTCCAGGTGATCGGCCCACCCAGCAGGGTGCCGTCAAGATCAGTGACGAGCACCAGTTCGGGGTTGCTGGGCAGGGGAGCGGAAAGCTGCTCCTCAAGCAGTCGGCGGCGCGCGGTGATGGGCCCCAGGGCAGCAACGGCCCCCATCCCTAGGCGAGGCGTGGGAGGCTGTCAAACCCAGGGATCACCCGGGGCGATCAAGGGGCAGGAATCCGAACAAAATGGACGCCCGCACCACGTCAAGACCACTAAACCATTCGTTACGGTTCTGGTCTCGACGTTGTCCCCCATGTCTGACGCCTCCCGACCCCGCTTCGGCTTCGTCAACTTCGCGGAAACCTGGAATGGCCGTCTCGCCATGCTCGGATTCGTGATCGGCCTGGCCACCGAACTCCTCACCGGCCAGGGCATCCTGTCCCAGATCGGCCTGGGCTGATCCAGCCACCGGGGCGATCCACGCCATCGCCCCGGCGCTCCCCACGGTCCACGCGGTCGGCAAGACTGAAGCCACCGTGCGAACCCCAGCCGCGTGCCTCCGCTCTACGCCAAGAACCGCCGTGACGGCTCACGGCTGCTGAGTACGGCCCTGGTGGTCTGCACCGTCGGACTCATCCGCTTCGACCATCCCGTGGGCCGGCTTCTCTTCCTGCTCGCGGGCGTGGTCAGTCTCTACTGGGGCATCTGCTACGGGCGCCTTGAACGCTGAGTCAGGCACCGCTCTTCCCCGTTACGACGTCGCGGCCCTCAATGGGGCGATCGGAGCCCTGCTGGAACGGGGCTTCCCGCCGCGCTTCCTGCTGGAGGCCACCGTGTCGCGGCCCCAGCTCAAGAAGGGGCATCTCTGGCTCACGCTCCTCGATCAGACCAGCTCCATCGCCGGCGTGGTGTGGGCCTCCCAGCTCTCACGGCTCACCTACCAGCCGGAAGACGGCGATGGGGTGACCGTGGTGGGCAAACTGAATTTCTGGACGACGCGGGCCTCGCTCTGCGTCCAGATCCTGGACCTGCGGCCGAGCCTGAGCAGTGTGCTGCGCCGCTTCGAGCGGACCCGCGAGCAGCTTGCGCCCCTCGGCCTGTTCCTGCCGGAACGCAAACGCCCCCTGCCCCGGCTGCCGGGCGTGATTGCCCTGCTCACCAGCGCACCGAGCTCCGCCCTGGCCGACATGCTGCGGACGGCGGCCGAGCGCTGGCCCGCCTGCCGGCTGATCGTGGTGCCGATCCCGGTGCAGGGCGCCGTGGAGGAAAGGATCCGCGCGGCCGTCGAGGCGATCAGCCGCCGGGCCGACGGTCTGGGCGTGGAGGCCGTGGTCCTGGCGCGGGGTGGCGGCAGCCGGGAGGATCTGGCGGTCTTCGATGCCGAAGCCGTGGCGCTCGCTTTGGCGCACTGTCCGGTGCCGGTGGTGACCGGTCTCGGCCACGAAGATGACACCACGATCGCGGATCTGGTGGCCGACTACCGGGCCGCCACACCGACGGCGGCGATCGTGGCCCTGTTGCCCGACCGCCATGGCGTGCTGCAGGGTCTGACCCATCACAAGGCCCTGCTGGCACAGCAGCTGCAGTGGAGGCTGCAGCGCGAACGGCAGCGACTGGAGGCGCTGCGGCTGCGTCTGGAGGCCAGTCATCCGAACCGACGGCTGACGCGCCAGCGGGAGCGGATGGCCCAGCTCGCCCAGCTGCTCGAGGCTCTCTCGCCGCGGCAGATGCTGCGAAGGGGCTTCAGCGTGGTGCGCAGCGCCGATGGCCGGCTGGTCCGATCGGCCCTGCAGCTGAATCCCGGTGAACGGATCCAGCTGGAGTTCGCCGACGGGCTCGTTACCAGCCGCGTCATCGAACGGCTGAACCGTGCCGAGTCAGGATCGGTGATCACCGGCTCCGATTCCCCCCCCACGATCCGATGACGCCGCGCCGCACTCCAGCCCGGAGCAACCATGGCGCCGAGGCGTCAGCCGCGGAGAGCTGGGACGACGAGGTGGCCCAGCTCACGTTCGCCCAGGCCCACACCGCACTCGAACTGGCTCTCTCCAGGCTCCAGTCCGAGGATCTGGAGGTGGAAGCGATGGCTGATCTCTACCGCAGGGCCCTGGCCTGCAGCCGTCGCTGTGAGGCGATTCTCAGCCTGGTGGAGCAGGATGTGCGCTCGATCGAACCGGAACAGCTGGAGGCGCAGGGGTGAACCATCAGCAACAAACGGAGGCCGCCTCAGCGGCCGCCAGCCTTCCTCCCCCCAGCGTGGGCCGTGGGTGGCTGGCCTGGCTGTATCTGGCTCTGGCCATCATCGGGGCGGTGCTGCCCTGGCTGGCCAACCTCGAGTTCATCAGCCAGTCAGGCCATCCGTTCGACCTGTCGCTCTTCGTGGAGCAAGCCAACGCCAACCCGGCGGCCCGATCCCTGTCACGGGACCTGGCGATCGCCGCCACCGCGGTCACGGTGTGGATGGTGATGGAAGGGAGGCGGCTGCGGATGCGCGGTGTCTGGCTGGCGCTGCTGTGCAGCGTCACGGTGGCCTTCGCCTGTGGAGCTCCGCTGTTCCTCTTTCTGCGCGAACGGCGTCTCCAGGAACTGGAGCGAGGGGTCACGGCCTGAGCGGCATCGAAGCGAGTTCAGCTGGGGCCGGCGCCCTCTTCGCCCACGGCGTGGGCCTCCACGTCGATGGTCATCCCGCCGGGATCGGCGGATCGGCCTCTGGAGGCGGTTGCACCGGACGACCAGCCCGCCACGTCGACGGACTGGACGACGGTCGATCCGAGCGAGGCCTCCGCCGCGTTGGGGCCCGAGCCGAACGGCGTGCCGCAGGCTGGACAGACCTCACTGCCCAGGCTGCTGAAACCACAGGCCTGACACGTGTTCAGGCGGCGACGCAGCACCTGCCACGCCAGCACCCCGGCGCCAGCCAGCACCAGAGGGAGGAGGAGGACAAACAGCGTGATGCCACCGAGCACATCGAGCAGGAAACGCCCCGCCGGTGAGGGAGCCAGCAGCAGCAGGCCGGCCAGCAGGATCCAGAACCAGGGCAGGGGGCGGTTCATCAGCGGTGGAAGCGTGGATCGTTCTCCATCCAGCGCTCCAGAGCCGCCAGGGCTTCGATGCCCGCCCAGGCACAGACCAGGGCACCGGCCACCAGGGCCACGATCAGCCCGGTCGCCACGATCACCGGCACGAGAGCCAGGGTGAGGAAACCGATCAGGACCGTGGCCCCGATGCCTGCGCAGACCAGCACGGCACTGGCCGGCAGGGGACGAAGCGAGAGACCGACCTTGGCCACGACGCGGTGATGAGGTGATCTCATCGTGACCGGAACGACGGGTTGAGGCGATGGCGCCAGGGGTGCGGATCGCCGCCCGGGCCGGGATCGGACTGCACCACGCTGACGGCGACACCGAAATAGAAGAGCAGGGCCAGCATCCAGATCCACAGCGTGAGGACCAGCACGCCGCCGACGATGCCGTAGGCCTGAAAACGCGCACCGAGCGACACCACGCTTCGGGCCACGGCCAGGTTGAGCAGGGTGTACACCGAACCGATCAGCAGCGAGCCAGGCAGCAGGGCCTGCCACGGCACACGGCGCGAGGGGAGAAGACGCTGCAACCCGAAGGCCATCGCCGAGGCGATCAGCAACGACAACAGGGAAGGACCAAACGAGGACACCGGCAGTAGCAGCGTTCCCCAGGCGCCCAGCGCATCGGAAGCCAGGCTCCGCATGGCCTGGCCACCGACCAGGCGCAGGTTGATCGTCACCTGATCCAGCGCGAACAGCAGACCCACGACGAGCACGAAGCTGAAAGCCTTGAGGCGATTCAGGAGAAAACGGCGGACGGGACGGGGGAGAAGACGCGCAGCACCCTGATGAGACAGACCCTCGTCTGCCGGTTGAGCCGATGCAGGGATGAAGGGGCGGAACGACCAGAGGCGGTCCGTGCCCCGTTGCAGACTGAGATAGGCGTTACTGGCAGTGACCAGCAAGACGCTGATGCCGAGGATGCCAGCTCCTCCGCGCTGCCGGTACAACTGATCCAGGGTGGTCTGCACCAGCGAGAGAGCGGAAACGGGCAGGAATTGCGAGGCCCAGGCCATGAACTGCCCGGTGATCCCATCATTTCTGCCAAGCAACCAGCCCGCCACCGAAAGAATGATCAGGAACAGGGGGAAGAACGATTGCAGAGTGTGATACGCGAAGGCAGCGCTTAGGTCGAAACAGTCGTGGTGATCCCAGAGTCGCCACGCACCCCAGAGAGCGCGTCCAGCGGAACGGACACTCCGGCGCAGGCGAAGCCGGACGCGACCAAGGGGGCTGGGCTGCACCGGAGGCGAAGGAGAAGGGTTTCGATGCAGGCTAGGCGGGGCCTTGTGAAGCGCCATTCCCCAACCACCCCTCTTCCACAAGCTCCAAACACAAAAAAGCCACCCTGCAGGGTGGCTTCTAGCGGCTTCCGCTCATCCACCTCAAACCCTGAGATCTTACTTCTCAGAACAGGAGCGGAACGGAAAGCTAATCATAGAATCAACAAGAGTTTTATCCTGGCATTGAGCTATTTTCGCGGGAAGCTACCCTCCAACTATCGTCGCCGCTACTGCGTTTCACAACCGAGTTCGAGATGGATCGGAGTGGGACCACAGCGCCATGAACACCAGGAAAACCCTCATTCATCCTC
>CALRKZ020000024.1:0-7626 GCA_943368365.1 Mesorhizobium carmichaelinearum
CGTCTTGCGGCCACTGATCGCCTCCATGGCGACCCTGGCCTTGAACTCGGGGCTGTGGGTGCGGCGCTTGCTCATCGGTGGGAGCCCCTTTCAGGGGCGGTGCCCCGCCTCAGAGGTTAACGATGGGGGCTGTCCAGAAAAACCAGACCACCTCACTCCTGCTGAGTCAGCCGTCTAGGCTCTTTTGCCTGCACCCCACCGTACTGCTGACGCCAGCGGTATAAAGTAGCCTACGTCAACTCGATGACGCTGCAGACCTCCGCGACCGGCTTAGCCTGGCTAGTCAGCTGTTGGGCTGTCTTGAGCTTGCGGATGATCTGCTGGGCTGTGTACTTGATGCGTTTCTATGGTCGAGTCCCCGGCCTAGTCTGCCCGGATGAGTACTCTCATTCACCCTGGACTCGTTTTCAGGGTCAACGTCAGCTTCGTGTTGCCTGGCAATTAGCTCCGTTCTCTCAGATAAAGCTCGATATTGAGTTCAATAGCCCATTTTACTCCCTTGGCTATCAAGCACGCCACTAAAGCAGCATGAAATGCGGACGCAATCCCAGGTGGCATACCCCCCCCTGACCCTCCTACCGCTTGCGCAATTCCAGAAAGTGTTGCCGTGACTGCTGCCGCAGAAAGGCATTCATCAATTTTGCCGGCAATCTCTGACACTCCTGGATGCTTTACCTCTACCCATAAGTCTCCATAGTGCCTTACAAGCATGAAGTCCTCAATTATATACCACGTCAATCCTCTGACTAGTTGTTTCCTGTATCTAGCATGCAGAAATAGGCTGACAAAGCCTCCTGCCTCTTCTTTGCTTTGTTGGTAAAAGGTGATGCCCTGAGGCGTGTCTGCTCGTACTTGGCCTAGGTCTTCAAAGTCCACAAGCTGATCTGGCCATCCCGGCAAAAATACAAGTGCGGACTCATAGCTCTGATCATTGACAGGGAGCACCTCCTCATAGATCTCACTGAAGGGGGTTAGCACTTGCGGTGAGAGCTTGGACAAAGAGAACACATCTAGATACATCAGGAGCTTCGCTGGATTTATACCTTGAGGTACCGCCTTTCTGAAGCATACCTTCCAAGAAGGGGAAGAGGTTGCACCATAAGCTATGATGTTGAAATGCTGTTTCTCACGTGCTGTGTATTTCCATCCGCGCAACACAACATCAAAGAGGTTTTGAGAAAGCTCCACGATTCAGGGTTGCTAAGATGTTCTACAATTGTGTCGACAGCTCAGGCGCCCGACGCAGCGGCACAACATATCTCCATGTTTTGAGCACTAGTGTCTCAATGGATAACCAGGGAAGGTCATGCCGCAACAACTTCTCAAACCTAGCCGGGTTGGTAGCGGTATAGCGAACGGCGTGCTGAATGTTGCGGTGCCCGAGATAGACCTGAATGAGGCGGGTATCAGCTCCCTGGTCGGCAAGAGCAAAGCCGCAGGCATGACGCAGTATTTTTGGGTTCGACGGCAACGGTGAGGCGGGAAGTATCCTTATAATTCCGATGCTGCAGTATGTAAGTTGAACGGTTTGGTGGCTTGCGACGCTCACAGAGGATGAACAACCGACCCATGACCTGACCGGGTCCCTTCTGACGCGAGCACAACACCAGCCAGGCCTTGATTGAGCTAGGTGCCCCCATTGGACAGCCTGGGCTCCTGTCATCACCAACCCTGTGTGTGTGTGGAGGGGGGGCAAGCCTCTTCGGGACTTCTGCCTCCCAGGGAGCTGTGCGGCCTTACATGGCAGAATCTCCACAGGAACCTAGACAAGCTGGTTTCCATTGCCCATTCGCCATAATTGGCACGCAGGCACTCCTCCTCGTACTTGACCATGGCCAGAAGATCAGAACCGCTCAGCATGCAACTACGATCACTGATAGAGTAGTTGTCCGCGACGCAAAATCCTGTTGACATTTATAACCCCACAGTCCCGAGGCCATCTCTAGGACGAGAACCCTCCCTATTCCGGAAACAGGGAAGGTCAGACTAATCAATTGTGGGCAGTAGGGGAATGGAGCCCGTCAGCTCAGCGCAGTCAATGAGACAGACCTGTTGCTGAGGCAGAATGCCCGGCAGCAGCTTGGGCCACTCTGGCGACACGCTCCTGGTAAGCAGCCAGAAGGTCGCTCAAGCTCAGCGTCAACGTCGGCAAACCAGGATTCTCCTCAAGGATGCGCAACCACTGCCAGTGACCACGCAGCCAGGTGTTCCGATAGAAGTAGATTCCTGGCTCGGTGGTCCACTCAGCCCAGGACCGTTCCAATTGGTCTAGGGGCAGCCGGTCCAGGGCACGGTCAAAGGCACCAAGCCTAGTGATCAATTGGATCAACCGCTTATGGTTGAGCTCATCAAGCCTTTGACCAAGGATTGTAGGTCCTGTGTAGTCCAGGCGGATGGCAATCCCTGCAATCGCTCTGTAGCCATTGGGGATCCATCCGCGGTTGTCTGGCAACTGATCAATGTGTTCGGGCTTGACCAGAACCAGGTGAAGCAAGTAAGTGAACCTTTCCTCAGATCTTCTGCGCACCCACCTCAAATTGCCGGTACCCGGCCTTGGTGGCGAAATCGCGGCTGCCGCGCTGGATCAGCTGCTGCTCCAGACGGTGCTTCCAGTGCCGGTGAGGTCCCTCGATGGCGCCGTTCTCATGGGCCACGCCGCGGTTATTGCGGGTGGCGATCACACCCAGGTGGGCACAGAGCTCCCGGTAGCGGCTGGTGTAGTCCCCCGCGTAGCTGCCGTCGCGGTTGCGGAAGCAGGCGCTGAGGCTGTCGGTGCGGTGTTCCGCCGGCACCCCACCGCAGAGGGCGAGAGCGTTCTGCAGGGCCTCGGCCAAGGCGACAAAGCTCTCGCCGCCATGGATCACCTCCACGTGGCACCAGCCCGAGTACGGCAGGCGGAAGTGGAACAGCCGCTGCTCCAGCACAATCCCGGCCACGGTGATCGGTTCCCCCTTGAGCAGCGTGAAATCGGAGATCCCCAGCACCCCGGCGCGATGCTCCTGCAGGAACATCACCTCCTGGCCAGGCCCGTGCAGGGCCCGCCACTGCTCCACCCGCCGCTGGAGCGTGCGTTTACGGCGAAACCACTCCTGACCTGGGAAGGCCTGCTCCAGATGGAGCAGCAGGGTCTGGGGTTCGAGCTGCGGCGCCTTCTCGAGCATGGGCACCAGCACGCTGTCCCAGACATCGGCCAGCGGATCGGCGCGTGTGCGCCAGTGGCGGCCCCGCTGCTGCTGCTGTCCCTGGGGCTGCAGCTCCCCCCGGTCGATCCGCTGGGCGCTGCGCAGCGAGATCCCTACCGCATCGGCGGCGATCTGCTAGCTGAGCCCAGCGGCCCGTTTGGCCATGTACCTCTCCTTGATCCGCAACGACAGGGGGGCGGGCATCGCGGAGCTCCAGACCGGGATCGGAGCCCTGTTGTCGCGACCTGAGACCCGCCTATGTAGTTGCGCGGTCCCGCCTACCTAATCGTCGCCGGACACCCAGTTGCTGTCAGACCAATGGCGGCGGGAGTACAACACCCTCAGTCCACAATCGGCCCTTCAGGGGCGTACGCCCCTGGAGGCAGCTCAACAGGGAGCTGCAGCATGACCACCAACACCCACTCTCATTCGGTCTGGACCGATAAAGGGGGTCACGTCAGTGAACATCCATTCAGGGTGATCAAGCTGCAGTGCGGCGTTCAGAGGACTCGGCTGCGCGGAATGGCCAAGAACCGTTGCAAGGTCAGCGTGATCGCAGCCCACACAAATCTGTTCATGGCGCGACGACAGTTGTTTGCGGCGTCATGAACGGGGGAATGGTGTGACTGGAGGACATCGTTGGACTCCACAAACATCCAAAAAACTGGAGGAAACGAACGTCAATGGCTTAATGCAATACCTGCGGCGTCAAAGCACAAGCCCACCCGGTAATGTTTTCGTCATCCGCTCCTTTATCTCCTGATGCCCAGGGAGTCCCTAGATGCTTCTCGTGAGGTGATTCATTCGGCAAAGATATGTGTAGCGCATCCTCCTGTCCGGATTGGGCCCATTATCATGAGGATTAACTTGGCCAACTATAGCGCAAAGCCTTGCACTTTGACTTCGCTTAGACCCTCATCGCCTCAAGAACCCCCATGGACATTCCACCATCTTCCTTCTCAGGCAGAGTACTCTCAATCCCAACCCGCAAGAACACTCAATGGAGATATACTTTCTCAATTGAGGAATCGCTTCAGGCCTCGCAGGCAGCAGCATGGGAAACCTCGCTTGTCGAGTCACACGCATCGGAGGCCATATCTATAATTGTAGTCAGTGGTTTCCCTACAGATTTGGTTTGGGCAAGCCCGGATCCCGAAAAGCAGCTTAGCGTCATTACGATTCGAGAAGATGGACTTTGGTTGAATTACAAACTCCACTCAGGCACTCCCACTTCCATAATCCAAGACGCTTTGCGCGGGGAAAACCTTGGGTACCACATCTTTCTGCCAACTCCCCATATTAATGATTCTATCCCGCAAGATCCAGACACCCCTCGCTATGCTTGGCGAGTCGAAGATGAAGTCGTTTTTCAGGGCCAGAAGGGATGGCAAGTAGGCTTCCGCACAAATCCTGATCACTGCCTTTTAGACTTTGTGCCTGGTTTTGGCTTTGTAAGATATGAATACGTTCATCATGGAACCGTCCAGCATGTAACAGCTGAGTTAACATCTCTCGATATTCCTGAGTGAGCCTAGGAGGCTCTAAAAGCATAGCCCGACTGAGGGACAATGGCCCTTTGATCGAAGCCTATTCCTCGGTTGATAGGCAGCAACCAGATGGGATTTAGATGTTTTATGGGCAGAGCAGGGCCAAAAACCGCACAATACGTGAAAAGTTCCTGACAGCGATGCCCTATAAGCATACCATGTAAGCAATGATCGTGCTGATTGCCCCCCCCCTATACCCCAAGGGTAGCGAGAAACGTCGGCCTACCCTATGCCCATTTGCCACTAATGTTTGTTGTAATCTGATCCAGTAGTGGTACAGTCTCAACTATCTAGACAGCAAAAAGACGCTGGAGTGGATCATAACTGTGTGGTGATATGCAGGGATCGTCATGATAAGCGATATGACTCACCACGATAGAGCGATCCACAGTCTTCTGCAAATACTTCAGATGCACGCTCTCGGCGAATCGATTATTGAAGCAGGACATGCTCGCTTCTTGGGAATCCCTTACCACTAGGGGCATGAGGACTGGAGGAAAGAATGCGGCTGGTCAACTTACTTTTGCGCCAACTCTTAGGGGGCGGTTACCAGATCTCAAGACTACTGTGGCCAGATGTCCAAGCCCATGTAGTAGTTTGACACCGAACCCCTCTATCAGGGGATGATCCGTCAGTTAGCCGAACTCTTCCAACGCGGTGAAGGGGACGGGTGCCGAGCTGCATAACGGACTCGGATAAGCGACACGACAGTTTGCAGCAGCTGCGGTAACTTGCGCTTTTGGTCGTGTCCAAGCTATAATGGGTGTGTATTGGGAGAGTTCTTGCGTCTGCTCCAGAATCGACTATGTAGCTGTTCGGTAAAAACACAAAACGAGCACCATGAATCAAGAACTGCCCAAGGCATCAGAATCTGAGATAGAGCTCGTCAACATTGCACAAATTGATTTCGATCGACTTTGGGCCGCGTATCCGCAGCTGTACCATCCTTGCCAAGCAAGTGACGGAACTCCTCATTTCGAGAATCAATGCGCCATAAGATTTGGCATCGCACTCATTGATGGTGGAATAGATGTTCGTGGTTTTGGAGGTGTACGTTGTTGGTATGGCCATGGAAATAGGCATTTACTGCGTGGCGAAGAAATAGCAGCGTGGATGAGTTCGAACCCGTCCGTCTTTGGCCAGGTGAGGATTTATCACTCAGTAGATCAGTCCGTTTTCACGGGGCGGCGTGGTTTGATCTTTTGTCGAAACTTCTGGGGACCTGGTAATCAAGGAGACCATATCGATCTTTGGAACCGCACGTACATGGCCAGTGGTTATCCAGCATACATCTCGAGGTCAGAAGAAGTCTGGTTCTGGGAGGTAGACGCCAGCATCTAAAGCGCTATGAGCTCGTCGCATTTACGGAAATCGCCCAAAAGCGGAATCGGATAGCGCTAGCTGAGGCAATCAGGGTAGACAGGAGTTCAGTTGAATTAGCCCCAAGACATTCTACTTAATACCCCTCAGAGCTTACGCCGCGATATCAACAGTGATCAAGGTGGCATCGATGATCATGCCCTGCTTCGAGGCCATCCCCCGTTCCTTGAGATGGACATTGACCGTCTCGAAAATGCGCTCACACAGGTGGTGCTTCTCCAGCAGGTCCCTTAAGGCCAGGATCGTCGTCTCATCCTGGAAGCGGTCGCTGACTAGGTAGATCCCTGCAAATGGGCGCATGTTGGGCCCCTCGATCAGGGCATCCTCCATCGCCGGATCGCTCAGCGAATACCACTGCTGCTGCAGATGGATTCGCAGCATTTTGACCAATGGGCAAGGAGGCTTGCCGCCCTTCTTGCTGGTCTTGGGATAATCGGGCTCAATCAGATCCAGTAGGGCCTGCCAAGGCAGTACTGCTTCCATCTCGGCCACCAACTTCTCGCGCTTGGTGGGTTTCTTGGCCGTACTCAGCGCATAGTCCGTGAAGCCGAGCTGTTTGCCACCCATCTACCCAGTCGTTGCCTTGAATCAAAGAGCCATTGTCCCGCAGCTTGAGTGGGTATTCCAAAGCCTCAATAAACCATTCTTGGCAAAATCACGGCAGACCAAGTATGCATCGCAACATTCTTGCGAGTCTGGATGCCTTATCTATTCAATGCATGAGTTATGTGTCAGCCGCTAAAGGGCTTAATCGTTTCTCGCAGTCTGCACGGATGACGTTAACTCCTTGCAACTCTATAGACAGTTCAATTCGCTGTGCTCCATCGTCTTCAAAGTAATACCATAGGCCGTTTTGTGCGCTGTGGGGTGGGCCAAGCAGCTCAAATACATAGTCTCTCTTCGTAAAAACGTGAATTTGAGAGAATGCTTGCACAAGTGATAGTTGACTAGTCGTCACCGGTTGAATCGAATTGTTATCATTTACTGTAGGGCTGTCTCGACGGCGGCGCACTGCAACCGTTTGAAATCTTGATGTCTGCAGGTGGCGCCACTGCAGTGGGCGACTCCTATAAGACCGAACCTGGAAACAGCATCAAAAATCCGATCGCCGTCACGCTCTTCAAAATGAGTGAGGCGGGTGCCTTTGATTGTATAGTTCTCCCCCTTGATATCGTTAACTCCGGGCGGGAGAACAGGGTTCGGCCTCAATGTAGAGCTCATGGGGAGTTCTGCCTCCCAGGGAGCTATGTGGCCTTACATGGCGGTACCTCCACAGGAAGCGCACCAGCCTCATTTCAGCCTCCCAGCCATCGCTGTAGGCGTGCAGGTACACCTCTTCACACTTGACCGTCCGCCACAGCCTCTCCGCCAGAATGTTGTCGTAGCAGCGTTTACGGCCGGACCAGCTGATCCTGATCTCCTCGGCCTGCAGCCAGGCCACGAAGTCTGACGAGGTGAACTGACACCCCTGGTCGGAGTGGAAGATCTGTGGCTTGCGGCCACCCTCCAGAGCCATC
>CALRKZ020000025.1:0-6360 GCA_943368365.1 Mesorhizobium carmichaelinearum
GGATAGCCGGCGACGCAGCCGTAGCGCTCGATCAGGTTCGAGAGCGCCTGGTAGGCCCACTCGGTGGGCTGCACGTCGGAGAACTGGGTGATGCTGGTGACCTGTTCCTCGGAGCCGGCGTACTGGTTGATGCCGTCGAGGTTGAGCTCCGAAGCGGACACGGCCACGGGGGCCAGCAGTCCGAGAGCCGCAGGTGCCAGCAGCAGTTGCTGGAAGAGTTTCATGAGGTCCTCACACGAGATGGCGCGATGCGCCCTCATAAGAATCACGCCTGCCTCCAAAGAGGGCCCGTCCGGATGTGACAGAACGCACAACGGCCTCTCCACTCCACCGTTCCATCACACTGGAAGCCGCTGCCCCCCGGCCCTGAGCTCCCGTTCCCCGCGCCCGTGGCTCTGGTGGCTGGCGCTGGCCGCGATCTGGATCGCGGGAACCCTGGCTGATCAGCTGTGGCTCCAGCTGGACCAGCGGCTGCCCGCCTGGGACCAGGCCGATTACCTCAACAGCGCCGTGGATCACGGCCGCGCCCTCGGGCTGCTCCCCGGCGGAGGCTGGCCCGGCTGGCAGGGCCTGCTCGACCTGTCTCCCAAGATCCCGCCCCTCGCCAGCCTGGTGAACGGCAGCGTGATGGCCCTCAGCGGCCAGGCTCCCGACCAGGCCAGCGCCGCTCTGGCGGTGTGGCAGGCCCTGCTGCTGGTGTCGGTGGCCTGCTGGGGACGCGAGCTTCAGGGTCCGGGCTTCGCGCTGCTGGCGGCGGCACTCACCACCATGGCTCCGGGCCTGATCGCGGTTCGGCTCGATTACACCCTCGACCTGCCGCTCACCGCCACCGCGGTGCTGGCGCTGTGGCTGCTGGGCCGCTGGCAGGGGGCGGCCGGCGGCCGCTGGAGCCAGGCGATCGTGGCGGCCCTGGCGGTGGCGGCCGCCGTTCTGGTGAAACAGAGCGCCCTGCTGGTGCTGCTGGCACCCTGCCTCTGGGCGGCCGGGCTCGGGCTGCGTCGGCGTGGCCGCCGGCTCCAGGTGCTGGTGGCGCTGGGCCTGGTGCTGGGCCTGGTGCTGCCCTGGCTGCACCACAACTGGATCACCACCATCGGCGGCACCAACCGGGCGGTGATCGAGTCGGCCGGCGAGGAGGGCGATCCCGGCATCCTGAGTCTGGAGGGCCTGCTCTGGTATCCGAGGCTCTGGCCCGCCCAGCTGGGCCCGCTCAACCTGACCCTGGGACTGGGGGGCGGCGTTCTGGCCCTGGCCCGCGGCCGCATCCGGACAGCTCTGGAGGCCCGGGGCCGGGCCTCAGACACTGCCGGTGCGAAGGCCGGGGCGGACGGCTGGCGTTGGCTGATCGGCTGTGCGCTCGCCGGCTGGCTGCTCACCAGCGTGAGCCCCAACAAGGACGCCCGCTACATCACGCCCGTGCTGCCGCTGCTGCTGCTGCTGCTGGCCCGGGGCTGGTGGGAGCTGGGCCGGCTGCTGCGGCGCCGGCTCGGCCGCCGGGCCGCCACCGGCCTGCTCGGTGCCGCGCTGCTGGCCAGCGCCGGGCTCAGCGCCGCCGGCCAGGCCGGCGAACTGCACCGGGAGCGGCGCTCTCCCCTGCCGGAGCTGATCGGCGAGCTGCGCGGCCGGCTGGGCCAGCGGCCGGAGACGCTGGTGGTGCTTCCGAACGCCGCCGAGGTCAATGAACACACCGCCACGGTGTACGGGCGGATGGGTGGGGGAGAACTGCTGGGCCGGCAGCTCGGACGGCGGGAGGAGGAGCACCCTCTGGTGCTGGAGCGGAGCCGCTGGGTGCTGCTCACCGGCGGCGAGGCGGGCATGCGGCGGGAGGCTTCCCGCCTGCTGGCGCAAAGGGTGCGCAGCGATCCTCGCTTCGTGCTCCGCGGCACCTGGACCTGGCCTGACGGGGCTCCGCTCGAACTGTGGGAACGGCGCGATCCGCCCGATCCCGCCGGCGACTTCTCCACAACCTTTCCCGCCCTGGCCCGTGGACTGGAACGGGGACCGAGCGGACTGGCGCCGGGGTTCGCCGCGATCGGCCCCGAGCATCAGCTCGACGGCCACCGCTCCTACCAGGCCCGGGTGCACCACTGGGCCGAGCGGCGGCTGCAGGCCAATCCCGCCGACCGGGAAGCGCTCTGGAGCCTGGCGCTGCTGGCGACGCTGCGGAACAGGCCGGCCGAGGCGGAGCGTTGGTTCGCTCGGCTGGAGGCGCTGCTGCCCCACAATCCCTGGCCCTCCGCCTACCGCGCGGTGGTACTGCTGGCCGGGTGGCAGCCGTGGCAAGCCCGCTCCGTGGCGGAGGGGGCGCTGCGCCGCCGGCCCGACCCGGTGCTCCAGGGGCTGGCCGATCTCTCGGCGGTGCTGGGCGCCGACCCGCGACGCCTGGGCCCGGCCCTGCGCTCGGTGCCCGAGGCAACCGAGGCGGTGCGACGGGATCTAGCCGGAAGCCGGCCAGCCGCCGGCTCCTGATGCCCGCCGGAGGGGAGATCGCCAGGCACCAGAATCGGCGCACCGCAGATTCCCTGCCGGCCCCCATGGCCAGACCCTTCCGCGTGACACCCCGGAGGGCCCTGCTGATGCTGTGGCTCGCCACCCTGGTGCTCGTCGTGGCCGGACTGGGAGCGGTGCCCCTGCGCGACTGGGACGAGGGGATCGTGGCGCGGGTGGCGCTGGAGACCAGCCGACGGCCCTGGCCGGAGGGGCTGCTGCCCACCTTCTGGGGCTCCACCTACCTCAACAAGCCGCCGGGGCTGCACTGGCTGATCGCCGGCTGCATCCAGCTCTGGCAGGCCCACTCCGGCAGCCCCCCGAGCCGGCCGCCGGAGTGGGTGGTGCGGCTGGCGCCGGCCCTGCTCTCGAGCCTGATCGTGCCCCTGGTCGGTCTGCTGCAGATGCGCCTGCGGCCGGGACGGCCGGGCGTGGCCGTCTGCAGCGCGGCGATCGCCCTCACGCTCCTGCCGCTGACGCGTCATGGGCGTCTGGCCATGCTCGATGGCGCCCAGCTGACGGCGATGGTGCTGCTCTGGCTCGGCCTGCTGCAGAGCAGCCGCCAGCCCGTCGCCGCCCTGCGGGGGGGGATGGTGGCCGGACTGGCCGGCAGCGGGCTCCTGCTGCTCAAGGCGCCGGTGGTGCTGCCGGTGCTGGGCACGGGCCTGCTGCTGCGCCTGCTCGACCGGGAGCTCCCGGCCCGGAGCTGGCGCTGGCTGGGCGCCGGCCTGGCGCTGGGGCTGCTGCCGGGTCTCGCCTGGCACGGCTGGCATCTGCTCCAGCGCGGCGACGAGGCCCTGGTGATGTGGGGGGTGCAGGGCCTGTCACGCTTCGCCTCCACCGTGGAGGAGCACCACGGCAGCCCGATCGAACCGCTGCTGGAGGTGCTGGAGGGGGGTTGGCCGTGGCTGCCGCTGTGGCCCTTCGGTGTGGCGATGGCCTGGCGCGAGCGGGGCAGCCGCGCCGGTCGCTGGAGCCTCGGACTCACCCTCGCCACAGCCTTGATGGTGCTGCCGATGCGGACCCAGCTCCCCTGGTACAGCCTGCTGCTCTGGCCGCCGTTCTGCCTGGTGTGCTCCCCGGCCCTCGAGCGCCTGGTGGGGGAGCGTCGCCCCGGGGGTTTTCTGGGGAGGGTTCGCTGGCTGTGGATGCTTCTGGGCGGCCTGATGCTGCTGGCGGTGGTGGTGGCGGCGATCCCGGGGCTGCTGCCGGCCGGGATCGTCAGCGCCTACCGCTGGCTGCCCCTGCCGGCGGCGCTGGGACTGGGCTTCGGTGGCTGGGCCCTGGGCCTGGCCGAACGGCGGGCGCGCCGGCTCGGCCTGGTGGCGCTGCTGACGGGCTGGGTGCTCTCGCTGCTGCTGTTCTTCCTGAGTCCGGCCTGGAACTGGGAACTCAACGAGACCTGGTCGGTGCTGCCGCCGGCGGCGCTGGCCCGCGGGGCGGGGTCTGCCACCGGCGTGTCCGCCCTGCCGATCTACATGGAGGGCCGCGACGGCCAGCGTCCAAGCCTGCGCTGGTACGCCGAGCGGGAGATCTTCAACCTGCCGGACGGGGCGGACGACCACTGGCCCGGGGCGTTCCGGGTCCTGCTGCGGCGGGAGGATGCGACAGGACCCAGCCACGGCGCAACCGGAGACACGCGGCCACGGATACTGCGGCGGCAGGGTTTGGATTGTCACCTGGAGGTGCGGGGTGAGGAGAACTGGGAGCGGTGGATCTGCAGCCGCAGGGATGGAGGATCCGGGGGTGCGCCCTGACCAGGCGCAGCGCAGCGCTCGGGTGGTTCTGCTGGCGGCCGCTGTGTTCGCCCTCGTCAGCCTTCTGCTGCAGTGGTGGCGGCTGCAGGTGCTCATCGCTTCCTACGACCAGGGAATCTTTCTGCAGGTGATCTGGAATGGCCTGCGGGGCCACCCGTTCGAAAGCACCCTCTCCTCCCAGCTCTCCACCAACGTGATCCATGCCGGTGAACTGCCGGCCCTGGGCTATCACCGGCTCGGCCAGCACTTCACCCCCGCCCTGCTGCTCTGGGTGCCGCTGGTGGGGCTGCTGGGGATCTGGGCGCTGCCGCTGGTTCAGGTGGGTCTGATGACGGCGGCCGGGCTGGTGCTGCACCGGATCGCCCTCCAGCGACTCGACGATCCCCGGCTCGCCGCCTTCGTGGCCTGCAGCTGGTTCGGTGCCAATGCCGTGATCGGGCCCACCTGGGGCAACTTCACCGATCTCTGCCAGCTGCCCCTGGCCTTCTTCCTGCTCTGGCTGGGGGTGCTCCAGCGGCGCTGGTGGCTGGTGGCACCGGCCGCGCTGCTGATCCCGCTGATCCGCGAGGACACGGGCGTGCTGCTGCTGGGGATCAGCCTCTGGATCCTGCTGCGGCGACGCCGCGACTGGCCCCTGGCCCTCGCTCTGGCCGTGCTGGGTGTGGGCTGGGTACTGCTGGTCACCAACGTGCTGATGCCGCTGTTCAGCGAGGACAGCTCCCGCCGCTTCATGGTCGAGAACTTCGGCCACTACATCGGCGATGCCGAGCAGGCCAGCAGCCTGCAGGTGCTGCTGAAGGCCCTGCGGCAGCCACTGATCGTGCTTCGGGAACTGGTCTGGCCGCCGGCCGAGACGTTGCGCTACCTGCTGGCCCAGGGCCTGCCGCTGATGCTCGTGCCGCTGATCTCGCTCGACAGCTGGGCGCTGATGGGCGTGCCCCTGCTGGGCCTGCTGCTGGCCCGCGGCAACAACAATCCGCTCTCGATCAACATCCGCTACACGCTGCTGGTGGTGCCGGGGCTGTTCGCCGGGACTGTGGAGTGGTGGCGGACCCACCCGGCTGCCTTCGGCGACCGGCGGCTGCGGAGAGTGTGGGCCGGCTGCATCGTCCTCTCGCTGCTGTTCACGATCGCGGCGAATCCGAACCGCAGTCTCTCGTTCGTGATCCCCGACAGCATCGACCCCTGGGTCTACAGCCCGCCGGCCCGTCAGTGGCAGCACGGCCAGACGGCACGGCAACTGCTGGAGCGGATCCCGGCCGGGGCGAGCGTGGCCGCCAACACGCCCCTGGTGCCCCATCTGGCCCGGCGTGAAGTGCTGGTGCGCTTCCCGAACAGCACGGCCTATCTCGACCGAAACCGGCAGGAGCGGCCGGTGGAGTGGATCGCCGTGGACCTGGACTGGCTGAACCGCTACCAGGTGGCTTTCGCCACCGACCGCGAGGCCCTCGAGAACAGCATCGCCCAGTTGCAGACGCTGCGAGGCCGCTACGGGGTGGAGGCTTTTGAGGACGGCGTGGCCCTTCTGCGGCGGGGAGGGGCCGACGAGCCGGAGGTCCGGCGGCGGCTGGACGCCTTCCTGCAGCGGATCGAAAAAGCTCCGGAGCCGACATAACGATGCCCCCGTTGCCGGGCACGGTGACCTGGCAACGGGGGCTCTCGCCGGGTCCACTCTGGCGCGGAACCGAATGATCAGGAATCAGGCGCCGAAATCAGCCGGCGTTCTCCGCGATCAGCAGACCCTGGGTCATGGAACTGTGGCTCACGGGCACCTCCTCCTTGGGGGGATCAGGCCAGCCGGTGACGTGTTCGGAGATGGAGCATTCGGGCCAGAGGCCTTCAGCTGCAACTCCACGGCACTGCTGACGGAACGTTGCAATTCTAGATCAGCCAGCCCGGCGGCGCATGGGAAACCAGTGCATGAAAAAGGCGCCCGCAGGCGCCTGTTGAATCCGTGGGAGGGCCGGCTCAGAGAGCGTTACCACGGGGCAGAACCTCTTCAGGGAAGACGAAGTTTTCGTGCGGCTGGTCGGCCGGTGCCATCCAGGCACGCAGACCTTCGTTCAGAAGAATGTTCTTCGTGTAGAAGGTCTCGAATTCGGGATCCTCGGCAGCCCGG